>CAWEFP010000062.1:0-29959 GCA_963808295.1 uncultured Actinomycetes bacterium | reverse complement strand
CCATGTCCATCAGCCAGGTGCTGCCTTGATGGCGCCACAGTGGGTCGGCGGCCAGGTTCGCGGATGCGGGCGTGATGTGTGCCAGGTCGGTGGTGGAGGCCGTCGCGCCCGAAGCCCCAGCGGGACGGGGCCAGCCAGGCGAGCTGCTTGAGCCCTGGCGTTGCCGGTGAGCGGCAGGATCCCCCCGGACAGGATGACCTGGGCCATGGTGAGCAGCACCAGGAAGGGCATGGCCTTTTCTGAGGTGTTGACGAACGCGGAGATCAGCAGGCCCAGGCCCATCGAGGCCACGCCGAGCACAGTAATGCCGAGCAGCAGTTCCAGCAGCGGGGCGTTGGTCAGGAAGGCGCCGTGCGTGGGCATGGTCCGCCCGGCCAGCCCGATGCCCAGCAGGATCACGGCCTGCAGGACGCTGATGACGCCCAGCACCACCAGCTTCGAGCTCAGGTAGGCCCCGGATGACAGCCCGGCCGCACGTTCCCGGACGTAGATCAATCTTTCCTTGACCAGCTCCCGGATCGAGCTGGCCATCCCGGCCAGGCAGACGCAGATGACGAGCATGACCAGCAGTTCCTGGGCGTCCTGGTTGCTGCCGGAGGCCCCGGCGAGCCCCTGCGGGGCGGGGACGAAATGGATCAGCGCGCCCAGCACGATCGGCATCAGGGCCATGAACGCCAGGTAGCCCCGGTCGGCTGCGATGACGCGGGCGTACCGGCGGCACAGCGTCCCGGCCTGGCGCAGCGCGCTGCCGCGCACCGGTGCCGGGGTACCCGCCGCCTTCGGGCCGCCGGCCGGCTCGCTGAATGCCCGCGGTCCCGTGACGTACTGCGCACAGGCTGGGGACTGGGCGAACTCCCCGGCCCAGTCCCGGTCCGGGCACCGGTCGAAGGCCTGGAACACTTCGGCCCAGCCGGGCTGGCCGAAGTAGCTCAGCCCCTCCTGCGGCGGCCCGAAAAAGGCGACCTTGCCGCCGGGGACCAGCACCAGCAGCCGGTCGCACACGTCCAGGTTGGCGACGCTGTGCGTGACCACGATGACGGTCCGGCCGTCGTGCGCCAGGTCGCGCATCTGCTCCATCACCGACTTGTCCAGCCCCGGGTCGAGGCCGGAGGTGGGCTCGTCCAGGAACAGCAGCGATGGCTTGGTCAGCAGCTCCAGCGCCATGTTGACCCGCTTGAGCTGGCCGCCGGACAGCTTGTCGGCGCGGGTGTCCGCGTGCCGGGTCAGCGCCAGCTCCCCCATCACCTCATCGACGCGGGCGTTCCGTTCGCGGGCGTGCGTGTCGGCGGGGAAGCGCAGCTCGGCGGTGTAGCGCAGGGCCCGTCGTGTGGTCAGCTGGGTATGCAGGATGCTGTCCTGCGGAACAAACCCGATTCGGTGCCGCAGTTCGGCGTAGTTGTGGTACAGGTCGCGGTTGTCATACAGCACGACGCCCCGGTCGGCGGGGCGCATCCCGGTCAGCGCGCCGAGCAGGGTCGACTTGCCGGCGCCGCTGGGGCCGATGATGCCGACCAGGCAGCGTTCGGCGAGCGGGAAGCTCACGTGGTCCAGCAGGACCTTGCCCCCGCCGACCTCCACCACCAGGTCCTGCGCGACCAGCGACACATCGCCGGTGTCGATGTATTCGCGCAGCTCACCGTCGGTCAGGCGGAATGTGGCGTGCCCGATCCCGACAATATCTTTCTCGGTGAGCGTGGCGGAGGTCACCCGTTGCCCATTGACAAATGTGCCGTTGTGACTGCCCAGGTCGACAATCTGGTACTTCCCGTCCCCGGATTTGCGCAATTCGGCGTGATGCCGGGAGATGCTGAGGTCGGAAAGGACGAGGTCATTGTCGGACGTCCGGCCGATCCGGAGCCGGTGCACCGGCAGCGCCAGCACCGCCGTCGGCCGCCGGTCCACACTCAGCCGGTAGTCGCCCTGCCGGACTCGCGACGGCCCGCACCGCTCCGGCGGGCCGCCGCTGCCCGCGCCCCGCGCCCGGGCCGCCGTTGGCGCCCGGCCTGCCATGGCCGTCACCGTCCGGCCCCCGTCCGCCCGGCCGCCATTGCCGCGGCTGGGCCGCCGCCCAGCGGCCGCGCCGGCGCGCCGCCGTCCCGGCGGGGCTCGTCCCGGCGGGGTCAGCGCTCGGCGTAACTAAGGCGGCGTCGCCTCGGGGCGGGTGCGGCCGGGCGGGGCGGGTCCTCGACGGCACCCCGGCGGTCGCCGTCCATCGCGCGCGGAACCGACGGCGGGCGCGGCTATTTCCGTGGGCGCGTGAACGGGCCGGCGGCTGGCTCGCAGCGCAGCACCGGGCCGTCAGCTGGGTTGCCGAGCCGGACAACGCATTCCCAGCTGATCGTGAACCGGTCCACACGCTGGGCCCCGACAAATGTCCCATTCGTGCTGCCGACGTCCTCAAGTATCCAGGCGTCCTGTTCATACCGGAGCACCGCGTGCCGCCACGACACACGCGTGTCGGACAGCACGATGTCAGAACCCGGATCCCGGCCCAGTCGGTAAGAGGTCCCCGCCTGCAATCTGTGATCTGATTGCCGCGTGCGCACCACGAGCACCGGGCCAGCCCCCGCCGGGCCGGAACGCAGCGATGACATGTCTACCGAGTCTAGGGGTGCGGCCCATAAACCGGAATATGCTGAACCTCTTTCTTCTACTGGGCGTTTTTTACATTAAACTCTGATCCGCCCCCGGATAGTGGAGCTGGTGTCATGAGCGAAGACCCGACCCGACCGATCAGGCCTGGGGAGTACGGCTCACCGGGCGGGTACGGCTCTTCACCGGACCCGGCGCCGGGCTACGGGTCACCGGGCGGCTACGGCTCGTCACGGGATTACGGGTCGCGGGAGGGGCGCGGGGCGGACCGCGGGCCGGGGTACGGGCCGGACGGCGGGCACAACCAGGGGTACGGGGCGGACGGCGGGCACGCCAGGGGTACGGGCCGGACGGCGGGTACGGCCAGGGGTACAGCCCGCCGGACGGATACCAGCCGCCGTCGGGCACGGCCCGGATGCCGGACGCCGGCTACCGGGGCGAGGCGCCACGGCGGGGCCGCCGCGGCGGCCGCAGGCACCGGGGCCTGACCATCACCGCGATCGTCGTCGTGGTGCTGCTCATCCTCCTGGTCGTCGCGGACCGCGTCGCGGCGGGCATCGCCGAGAACGAGGTCGCCAACCAGATCAAGTCGCAGGGATTCCCGGTCAAGCCCAAGGTGACGATCACCGGCTTCCCGTTCCTCACCCAGCTGGCCGCGCGTGACTTCCATCAGATGAACATCTCCGCGAACAACGTGACCGAAGGCCCGCTCGACATCGCCAGCGTCAACGCCACCCTGCACGGCGTGCACATCAATTCGGGCTTCAACGGCGCCACCGTCGACCAGCTGAACGGCACCGCGCTGGTCACCTTCGCCGGGCTGAGCCAGGCGGGCGGGATCGGGGACGGGATCACCCTGTCCAACGGGGGCAACGGGGACGTGAAAGCCACCATCGACCTGGGCTTCGTGAGCGGGACCGCGCTCGCCCAGGTGTCCAGGACCGGGCCGCACCAGATCAGCGTGCGGGTGATCTCGGCCGGCGGGATTCCGCTGTCGGTGCTCGGCCCGCTGCAGAATTTCTCCATCAACATGCCGGAGCTGCCCGCCGGGATGACCATCCAGACCGTGAGCGTGACCGGGCAGGGACTGCTCATCGGCATAGCCGGAACCCACACCACCTTCAGCCAGTGACCGCCGGCCACGGCTGGGCAGGCCGGGGCTCGACTTAATGACCGTGGCGGGTTTCAGCCTGTGACCGGGGAGGGCCCTAACCGGTTCGCGCAGCGGCTGTTCACGCCGCTGCCGGGGCGTTATGACCGGCTGGCCGAAATCCTGTCGATGGGCCAGAACGGCCGCTGGCGGCGCGCGATGGTCGACCGGATCGCCGGGGCCACCGCGCCGGGCCGGGCCGGGCCCGCCGGCCCCGCGGAGCGCGCGGGCCGGGCCACCGGGGCCACCGGGGCCACCGCGCAGGGCGCGGGGCAACCACTGGTCCTGGACGTGGCCTCCGGGACCGCGGGGGTCGCCCTGCAGCTGGCGTCGCGGACCGGGGCGCGCGTGGTCGGCGTCGACCTGACCGAGGGGATGCTGCGGCAGGGCCAGGCCAACGTGGCGGGCGCTGGCCTCGGCAGCAGGATCGGCCTGGTGGCCGGCCAGGCGGAACAGCTGCCGTTCCCCGACGCCAGCTTCGACGCGCTCACGTTCACCTACCTGCTGCGCTACGTCGATGACCCGCAGGCGACGCTGACGGAGCTGGCGCGGGTGGTCAAGCCGGGCGGGACGATGGCGAGCCTGGAGTTCTGCGTCCCGCCCGCGGCCTTCTGGCGCGCGTCGTGGGTCCTGTACACCCGGCTCATCCTGCCCGCCGGCGGCTTGCTGCTGGGCGGGCCGGCCTGGCTGCGGGTGGGCCAGTTCCTCGGGCCGAACATCACCGGCCACTACCGCCGCTATCCCGTCCCGTGGACGGTCGAGGCGTGGCAGCGGGCCGGTTTCACCGGCGTGGGAACCCGGATCATGAGCCTGGGCGGCGGCCTGGTCATGTGGGGACAGCGCGCCGATGACTAGCCGCCCGGCCTATTACGCTGCCCGGCCAGGGGGGCGGCCGGGGGGATGGCGGGACTGGTGGACGCTGCTGCACCCGCCGTACACCGCCTGGCATCTGTCCTATGTGGTCATCGGGGCGTCGCTGGCCCCGCACGTGCACCTCAGCCGGCTGCTGTACGCGGTGGCGGCGTTCTTCCTCGCCGTCGGCATCGCCGCGCACGCCCTCGACGAGCTGCACGGCCGCCCGCTGCGCACCGGCATCCCGGCGGCCGCCCTCATCACCGCGGCCGCGGCCAGCCTGGTGGGCGCGGTGGGCCTGGGCGTGTACGGCATCACCCAGGCGGGCTGGATCCTGCTGCCGTTCATGGTGGCCGGCCCCGCCCTGGTGATCGCGTACAACGCGGAACTGTTCGGCGGCGTCCTGCACAACGACCTCGGTTTCGCCGCGGCGTGGGGTGCCTTCCCGGTGCTCACCGGCTACGCCGCGCAGGACGGGAACCTGGCCCTGGCCGCCGTCGTGGCCGCCGCGGCGGCCCTCGCGCTGTCGGCCGCGCAGCGCCGGCTGAGCACCCCGGCGCGGAACATCCGGCGGCGCACGGCCCGGGTCGACGGCACGATCACCCGGGCGGACGGGACGACCGCCCCGATCGGCCCGGACCTGCTGCTGGAACCGCTGGAAGGGGCGCTGCGCGCGATGTCGTGGGGCCTGGTCCTGCTGGCCGCCGGCCTCGCCATTGCCCGCCTGACCTGACCGGACCCGGGCCGCGGGTATTCGGCCGCAAACCGCGGCTGCCGCCGAAAAGCCGGCCCGGGCGCGGCCGCGGTTAACGGCCTGCGGGCGGCACGGCGGGGGCAGGGGTGAAATAGCCGGACAAAAATGTATTCGCCCGGCTTGCAACGCGTATGCGGATCTGCTGCCTGCGGGCCATCGTTGGCTCATAATTGGGCTAAGAGGGCCCGGCGGATGGGTATCAGGACAGGGAGCGGTGATCCAGGCAATCACCGTGGCGTCAACGGGTGAGAAGCCGACAGGAGAGCACCACGTGACAATCGGCATGACGGTCGATAACAGCGCGCCGCCGCAGAATTCGTCGGTGCGGACCATCATCCTCGGTATCGACCACTCTGGGCGCATCGTCCAGCATGACCGTAACGCCCCGGCTGTGCTCGCCCGCCCTGCCGACCAGCTGCTCGGTGCCAGCCTCAGCGACCTGCTGACCGGGGACGGGCCCGCGGACAAGAGCGCGGAGAAAACCGCAGGCAAAACCGTGTCCAACGGGACCGCCGGCGCACCCGCCGCCGGCCGGCCGGCGGGCTCCGCCGGCTCCCCGGCCCCGGCCGGCGACGACATCGTCGCGGGGCTGCTGGAGGCCATCCGGTCCGACCGCGAGGGCACGGCCATGCTCTCGATCCGCACCGAGAGCGGCAAGTCGGACGCGGTGGTCACCGTGCACCCGATGCGCGCCGGCGATGTGAACGTCGCGGCCCTGGCCCTGCTGCGGATCCCGGCCCCGGTCGCCGAGCGGTTCGTCGACCCGGCACTGATGCGGCAGGCCCTGCTGGACCGGACGTTCAAGCGGATCGGCGACACCCTCGACTTCGACCATGTCGCGCGCGAGCTGATGTCCACCCTGGTGCCGCATTTCTGCAACGCGGGCGGCATTGCCGTGCTGGAGAGCCTGATCGGCGAGGACGAGTTCCCGGCGCACGGGCCCGACGGTTCCCACCCGCTGCGCCGGCTGGCGGTGGCCAACGATGCGGAGGACCCCGCCTGGGAGGCCACCTTCCCGACCGGTGAGATCCTCCGCTACCCGCCCGGCTCGCCGTACGTGCGGTGCATGGGCTCGGGCAAGCCGGTGCTGGAGAGCCGGTTCAGCAAGGAGGCGGCGGCGAAGCTGGCCGACATGTGGCAGCGGCCGCCGGTCGCCGACCTGCTCGCCGACGCCTCGATGCTGCTGCTGCCGCTCATCGCGCAGGGCAGCACGCTGGGCTTCTTCGCCTGCACGCGAAAGCCCGGCTACCGCCGGTTCGACGCGTACGACCAGGAAATCGGGATGGAGTTCGCCGCGCGGGCCGCGATCTTCATCGACAACGCGCGGCGGTACAACCGCGAGCACGCCACCGCGCTGACCCTGCAGCGCAGCCTGCTGCCGACCGGCCTGTCCGCGCCGTCCTCCGTCGATGTGCGGCACCGGTACCTGCCCGGCAGCAAGCTGATCGAGGTCGGCGGGGACTGGTACGAGTCGATCGCGCTGCCGGGCGCGCGGGTCGCCCTGGTCGTCGGCGACGTGGCCGGGCACGGCGTCCGGGCCGCGGTGACCATGGGGCGGCTGCGCACCGCCATCCATACGCTGGCCCGGCTCGAGCTGCCGCCTGCCGAGTCGCTGCAGCAGCTCGACGAGCTCATGCACACGCTGGGCGAGCGGGAGCCGCACTTCGCGACGTGCGCTTACGCGATCTTCGATGCGGTCAGCGGCACCTGCGAGGTGGCGGTGGCCGGGCACCTGCCGCCGCTGCTCGTCCACCCGGACGGCAGCAACGAGTACCTCGACGTCGCGCCCGCCCCGCCGCTGGGCGTCGGCGAGGGCCCGATCGAGAGCCGCGTGTTCACCGTCGAGGACGGCAGCCTGTTCCTGCTCTACACCGACGGCCTGGTCGAGAACCGCACCCGCGACATCGACGACGGCCTCCAGCGGCTGCAGAAGATCTTCAGCGACGGCGCCCCGTCGCGGTCGCTGGAGGAACTGTGCAAGGCGACGCTGGACGGCGTGTACGCCGACCACCAGCGCGACGACATCGCGGTGCTGCTGGCCCGGCTGTCCCGCATCCCCGCCGACCACCACGCGACCTGGACCCTGGGCCGCGAGCTCACCTCGGTGGGCGAGGCCCGCGCGCTGATCCGGGAGCCGATGGAGCGCTGGGGCCTGCAGGACATGATCCCCGTTACCGAGCTGCTGGTGTCGGAGCTGGTCACGAACGCCCTGCGGTACTCCCCCGGCACGGTCACCCTGCGGATCGTGCGGGAGGGCGCGCTGGTCTGCGAGGTGGGCGACAACTCCGCCGCGCTGCCCCGGCTGCGGCAGGCCGGCCGGGATGACGAGAACGGGCGCGGCCTTCAGGTGGTCAGCCAGCTGGCACAGCGCTGGGGCGCCCGCCGGACCCGGACCGGCAAGGTCGTCTGGTGCGAGCAGCCGCTGCCCGGCCCGGAGGGCACCCCGCGCATCCTCAGCCTGCACTGAGCTAGCCCGGGGGGACGACCCCCGGAGCCCCCGCTGCGCTTCGCGCCCGCGCGGTGGTACTTCGCCGATACACCGGCCGCTCACCGGGCCGGAGGCCCGGGTCGCTGGGCCGGTACCGGCGCCTCGCCGTAACCCGCGTGCGATGCCACCGGACACGGGCGCTCGCCCGGGCACAAGGCCCGGGCTCGCTGGCCGGTTACAACCGTCTCGCCGTAGGGCCGCTGCGATACTCGCCGATATTCACCGGCCGCTCACCGGGCACAAGGCCCGGTTCGCGCCCGGTTGCGGGCTGCGCCCCGCCTCGTGTGCCGCTATTCGACGGTGACGCTCTTGGCCAGGTTGCGGGGCTTGTCGATGTCGCGGCCGAGCTTGGCGGCCAGGTGGTAGGCGAACATCTGCAGCGGGACCGTGAGCAGGATCGGGTCCAGCTCCGGCGTGCAGTGCGGGACACGGATCACCGCGTCGGCCAGGTCGGCGGGCAGGTCGCCGCTGGTCACGGCGATGACCGGGCCGCCGCGCGCCTTGATCTGCTCGATCGTGGAGATGTTCTTGCTCAACAGCTCGTCGTCGGGGACCAGCACCACGCTGGGCATGCTCGCGTCGATCAGGGCCAGCGGCCCGTGCTTCAGCTCGGAGGCCTGGTACGCCTCGGCGTGCACGTAGGAGATCTCCTTGAGCTTCTGGGCGCCCTCGCGCGCCACCGGCCAGGCGCGGACACGCCCGAGGAAGAACATGTGCTCCACGCCGGCGAACTGGCCGGCGATGGCGGCGATGGCGTCCTCCTGGGCCAGCACCTGATCGATCTGCTCGGGCAGCGACCGCAGGCCGGCCACGAGCCTGGCTCCCTCGGCCGCGGACATGTCGCGGACCCGGCCGATCAGCAGGCCGAGCAGGGCGAACGAGGCCGCCATGTTGGTCAGCGCCTTGGTGGAGGCGACCGCGATCTCCGGGCCGGCATGCAGGAACACGCCGCTGCCGCATTCCCGCGCGATCGCGCTGCCGACCACGTTGACGGCGCCGAGGACCTGACCGCCCTTCCGCTTGAGCTCCTGGACGGCCATCAGCGTGTCCAGCGTCTCACCGGACTGGCTGATCGCGACGTAGAGGGTGTCGGGGTCGACGACCGGGTTGCGGTACCGGAATTCCGACGCGGGCTCGGCGTCCGCAGGCACCCGGGACAGTTCCTCCACCAGGACGGCTCCCATCTGCCCGGCGTAGTAGGCCGATCCGCAGCCGAGAAACTTGACCCGCCGCACCGAGCGGAGCTGGCGGGCGTCCAGGTTGATGCCGCCGAGGCGCGCGGTGGCGAACCGCTCGTCGAGCCGGCCGCGGAGCATCCGGCGCAGCGCCTCCGGCTGCTCGTGGATCTCCTTGCACATGAAGTCCTCGAACGGGCCCAGCTCGTAATCGCCAGCCTCCGCCTCGACCGTGGTCGGCGTCTTGCTGGTGCTCTGGTTGTCCAGCGTGCGCGTCTGGTAGCCGTTGGAGCGCACCGTGGCAACCTCGGCGTCGTCGAGGTAGACGACCTGCTGGGTGTGCCGCACGATCGCGGCGATGTCGGAGGCGATGAACATCTCGCTCTCCCCGATGCCGAGCACGATGGGGCTGCCGTTACGCGCCACCACCAGTTCGTCGGGGCGGCGTACGTCGAGGACGAGCAGGCCGTAGGTGCCCTCGACGCGGCGCAGCGCGCGCAGGACGGCGTCCTGCAGGGATCCGCCCGGCCCGCCGTCGGCCACCTCGGCCGCGATGAGGTGCGCCAGGGCCTCGGTGTCGGTGTCGGAGACGAGCGTGACGCCGGCTGCGGTCAGCTGGTCGCGCAGTTGCTCGGCGTTCTCGATGATGCCGTTGTGCACCACGGCGATGTTGCCCGCGGCGTCCACGTGCGGGTGCGCGTTGACCTCGTTCGGCTCGCCGTGCGTCGCCCACCGGGTGTGCCCGATGCCGACGGTGCTGCGGCCCCGGTCGCTGACCCGGTCCCGGAGGTCCTGCACCCGGCCGGCGGTCTTGGTGACCTGGAGCTTGCCCCGGTAGACCACCGCCAGGCCGGCGGAGTCATACCCGCGGTACTCCAGCCGGCGCAGCCCCTCCAGCAGTACGGGCACCGCCTCCCGGCGGCCGATGTAGCCGACGATTCCGCACATGAGCGCGTCTCCTCCCCAGGTCAGCCGTACACGAGCCGGCGGAGCTGGCGCTGCGACAGCGCCGGCGCCCCGAACCTCCGCGTGGTCATCTCGGCGGCGATGACCGCCCAGATCTCGGCATTTTTCAGTTGCCGGAGCCGCAGCTCCCGGTGCCGCCGGCGGACGTAGTCCTCGACGGTTTCGTCGAAGTACGCCAGCACATCCGTGATCACCCGCGCGGCGGTGGCGTGCGGCAGGCCCGTCGACGCCGTCACATAACGGATCAGGTCGGGCTCCGCAGACGGGAGCGGATCCGGCATGGCCCCAATGTGCCAGCCCCGGCCGCTTAAGGCAAACTTCCTGCCCGAAATCGGGCATCATTTGCGCTATCGGCGCGGCCGGAACGCTTTCGTTCGGAAGGCGCGGCCGGACGGCGCGGCCGGAAACGGCTGTGCCCGTGTCCCCGGGGGAACCGGGGGACCGGGGACACGGGCACGGCGAGGTAACCGGCGCCGCCTCAGGAGCTGAGCGTGGTCTTCTGCACCTGGAGCAGGAACTCGGCGTTGCTCTTGGTTTCCCGCATCCGCTCCATCAGGAGTTCGAGCGCCTGCTGCGGGTCGAGCGCGTGCAGCACCCGGCGGAGCTGCCAGATGATCTTCAGCTCGTCGGCGGCCATCAGGATCTCCTCCTTACGGGTGCTGGAGGCGTCCACGTCCACCGCGGGGAACAGCCGCTTGTCGGCGAGCTCACGGCGGAGCCGCAGTTCCATGTTGCCGGTGCCCTTGAACTCCTCGAAGATGACCTCGTCCATCCGCGAGCCGGTCTCGATCAGCGCCGTGGCCAGTATGGTCAGCGAGCCGCCGTTCTCGATGTTGCGCGCGGCGCCGAAGAACCGCTTCGGCGGGTACAGCGCGGTGGAGTCCACGCCACCGGACAGGATGCGGCCGCTGGCCGGCGCCGCCTGGTTGTAGGCGCGGCCGAGCCGGGTGATGGAGTCCAGCAGGACAACCACGTCGTGGCCCATCTCAACCAGCCGCTTGGCGCGCTCGATGGCCAGCTCCGCTACGGTCGTGTGGTCGTCGGCGGGGTGGTCGAAGGTGGAGTGGATCACCTCACCCTTGACCGTGCGCTGCATGTCGGTGACTTCCTCGGGACGCTCGTCGACGAGGACGACCATGAGGTGGCACTCGGGGTTGTTCTTGGTGATCGCGTTGGCGATCGCCTGCAGGATCATCGTCTTGCCGGCCTTGGGCGGCGACACGATCAGGCCGCGCTGGCCCTTCCCGATCGGGCAGATCAGGTCCATGATCCGGGTGGTCATGATGCCGGGCTCGGTTTCCAGCCGGAGCCGGTCCTGCGGGTACAGCGGGACGAGCTTGGAGAACTCGACCCGGGACCGGGACTGCTCGGGGTCGAGCCCGTTCACCTTGTCCAGGCTGACCAGCGCGTTGAACTTCTCCCGCCGCTCGCCGTCGCGCGACTGGCGCACGGCGCCCTCGATCACGTCGCCCTTGCGCAGGCCGTAACGGCGCACCTGGGACAGGGACACGTACACATCGTTCGGGCCGGGCAGATAGCCGGTCGTCCGGACGAACGCGTAGTTGTCGAGAACGTCGAGGATGCCCGCGATCGGGATCAGCACGTCGTCCTCGGCGATCGTCGGCTCGGGCTCGCCGGCCGGGCCGCGCTCGCGGCGCCGGTTGCGGTTGCGGAACCGGTCACGGCTGCGGCGGCGGCCCTGGCCGTCGGCGTCGTCGTCGCCGCGGTAGGACTGGTCGCCACCGGACGGCTGCGCGGCGGCCGGCTCACGGCTGTCAGCACGGTCGCCGCGCTCAGCACGGTCGCGGCCCTCGCCGCGCTCAGCACGGCTGCCGTCGCGGCCGTTGTCGCCGCGCCCGCGGGACTGCGGGGCGTCGCCGCGGCCGTTGCTGCTGCTGCGGCGGCGGCGGTCGCCGCGCGGCCCGTCAGCGGGCTGCTGGCCGTCACCGCGGGCGGCCTCGGACCCCTCCTGGGCCGCCCGGTCCGTGTCGCCGGCGGAACGCGCCGGGCCTGCCGGGGCCTGGTCGAAGCTGAGCTGCTGGCCAGCGGCGTCACCGCGGCTTGAAGTCGGCACGCCATTGCTGCCGGCCCGCGTGTCGCGGCGGATGCCGGTTTCCGTGGATGTCTGTGGTTCCATGGCGTCCTGCTTGAGCGGGCGGGACGCGTCCGGCTCCCGCAGACGCGACCCGCGGGGCTGAAACTTCGGTGGGAGCGGCGCCGGCGCCGGCCCGGGAACCGCGGCGCGGCTCGTCGGCGGTGCCGCCCTGCTTCTCTTGAATCGCCGCGATCAGCTGGCTCTTGCGCATGCGGGCCGTGCCCGCGATCCCCATCTGCTGCGCTACCTGCTGCAACTCGGGGAGCAGCAGTGCGGAAAGACCCGTCCCCTGGCGGCGGCGCCCCCTGGCCGCCGCGGCACCGTCCGACCCGGCTGGCGCCCTGGACCCGGCGTGGGAACCCTCAGGGTCGGCGTTCTCCTGGGACGCCGGACGACCGAGGGGGGTTTCCCCGGGCGCATCCGGTGCGCCGCTGAGGAATTCGGTGGTGTCGCTCACTAATGGTCCTTCCATTACGATCCTCGGCCGGTCCTACGGCCGATCGGCCGGGCGCCGCGAGTTGGTGGTGCCCAGGCGTAGATTCGCGCTTCCCTGATATGCGTCATTGCCCTGGCGCTTGGGATGTTCCTCCATGAGATGTGCTGTGCGCCCGCAGCCGAGCAAAACAAGCCCAGGCGCGCTCACGCGGCCACCCGCCTGAGTTCCCGGATCCCGCTCGCCTGCCAACCCGTCCTCCCCCGGGGACCGGGCGGGAACGGAAAGATCTAACTGACGCAATGCCGGGGGGCCACTGCCTGACCGCGGCAGCAGGAGCTGCCGCGTCACATATGGCTGATGAGCACCTGCCCCGCACCGGGGCTCCTGGTGCAACACCCAGCCTAACACCACGAGAGGCCACCGCATTCCCTCACCGGTATCCGTGTGTCGCGGAAGAGGACGACCGGCACGCACAGGATGGATATCGAGCCCGGCCGCCGAAGGCGCACGTTCTCCTGGCGTGGTCACTGCGATGTGCCGCCCGCGGGAACTGAGCCTGGCGTTACGGACTGGATGGTAGCGCCTCGCCGGTCGACGTCAAGGACGCTTATGCCCCACCCGATACCCATTTCACGGACGGTTGAATCCACGACATCGAGGCTGGCCGCGCCGGGGGACTCCGCCGACCTGGGCGCCGACCCCGGCGTGGCCCCGGCCGCTGACCCCGGCCTGACCAGGAATGCGAGGACCGACGGGCCCGCCCCGGACACCACGGCGGGGATGCCGGCCGCGCGCAGCCGCCGGACCAGATCCGCGGTCACCGGCATCACCCCGGCCCGGTAGGGCTGGTGCAGCCAGTCCCGGGTCGCCTCCAGCAGCTCGCCCGGCGCGCTGGTGAGCGCGGCGACGAGCAGGGCACTGCGGGCGGCATTGGCCGCGGCGTCCGCGTGCGGGACCGATTCCGGCAGGATGCCCCGGGCCGTTTCGGTCGCCAGCGGCTCCGGTGCGACGAATATCACCGGGACGACGGTGTGCAGCGGCGACAGCCGGATCGCCTGCGCGCCGCCGTCGCCGGTCCACGCGATCGTCAGCCCGCCGAGCAGGCACGCCGCCACGTTGTCAGGATGGCCCTCCAGTTCGGACGCCAGCCTGAGCACGGCGTCGACCGGCAGCCGCCCGGCCCCGCCGTGCACGAGCGCGCGGGCGGCCAGGATGCCGGAGACGATCGCCGCCGCGGACGAGCCGAGCCCCCGCCCGTGCGGGATGCGGTTGGCGCAGCGCAGCGCGAGGCCGGGTGGCTGGCCGTCCAGCAGCCCGAACGTGGCCCGCATGGCCCGCACCACCAGATGGCCCTCCCCCGCCTCGGCAGTGGCTTCGCCCTGCCCGGCGACCTCGATCGTGAGGCCCGGGCGGTCGGTGCGCGCCTCCACCATGTCGTGCAGACAGAGCGCGAGACCGAGCGCGTCGAACCCCGGCCCGAGGTTGGCGCTGGTGGCGGGGACACGGACCCGGACGGACCCGGCCTGGCCCGCGTACCCGGCCTGGCCCGCGTACCCGGCATGGCCCGGCGGTGCCCGGCGCGGCCCGCCTGCCCGGCATGGCCCGCCTGCCCGGCATGGCCGTCCGCGCTGTCCCGCCGGGAACCGGTCACCCGCGTGCCCCTCAGGCCAGCCCGAGCGCGGCGGCCGCGGCGGCGGAGTCGGCCTGGATCGTGGCCGGTGACGGGGCGCCGGACAGCGCCCAGTCGGGATCTTTCAGCCCGTTGCCGGTGATCGTGCAGACCACGCGGGACCCGGGGGTGATGAGACCGCCGGCGTGCGCGCGCAGCAGGCCCGCCACGCTCGCCGAGGAGGCCAGCTCGCCGAAGACCGCCTCCTCCCGGGCCAGGATCCGGTACGCGGCGAGGATCTCCCGGTCGGTCACCGCGCTGATCAGGCCGCCGGATTCGTCACGGGCCGCCTCGGCCTGCCGCCAGGAGGCGGGATTGCCGATCCGGATCGCCGTCGCAATCGTCTGCGGCTGCCGCACCGGCGCGCCGGTCACGATCGGGGCGGCCCCGCTGGCCTGGAAACCGAACATCCGCGGCGCGTGCGTGGCCAGCCCGTCCCGGGCGTATTCCTGGTAGCCCATCCAGTACGCGGTGATGTTCCCGGCGTTGCCCACGGGCAGGCAGTGCACGTCGGGAGCGTCACCGAGCGCGTCGACGATCTCGAACGCGGCGGTCTTCTGGCCCTGAATCCGGTCCGGGTTCACCGAGTTGACCAGGGCGACGGGATATTCGGCGGACAGCTTGCGCGCGACTTCGAGGCAGTCGTCGAAGCTCCCGCTCACCTGGAGCAGCTTCGCGCCGTGCACCAGCGCCTGGGCCAGCTTGCCGATCGCGATCTTGCCCTGCGGGACGAGGACCGCGCAGGTCATCCCGGCGCGCGCGGCGTAGGCGGCGGCGCTCGCGCTGGTATTGCCGGTGGACGCGCAGATCACGGCCTGAGCCCCCCGCCCGGCCGCGGCGCTGATGGCCACGGTCATCCCGCGGTCCTTGAACGAGCCGGTCGGGTTGGCGCCCTCCACCTTGAGGTACACGTCGTAGCCGGTCCGGGCGGACAGCACCGGCGCAGGCAGCAGCGGCGTGCCGCCCTCGCGCAGCGTGACGACCGGCGTGTCGCCGTCGACCGGCAGCCGGTCCCGGTACTCGGCGATCACCCCGCGCCACAGGCGCTGGCTTCCCTCCGCCGGGGCCGCCGGGGACGCCGGGCGCGCCCGGGACGGCGGAGCCGCGGATGGCGCGGGCACTGCGGGCGCCGCGGGCGCCGCAGACGGGGGCGCCGCCGGCAGGCGGACACTCGGCTCGGTCATGATGGACCCTCCTCACCTTCCACCCGCATCACGCTGGCCACGGCGCGGACCACGCCGAGGGACTCGAGTTCGCCGACCGTGGCGGCCAGCGCCGCGTCACGGGCCTGATGGGACACGATGATCAGCTGCGCGTCGTCGCCGCGGGCCTCCTGGCGGGCCGCGCGGATGGAGACGTCGTGGCGCGCGAACGCGTCGGCCACCCGGGCCAGCACACCCGGCCGGTCCGCGACGTCCAGGCAGATGTGGTAGCGGGTGAGCGTCTGCCCCATCGGCATGACCGGCAGCGCGGCGTAGGTGGAGGCGTCCGGCCCGCGCGTCCCGGCCAGCCGGTTCCGCGCCACGGCCACGATGTCGCCGAGAACCGCGCTGGCGGTGGGAGTGCCGCCCGCCCCCGCGCCGTAGAACATGAGCCGGCCCGCCGATTCGGCCTCGACGAAGACCGCGTTGTAGGCGCCGCCGACCGCGGCCAGGGGGTGCGAGCGCGGGATCATCGCCGGGTGCACCCGGACCGATACGCCGCCGTCGGTCCGCTCGCAGATCGCGAGCAGCTTGACCACGCAGTTCAGCGCGCGCGCACTGGCCATGTCGGCGGTGGTGACGTCGGTGATGCCCTCGCGGTGCACGTCGGCGGCGGTCACCGCGGTGTGGAAGGCCAGGCCGGCCAGGATCGCCGCCTTGGCCGCCGCGTCAAACCCCTCGACGTCCGCGGTGGGATCGGCCTCGGCGTAGCCCATCGACTGGGCCTCCTCCAGGGCCTCGGTGAAGCCGGTGCCCGAGGAGTCCATCCGGTCCAGGATGTAATTGGTCGTGCCGTTGACGATGCCGAGCACCCGGCGGACCGCGTCCCCGGCCAGCGACTCGCGCAGCGGCCGGAGCAGCGGGATGGCGCCGGCCACGGCGGCCTCGTAGTACAGGTCCGTGCCGTGCTCGCGCGCCGCGCCGTGAATCTCCGCGCCGTTCTCGGCCAGCAGCGCCTTGTTCGCGGTGATCACCGACTTGCCCGCCTTCATCGCGGCGAGCAGCAGGGACCGGGCGGGCTCGATGCCGCCGATCACCTCCACGACGATGTTGATGTCCGGCCGGGTGGCCAGCCCCATCGCGTCGGCAGTGAGCAGACTCCGGTCGATCTCGGCGTCCCGCGGATGGGCCGGGCGGCGTACCGCGATGCCCGCCAGCTCCAGCCGCGCCCCGGTCCGCACGGCCAGGTCACCGGCCTGCTCGCGGAGCAGCCGCGCGACCTGGGAGCCCACCGAGCCACAGCCGAGCAGCGCGATCCGCAACGTGCTCATGTTCCTTGCCTCATGGGTACATCGCCCTCGTTGAGCGAAGGTGTGCTCATCCGACGTCCAGCCGCAGCAGGTCGTCCATGGTCTCGCGGCGGACGATGACCCGGGCCGCGCCGTCCCGCACCGCCACCACCGGCGGGCGCGGCACGTGGTTGTAGTTGCTGGAGATGGACCGGCAGTACGCGCCGGTGGCCGCGACGGCCAGCAGGTCACCCGGCGCCAGGTCGGACGGCAGGTAGGCGTGCCGGACCACGATGTCCCCGCTCTCGCAGTGCTTGCCCACCACCCGGGACAGCATGGGCGGGGCGGCGGAGGCACGGGAGGCGAGCGCGCAGGTGTAGGTCGCGTCGTACAGCGCGGTGCGGATGTTGTCGCTCATGCCCCCGTCCACGCTGACATACGTGCGCAGCCCGTCCACGTCCTTGATCGTTCCGACTTCGTAGATCGTAACCGTGCCCGGCCCGGCGATCCCCCGCCCGGGCTCCACGGTGAGCCGGGGGCGGCGCAGCCCGGCCGCCCGGCACTCCCGGTCCACGATGTCGCGGATGCTCTGCGCGACCACCTTGACCTCCGGCGCCGCGTCCTCGTCGGTGTAGGCGATGCCGAACCCCCCGCCCAGGTCGAGCTCCTCGACCTCCACCCCGTGCTCGTCGCGGATCCGCACCGCCAGCTCGAGCACCCGGTGCGCGGCCACCTCGAACCCGGCGGTGTCGAAGATCTGCGACCCGATGTGGCTGTGCAGGCCGGCCAGCTCCAGGTCCGGGCAGCCGACCACGCGTCGGACCGCCTCGTCGGCCGCGCCGGAGGACAGCGAGAAGCCGAACTTCTGGTCATCGTGCGCGGTGGCCATGAACTCGTGCGTGTGCGCCTCCACCCCGGTGGTGACGCGGACCAGCACCCGGAGGCGGCGCGCCGGGGTGCCGGGGCGGTCACGGTCGGCGACGTGCGCCAGGCGCGCGATCTCCTCGAACGAGTCCACGACGATATGCCCGACACCGGCCGCGACGGCGCAGGTGAGCTCGGCGAGCGACTTGTTGTTGCCGTGCACGGTGATCATCTCCGCCGGCACCCCGGCCGAGAGGGCGACCTCCAGCTCGCCGCCCGTGCACACGTCCACGCCGAGCCCCTCGCCGCTCACCCAGCGCAGCGCGGCCCGGCAGCAGAACGCCTTCGCGGCGTAGAAGACCCCGGCGTCCGGCCCGAAGGCGTCGCGGTACTCAGCGCACCGGCCGCGCAGGTCCGCCTCGTCGCAGACGAACAGCGGCGTCCCGTAGGTCCCGGCCAGCTCGCGCACGTCCATCCCGCCGACCAGCAGGACACCATCCGCGCGGCGCGCCGTGCGCGGCCAGATCGCCGCCGACAGCGCGTTCAGGTCGGCGGGCGGCGACGGCGGGTGATCGGCGGGCAGCACGTCGGCGTAACGTGGCCCGGCCGGGTGGGCGACACGGCTCATGACATTCCTTCGTGGTCGGTCGTTGACCGGTGCGGGAGCGGTCCGGGTCGGGCTCAAAGCCGTTCCGGCGCGCCGACGCCGAGCAGCTCCAGGCCCGTGGCGAGGCCGACGGCCGCGGCCCCGGCCAGCCACAGCCGGGCGCGGACGGTGCGGTCGTCGCCCGGCAGCCCCTCGCGCTCGGCCCCGTCGTGCTCCCACTCCGGCCAGGCCGGGCAGGATAGGCGGCACACCTGGTACGTCTCCGCCAGCTCCGCCAGGAAGGCGGCGAACTCATGCGGCCGGCCGCGGCGCGCGGCCCGGGCCACCTGTTCGGGCAGCCAGGACAACGCGGCGAGCACGGCCCGCTCCCTTGGATGCGCGAGCGAGCCCGGCCGCACCACCACCGCCTCGCCCCTGCTCAGGTCGAGGGCAGCGGCCCAGCGCAGCGTCGACGCAGCGCAGGAGTGCGCGTAACGAACAGCATAGGCGGGATTGGCCGGGACGTGCCGCGCGCAGGCGGCCGGGTCCAGGGCGGCGGGACGTTCGGCGGGGATGCGGGCCAGGGTGTAGGTGATGGCGTCGCAGCCGGCGAAGGCGACGGCGTCCGCGACCGGGCCCGTCCCGCGGAGCACGGATACCAGCCCTTCGCTTCAGCGCGGGCCAGTCCAGGCGGCGGGATCAACGGACGCCGGGGTCCGTTCGGCTGGATTATGGGCCGCCACTACCGCGCCCGCGGCGGCCGCGAGCCGGGCGGTGACCTGGGCGACGACCAGATCCCTGGCCTCGGGCCAGCTGCGGGCGGCGGTCAGGCAGGCGGCGGGCGGCGCGGGCCGGCTGGTGCCGGCCAGGGCGTCGCTGCGGGCGCATCCGGGGCCGGCCTTGGTGACGCGGACGGCGGTCTCGGTGAGCTTTTCCGGGGTCACGGTGATGGTGAGGTAGCCGTGGCCGGTGGGCTCGGCGTCCTCGATCCAGCCGGCGGCGCGCAGGTGGGTGGCCATGGTGGCGGCGACTTCGGCCGGATTGGCCGCGAGACGGAGCGGGAGGCTGCAGGAGTACCGCCCGGGCGCGCCGCCGTCGCGCAGGCCGACGTCGGGCCAGTGACCCGGGTACCCCGCCTCCCGGGCCGCCGCCGCGACCAGGTGGCGGAGGTCGGCGGACAGCACGCTGCCCAGGTTATCGGCGGCTGGCCCGCCCGGGTGCCGCGCGCAGCGGGGGACGTTGGGCTGGGAGCTGGCCCAGCCGGCGGCGGTAGCCTAAGTCGAGGGCGGTGGGCGGCGCGCCGGCCAGCTCGCGAACCACGCGGATCATCTCCCCCGGGTCGAACGGCTTGGTCAGGTAGGCGTCGACGCCGATCTGGTGCCCGCGCATCCGGTCGTCCTCCTGCGCCCGCGCCGTGATCAGGACCACCTTGATGTGCGAGGTCTGCGGGTTCTTCCGCAGCTCTACGGCGGTCACCCAGCCGTCCAGCCTCGGCATCATCACATCGAGCGTGATGACCTGCGGCGCGATCGTCCCCACCTTGTCCAGGCAGTCCTGGCCGTCCACCGCGGTCGCCACGTCAAAGCCCTCAAGCGTGAGGTTCACGGCGATAAGCTGCCTGATCACCTCGTCGTCGTCGACGACGAGGACCCGTCCCAGTGCCTGCGTCACCCGGGCGAGGTTATCTGTTCCGGGCCGCGCAGCGCGCGGTGTTCGGCCGGTGTCCCGTCGCGTGTCCGGAGGATGCCGCACACTGGTAGTGTTACGGCGTTCCTCCGGCGCCCTGTCCGGCGCCCGGCCGGCGTCGCGGTACGACCACGCTGCCGGTACTGAGCCCCCATAGCTCAGGGGATAGAGCAACGGCCTCCGGAGCCGTGTGCGTAGGTTCGAATCCTACTGGGGGCGCTCATCGATTACCTGCGAAAATGGCATCTGACCAGGCGCTATGCGTTTTCGGGGTGCCGTGGTCGCTCCGCCACCTTCCGCCGGGGGACGCCGGGATCCGCCAGGTTCCGCGACCGGTGGGCGACCGGGCGGGCCATTACCGGGCGTCCCTTCTTCTTGGTCTTTCTTGCTGCGCTGGGCGCAGGGTGGCGTCCATGCGGGTGATCCAGACGTCCTCCATGCCGGCGACGCAGCGGGCGTAGACGCGCATCAGCATCTCGACGCTGTGCCCGGCCCAGGCGGCGATCTCGGTCGCTGGGACGCCGGAGTTGAGCCGCCAGGTGACGCCGGAGTGGCGCAGGTCGTAGGGGCGGTGCAGCAGCGGGGTGCGGACCTGTTGCGGCGTGAGGGCCATGGCCCGGGTCTTCTGCCAGACCCGCCAGTAGGTGGACGGCTGGATCGGGTTGCCGTTCTCGCTGCGGAACAGGCGCCCGCCGGGGCCAGTGCCGAACTGCTCGATGTGCTGGCGCAGCAAGGCCACGAGCTCCGGCGGGATGGGGACGTTGCGGGTGGCGCGGCGGGCCCGGGCCGCGCGGGTGCGCGCGCGCCCTTGGCGGTCGCGTCCTTTGAGTCCGCGGTCGTCGTGGACCTGGCCGTCGTCGGTGAACTCGCGCCCGGCGGCCGGGCTGGAGTCGGAGAAGATCAGCCGTCCCCAGCCGTCCTCGGGTAAGCCCCGCACCAGCCCCGCCCACTCCTCCTCGCTCTTCGCAGGCCCGCCCGGGACGATGCCCGCCGCCTCAGCCAGGGCGATGTACTTCCGCAGCGTCTTGCGGTCCACCCCCAGGCTCTGAGCCATCTCGCTCTTCGACCGGCCCGCATGCCAGTGCACGAGTATCTCGGTCACGTCGATCACGTCGAACGTTCTCCTTGCCATCGGCCCCCCGTCCGCAGACGGGAGGAAGGCTGCTCCTTCTCGATGGCCAGGTCCACCACGACACGCACGCCATCCCCATGGGGAATTACGTGATCGGGGCGGGGAATTACGTGATCGCTACCCCCTCAGAACTGGGGAATTACTGTCCGGTGACACCTAAGTCGGCCCGTTGCCAGCTAACTTGGCCCGTTCGGTCGTTTTGCCACTTGAGTTGGCCCGTGCTGACGGATGGCACAGCGTCTACCAGGACTATCGATAGGTCCGGCGCGGCAGTCGCCGGGCTGCGGCGACTGACAGATCATGCGGCGAACGCTGTGGCGGGCCGACTTCGATGACGCGCGCCACCCCAACTCTTTGCCACTTAAGAAGGCCCGCCCAGGTCAGAGACGTCATAGCGGGCCGAGATGTCCGTCACCGGACAATTACATGAGCGCCGACACTTCGGCATCACATCCGGGCGCTGACAAGATCGCGGCCTGGTTCTTCTCCAGCGGACCTGCGAGGCCGACGACGAGTACCGCAGGGCGGCCAGTCTGGGTCGCGGGTCAGGCCATGTAGAAGCCGGGACAGATTCCCAAGCTGACAGCCGCCTGGACCTAGACTTCTTCGAACATCTTTGGCGGTCAAGCGCTCGCCTGGTACCTACGTGGCATGCTGGCTTAATGCTGCAGGATACCACCGATGGGGGATGGGACTTTTTTGTCTCCTATACACAGGCCGACCGGGCTTGGGCGGAATGGATCGCCTGGCAGTTAGAAGAGGATGGCCACCGGGTCCTTATCCAGGCGTGGGACATGGTGCCGGGTGACGAACTGGGTTCACGTTATGCATGACGGTGTCCAGCGCGCGGGCCGGACGATCGCGGTCTTGTCCCCGGCGTACCTGGCTTCTGTGTATGCCATGGCTGAGTGGGAAGCGGCCTGGCGGGATGATCCGCTCGGCGAAAAGCACGAGCTGCTTACGGTCCGGGTGATGGACTGTGATCGTCCGGGCCTGCTTGCTGGTGTGGTCAGCGTGGATCTGTTCGGAGTGACCAAGGCGGTGGCCCGTGCGCGGCTGCGGGCCGCCACCGCCGCTGCGGTCACCGGCCGGGCCAAGCCCGCGCGGGAGCCGGGCTTCCCGCCCGAGGCTCGGGCGGTGGAGACCGAGCCACGGTTTCCGGGCACCTTGCCCGGGGTGTGGAACCTCCCGCCGCGCAACCCGAACTTCACCGGGCCGGGCGGGCGAACTCGGCCGCCTCCGTACCTGGCTGGAGGCCCACCCGGCGGTGACGGTGCACGCCGTTCATGGGATGGGCGGGGTCGGCAAGACGCAGACCGTGATCGAGTATGCCTACCGGTATGCCGATGACTACGACGCTGGTGTGGTGGTTCAACGCGGAGCATGCTACGGCGGTCGGCGACCAGTTCACTGGCCTTGCCGCCGAGCTGGGCGTGCCGCTGCTGGCGGACCCCGGCGCCACCTTGCGAGCGGTCCAGCACGCGCTCCGCGCCCGGAGCCGCTGGCTGCTGATCTTCGACAACGCCGAGTCCGCTCAGGAAATCCGCCCGCTGCTGCCGAGCGGACCCGGGCATGTGCTGGTCACGACCCGGCGTGGCGGTTTTCGCGCTCTGGGCGGCGTTCTCGATCTGGACACGCTCGACCGGCCTGACGCCATCGTCCTGCTCCGCCGCCGGGCACCGGCCCTCACCGAGGCCCAGGCGGGACAGCTCGCGACCGAACTTGGTGATCTTCCCCTGGCCCTTGACCAAGCCGCCGCCTACCTCGATCAGACCGGCATGCCACCGGAGGAGTATCTGCGGCTGCTCCGAATCCGGGGCGCAGACCTCTACGGCCGGGGCCACGCGTCCGGTCATCCGGACACGGTCGCCACTGTCTGGTCGGTTTCGATCGGCAGACTCCAGGTCACCGAGCCAGCCGCCGTCCAGCTCCTGGAACTGTGCGCTTGGCTGGCCCCTGAAGCGATCCCCCTCGACCTGTTTACCGGTCACTGCGACCAGCTTCCCGAACCCCTCGCTATCACCGCGGCGGACCTGGTCGCGTTCAACGACACCGCCGGCGCCCTAGTCGACTACTCCCTGGCCCGGCGTACCGGCGGCAATATGGTGATCCACCGGCTTGTCCAGGACGTCACCCGCCACCGCCTCTCCGGTCAGCAAGCCACGGGTGCGAGCGAGCCGCTGACGGTGATACTCGCCCTGCTCCGCGCCGACCTGCCCGGCCAAGTCTGGGCGACCCCGGCGAGCTGGCCCCGCTGGCGGGCGCTGCTGCCCAGCGTCCTTGTCGCCACAACTCATGACATCGACGCGGCGGACGGGGCGAACCGTGATGACACCGCCTGGCTGCTGACCGGGGCAGGAACCTACCTCAGAACCCAAGGCCGGTACGCCGAAGCTCTTCCTCTCCACCAGCGTGCGCTGCGCATCCGGGAGAACGCTCTCGGCCCCGACCACCCCGACGTGGCCGCCGACCTCAGCTACGTCGGCCGGGCGCTGTCGGACCTGGGCCGCGCTGCTGAGGCGCTGCCCCTCCACCAGCGTGCGCTGCGCATCCGGGAGAACGCCCTCGGCCCCGACCACCCCGACGTGGCCGCCGACCTCACCTACGCCGGCCTGGCGCTGTCGGACCTGGGCCGCGCCGCTGAGGCGCTGCCCCTCCACCAGCGTGCGCTGCGCATCCGGGAGAACGCCCTCGGCCCCGACCACCCTACGTGGCCGCCGACCTCAGCTACGCCGGCCGGGCGCTGTCAGCCCTGGGCCGCGCCGCCGAGGCGCTGCCCCTCCACCAGCGTGCGCTGCGCATCGACGAGGCCGCTCTCGGCCCCGACCACCCTGACGTGGCCACCGACCTCAGCTACGTCGGCCTGGCGCTGTCGGACCTGGGCCGCGCTGCTGAGGCGCTGCCCCTCCACCAGCGTGCGCTGCGCATCCGGGAGAACGCCCTCGGCCCCGACCACCCCAACGTGGCCACCGACCTCAGCTACGCCGGCCGGGCGCTGTCGGACCTGGGCCGCGCTGCTGAGGCGCTGCCCCTCCACCAGCGTGCGCTGCGCATCGACGAGGCCGCCCTCGGCCCCGACCACCCCGACGTGGCCACCGACCTCAATAACGTCGGCCGGGCGCTGTCAGCCCTGGGCCGCGCCGCCGAGGCGCTGCCCCTCCACCAGCGTGCGCTGCGCATCCGGGAGAACACCCTCGGCCCCGACCACCCACTCACTCTCCAAAGCCGCAACCATGTTGCCACGCAGCAATCGTCGCCATAAGGCTGCGCTACCGACCCACTTGCCAAAGCGCAACAAAGTGACAGGAGCGCTCCGTCTAGGCACCGAGTGGTTCGGCGGTATGTGCCCGACGGGCGCCCGGCGATCCCCCGATAACACTGTCTAAGCAGGTCGGGGCGCTATGAAGGAATCCTCTCCGGAGCCGTGCGCGTAGGTTCGAATCCTACTGGGGCCGCCACGCCACCTGATGACCAGCCGCTATGGCGTCTGACCTGGGCTTATTTGCCTTTGCCCGCGAAGACCGGTGTGCAGGCGGATGCCGCGCGAAGCACCCGTGTGCGACTGTCCGTGGACCACGTGCGGACCAGCGGTTCATGATTCATCCAGTCCCAGAGCCCGGTCGATCAAGGTGAACCAGACCTGATCGCGGCCGTGGATGCATTTGGCGTAGATGGTGAGGAGCACTTCGACGCTGTGCCCGGCCCACTCGGCGACCTGGGTCGGCGGGACACCCGCGTTGAGCCGCAGCGAGACGCCGCCGTGGCGAAGATCATACGGACGCTGCGCCAGTGGTGAGGCGGCCTGCGATGGGGTCAGGCCCGACAGGCGAGCTTGCTGCCACACGGAGCGGTAGGACGTGGGAACCAGCACTCCCCCGCTCTCGCCACGAAACAGGCGGCCGTCCGGCGCGAGCCCGTAGTGCGCAATGTGATGCCGCAAGATCACCACCAGTTTCGGGAGGAATGGGGACGATCCGGACGGTGCGGCGCGGGCGGTTTTTCAGGCCGCGTTCTTCGTGCCCCGCCCCGGTGTCGGTCCAGTGCTTGCCGACTGTTGGCGTGGTCTGGTGCAGGTCAAGGCGGCCCAGCCGGACTCGGTAAGATGGCAGTCATCGGCCCGGAGCGCGAGCGCCTCGGAGGGGCGCAGCATCGCGAAGTACAGGCAGGCGAAGAACCCGACGAGACGAGCGCCACGACGCGGGCCAACGGACCTGACGGCGGTAAGGAGCTGGCGTACCTGCTCGGGCGAGGCGACCACACGGGGATTAATCTCATCAATGCCGCTGTCGGGTGGTTCCCATTCGGTGGCATCGAGAGGGTTTTCGGTCAGCCGTCCTTCCCGGACGGCGTATTTGAGGATGTTGTACAGGACGCGGCGCCGTCGGCCGAGGTAGTCCGGTGATGCGGCGGTGCCGTCGAGTTTGAGCGCGAGCGTGTCGAGGACCTGACGGACGATCTTGTCGTCGTTCAGCGCCGTCATCGGCAGGGATGCCCGCTTGATCCATGACAGGGCAGCACGGATGTCCGCTGGCATGTCGTCATCCCGGTGGGCGGGGTTGAATGCCCATCGGCGTCGAAGGCGGTGCGGATGCGCTTGTCCGGCAGGCCCGGGGCGGTCAGGCTCTTGGTGGCATACTTCGCGATGTAATTGGCGACGGCCTGGCCAGGGCAAGGACTTTGTGGATCTCGGCGTGGAACGCCGTTTCACGAAGGCAGCGGCGATGGCCGATGCCAGGGCGCAGATGGCCGTCGATCGCGGCTTCGTGCCAGTGAGCTGGTCCGCGGTGAGGCCACCGGGGCCGCAGTCGACGGCGGGCTTGACGGACGGCTCGACGTACAGCCAGCAGCTGCCTGGGCCCGGCTTGCCGGCGACGCCGAGCGCGTCCGGGAGGGAACAGGGACCGCGAGCCTCAGCGCAGATAAACGCCGTCCACGCCGATCCGGCCCGGCCCGGCCAGCACGTAGATGCCGGCCGAACTGCCCCGGACGTCGAACGCCAGCGTTCCGTCGTGGACCACGATCTCCCGGCCGGTGACCGCATCGCGGTAGGTACCGTTGAGCACACCCTGCACAATGATGGTCTGGTCGGTGCCGATCGCGAGGCCGACGACGACGTAGCTGCGCCCGCCGTCGTGGTCGCGCACGAAGCTTAGCCCGCTGCCCCACTCGTTCAGATGGCTCATGGGTGCCTTTTGCAGGGCGGGGAGCGCTCGGCGGATCTGGTTGAGGCGCTTGATGTGCGCGTAGAGGGGGTGCGCCTGGGTCTCGCCGATTCGTTCGGGGGTCAGGTGGTCTCCGAAGTAGGCCCGCCCGGTCCGGGCCAGGGTGTCCCGCTCGCCCTCGACGTCCTGCGGAGCGCCCTTCATGAACTCAATCTCCTCGCCGTAGTAGAGGCAAGGGATGCCGCGGACTGTCCAGAGCACGTTGTAGGCGGCCGCCGCCATCCACTGTTCGCCCTTGAATCGGTACTTGAAGTCGTTGTCAGGGCCGACGTCGTGGTTCTGCAGAAACGTGATGAGCGTGGTCGGGTCACCGTAGATCCAGTCCATCGACATCGCCTGCGCGAGACCGCTGAAGGTGCCCCGGCTCAGGTTGTCCCTGAACGAGGAGAACAACCCGAAGTCGAGCACCGCGAAGCCGGAGTCGCCGCCGGAACGGGGATTGCGCGGGTCGTCGCCGAGTCGGGTGTACCACCAGGGCCGGATCGGAGACGGGCCGTTGTCGCCGCCGCCCATGTCTCCCCATCCGTAGCCCTTGACCAGGTTCTCCCCGAAGACGAAGAGGCCCGGCTTGTGGGCCTTCCAGGCGTTGACGTACTCGAGCAGGTTCCCCCGCTCCACGTGCTTGACGGTGTTGATCCGCAACGCGTCGACGCCCATGTCGAGGTAGCGGTTGATCGCGGTGATCAGGTAGTCCTTGACGTTCTCGCGCTCGGTCGCCAGGTCGATGCAGTCGCCCGCGATGTGCTTGTGCTGCAGCGGATATGCGCTTTCCCAGTCGCCGCCCGCGATGAAACCGTCCTGGTGGTACCACTGCGGGTCGAGTCGGCTCGGGTCCACCCCGAAGAACCGGCCGGGGTCGTACCCGGGTTCCGGGACGGTCTGGCCGGTCCGCGGATCGATCAGGGGTTCGCGGCCCTCCGGGTCGCGCTCGTGCCTTTCCCAGTACCACTGCGGCGCCACCGGGTTGTCCAGGTCGTCTCGGTTGGGCCAGGCGTAGTTGCCGAGGTTGCCCTGATAGGGCCCGTGGTTCACCTCACCCTGCCGGGACCCCTGCGGAACGTAGTACTTGATGGGCAGGTGGTCGATCCAGACCTTGCCCCGGATCCCGTACTGGCAGGAATGGTTGACGACGACGTCCTGAATAATCTTGATGCCTCGCTCGTGCGCCGCGTCGATGAGGTGCTGGTAGGTCGCGTCCGGCGACTCCAGCCGAGGATCGATCCGGGTCCAGTCGTAGCCGTGGTAACCGTGATAGTCCAGCCCGCTGCGGTTCTCGATCGGCGGGGTGATCCAGATAGCGGTGAAGCCCAGGTCCTTGAGGTAGTCCAGTTGCTCGATCAACCCTTTGAAGTCGCCCCGCCAGTGCGGGTCCGTCGGACGGCCGTTGGGGTCGAAGGCGATCCGGTCCCGGCAGTAGAAGTTGTTCGTCGGATCACCGTCGTAGAACCGGGTGGTGATGAGGAAGTAGATGGTCTCCTCACGGAAGTCCACCCCGGACGGCGGGGCCTGCGGGGCGGATGCCCCTGTCGCCGCGGGTGCCGTGCCGGACGCCGCGGCGGTACCAGCGGTTCGGGGGTCGGCGTCCTGCCACTGGCCATCGCGATCCATCCAGCCGTCCCGCTCCCGACGCAGGTCGGCCGTCTGCCGCCCGTGCTGGTCGTGGAACACCAGGCTTGCGGTGTCCACGCCCTCGATACGGTAGACGTACCAGCCGTCCCCGTGCGCGTGCATCGGGACTCCCGGCCAGCCCGTGGCGGCCTTCCGAGGGCGGGTGCCCCAGACGTGAACATGAACGGTATCGGCCCATCCGCGTGGCGGGTGGAACCAGACCGTTAGATCAGGCACACCAAGCATCATAGGAGAGCCGAACGGCGGCTGATCCCGCGTCATGAGGGAACGGTCATGGCATGAGCGAACGTTTCGACCTGGGTGGCCGAGGGCGGAGAATCTACTACTCGTGCGGGGTGCGGTCGCTTGAGGCTGCACGCCGTCGATGCCACCGCAGGATGACGGTTCCGATGCTCGCTGGGAGCATCGCGACGGGCAGACCTGCTACGGCCCCGAGCCATGCGGCCCCGACGTCGGACAGCAGCCACACTGCGATCCAGCCGCAGACGACGACCGACGCGATCGTGACGAGGACGACCATCAGCACCTCGGCGCGATCCGGCGAGGTGGAGCGGTGGTGGCGCGGGGAGTCCAACGACACGTTCGCGGCCACTCAGTCGAGACAGAACTCGTTGCCCTCGATGTCCTGCATCACGAGGCACGACTCGTTGTCACCATCGGCAGGCAGTAGTCGCACGCGTACCGCGCCGAGCGCGACCAGTCGTGCGCATTCGGCCTCAAGTGCGGCCAGGCGCTCTTCACCCACGAGCCCGGTGCCGACCCGCACGTCAAGATGCAGCCGATTCTTGACGACCTTGCCTTCGGGAACGCGCTGAAAGAACAGTCGCGGGCCCACACCTGAGGGATCAATGCATGCGAACGCTGAACCCTGTTGCCCAGGCGGCAGCGCGCGATCGAAATCGTCCCAAGTAGCAAACCCCTCCGGTGGCGGCGGTACGACGTACCCCAACACCTCGCACCAGAAACGAGCGACGCGCTCAGGTTCTGCGCAGTCGAAGGTGACTTGGATCTGCTTGACCGACGCCATCGGTCCACCATAGAGGCGCGACCAAGCCATCGCCGCGCGGGTCGCGGTCTCGCGTGACATGGGTTGGTGACCCGCTCGGGGCCGGGTTCACCGAGGGCTGAGGAAGGACCACGAAACCTGCCAGGAACGCGCCCGCCGCAGCCCCATTGCTCCCCCTGGAAGGGGTCCCAGAAACGGGCTTGTCGCTCATGGCAGCCGTTCTACCCACCGGCAACCGCGACCATGCGGAGAGCAAGGAGAAAGCGAGGTGGCACTGACCCGCCGATACGCGCTCATCGGCAGAAGCGGACGTTCCGGATCGCGTTCGCGAATGTAGTGTGCCAGGTCAACCCTGATTTCCTCAGCTGATCAACACCTGTCCCGGCGGCTCTACGCAGACTGAAGGCTTCGTGGGTGCCGGGATGCCGATAGTCAGTCCGTCGATAGCGGACAGATAGGCGGTCCCCGGACCGTCGCGGACCAAACCTGCGTGGTCCCACAGCCGACCGGGGCGGCTGGCCTCCCGGGCATGGTCAGCCTGCGCCAGGCGGGCGTGCCCGCAACCGGGTGGCTGTTTCCGGCCGGCCAAAGATCTTTTGCTCCTCCGCGGCGCCGCTGGGCGCGCGGAACGCGACGCTGACGGATCTGGCGGCGCTGCTGCGCAGGGCCTCGGCCCGCTCAAGCCCGGGATCGCCGAGCGTCGCGAACACTTCGGCGAGCCTGTCCGGATCAGTCCGCACGCGGCCACCGGGATCGGCCGGCGCGGGCAGCGCGGCGAGCCGGCCGAGATCTCCCCCGCTGGCCAGGATGGCCCCCACGATCGCACCCGCCGACGTGCCCACGATCAGGCCGGCCGCGCCCAGATCCACTCCCTCACGGCGCAGCCACCCTGCCAGCCCCGCCATCCACGCGGTACCGGCCGGGCCGCCAGGTCCCAGGACGACCGCACTGTCCACCATCACTGACCGGCCTTCTCAACCGCGATGTCCCGGGCGTGCCAGCCCAGCCGGTGCGAGTGGATGTTGCGGGCGGCGAACCGGCGCCGGGGGTATGCGGATGAGACTGGTACTCACGTGCTCGCGGCGGATACGGGCCCGCATCGAAAGGCCCGGCCGTCGCCGTGACGATCGAGGGCAGACCGGCTCGGGGTCGCGTGGCGGGTCAACTGGCACGGAACCGTCCCTCTGCCCGGGGTCGCGGTCATGCTGGACGTTCCTCGATGGGCG
>CAWEFP010000061.1:0-21261 GCA_963808295.1 uncultured Actinomycetes bacterium | reverse complement strand
CTGCTGGCCCCCATCCACGCTGGCCCCCATCACGCTGGCCCCCGCCGCGCTGGCCCCCATCACGCTGGCCCCCGCCCTGCTGGCCCCCATCACGCTGGCCCCGATGACGCTGGGGCCGGGCCGTGGCCCGCTGCCGGTACCGGCCCGGTCACCCGGACGGTTGGCAGACGCGACCGGACGGTCCGTTCGGCTTGATGAACCTGCCCCGCGGCCGTCCGGCTCGTCGTCGAGGCGCAGCGTGAGCGAGATCCGCTTGCGCGGTATGTCGACGCCGAGCACCTTGACGCGCACCACGTCGCCCGGCTTGGCCACCTCGCGCGGGTCCGCGACGAAGTTCCGGGACATCGCGGACACGTGCACCAGGCCGTCCTGGTGCACGCCGACGTCGACGAAGGCGCCGAACGCGGCGACGTTGGTGACGACCCCTTCGAGGAGCATTCCGGGCGCCAGGTCCGCCATCGTCTCCACGCCGTCGGCGAAGGCCGCGGTCCGGAACGCCGGGCGCGGGTCGCGGCCCGGCTTCTCCAGCTCGCGGAGGATGTCGGTGACGGTCGGCACGCCGAACCGCTCGTCGGCGAAGCTCCGCGGCGTGAGCGTGCGCAGCAGCGCGGTGTTGCCGATCAGGCCGGGCATGGTCGTCCCGGCGGCGGTCAGGATGCGCCGCACCACGGGGTAGGCCTCCGGGTGCACGCTGGACGCGTCGAGCGGGTCGTCGCCGCCGGGGATGCGCAGGAACCCGGCGCACTGCTCGAAGGCCTTGGGCCCCAGCCGCGGCACCCCGGTCAGCGCGCGGCGGCTGCGGAACGGTCCGGCGGCGTCCCGGTGCGCCACGATGCCGTCGGCGAGCCCGGCGCCGATCCCGGACACCCGGGCCAGCAGCGGCGCGGAGGCCGTGTTGACGTCGACCCCCACGGCGTTGACGCAGTCCTCCACCACCGCGTCGAGCGAGCGGGACAGCTTGCTCTCGGTGATGTCGTGCTGGTACTGGCCCACGCCGATGGACTTCGGGTCGATCTTGACCAGTTCGGCCAGCGGGTCCTGCAGGCGGCGGGCGATCGACACCGCGCCGCGCAGCGACACGTCCATACCGGGCAGCTCACGGGACGCGTAGGCGGACGCCGAGTAGACCGACGCGCCGGCCTCGGACACCACGACCTTGGTCAGCCCCAGTTCGGGATGGGTCTTGATCAGCTCGGCGGCGAGCCGGTCCGTCTCGCGGGAGGCGGTCCCGTTGCCGATCGCGATCAGCTCGACGCCGTGCGCCGCAGCCAGCCGGGCCAGGATCGCGATGGATTCATCCCAGCGCCGCCGCGGCTCATGCGGGTAGATCGTCTCTGTCGCGACCGCCTTGCCGGTCCGGTCGGTCACCGCGACCTTGACCCCGGTGCGGAACCCGGGGTCCAGCCCCATCGTCGGGCGGGCGCCGGCCGGGGCGGCCAGCAGCAGGTCGCGGAGGTTGGCGGCGAACACGCGCACGGCCTCGTCCTCGGCGCGCTGCCACAGCCGCATCCGCAGGTCGACGCCGAGGTGGACCAGGATCCGCGTCCGCCACGCCCAGTGGACGGTCTCGGCAAGCCACCGGTCGGCCGGGCGGCCGCGGTCGTCCACGCCGAAACGGCGGGCGATCTGCTCCTCATACATCGACGGAGAGCGCGTCCCGGCAGGCCCGGCGGACCCGGCGGGCAGATCCGCGGCGGGCGGCTCGGCCCGCTGCTCACCCGTGGGGTCCATGGTCAGGTCGAGGATCTCCTCTTTCTCGCCGCGGAACACGGCCAGGATCCGGTGTGACGGCAGCCGGGCGAAGGGCTCGGCGAAGTCGAAGTAGTCGGCGAACTTGGCGCCGGCCTCCTGCTGGCCCTCGCGCACCCGGGCGACGAGCCGACCCGCCGACCACATCCGTTCCCGCAGCTCGCCGATCAGGTCGGCGTCCTCGGCGAAACGCTCCACGAGGATGGCACGCGCCCCGTCCAGGGCGGCGGCTGCGTCGGCGACGCCGCGGTCCGGGTCGACGTAGGGCGCGGCGGCCTGCTGCGGGTCGTGGCCCGGCTCGGTGAGCAGCAGGGTGGCCAGCGGCTCCAGGCCGGCCTCGCGGCGATCTGCGCCTTCGTGCGCCGCTTCGGCTTGTACGGCAGGTAGATGTCTTCCAGCCGGGCCTTGGAGTCGGCCGTCATGATCTGCCGCTCCAGCGCGTCGTCGAGCTTGCCCTGGGCGCGGATGGAGTCGAGGATCGCGGCGCGGCGCTCGTCCAGCTCACGCAGGTAGCGGAGCCGTTCCTCGAGCGTTCGGAGCTGGGCGTCGTCGAGGGCGCCGGTCACCTCCTTGCGGTACCGCGCGATGAACGGCACCGTGGCCCCACCGTCGAGCAGTTCCACGGCCGCCGCGACCTGGCTCTCCCGGACGCCGAGCTCCGCCGCGATCCGGCGGCTGACCGGCGCGGGACCATCACCCGGCGCGGCACCACCGCCCGGCGCGGCACCACCGCCCGGCGCGGCACCACCGCCCGGCGCGGCACCACCGCCCGGCGCGGCACCACCGCCCGGCGCGGCACCACCCCCTGCCGCGGGAATCTGGGCGGGCGTCTGGACCGGTTCGTCGACGGGCATCGTCACGGCTAACTTCCGCTTTCTCGCTGGCTCAATATCCGCTGCGGCGGCGCGGGCGTGCTGCCGGTGCCGCGCACATGCATTCTGCCGCGCCGACCGCCCCGGCGCACGCCACGGCGGGAACGTGGCGGTGATCACCCGGCCGCCTCGGCCGCGCCCGTCTACGGCGGGGGCGGCCGTCGCGGTCCGCGCCGGCCGGGCGGCGGGGCGGGTCGGCGGGTCTCCGGTTAGCCGGTCTCGTCAGCTCGTCTGCGGGCTGGTGACCTGGCCGAGAAACAGCGGAAGGCCCGTCGCGGTGTCGACGATCGCGAACAGGAAGGGCCGGTCCACGACCATCGGGATCGGGTCGGGGCCGGCGCGCAGAGCCATCGGGCGCACGACGATCGCGGTCGCGGCGGCCGCCTCGGTGCCCTGCTCGTCCACGTCGATGTAGGCCTGGTGCACGACCGCGCTGATGAACAGCCGTTCCTGCGCGGTGATGCCGCTGAAGTCCGCGGCATCGGTGAACGCGTCCTGGACGCCGAGTTGCCGGAGCACGGGGATCAGCCCGAAGCTCGCCCGCTGGCGGAACTTCGGCAGCGCGAGCGCCACGCTCTGCCTGGTGGTGTTCGCGAGCAGGGGGCCCAGGCCGCCGGCGAGGCGCGGGGCCAGCGTGGGCAGCGGCCCGTCGGGCAGCACCACGGCCATGGCCAGCCGGCTCGACTTGTACGGCAGCAGCACGGCCTGGTAGCCATCGGCCCGCAGGTAGGCCAGGCCCGTCGTGCGCCGCATCATCCGGACGGTCAGCGGCGAACCGTCGCCGCCGGCGCTGGGGTCCGGGTAGAACGGTGCGTCAGCGGTGGCGTACGCGGGGAACGGGACCGCCCAGGCCGCCTTGAGGTAGACGGCGTTGGCCAGCACGAGCCGGGTGGCCGCGCTGATCGCGTCGGGCCCGAGCAGGTCGGTGATCTTCCCGGCGGTCTGTTCCGCGATCAGCCGGTTGATCTGCGCCCGGGCCGCCTGAGGCGCGCCCTGGAAGTCCGCCGGCCGGACCGTCACCGCGGCGGCGTCGCGGAGCTGGCCGGTGAATTCGGGCGACAGCGGCAGACCCGCCTGGACCCACATCGTGTTCGGCGCGCGGAGCGTCACCTCCGCGCCGTCACTGGCGGCGTTCAGCTCATCCGCCAGCAGCCGCAGCCCGTCGGCGGCGGTGTCCGGGCCGGGCAGGTGCAGCGCCGCCGCCAGCTGCGCGGCCGTCTCCCCGCGCGCACCGCACAGCGCCATCTGCAGGGCGGCGGCGATGCTGGCGGGCGAGAACACGGTGTTCCGCGCGCCGCCGCCGAGCAACCGGTAGGCGTCAGCGCCGAAGGCGTCATCCGCGGCCGCGGCGGCCTGCAGCCGCCCGGCGTCCGTGCCGGCCATCGAGTCCCACGGCATGCGATCCTCCTCCGTCGGTTCCCCTCCCATCAGATCACGCCCGGAAACCTGCCCGGCCGCCCGCAAGGGTTATCGGCCGAGGGCTGAATGAAGAAGCGGCAACAAATGACCCGCACCAATGGCGTATATCCGGGCAATGAGGCAAACCGCGGGGGCAGCGTGTTATTGCGGGCGGATAGGTGGCCGGGACGGCCACGGGACGGCCATTGGAAAGCTCAGGTCAGGGCACGCCGATAACGGCAGTTTACGCCTGGGGGCCAGTGCGTTCATATCCGCTGACGCTGTCCAGCGTATCCGTTAACGCGGTCCAGCCGGAGGCACCTGGACGCGCGGATGAGCCGCTGCCACGACAGGCTGCGGACCGTCCGGCTGGGGGGAAGCCGGACGGTCTGCAGCCGGGCGTGACCGGCTGCAGACGGCACAGGCACCTTCCGGTCTCGTCTGTCCGGCCGTCGCCGCAGACCCCGAAAGCCGCCGCTGCACTGATCGTTCTACTGATCGTTTCGTTCTGCTGGTCGTTCTATTTCCTATATACGCAGTGTAAATCCCTGCTGAGCGTAACCCTATCTTAGGAAGCCTCGCTCAGGGCCGCAACGCCTTGCAGACAATTTATTTAACGATCACATTCAGGTGCAGAGCCGGGAGGTTACTCCCGCGTAACTGGCCTCGCAACCGGAACACCCGGAAATCCGGAAACAGAACCTCGATTAACTTCTTCTTAGCATCATGGACACAGTCCGCGGTTTGTTTTTGTCAACGAGTGAGTCCTCAGACCGGCCGGCCTGCGCTTCCGCGGACCTGCGAATGATCACGCGGCGATATATTACCGTTACGTTACGTAAGATCTTCCTGTCCGACCCGTTACCAGAATGTACGAAGTCATGGCTGCAGTCCCCCTCTGCCCGGGTTAACGTCGGACATGTGCCAGGTCACCCGGGCGGCCGCAACGCGGCGGGGACGGAGCCATCCACGATGACGCGGATCACCGAACAGAACGCGGCGGAGGAGCGGCTCAACGTGCTGCCCCCGCCGCTCGCTCACATCCTCCGGCCCGAACTGCCCAGCCTCGCCGACGAGATCATCATGGCCATCCGCGACAAGATCCCGGAGTACGCCCGCCCCATCGACGGCCCGTACGGCCAGCTCATGCGCACGGGCGTGGAACAGGCCCTGACGTCGTTCGTGGATCTCGTTGCCGACCCCGCCATGTCGCCGGCCGACCGCGACGAGGTCGCCCGTATGCTCGGGCGTCACGAGGCCGAAGAAGGCCGTAGCCTGGACTCCCTGCAGACCGCCTACCGGGTCGGCGCTCAGGTGGCCTGGCACCGGGTGATGCAGGTCGGCCGCGAAGCCAGCCTGTCCTCCTCGGTCATGTCCACGCTCGCGGACGCCGTGTTCGGCTACATGAACGACCTGGCCACGCTGTCTTTCGAGGGTTACCGGGAGCTGAAGGCGCGCTCCGCCGAAGATCAGCAGGCGGCCCGGCGGCGGCTCCTCCAGCTCATCCTGGACCGCGACGACCCGGTGCCGCTCCGGGCGCTTGCCGACCTCGCCGAAACGGCCGGCTGGGCGCTACCGGGCGAGGTCACCGCGGTCGCCGTCACCCCCGCGCCGCCGGCCGACGGGGCGCCGGAGCCCTTCGCCGACCATGACGTCCTCGCGTGCCTCGATGACCCGCAGCCGCATCTGCTGCTGGCGGGAGACGCGGCGGCGTACCGCTGGGCCGCGCTCGAGACCTGGCTGAACGGGCGGCGCGCCGCGATCGGGCTGACCGTTCCGCTCGCGGACGCGGCCGATTCACTACGCTGGGCCCGGCAGGCCGTCGCCCTGGCCGAAGCCGGGACCATCGACGCCAGCCCGCTCGTGCGCTGCGAGGATCACCTCGTGACGCTCTGGCTGCTGTCCGACAGTGCGCTGGCTGACCAGGTCAGCCGGCGGCACTTCGGCGCGCTGGAGGGACTGACCCGACGGCAGCAGGAGCGGCTGACCGAGACGTTCGGGGCCTGGCTGGAGACCCGCGGCACGGCCGCGGAGATCGCGGACCGCCTCCAGGTACACCCGCAGACGGTCCGTTACCGCATCCGCCAGCTCGAACGGACCCTGGGCGACCAGTTCGGCGACCCCGACGCGCGCTTCGCCATGGAAATGGTCCTGCGCGTGATGCGGCTCAGGGAAAGGAAGTTCCTGGCGGGCCAGGCCGAGGCATAGGCCGGCCCGAGGCCGGTAGCCTTCGGCGCGGCTGGGGTCGCGCGGGGGTAGCTGCCCCAGCGAGTTTCGTTCGGCAGAAAAATCACCACCGGCGCCGGGCTGCTGCGCGGCCGGCGTGCTGCGCGGCCGCGTGAGGGCCGCGTGCTGCGCAGCCGGTGTGGTGCGCAGGCGGCGTGCTGCGCGGCCGGGGCTCACCAGCGGTTGCTATGCATGACCTCCTGCACCGGCCGACGCGGGGCGGGGGCACGTTCATGCCCCGTATGCTGCCACGGCCACGACGGGTGACCGGGGGCACCCCGGGGCTGCGGCGAGGACTGCCTATTGTCCGGGGAGGCCTGCCCGTTGCGCGGGGCCAGCCCATTGCGCGGCGGGGCCAGCCCATTGCGCGGGGCGACCGGCTGGGCCCTACACTGTGTCGATCATGTTCGGCCGAACTAATCCACTCAACCAGCGGCTCACCCGCAGCCAGAAGCGCACCATGGCGATTGTCTGCGGGGTCGTCCTGCTCGTCTTCGTGGGCCTTGGTATCTGGGGATCGCTGGCGTCGGATTCCTACTCCACGTCCGCGAACGGCTGCATCAACGTGACGCTGCCCAGCTCCACCGGCGGCGGGGTGCTGCACTACTGCGGCGCCGACGCGCGTAACTTCTGCCACTCGTCCAGCGTCGTGGGGCAGTCACAGCTCGCGGTGCGGGCGCGGCCGCAGTGCCGCCAAGCGGGCCTGCTGCCGGGGAGTTCGGCCTCGCCGGTTCCGTCGCACTGACCGGCTGGGCTGGGACGGCGCTGGGGCCCGATCGGCCGAGGGCCGCTCCAACGCGGAGATCGGCGCGGCCCTGGTGGTCACCGACAGCGCGGTGAGCAAGCACATCAACTCGATCTTCGCCAAGCTCGGGCTGTACCCGCGCGACGCAGGCCACCGGCGGGTGCTCGCCGTGCTGCGCTACCTCGGCGCGGGGCCGCCCGGATCGGGGTGACTCAGGCGGGCACCTGGTGGCCACGCGATGCACTGGCCAGCGCGGCCTTGCCCCGGACCACCGGGTTGGCCAGCTCGCCGATCTGGGCGATGTGAATCCGGATCTCGTCGCCGGGCTGCAGGGTGAACGGCAGGTCGGGAACGAGGCTGGTCCCCGTGGACAGGACCGCGCCCGCCGGGAACTCCTCCTCGCGGAAAAGGTACTCAGCGAGCTCGCCGATGCGGCGGCGCAAGCCGGACGTGCTGGAGCGGCCCTCCCAGGCCACCATCCCATCCCGGCTGATGGCCATCTCCATGGTGAGCGAATACGGATCGGGAACCTCCCACGCGGGCCGGATCCAGGGACCCAGCGCACAGCCGCCCGAGTAGATCTTGGCCTGCGGCAGGTAGAGCGGGTTCTGCCCCTCGATGGACCGCGAGCTCATGTCGTTGCAGATCGTGTAGCCGACCACCTCGCCGGCGTAGTTCAGGACGGCGGCCAGCTCCGGTTCCGGGACGTCGACGCCGGAGTCGGAGCGGACCGACACGGCGCTGCCGGGACCGCGGACCCGCCACGCCGCCGACTTGAAGAAGAGCTCGGGCCGTTCCGCCGCGTAAACGCGGTCGTAGACGTCGGCGGATTCCTCGCTCTCCAGGACCCGCGCGGCGCGGGAACGCTCGTAGGTGACGCCCGCCGCCCACACCTCGGTGCGGCCGTCGGCCGGGGCCAGCAGTTCGATCTCTTCCGGGCCTACCGCCGCACCGCCGGGCTGCTCGCAGATCTCCCGGATGTCGGTAAGCGGCAGCGCGAGCAGGTCAGCCATGGCCGGCACGGCCGCGAGCGTGGTCACCGGGCCGATCCCGCCGGCCGCTCCGGCGGTACCCGGCGCGTCGGTGCGGCCTTCCTCGAAGACACCGAGCCTCGGCCCGCCCTGACCGATGTTCCGGAACCTGATGAGCCGCACCGCTATCCCTCCCTGGTCCACGGGATTGACCTGCCCTATGACTGCCCCGCGAGCGTAAGGCGGCACCGGCAGACCGGTCAAGCTTCATCATATAAACGAAAAACTTCATCAGATGAAGCGTTGACGGAAAGCTCGGTACTGGCATAGCTTCGGTAGGGCTATCGCGTATGTCGGGAAAGCGCCATCGCGTCGTCAAGAGCGCCATCGCGTCTGTCGTGAAACCGGAGGACCGCCGTTGACCGCCGCATATCCGGCCCGTACCCGGCACGCTCAGGTCGTCCATGGACTCGGTGCCCGGATCGTTCGCGGCGGCCTGGCGCCCGGCGATGCGGTCCCCACCGAGGACGAACTGGTGAGCCAGCTTCGCGTCGGCCGGTCCGCCCTGCGTGAGGGCGTGAAGGTGCTGGCCGGGAAGGGCCTGCTGGAGAGCCGCACCAGCGCCGGGACCCGGGTCCGCCCGCGGGAGTCATGGAACCTGCTCGACCCGGACGTGCTCACCTGGCGGTTCGCTCCCTCCCCCAGCGCCGATGACATCCGGGTGCTGGCGGGGCTGCGCGTCGCGCTCGAACCTGGCGCGGCCCGGCTGGCCGCCGAGACCGCCACCACCGAGCAGCGCAGCACGATCGCGATGGCCATGGCGGGGCTGTGGGCCACCGTCGATGACCCCGACGCTTTCGTCGAGGCTGACCTCGACTTCCATCGCGCGGTATTCAGCGCCGCCAACAACGACCTGCTGCTCTACATCCACGACGTGGTCAGCGTCGCGCTCGGTGCGATCCGGCCGCTGCACAGCCGTTCGGCCGGCCATAACCGCGAGACGTTGCCCAATCACGAGCGGGTAGCGGTCGCCATCCGGCGGGGTCACCACCGCAAGGCGGAGGACGCGATGCGGGAGATCGTCGAGGTGGCCCGGGCCGACGCGCTCCCGGAGGTGTGATGACGCCCGCCGCCGAACCCACGCCCGCCGCGGCATCCCCCGCCGATGGCCCGGCAGAGGTTCACCTGGACACCGACCGGGATGTCGCGGTGCTGACCCTGGACCACCCGGCCAAGCTCGACGCCCTCACCAGGCAGATGACCACCGCGCTCGGCGGGACACGTCGCCCTCCTCAACGCCGACCCCGCCGTCCGGGCGGTGCGTGGTCACCGGCGCCGGGCGCGCGTTCTGCGCGGGCGCGCGATATCGCCGAACTGCGATGGCTATCGCGCACGCGCGGGGCAGTTCGCGGGGCATATATACAGCCATGACGAGGAGGCCAGGGTGAGCATTGCGGTGGTGACCGGCGCCGGGGGCGCGCTGGGCCGGGCGATCGCCCGGCGGCTGGCGGCCGACGGTCACGCGGTCGCGGTCGTCGACATCGACGCCGGCGCGGTGGAGGCGACCCGCAAGGACGTCGCGGCCCAGGGCGGCGCCGTCCGCGGCTGGACCCTGGACCTGCGCGACGCGGACGCGGTCAACGAGATGTTCGACGTGGTCGCCTTCCAGTCGGGCGGCACGGGCATCCTCGTCAACAACGCCGCGATCTACCCGACGACCCCGTTCCTGGAGGTCTCCCCGGCCGAATACGACGACGTGCACGCGGTCAACGAGCGCGGCTACTGGCTCTGCGCGCAGGCCGCGGCGCGGCAGATGACGCAGGCCGGCGGCGGCTCGATCGTCAACATCGCCTCGATCGTGACGCACGGCGGATGGTCCGGCCTGGCGTCGTATGCGGCCTCCAAGGGCGCGGCGGTGTCGCTGACCCGGGCGCTCGCCCGCGAACTGGGACCGTACGGTATCCGCGTCAACGCGGTCTCCCCCGGCGCGTTCCCGACCGCCGCCGAGGAGATCCACGAGGACCCGGCCGCCTATAACCGGTTCGTCCTGGAGCACCAGGCGCTGAAGCGGCGCGGGACGCCGGAGGAACTGGCGGCCGTGGTGTCGTTCCTCGCCGGGCCGGACTCCTCCTTCGTCACCGGCCAGACGATCGAGGTCAACGGCGGATGGGTGATGGCGTGAGCACGCCTCCCAGCCGCCGGCGGGAGGTGATCGCCCGTGCCTGCGATCGGGACGCCCGGACTGGCCTGACCTTCCTGGTGTTCCGTCAGCAGCCGAAAAACCGGCCCGCGGGTCATCCCCGCCGTCCGCCGCCGACTGACGGTCAGTCGCGCAGGAGCACCGTGGCCTAGTGTCGACGTCAGGAAGTTCCGTTCGGGATGTTCCGGACGGACGGTGTGAGGAAAGCCCCGACCACCATGGCTGTGCCAGCGACGTCATGCGTACCTCGCCGCCCCTCCCGGCCCGTCGACCGGGCCACCGAAGGCGGCCGGGGCGGCAGGCTGCACGTGCCGGGCCATGAAATCCCGTCCCGGAGATCCGGGACGTCCTGTCCGGATACGCCGACACCGGCTCGGGGCACCCTGGTCTGTCCGCCGACAGCGGCCTGACCGGGTACGACGCGCGTCCCGCGCTGGACGGGTCGAGCCGGGCCACCCTGCTGCGCAACCTGGACAGGCTCGGCGCGAAACCGGCCGCCGAGCACGGGGTCCTCGCGGTGCTGCACCCGCACGTCGGCACGATGGTCGAGAACGGTTATGAGGTGCAGCGGGTGCTGGACGGCTCGTCATCCCGCTGCCCTGGACACCGGGCACCTGCTGATCGGCGGCACCGACCCGGCCGAACTGGCCCGCCAGGTGCCCGAGCGGGATCGCGCACACGCACCTCAAGGACGTCAACGACCAGATCGCGGCGCGGGTCCGGTCCGGGCGGATGAAGTACACCGAGGGCGTCCGGGCCTGGATGTACCGGCCGCTGGGAGCCGGAGATGTCGATATCGCGGCGATCGTCTGCATGCTCGGCCCGCACGGATACCGGCGGCTGGTACGTGCTGGAACAGGACACGACCTGACCGAGGAGCCACCGGGGGAAGGACCCGGCTGGACGTCCGGACCAGCGCGGCGTACGTCCGTTCGGCGCTGAGCAAGGCAGGGTAGAGGCTCCGTTGAGAACCGGCTGCCCGGCCGGCCGCGCAGAACGGGATGTTCCGCATCGCGCGGCCGGCGGGCATTGCCGCGCTCCCCGGCTGCCGCGCAGGACTCATCCGGGCGATCCGCAGGTCACGCGATGAGCTGGATCAGGCTCGGCAGTGAGTCCTGTTTCACCTCAACCTGAATCTCTTCGCAATCGTCCGTCGCCACCGGGCTGGCCCACCTGCCGGACGGCGGTTTCATGAATGAATTCAAAGACGATGACCCCGACGGCCGCTCTCCTCCTGCTCATCGCACGTTTGAGGGCCGGGGCTGTGAGCAGCCTGGCCGTGCGGGCAATGACGTCGCCTGATACCCCCATGACGTCGCTGACGACCGGGCTCGACATCGACCGCTACCCGGAGCCGGATCTGGGCTGAAGCATGGTAGGTGCGGTTGCGCTGCTTCAAGGCGGCGGGAAGCTCGCTGCGAAGACGTCCCATGACGCTGGCCGTCGGAACCTCCGGCGGCACCACGATCAGGAGCCCATCTCCCCGGTCCTCGTGCAAGCATTGCGACCAGATGCTTTCCAGGGCCCGCTGGGTCACCTGCCGGAGCCCGTCCCTGATGATCCGGCGATCATCATCGGAGCGGTTCAGCGCACCGAACGCCACCACATCGGTAAAGACAACGGTGCAGTTCTCGCCCGTCAGCGGGGGCGGTCGCCTGGCCAGACCCAGCTCAGCGGGAACAGCGGGAAGGGTGCGGGCGGGACCAATGAGGCGGACGTCCGGGACGTTGTTCCTGCCGTTCCGGACCGCTGTGTTCGGTCAGCCGCGCGTACACCTGCTCTTCCACGATGCCCAGGACGGCCGGATGCTCGCTGAGGAACGCAGCGAAGTCGTGCGTCCTGACCACCAGGGCATGGACCATTTCCTGGGCGACGACCGTGGCGGAACGGACGCTGACGTGCAGGGCGGCACGCTCCCCGACCAGCTGGCCGGGCCCCCGCCGGGCTATGACCTGTTCGGCGCCGCACGCGCCGACGCGGATCTCTGTCCAGCCGCTCAGAATGACAATGACGTGATCAGCCGTCTCGCCTTCTCGCACGAGCCTGGCACCGCTGGCGAAGGTACGCTCGTCGGCCCGGGATCTGAATGCCTGGCGTTCGCCTGGGCTGAGGGCGTCCCAGAAGCTGACCGATGCGGCGCCGCGCCTCCCGGCCAGCGCCGCATCCTCACCACGGCCTGCGCGGCACCGGGCTGAAGAGCCAGGCTCTGGCCATCCGAACGCAGCTCTTTCGCTTTGTGCCGCTTGTCCCGCTCGCGCTTTGGCTCGCCCGATCTCGAGCTTGAGACGGAGCGTCCGGTGGCCGATCGAGATGCCGAGGGAACGGGAGGCGCCTGCCTGCGGCGGGCCGTCCGGCCCGCCGTCATTGAGCACATGGGCCAGCGTCTGCTCGACATCGAACTGAGGGATCCGCGCGGCGCGCTGTTTCCCCTGGGCATGCAGCCGGTCCAGCATATCAGGGTGCTCCGCGCCGCCCTGCTCAGGTTTCGGTGTCATCATGGCAATCCGTCCTCCCGGTCCCCAAACGCGCTTGGCGCAGTCTTCTCCTCGCCTCGCCGAGGTGGCTACGGACTGTACTGCGTGCTACCTGAAGCATCTCAGTTATTTCATTGTATTCATAACCAGCGGCAAACAGAATGGCTACTTCCCGGGCGTTCGGCGGGCAGCCCGATCGATGACCTGCCAGGCATGCTTAAGATCATCCTGGGCATGGTCGTCAAAATGATCCGGGACATATCCCCGTTCTATTGTCTCTACCCCAAGGGATTCTCGCCTCCGGTAAGCTCGGCGTTTCAGCTGTGAACTTCTCTGGTCACCGCCCTGTACAGATAGGCACGCTGCTGCGCGAAGGTACCGAAGGCTGCCCACGCATGACCAGTTCCGGAAAACGTTCAGGAAAACCGTCTGCACGACGTCCTGCGCATCGTCCCGATGGTCGAGCAGCCGGAAAGCGCACGCGGTGAGCTGATCATGTGTGGCGTGTACCAGTAGTGACTCCAGGTCGTGGAAAGGCTCTTGTGGTGGCGTATGCCGCCTGGTCGAATGGTCATGGGACCGACATTTCGTTGAGCTCACGGGGGATGGCTGCTGCCTCTGATATAGACGCGCTAAACCGGGCGGGCTGGGAATGATCAGCACCGTGGCTCCGCCCGGGTGGCTCTCACAGAACACGACGTCGCTTTTGGCCGCCGTCTCCATCTGAGCACAACTCGATCTGGCGTGGGCCCTTTCCTGCCTAATCGAGGCGATAACAGCAATCAGCCGCATGATGATCTGCGCGCCGACCATCACGGTGATCGGCAGCCAGGCGCTCACGCCTGGCCGTCCAGCGGTGCACGCGGCCGATTGAGGTTCATACCTCACTAATGCAGTGCCCCGCCAAAACGTCCAAAGGCGCCCCGGCACACGGGGTTCCTCAGATTCCGCTGCGCCTGGTGGCCGCGCCTTCGAAGGTGTACCCGACCGTGCGTGGGCCTTTGAGGTAGTAACTCTTGGCCGCGGCCAGGCTGGGCCTGCGGGTCAGGGCGCACCGGATCAGCCCGCGTCAGCCGGGACATGGCCGCCGCTGACCAGGGCGGCGGTACCGCCGACGTTGCCGGCCCGCGTCATCGCCGCCAGCGCACCCGCCTGGCCGAGCACGTACCGGTCGAAGAACGCCAGGGTGACGCGGGCCACGACCCGCTCCACCGGGTTCGTTCCCTCATACGGGGTCATGTGGCTCGCGCCGACCAGGTTCAGGTAGTACCGGGCGCCGGCCTCGTCCAAGCGGTACAGCTGGAGGCTGGCCCACGGCGGGTTGATCGGATCCGCGCTGCCCTGGACGAAGAGCATCGGCGGCGCCCCGCCGGAAAAGTACTGTCCGGGCATCGCGGGCCACTCCGCCCCCGACAGCACCGCCACGGCCTTCAGCCGGTGATCCGTGCAGCAGGTGTTGGCCGCGAGGGCGGCGACCGTGTCCCCGCCGTCGGACTGGCCGGCGGCGCCGATCTCAGTGCCGTTCAGCAGGCCGGAGAACAGATCGTGCGGCTGGGCGCTGAGGTCCAGCAGGCTGCTGATCACAAAGGACATGTCCGCCGGCTGGTTCACCAGGTCCGGTTCGTAGGCGGCCGTCCCGGCCTGGCAGTTCGTGCGCGGGAAGGTCACGGCCGCGACCACGTACCCGGCGCTGGCCCAGGTCTGCAGCAGGTCCCCGTAGGTGTCCACGCACTCCAGGAACCCGGGGCCGAACACGAGCAGCGGCAGCGGGCCCTGGGCCTGCTGCTGGGCTGACCCCTGGGCCAGCGGATAACGGACCTCGGTCACCAGCGTGCGCGGCCCGATGGGCTGGCCGCCTGCGGCCGTGTGGGCCGGCTCGGTGAAGGTCAGCTGGCGCTCGCCGACGGAGTAGCTGCCGGCGGTACCGGCGGGATCGGGACTGGCCGGGGCGGATGGCGCGGTACTGCTGGAGCTGGCGGCGGGCCGGCTGGACTCGCCGCCCTTGGTTGGTCCCACCGCGTGCCCCTGCGCGGAGCCCCCGCAGGCGGCAAGCACGAGGACCGCGAGAATGACGGCGATCACCCCGCTGGCGAGGATTCCGCCGGGTCCGCCTGGCCGCCGATTCCACCGCTGAATCCTAGCCGCCCGTCCTCGCTGCCGTTACGGACCGCCTGCGGCAGGAGATGATCCGGTGAATCGTCCCGGGTTTCGTGGAGGCAATGCCGCGGCGGGCGTGAGGCTCGGTGCAGGCTGGCCTGGTGGTGGAGGCGTGGCCGGTTGCGGGGAGGCTGCGGCCGTTCAGGTACGCGGCCGCGGCGAGGAGGGGAACGTGGATGGCGGGAAGGTTGTGAGCGAACCAGCGCGGCAGCCCTGCATCCTTGCCCTTACACGCGCCTTGGCACGTTGCCCGTCATGGTGGACACGAACCGCATCGCCTTGTGGCCGGGATCGGCGGTGGGGCCGAACATGCACGGGCAGCCGCCCCGATCACCGTGATGCCGTGCTGGCGGCCATACTCGGCGGCTGCGTGTGACACGCTTCCCGCGCCGGGCCCCCGGTGCATCCAGACCCGCTTGATGCCGAGGTCGGCGCATTCGCGCATGGTGGCCTCGGCCCTCTCCGGTTTCGTTCCGATCAGCACCCAGTCGACGCCACCGGGCACAGACTTCAGATCGTGGTAACAGGTGTCGCCCTCAACCTGGTCCGCGTTGGGGTTCACCGCGAAAACCTGGTATCCCCGCTGCCGCAACCGCTGGTACACCGCGTTGCTGCCATGTCCCTGCGGTTTCCGCGAGACGCCTGTAACGGCGACTCGCTTGCCCGCCAGAAACTCAGCTGCGGCTTGTTTCATCGTCTGCATTTCACTCCTCCTCGCCTTGGTGCAAGGCGCCGCATGGCTCCTTCGAGCCGGGCCTTTGATTTTTTTCATTCGCTGCTAGCCCGTAATCCCGGCCCGCCGCGCATGCGTGATTGCTACGTGGTGTCGCCCATTTTTTTTTTTTTAAAAAAAAAAAAAAAAAAAAAAGGCTTGGTTGGCTCTAGCATGTTCTCGTATAAAAAAAAAAAAAAAAAAAAAAAAAAAAAAAAAAAAAAAAAAAAAAAAAAAAAAAAAAAAAAAAAAAAAAAAAAAAAAAAAAAAAAAAAAAAAAAAAAAAAAAAAAAAAAAAAAAAAAAAAAAAAAAAAAAAAAAAAAAAAAAAAAAAAAAAAAAAAAAAAAAAAAAAAAAAAAAAAAAAAAAATCTCTCTCTGGGCAGCGACCGGGCCCCGCCGGTCGCTGCGTCGGCTGACTGCCTTCAGTGCTCGGGTGCGTACTTGAATGAGAGCTGAAGCTTGGTGCGGTAGGTGATTTCCCCGCTCTCGTCGAGATGGATGTCCTGCTCGACGACCTCGGCGACCCGAAGTTCGCGGAGGTGCTGACCCGCGGTCTTGATGGCATCGGCGGCGGCCTCTTCCCACGAAGTGCTGCTGGTCCCGATGATCTCGATCACGCTGTACACGCTCATGGCGTCTCCGTTCCGGGGCTGCCAGGGCGGACGGTGGCTGGCATGGCGGCTGGCGCCGTGTTCCGCATCGTCTTCGTGATCGTCCGGGCCTCCCCTAGTCCAGGTTTGATCTCAGCATGCACATGCGGGAACGCCGGGCCAGATTCGCCGGACCCGCTTTCTGGGGACGTTCGTCCCGTCATCACCTGAGGAGTGTGCGGCGCCGGTCCCGGTGCGGTGGGCAGCGATCTAGGCTGATCTGTGTGGGCGGGCACCAGGTTGTGCTGTTGCACGGCCAGCCGGGTTCGGCCGCGGACTGGCAGCAGGTTGCTGACCGGCTGCCGCGCACGCTCGGCGTCGTGGCGCTGGACCGGCCGGGGTATGGGGCCAGCCGCCAGGCCGCCGGCGGCTTCGCGGTCAACGCTCGCGCCGTGGTGGCGGAACTGGATGCACGCGGCATCGGGCGGGCGGTGCTGGTGGGCCATTCCTACGGGGGAGGTGTCGCGCTGGCGGCAGCCGGGCTGGCACCGGAGCGGGTCGAGGCGCTGGTCCTGCTGGCCAGTGTCGGCCCGGGCTGCCTGACCGGCTCGGACCGGCTGCTGGCCGCGCCAGTGGCCGGGGAGGTATGCGCGTTCACGGCGTGGCAGCTGACTCCGTGGCTGGCCCGGGCCCGGCTGGCGGGCATCGCCCGGCTGCGGCGGCGGCCGATCGCTGCGGACGAGCACGTCAACTGGCATATCTGGGGCCACGCACACCACGATCACGGGCCGCTGTGGCGCAGCTTCCTGACCGAACAGCGCGCGCTGGCCGGCGAACTCGGCGGCCTGACCGCTTCCCTGGCCGGCGTCAGGCAGCCGGCGCTGCTGCTCGCCGACCCGCACGACACACTCATCCCGGTCAGCACGACCCATCAGCTGGCGGCGGTCCTGCCCGATGCCCGCGTTCAGCTGGTGAACCAGACCGGCCACCACCTTCCCCGCCGCGGAGCACCCCAGATCGCGGCCGCGATCGTCCAGTTCCTGGCAGCGCTGGACACCCGGCCAGCGCCAGCCTGACCGTGCATCGGCCTGGCCCCCGGCCCGCCGGGGTCCGCAGTCACGGATCGCATGACCATCTGCACCCGGCCTGACCGCTGCCAAGCTGGAGTGCTCCCTTCAGGGATGAATAACTCACCAGGCCCCCCGGCAACGCGCTCCGCGGCAGATGAGGACGCGCACGCCTCTCCCGGCTATGGCGCTATGGCTTCCTCACCCCGGTACGCGTCCGAGCGGTGGAGGATTAATCGTTCCAGTGCTTGCCGTCCTTAGGGCAGAGCTTGCCCGTGCCGTTGCACTCCGTGCATTCGCCGAACATGTACGGGACTTTACCGTCCCCATGGCAGACAGGGCAGGTGTAAAGATCGCTATAGCATCGATCACAGGTAGCCATTATTAAACTCCCTATAGGCGGTGACGCCTTCTTGGTCCAGCGTGACAGCGAAGACGGCAACGACGGCTAATTCAGCGGGTGGGCGTATTTTGCCATCCATCCCCCGACTGCGCTTGCAACGCGAGACCAGCCTTGATGCTTGATGGGCACGCCCGAGGCGAAGGCGCGCTGGCCGATCAGGAGTCTGACGCCCAGGCGGCTCAGCGGCCTAGTTGCGCAGAGGACAGTATTTTGTCTCCGCTCGCGTGTAAACCAAGTTACCGGACTAAGCGTCATGTTGCGCTCGGATTTCTCCGGTAAGAGCCGATATTGGCTAGTTTGGCAAAGCCTCTACCTGTTCGGCTTACCGGCGGTGCCGGGCCAGGCTTAGTCGAGATGCCCGCGGCGGGGCGCTCTCACATCAGCATGATCCGGGCGCCTCCGCCGGAGCCGCGGAAGGTCATGACGCGGCGTTTGCTTGTCCCGGACGTACCTCATCGCGGCACGATAGGGTGCCGGTCAAAACGCCGCCGCGAAGTCCCGGGTAACTGCGACCAGTCGCACCGACTCACCTTCGCGCTGAACGCGGCCATGTGAGTGTGCCCCGGCGATATTCATAGTGGCGCCGCCCAAGGGTGCATGCTTTGAAATGCCCGTTCCGGATGGAGCTGGTCGAGGAGAGTTTGCGGGCCTTCCATACTTCTTCGCATGGCCATTGCCGCGCCCATTCCAGGGTGGCCAGCGGATGCCGCGTCGTAGCGCCTGGCTCGGGCCGGAGCTCAATGCCATGGGCTTTAGCCTCAATCCTTCACGGGTGTGACGTCCTGGCCTGATGGTCTGGCGGGCTGAGTTGTTGATCTTGGTTTTTCGGGTGTGCGGCGTGGGGTGCCTGCCCGGCTGTCGCGTCGGGTGGGCGCCGGTTCCACGGCCGGGCTGGTGGTTCTCCTTCCTGGGCTGGGGCGCGGGGGCTGGCCGGGTCATGGCGGCGGCAGGGCCAGGATCCGGGTGAACGCTTCGGTGATGTGGCGGGCCCATGGCCATGACGGCGGTATCCGCAGGTAGCGGCGGCGCTGGCCTTTCACGATCCGCGCGGCGGCGTGCAGGATCTCTGTAGCGCAGCGTTTTCGGCTCGGCTGTGGCGAGGTCGCCGTCGAGGGCGAGGAGGCGGAGCCAGGCGAGCAGGTCGCAGGCGATGGAGGCGGCCTGGCACCAGGCGGTGTTGACCTGGTAGTTCCTGGACGGGAGATGGCGCAGGCCGGTGGCCTTGCCGCAGCGGATCCTGGCCTCGACCCTGGCCTGGGTTCTGTGGCGTGCTTCGAGGAACTGGACCTGGCCGCCCGGGGTGCTGGTGGCGGTGACCTGGTACCGCTTGCCCTCGTGCTGCTCGAACAGGGACAGCTGCGCGCCGGGGTGCGGGTTCTCCCGGCGGACCAGGATCCGCATGTCCGCTGGCCATTTCGCGAAGCGGTCCCCGCCGGCGGAGTGGCGCAGCAGCCCGGTCAGCTCCGCGACCTGCGCGTCCGGCCGGGCCGTGCCCGTCCGCCTCCAGGGCCGCGCTCCACGCCGTCTCGGGCAGCTCCGGCAGCACGTCGCGGATCCGCTCGTCGAAGTCGAGCCCGACCGAGTAATGGACCTGGTAGCCGCGGCGGGCGTTCAGCGCGGTGACGTGATCGACCAGGGCGTGGGTGGACCCGGCGCCGTCGCAGGTGATCAGCATCCTGCGCCGGTACCTGGCCGGGATCTGCGCGATCGCCGCGTCCGCCACGGCGATATGGTCCGCGGCGGTATTGCTCGCCGGCGTTCCCGGGCCGCAGCAGCACCGCCAGCGACTCGCCGGTGTTGTCGCACCACGCCGTCAGCGGGTGATGGCCGTAGGTGCCCTTGAACGTGCCTTTCGCCTGCTCCTTGTCGCTGTGCGCGATCACGATCGTGGCGTCCAGGCGGACCACGATCGACCTCGCCCAGGTCCCGCCCGGCGGCCCGGGCAGGCGGGATGCTGGCCGTGCCGGGCCGCGATCAGGCTCCCAGACGTGACGGCGGGTCCTGGCCCGCGCCCTGCCGATCCGGGCCATCGCCGCACCGTCGCATCCGGCCAGCGCCCGCCACGCGGTCGTGTCCGAGGCGACCGGGCCGAACAGCTCTTCCTGGTGGCGCAGGGTGTCGATTTCGCTGATCGTCGTCGCCCCGTCCGCGATCGCGACCGCCAGGTCAGTGATCACCCGGCCCCGGTCATGCAGCGGCGTGAACCCCCGCCGCGCCAGCGCCCCGGACAGCCCGCCGGTCAGGCCCGTCCGGTCCGCGAGCATCCGCGTCGCCGCCGACCCCGCATGCGACACGACCCCGTGCCCGCCAGCCTCGACTACCAGTCCCCTCGACCACGACATAGAATCCACGTGTTAAGTGCCTTCCGCTGCGATTATGGTTCCTCGACAGTCCCATTATCGCAGTTCGGAAGGCACTTTTCGTATGTGTTATCGACTATTCAGGTGAAATGATCCGATCGCCGTGAATAGCCGGGGTTAGGCATTTGGGCGTCAGCGCGAGTTCCCGGTTTGGTAACGGTGAGAGTTCGATGTGCGGGCACGCCGAAGGCGGCGTGTCGCGCCGGGCGGCACGGCCGGTTCCGCTGGGTCGACGGGTGGTCGTCCGGGCGGGGTTGGGCGGAGTTTTTTGCTGGTCAGGCGGGCGGTTTGGCCAGGGTGATGACGGCGGCGGCGATGCGGGTGGCGGGCCGCGCGCCGGCGCCGGCGGGAAGGTGCTGGCGCATTCGGCCTTGCGGGGCGCGGCGCCGGTCCGGTCGGTGACGGTGCCGGCATCCCGGGCGAGTCCCGGGCCAGCGCGGTGAGCGGTCCTCCCGGCACGGATCGCGGCGGTGGACGGTGCGGCGGGCGCGGGCATGGGAGATTCGGCCGGGCCCGGGCATCCGCGTGGGCCCTTCCGGGCGGGGACGGGCGGCCAGCGCGGTGGCGCGGGCGACGCCGCGGGGTCATCTTGACACGGCCGGCCCAGGCGGCGAGTCCTGCCGGACGAGATACGGGCGGCCGGAGCGGAGCATCGGTCCGGCCGAGGTGCCGCGCGGCCAGGCTAGTCTTGGCCTCGCTGCAGCGCGGTCTCCGACCCGTCCCACCGCCACTATAGAGGGCGGCGAGGTCCGCCGCTGGGTACTCACGGCAGTCCAGCAGGTCGGTGACCAGGCAGAACATCTCCGGCACTTCCTGGCCTTCCACGGTCACCCAGTACTCGATTACCCGTACGGTCACTGTGACGCCGTCGCCGGACAGCTCCGCGAGATACGACCCGTCCGCGAGAACCGGGGAGACCCTTTTCAGCGGGATGTCGCTTTTCAGGCGGATCAGCACGTGCGTGCGGGCCGTCAGCCGGGCGATCCGGGCCGCGCCGTGGTAGTTCCGGTCCATCAGCCACAGCCGGCCCTTGGTGAACAGGTGCGGGCACTGCTCCATCGCCATGTCCAGCAGCTTCTGCTCCGCGGCGGCCTTGTCCGTCCCGGCCGGGCCGTGCGGGATCCCAGCAGCGCTGGGTGAGCCATTCAACGGCAGTGCCGGACCTGCGGGGAACGGGCGGCGCTCGCCCCGGTGCCGACCGAGCCGAACGCGGCCCTGTCGCGGGCGTGTCCGGCACCCCGGATCAGCGTCCCGTCGAGCGACCCAGCCTTCACCGGCCTCTGCCCATGATGATCCGCCGCCAGCTCCCGGTCCTCGTGCTCCTGCCACGACGCC
>CAWEFP010000060.1:0-17885 GCA_963808295.1 uncultured Actinomycetes bacterium | reverse complement strand
CCATCGCAACAGGTACTTGTCAAGCTGGTCTCGGACGGGATGGGGGTATGGGCTTGGTGGCGGTCAGTGGCCAGGGACTCTCGCAGGTCACGCATGGTTACCGCGTGGCTGGGGTGGTTGCTGCGCCGGATGGGGCGCTGACAGTGATCGTGACCGGTAGCGTTTGCGGGCATGGTGATCTGACCGGTCCGGCCTCGCCGGGCTGGCTATTGCGGGAAGGGCGTTCTCGCCGGTCCCGGGGGTGCGGGGGCTCCGCCGCGCCTTGCGTCTCTACGTAGTCCTCGACCGGGTTCTCCCTGGCCCTGGGGGCCGGGTCCCGACAGCGCGCAATCGAGCTTTGTGCAAGGGCGCGGCGGGGCTGCCCATGGTTCTTGACGAGCTTGAGCTCAACGCCGATCCGGGCTCGCCCCGCCGCCGGAAGGAAGGTCACTGGCCGGCCGGGCGGCACGTGCGTGGACAGGCGCCCGGCTGCTGTCCGGCTTACCTCATGCGGCCGCCGGCGTGGTCACGGCGCCCGGGCGGGCGGGGATGGCACCGGCCGCGATGCGGGGGTCCCACATCTGGCGCCGGGTGATGACGGCATGCAGCCAGCGCAGCAGGGTGGCCGCGCACGCGGCCCGGGCCTGCGCGTCGCTGAGCCGGTTGCCCTCCGGCCGGCCGGTCAGGTGCGCGTGCCGGGCGTGCAGCACCCGGTTATGGCGCATGCCGCCCCACACGGCGCGCCACGCAGCCGCGCGCAGCCCGGGCCGGCCGCGGCGGGAGATGCGGGTCTTGCCGGCCAGGGTGGCCGAGGTGTGCTCAGAAGGATTCAGCCCGGCGTGCTTGACGACCGACCGCGCCGAGGCGAACCGGGTCAGGTCCCCGGTCTCGGCCAAGATGACCGCGGCGCCGACCGCCGACAGCCCGTCGATGCTGGTGACCAGCTCCCTCAGCCCCAGCTCATCCAGCACGGCGGTCATCCGTCCCTCCGCATCGGCCAGCCGGGCCAGCAGCGACCGCCAATCACCCATCACCAGGTGCACCCGTTCCAGCGCGCCGCGGCGCTGCGCGGCCACGCCGCCGGCATCGGCCAGCGCCTCCCACAGCCCCTTCACGATCTTGTGGTAGACGTTCCTGGCGCCCCAGCGGGGCAGCTCGCGGCGGACCGCGGCGACGAACTTCTCATACCCCATCGCGCGCACCCGGGCCGGGTTCCCGTTGCACCGGTCAGCGATCGCCCCCATCGCGGCCAGCCACGTCGTGGCCTCCACCGGCCGGGCGGCCACCCCCAGCGCCGCCGGCCACGCGCACGCCAGCAGGTCGCTGACCTGCTGCCTGCACGAGATCACGTCGGCCACCAGGGCGAACCGCCGCGCCCCCAGGTGCCGCAGCCGCGCCCACACCTCATCAGCCCGCTCCGGCAGGTAGCAGTCCAGCCGGATCACCAGCTTGCCGATCAGGTACGCGTCCCGGTGATCGGTCTTGTCCCGGGTATAGTCATCGCCTTCCCGGGCCCGCGCCACCGCCAGCGACTGCACGCACACGAACCCGTGCCCCGCCGCGTCCGCCAGGCCCATCAGCGCCTTCCACCGGTGCCCGGTCGGCTCGCACGCCACCGCCAGCCCGGGAAACCCCGCCGCGGCGGCCTTCCCCGCCGCCCACGCCAGCAGCTCACCCAGCTGATAGGCCTTCGCCTTGACGGTCTTGCGGGCCAGCACCCGGCCCTCATGATCGACCAGCGCCGCAACCTGCTTATCCTCGCCCAGGTCAACCGCCAGCACCGGCCGGTCCCGCCGGACCACCGCACGCAACGCGGCGATCCGGCCGTTCCGGTTCCGGTCACCCCGTGTCAGCCCGCTACCCTGAGCCACGAACGTCCTCCTGCATGTCTTGGGATCTGAAGCCCGTCAACCACATCAGGAGGACGTTCCTTCAGCAACCCGGGAAAGACCAACAGGTAGTTACTACGCCAGGACGTCCAGGGTGGCGCTATCGGCCCAGTGCAGGTCCTCCAGCACCAGCAGCAGCGGAGCGGCCCGGGCGAGCCCGCCGAGCAGACGGCATAGCCGCTCGAACAGCCGCGCCCGCCCCATCTCGGGCGACCGCTCGCCGGGCGGCCCGTGCCCGGCCAGCTCGGCCAGCACTCCCGCCAGCTCCGCCCGTTGCCCGCCGAGGCCGGCCGGTTCGTGATCGTCAGCCAGGGACCGCAGCGCCTGGACCAGCGGTGCGTACGGCAGCGCGGCCCCGGTCAGCGGCGCGGCACCACCACCGCGACCAGCGTCCGCGCGCGCCGAGCCTGCTCGGCGAACTGGCCGATCAGCCGGGTCTTGCCCACCCCCGCTCGCCGGCGACCAGCAGCATCCCCGCCCGGCCATCCGCGGCACGCCGCAGCGCGGCATGCAGTTCAGAGAGCTCCTCGTCCCGCCCCACGAACACCCGGGCTGGCGCCGGCCGCGCGGCCGGATCCACCGCGCCCATCACCGCTCCTCCCAGCCGGGCCCACCAACAGCTCTCGCTCAACGCGAGGCCGGGCATTGCCGCGCCGCATGCCCGGCTGTTCCCAGCGTCCGCTAAGGAGGCCACCGAGCACAACTAAGGACCGCCGGCCACGATTCCGGCGTACTTACCCGATCCCTTCCCGCGGTCCTTAGCCGCAGCCTGGAACTCGTCAGGTCACGCCAACGAACAGGAACTCCCATGCGCACCAAACTGAGCCTCACCCTCACCGACGCCAAGGCGATCGCGGCCGCCGCGGAAGCATACGCGGAATCTCGCCAGCTGAAGGTCTCGATCGCGATCGTCGACGAGTCCACCTACCTCCAGCACCTGCTCCGGATGAACGGAGCGCCCTACATGAGCGCCGAAGGCGCGGTGGAGAAGGCACGCACGGCCGCGGAGGGCGGACACCCGACCACGTTCTTTGAAGAACCGCTAAACGCCGGCCGGATCTCGATGCTGAAGATGCCGTCATACCCCCTCGAGGGCGGCATCCCGGTCATCGTCGACGGCCAGTGCGCCGGGGCGATCGGGGTTGCGGGCGTCCTGCCGGAACTCGACGCCGCGATAGCGGACGCGGGACTGAAGGCGCTCGATACTCACGAAGCCGGCATGCGGACAGTACGGGGCCGGACAAGAGCGTAGATTGCGGGCACCATGATCACTTCGCCGTTGGACAGGGTGTTGACCGTGTGAATGTGGCTCGTTCCCGTGCTCATCACCTCGAAGCGATCAGCGGGGAACAGGCGCACGAGACCGGACTCGGATATCTCGCCGGGAGGTACGAGCTGCATGATCCGGGCAAGGCCCGGGGACAGGCCGTGCCGTTCGGCGACGGCCGCGAAATAGGACGTGGCTGCTGGGGGCAGCTCCTTGGCGAACAACGTTCCCGTAGCGCCGAGCAGCCGTGCGATCGTCTCGACCGCTCGGGGACGGGCGGCCGGGGGCAGCGCTTGCAGCACGCCGCCACGGCAGCCTCGCGCTCGTACATCCGGGGACTCACCGGTCCTACTTCGCCACCGTGTGTGGCGTCGACATCTCACCCGCCGCCGTCAACCGGGCGCTCGCCGCGGACAATCCTGCCCGCGGCGAGCCGGTTCTACGTCACGCTGCAGCGGGTCCGGCAGGCGGCGGCAGACCGGCCGCTGCTGTTTGCCCTCGATGACCTGCACTGGTCCGACCCGGACTCGCTGACCCTCCTGCATTTGCTGTGCCGAAGGGCTGGCGCGCTTCGGCTGGCGGTCGTGGCCACGGCACGGCCGTGGCCCGATCAGGCGCTGCGGACCGCTGAGCAGCTCGCGGCGCAGGGTCTGGCCGACATCCAGCGGCTCGCTCCGCTGACCGATCAGGCGGCCCGGGAGGTGCTGCGCGATCACTTCGGCGATATCGGCCGCGAGACGGCTGACCGCCTGATGGCCGCCTGTGATGGCAATCCGCTGCTGCTGGAGCTGGCGCTGCCGGACCGGCCCGCCGGCGGGCCGCGCCCAGCGGACGACACGGCCAGGGCGGAGGCGGCTCGGCGGCTGCTGCTGGCCCGCTTCTCTGCCGTCGGCGCGATCGCGCACGGCCACGCTGGCCTACCGCCAAGGCCGGCCCGATGCCGCCTGCTCCGCGTTCGACCTGCTCGAACAGCACACGAGCGACTGGGGTGTGGCGGATTCCCTCGCACATCCCGTACGCGGGCGACGCCATCGCTGCCTATCTTGCCGTCGGCCGCCCCGCCGACGCCGAACGGATAGCCAGGCGGCTGGCGGCCTGCCCCCTGCCCAGCCGGTGGCCGGCGGCCACAGCTGCCGCCGGGCTGGGGGCACTTGCCGCACACCACGACGACCTCCAGGCCGCCGAGACCGCTCTCGCCGAGGCCGTGCGCCTGCTGCAGCCGGTGCCGATGCCGCTAGCGCAATCCCGGATACTGACCGCATACGCGGCCGTCCTGACCCGCCGCGGCCAGCGCGAAAAAGCCCGGCAGCTACTCACCGACGCCCTGCAGCAAGCGCAAGGCTGCGGCGCGGGGTGGCACGCCAGCCAGGCCCTGACCGAGCTTCGCCGCGCAGGCGGTCGCGGCCGTCGCATCCCGCCCGACCAGCTCAGCCCGCAGGAGAAATCCGTCGCCCGCCTCGCCCAGGCCGGGCGAACCAACCGGCAGATCAGCCGCGAGCTGTACCTCTCGGTCAACACGGTCGAGACCCATCTGGCTCACGTCTACCGTAAGCTCGGCATCCAGCGGCGCAGCCAGCTCATCGGCCAAGACCTCGACTGACACGGCACTGACCTGCCCGAGAAGGGACTCACCGGTCCTATTCTCGCCTTGCCCCGGTTCTCACCGGCGACCACGACGACCCGGGTACCACCCGGGCCATCAGACCGGCAAGGATCACCGGACGCCGTGACGACCGGATGGCCGGCGCCGCCCGCGGCGCGAGGCAGGATCACCGGCTGCCGTGATGACCCCGGCAGGGCCGCGGCGGCAAGCTGGAGAGCATGACAAACAAGCAGACCTTCGTCCTTGTTCATGGCTCCTGGCAGGGCGCCTGGAGCTGGGACGCCACACCGTCCGCACTATTACCGGATCCAGGGCCCCGGCTGCTGGTCGAATACGACAACAGCCAGCGGGACGCCAACCATGTGCACCGTGTGGCGCGACCCGGCCGGCGACTTCGGCCGCGACCTTCTCGCCGCGCACTACGCCAGCCACCACTAAGCAACGTCGGTGAACACTGGCGGGCCCGAAGCGGGCCTGCTGGTCCTGTCGCCGCGCGGGCTCGATGCCGCGGGGATCTCGCTGCGCGTACGGCTTGTTCGCGGCCGGTTTACGCCTCCCGGGTGACACCTATCGCCGGAGGCACGTGATGACAGCAAGGAACGCCGCCCGCGACCGTGAGCAGCCCGCCACGCGGCCGCCCGCTGGCCTGGCCGCCACCCTTGAGGGTGATCCCGATCACCGGGCGCCGCTGATTCTGCTGCACGGGCTGACCTTTGACCGCACGATGTGGCGGCCCGCGCTGGCCGAGCTGCGCAGGATCGACCCCGGGCGGCGGGTCATGGCCGTGGACCTGCCCGGTCACGGCCAGTCCCCGGCGTGGCCGTCCTACGACATGGAGGGCATCGCCGAGGGTGTGCACCGCGCCGCCGAGCAAGCGCGGCTGGGCCCGCCCGTGGTTGCCGGGCACTCCGCCGCCGCGATGATCGCGACCGTCTACGCCGCCAGGTACCCGGCCCGCGGGGTCGTCAACGTCGACCAGTGGCTGCAGGTAGAACCGGTCGCCAACCTGGTCCGGTCGCTGGCCGACCGGATACGCGGACCCGGCTTCGCCGCCGCATGGGAGATGTTCGAGGCCAGCATGCACATCGAGCTTCTGCCCCGCACGGCCCAGGATCTGCTCCGGCCAGCCCGCAACGTTCGGCAGGACCTGATCGCGGGCTACTGGCGCGAACTGCTCGACCGGCCGGTCGGCGAACTCGTCCAGAGCGTCGCCGACACGCTGGCCGCGGTCCGCGCCCGAGGGGTGCCCTACCTGTTCGTGGCCGGTCACGAAGTCGAGCCCGAGTACGCCGATTGGCTGAATCGCGTGCTGCCGCGGGCCAGGGCCACGGTCTGGCCCGGCAGCGGCCATTTCCCCCACCTGGCGTACCCGGAACGCTTCGCCAGGTGCCTGGCGGCCACCGCTGGATGGTGCGGCGACGGCCGAAGGAGGCGGCGGTAACCCCGGTCGCGCCCATGGCGTACGGATCGTTCGGTGCCTATTTACACCTCCTGTGTGAGCAGCACTCCCGCGAACGGCGGGGATCAGAAGAAGGGAAGAGCGATGACGGCACTCGTCCGGTCCGGCGCGGACTGGTTGCGCACCGACTTCGCCGGGGAATTGATCTCGCCGGGTGACGGCGGGTACGACGCGGCACGCAAGGTGTGGAACAGCGCGATCGACCGTCACCCCGCGCTGATCGCCCGCGCCGCCCGCACCGCCGACGTGGTCACGGCGGTGCGCTTCGCCCGTGACCGCGGCCTGCCGGTGAGCATCCGCGGCGGCGGGCACTCCGCGGCCGGCTTTGCGGTCGCCGACGGCGCGCTGATGATCGACCTGTCCGCCATGAAGACGATCCGGATCGACCCGGCGGCCCGTATCGCAGTCACCGGACCCGGCCTGCTGTGGCAGGAGCTGGACGCCGCGACCCAGGCGTTCGGGCTGGCCACCACCGGCGGGGTGGTCGGCTCCACGGGCATCGCCGGGCTGACCCTCGGCGGCGGCATCGGCTGGCTGGACCGGCTGGCGGGGCTTACCTGTGACAACCTGCTCGGCGCGGAGATCGTCACCAGCGACGGGCAGGTCCTGCGGGCCAGCGAGGAAGCCCACCCGGACCTGTTCTGGGCGCTACGGGGAGGCGGCGGCAACTTCGGCGTCGTCACGTCGTTCACCTACCGGCTGCACCCGGTGACCGCCGCCTACGGCGGTTTGCTCGGGTATCCGCTCGAGCGCGCGGTCGAGGTGCTGCAGGCATACCGTGCGGCCAGCGCGGACGCACCCGGCCGGCTCGCCCTGTATGCCGGGCTGGTGTCGGCGCCGCCGCTGCCGTTCGTCCCCGCACATCTGCGCGGGCAGCGGGTGGCCGGCCTGATCCCCGTCTACTTCGGACCAGCCGGCGAAGCCGAGCGGGCGCTGGCGCCGCTGCGCGCGCTCGTGCCACCGCCGGCCCTTGACCTGGTACGGCCGATGTCCTACCAGCAGGTCCAGCAGCAGACCGGCGGGTTCGACGTGGCAGGCACGCACCACTACTACACCGCGGAGTGGCTGCGCGGCCTGGACAACCAGACGATCGAGGCGCTGGTCGGGGCGGCCGCCGATGCCCCGTCGCCACATTCGGTGATCATCATCAAGCGAATGGGCGGAGCCACTGCCCAGGTGCCCGCCGACGCCACCCCGTTCTGGTACCGGCACGCCGCACACAACCTCGACATCCACGCGCAATGGGCGCCCGGCAGCCCGCCCGGGCCGCACATCGCGTGGGCCCGGGCGGCCCGGCAGGCGGCCCAGCGCGACTCGGCGGGCGGGGGCTACGTCAACTTCATCGGGGCCGACCAGGGACCCGGCCGGGTCCGCGCTGCGTACGGCGGCAACTACACCCGGCTGGCCCGGGTCAAGGCCGCCTACGACCCGGACAACTTCTTCCACCTCAACAACAACATCCCCCCGGCAGGGCCGGCGGAGAACGGGGAGCGGGGCGACTGCTGACGCGCGGCCAGCGTCGGCTCGCACGATCACACCCGCCAGCGGCCCGGGCCACCGGGAGCAGGCTCGTAGCGGCAGGCCCGGCCAGTGCGGATCGAGGCCTGCAGGTGCGCGGCGGCGCGCGGAGCGCCTGCCGCAACCCGCTCGATCGCCGCCCGCAGCGTCCGGGTGACGTTGACACGCGCCCGCTCAGCCTCGGGCGCGACCTCCCGGCTCCGGCCGCCAAGGCCGGCCGCCCGGCGCAGCTCGCCCAGCAGCGCCTGTCGCTCGGCTTCCGCGCGCTCTGCCGCCCGGCGGTCTCCCGCCCGGTCGGCGGCGTCGAGCTCGGCGCCGACGGCGTCCACCCGGTGCCGGTAGGCCTCACGCGCGGCGGCGTCAAGGACCGGGCCCAGTCCCGTTCCCGCCAGCCCCGCTCCGCCGGCGACAAGGTCGAGGGCCGGGATGTCCCGCCCCGGCGCGGCCAGAAGGGCCCGCAGGTAATGCAGGCCGCGGCCGTCACGCAGACGGGCATGCTCCTCTCCCGCCTCGAGCAGCCAGTCGTCGCCGTCCCGGGTGAGCGTCCATTCATCGGGCGCAGGAGACAGGCGCTCCAGGAGCACGGTCATGCCCAGACGCTCAGCGATCGCGCGGGCCCGGCGACGATGCCCGGACGCGCGCGCGGCATCCTCGGCGCCGTCCCGCATGATCAGCGCCCCGGCGAGCCGATCAAGACTGTGCGCCAGGAAAGGCAAGGCGCCGGTCTGCTGTTCGAGGCCAACGGCCTCCTCGAAATAGCGGACCGCGTCCTCGGTCCTGCCCAGTTCGGCCGCCAGCAGCCCGAGGTAATGCGACACCGGGCCCCAGGTGCTGTTAGCCCCTGCCCACACCACCAGCCTCCCCTGGTAGGGGGCAAGCGCGTCATAAAGCTGCGCCGCTGCCCCGGCGTCTTTGACAGCGATGGCCACGAGCGCCAGGTCGGTCATCGCGCCCAGCCACCGCGGCCCCGAGCTGGCCAGCGCGAACGGAAGAAGCCGCTCGAGCTCGGCGCCGGCTTCGCCGTCCCGGCCAAGCAGCACGAGAATCCGTGCCGCTGTCGCCTCGAAGAGGTGCCCGGGCTGCCGTCCGGCGGCAGCCAGCAGTTGGGTCACCACGGTCTCCCACCCCGCCCTGTCGCCGCGCTCCGCGGCCACCGACCAGATCAGCGTCCCGGTGATCGCCTCAGCGTCGGCCAGCCGGACCCGCCGCGCCTCAGCGGCCACATCCCCGGCCAGCTGGCTGGCCTGATCGAAGCGTCCGCGCAAGACCGCGAGCATGGCCCGGCGCGCCGTCACCATGATCACCGCTTCTGCGTCGCCAGCCGCGGCCGCCCGCTGCTCGAAGGCGGCCAGCGCCGATTCCGCTTCGGCCACCCGCCCGAGCTCCATCAGAGCCACGAACCGCCAGAACAGGCCAAGGCGTTCACGCCGGTCGTCGCCGGCTGCCCGGGCCAGATCGATGATTTCCGACCCGGCTGCCAGGCGGTCTTCCGCGCCCGCCGGGTCCCACAGGGCGTGCAGCCTGGCGTCGAGAACCTCGGCCAGCGTACGCGGGTTCCCCGCGTGACGGGCCAGCTCGAGAGCCTCGTCGGCCAGCGCCCGCCGCCTGGCCGCCGCCGATGCGTCGCCGAGCAGCTCGCGCGCGAGCCTGGCCAGCACGAGGGAGCGGGTGCCGTCGTCTGCTGCCCGGCTGGCGGCCACCTCAAGCAGGCGAACCAGGCTCGTATCGACCTCGAGGAAGGCCGCTGTAGATGCCGCCCGCAACGCGAGATAGACAACCGGGTCATCGTGTCCTTCGAGGCCTGCCAGTTCCCGGGCCAGCGGCAGCGCCACCCCCGGCAGCCCGCGCGACGCCACCCACAACGCGTGGGCCGCTTCCGCGTCCAGGCCGCCCGCCGCCGTAGCGAGCTCGCCTTCGCTCAGGCCTCCCAGCCGCAACTCCGGCCGCAGTCCCAGCGGCGCGGCCGCTGTGACGATCACCGCCGTGGAATGTGCCACGCTACGGGCCGCGACCACCGACAGCAGTCCGACGGCATCCTGCCCGCCGCGGTCAACATCATCTATCACGATCAGCCGGAGCGGTCCCGACACGAGATGGCAAGCCGCGCTGTCGAGATCCAACGGTCCCGCGTTGTCCGCCAGCAGCCCGGCCGCCAGCCCGCCGGGTGCGGCCGCATCGCGCAGCAACTGCACCCACACCATGCGCCCCGGCTGCCCCTCGGGGGGCGAGGCGCGGAACACCTCGAAACCGCGCCGGCGAGCCTCGCCGCCCGCCGCTTCCGCCATCGCCGTCTTGCCTGATCCCGCCGGGCCCACCAGAACCAGCAGGCCACCCGCGCCGCGCCGGGCGCGCTCAAGCAAGCGGCCCACCTCTTCCAGCTCGCGACGCCGGCCGACGACAATCACACCTCCGGTATACCGCACGGTTGCGCGGTGTCTCCCGGCTGCTCCGGCACCAGCGTCGCGTCTCCCTAAGTGCGGAAAACCAGCCACGATCGTGGAAAACAGCGGGTCAGGCGCGGACCTCGGGCTGGGCCTCGGGCTCGGGAGTGGCCGGGGCGGCGGGCTGGCTGACCGCGTGCGGCGCGCTGAGGGCCTCGCTGACGGGGAGGTCGAGGCGGTACTTCTCGATCGCCTGGGTCAGCACGTCCGGCTTGACCTCGCCGCGCCGGGCGAGCTGGCCCAGCACGGCGACGGTGACCGACTCGGCGTCCACGTGGAAGAACCGGCGGGCCGCCGCGCGGGTGTCGGAGAAGCCGTACCCGTCGGTGCCGAGCGACGCGTACGGCGCCGGTACCCAGCGGGCGATCTGGTCCGGGACGGCCCGGATCCAGTCGCTGACCGCCACGACCGGGCCCGGCCGGCCGTCCAGCACCTGGGTCACGTACGGGACGCGCGGCTGCTCCTCCGGGTGCAGCATGTTCCATTCCTCGCACGCCATCGCGTCCCGGCGCAGCTCGGTCCAGGAGGTCGCGGACCACACCGACGCGGCCACGCCCCAGTCGTCGGCGAGCAGCTGCTGCGCCTGCATCGCCGCCCGGATCGCCACGCCGGACGCGAGGATCTGCGCGCTCGGCCCGGGCCGCTCGCCGTCACCCTCGGCCGGGCGCGCGGCGCCGTTGGGGTGAGCGCGGGCAATGGCCCGTTCGGGATCATCGGCGCCGTCACCCATCCGGGCCGCACCCGTGCCGAACGGCTCGTGGCCGGCGGCCGCCGCGTACTCGTACAGCCCGCGCAGGATGCCCTGCTCCAGCGCGGCCTTCCCGCCCGGGAACGCGTGCGGCTCGGCGGGCTGCGGGTACGGCTCGTTGTAGACGGTCAGGTAGTAGAAGATGTTCTCGCCCTCGGGATGGTCCGGGGTGAAGGAGTACATCCGCCGCAGCGCGTCCCGCATGATGTAGGCCAGTTCGTACGCCCACGCGGCGTCGTAGGCGACGCACGCCTCGCTGACCGAGGCCAGCAGCACGCTGTGGCCGTCGTTGTGCTGCAGGCCCTCCCCGGTCAGCGTGGTCCGCCCGGCGGTCGCGCCGAGCAGGAAGCCACGGCCGAGCTGGTCGCCGAGCGCCCACATCTGGTCGCCGGTCCGCTGCCAGCCGAACATCGAGTAGAAGATGTACACCGGGATCATCGGCGTGCTGTGCGTGGCGTAGGAGGTCCCCGCCGCGATCATCGAGCCCATCGCGCCGTCCTCGGTGATCCCCTCGTGCAGGATCTGGCCCTTCTCGGACTCCTTGTACGACAGCAGCAGGTTGCGGTCGACGGCCTCGTACGTCTGGCCGTGCGGGGAGTAGATCTTCGCCGTCGGGAACAGCGAGTCCATCCCGAACGTGCGCGCCTCGTCGGGGATGATCGGCACGAACCGCGCACCGATCTCCCGGTTCTTCATCAGCTCCTTCAGCAGCCGGACGAACGCCATCGTGGTGGCGACCGGCTGCCTGCCCGAGCCCTTCTTCAGCTCGTCGTAGGTCTTGTCCGGGACCGGCGGCAGCGGCTTGGCCCGCAGCACGCGCTTGGGCAGGTAGCCGCCCAGGGCCGCGCGCCGCTCCTTCATGTACTGGATCTCCTCGGAGTCCTTGCCCGGGTGGTAGTAGGGCGGCAGCTCCGCCGCCAGGGCCGCGTCCGAGATCGGCAGGTAGAGCCGGTCGCGGAACTCGGTCAGCTCGGCGTGCGTGAGCTTCTTCATCTGGTGGGTCGCGTTGCGCGCCTCGAAGTCGGGCCCGAGCGTCCAGCCCTTGATCGTGTGCGTCAGGATCACGGTCGGCTGGCCGACGTGCTCGCGCGCGGACTTGAACGCCGCGTAGACCTTGCGGTAGTCGTGCCCGCCGCGGGACAGGTTCCGCAGGTCGTCGTCGGACAGGTGCTGGACCATCGCGCGCAGCCGCGGGTCACCGCCGAAGAAGTTCTCCCGGATGTAGCCGCCGGCCTCCACCGAGTAGGTCTGGTACTGCCCGTCCGGGGTGCTGTTCATCTTGTTGACCAGCACGCCGTCGGTGTCCTGGGCCAGCAGCGGGTCCCAGTCGCGGCCCCAGATGACCTTGATCACGTTCCAGCCCGCGCCGCGGAAGAACGCCTCGAGCTCCTGGATGATCTTGCCGTTGCCGCGGACCGGCCCGTCCAGCCGCTGCAGGTTGCAGTTGATCACGAACGTGAGGTTGTCGAGCTCCTCGCGCGCGGCCAGGCCGATCGCGCCGAGGGCCTCGGGCTCGTCCATCTCCCCGTCGCCGAGGAACGCCCACACGTGCGAGCGGCTGGTGTCGTGCAGCTCGCGGGCGAGCAGGTACCGGTTGAAGCGGGCCTGGTAGATCGCGTTGAGCGGGCCGAGCCCCATGGACACGGTGGGAAACTCCCAGAAGGCCGGCATCAGCCGCGGGTGCGGGTAGGACGGCAGGCCGCCGCCCGGGTGGGACAGTTCCTGCCGGAACCCGTCCAGGTGGTTCTCGTCCAGCCGGCCTTCCAGGAACGCGCGGGCGTAGATGCCGGGGGCGGCGTGCCCCTGGAAGAACACCTGGTCGCCGGACTCGCCGTTCTCCTTGCCGTGGAAGAAGTGGTTGAAGCCCACCTCGTACAGGCTCGCGGCCGACGCGTAGGTGGCGATGTGCCCGCCCACGCCCAGGCCCGGCCGGTTCGCGCGGGAGACCATGATCGCCGCGTTCCAGCGGATGTAGGCGCGGATCCGCCGCTCGATGTACTCATCGCCCGGGAACCACGGCTCCCGCTCGGGCGGGATCGTGTTGATGTAGTCGGTGCTGCGCAGCCCCGGCACGCCGACCTGCTGCTCGCGCGACCGCTCCAGTAGCCGGAGCATGAGGTAGCGGGCCCGGGCCCGGCCGCGGGTCTCCACAACGGTGTCGAATGAGTCGACCCACTCTCGGGTCTCGTCCGGATCGATGTCGGGCAGCTGGGTCGGGAGCCCGTCATTGATGATCGAGAAGCGCTGGCGTCCGGAAGCCACGGGGTAGCCTCGCCTTCCGCTAGTTCAGGGCGGCTGTACGCCGCAGTCTTTTCGATGATGTCCAGACCAATCGTCCTGCGTTTGGCCAGGAATTGCATCTCTACTACACGGTAACCGCGCGGTCGCGCGGCGGACGCCGTCCGGGGGGACGGCCCCCCTGGACCCCCCGGCGCCCGCTGCGCTACCTGCCATAACACCGGCCGCTCGCCGGGCCTGAAGGCCCGGACTCGCTGGGCCGGTACGGTCGTCTCGCCGTAACCCGCGGCGGGTTCCCGGCGGCGTGGCAGGGGCCGCGCATGGGACAGGGAAACCAAATTGTGTCGGCAGTTTTGCCCGGCAGCGGCGATTGCCACTTGCGCGTCGCGCCGGGCCAGTGTGAACTGTCCCAACAAGTAGTGCTAACGCGGTCATCGCCGCCAGGTACCAGACCACGGTACGGAGCCGTGGGGCATGGTCCGGCCCGGAGGGAGCGATGGCGCGGGGAGGGTGCAGGAGGACGTCAGTGAGCGCGACCGCGGGCCAGGCCCAGGATCAACGCGGCCAGGCCGAGCGGCTCGGCATCAAGCCGGGCCAGGTGGTGCAGGAGATCGGCTACGACGACGATTGCGACGAGGATCTGCGCGACGCGATCGGCGATGTGGACGGCGTGGAGCTTGTCGGCGAGGACTATGACGACGTGGTTGACGTCGTCCTGCTGTGGTGGCGGGACGAGGACGGGGATCTCGTCGATTCCCTGGTCGACGCGCTGACGCCGCTGACCGATGGGGGGTACATCTGGCTGCTGACGCCTAAGGCGGGCCGGGCGGGCCATGTCGAGCCGAGTGACATCGGCGAGGCGGCGCCGACCGCGGGCCTGTCGCAGACGTCCAGCATCAGCGCGGCCCGTGACTGGTCCGGGTCCCGGCTGGTGGCGCCGCGCGCGCGGCGCTGACCGCGGGCTGGCTCCGGTCCCGGCCGCCTGCAGGTCAGGGGCCTACGCCGGCCGGGAGTGGCAGACTGGGCGGCGGAACACAATCTCGCGTGCGCCCCCATGCGCGCTGACCCCGGGCTTCCCTCACGCCGTGCCCGCGTGGCACAGTGCTGGCGGTAGCGCTGGGCCGGCCCGGCACCGGGCGCGCCCAACGTCCCACGGAAAGGACCCCCGGCATGGCGGTAGAGATCGGCGAGCAGGCCCCCGACTTCGAGCTGGCCGACCAGCACGGCACCCCGGTGCGGCTGGCGGACTTCCGGGGCTCCAAGAACGTCGTGCTCGTCTTCTACCCGCTGGCGTTCAGCGGCGTGTGCGGCGGCGAGCTGTGCGCCATGCGCGACGACTTCCCCGAGGTCTCGCGCGATGATGTCGAACTGCTCACCGTCTCGGTCGACTCCATGTTCACCCACCGGGCCTGGGCGGACGCCGAACATTTCAATTTCGGACTGCTGTCGGATTTCTGGCCGCACGGTGACGTCGCGAAGACCTATGGTGTCTTCGACGATGCCAGGGGCCTGGCGATACGGGGCACCTTCGTCATCGACAAGGCGGGCGTGGTGCGGTGGAAGGTCGTGAACCCGATCCCGCAGGCGCGCGACATCAGCGACTACCAGAAGGCGCTGGCCGAGCTGGACTGATCTTCCCCGACCCGGCCGCGCCGTGCTGCCCCGGGGAAAAGATCACGGCGCGCCCGGGCCGGGCGCACGGGCACGATTGGAGTAGATGGCGGGGATGCCCTGCTACCACTGCGGGACGCGGCAGGTGGACCCGGACAGGGGCGAGAGCCCGTGGACCCGGGGAGTGCTGCGCGATCATCAGATACTCGTCTGCCCCACCTGCCAGACGCTGCGCGACTGGACGGCAGAGCTGGACCGGTGCGGCCGCTGCGCCAGCGCCCACCTGGTCCGCCGGCTGGACGAGGTGGAGTGCCGTGACTGTGGCCTCATCCGGCTGACCGGCACCGACCACGCGGGCGAGCCAGGCGCGGAACACGTCTGTGTGACGCCCGCCCCTGGCACCGGCTCCGGGGGGGAGACCGGCACCAGGGGCGGAACCGGATCGGCGGCGCTTCCGGCGGCCCGCGAGGCCCGCTTGCCGGCCTCGCCGGACCCGGAACTGGCCGCCGAAGTCGAGCGGGCCCTGGCCAAGGTGCTGGGCAAGACCGCCAAGATCGTCGCCGCGCCCTAGCCGCCCGTCGCCGCGCGGGAGTCCGCTACCCGGCGGACCGGCCGTGCTGCTCGTACTGCTCACGTTTCCGGCGCGACCGCTCGATCAGGCCGGCCGCCAGCCCGATCAGGTGGGACGGCTTGATCGGCTTGGTGACGAAGCCGTCGGCGCCCTGCATCGCCATCGCCGTCGGCTCCTGCACCGGGAACGCGCTCATCATCGCGAACGGCAGCCCGGGCGCTTCCTTCCGGACGGCCGCCAGCAGCGTGATGGCGTCCGCGTCGGGCAGCTCGTAGTCCGCGAGGATCAGGTCCCACGGCTCACGCTCGATCAGGCCGGCCGCGGCCTGGCCGGTGGTCACGGACGTGACCTCGAATCCTTGCCCAGACGCCCAGGACGGTCTCGGCGAGCAGCGCAACCGCAGGATCACGCTCGACGACGAGGATCTTGCCGGGGCCGGAGCTCGGTGTGTATCGCATGCCCCGACCATGCCCGCCGCCGGTGGCCGGCCCGGTGCACGCCGGTTGCGGTCAGGTAGCAGCGGGCCCGGCGTGCCCGTGGGCGTGCCCGTGGCCGGCGTGGGCGTGGCCCTCGTGTGAGCCGTCCGGGGCCCCGCCCATCATCCGCAGCATCGGCAGGCCACCGGTCCGGGCGAACCGGACCAGCAGCACGGCCGCCAGCAGGCCGAAGGCGATGTTCAGCCAGGTGGTGTAGTCCCAGGCGATGCCCTGGTCCGGGATCTTCGCGCCGGCCCGGCCCGGGATCAGCCCCAGGCCGCCGAAGACCAGCTCGACCACGTACCCGGCGATGGCCATGGTCGCGTAGAAGGTGACCAGGATGAAGGCGGCCATCCTCGCGCCGTAGTACTTCCGGTAGATATTCAGGATCGGCACGATGATCAGGTCGGCGAAGATGAACGCGACGACGCCGCCGAAGCTGATGCCGCCCTTCCACAGCACGACAGCCAGGGGCACGTTGCCGATCGAGCAGACGAACGACAGCATGGCGACGGCCGGCCCGATGATCGGGCCCCACACCTTCGCGGCCAGCGGGTGGCCGGCGAAGAAGAACGCCTGCCAGAAGGAGTCCGGCACCCAGGCGGCGATCGCCCCGGCCGCGAGCAGCCCGATGATCAGGTCCCGCAGGATGGCGGCCCACTCCATCACGAAGACGTTCGACACGGCGGTGAACCCGTCCCCGGACAGCAGCCGCCGCGCGAACGAGCCGCCGCCCTGCACCGACATGTCCATGGCCGCGTGGCCTTCCATCGACCCGGCCAGGCCCCGGTCGGCCTGCAGCCGGGCCTCCCGCAGCAGCCTGTCCCGCAGGAACAGCCGGAACGCGACGGCCAGCACCACGATCATCACCGGGCCGCCGGTGAATTCGGCCAGCGTGAACTGCCAGCCCATCAGCAGGGCCAGGATCACGCCCAGCTCGATGACCAGGTTCGTGGAGGCGATCTCGAACGCCATCGCGGCGGTGAAGCTGGCGCCCTTGCGGAACAGCGAGCGGGCCAGCGCCACCGCGGCGTAGGAGCAGGATGAGGACGCGGTGCCGAACGCCGGCGGCCAGCGCCAGCGTCCGCGGCCGGTCATCGCCGAGCAGCCGGACGATCGTGGACCGGCGCACCACGGCCTGAACGACCGCCGACAGGGCGAAGCCGAGGATCAGGGCCCAGGCGATCTGCCACGTCATCGACGCGGTGATGGACAGCGCATGGATCACCGCGTGCATCTCGTTCTCCCTCGCCGGTTTCTGCTCCGCACCGCCTAACTACATACCCTACTGGGGTATTTCCAGATACGGCGGAAACTCACCGCGACCGCGGGCTCAGGCCGCCGCGCGCGGTCGAGGTCCCGGCCAGGCGCCCGCCCGCAGCGGTCAGACGTTCTGGCCGCCGGAGACCTCGATGCGGGTGCCATTGACCCAGCAGAAGCCGTCCGACAGGATCGCGGCCACGGCGCCGCCGACGTCATCGGGCCGCCCGGCGCGGCCGAGCGGGATCGTGGCCGCGATCGCCTGGTTCACGGCCGCGTTGTCCCGGACCGCCCCGCCGCCGAAGTCGGTCTCGATCGCGCCCGGCGCGACGACGTTCACCCGGATCCGGCGCGGCCCGAGTTCCTTGGCCTGATACCGGGTGAGCACCTCGATGGCGCCCTTGGTCGCGGCGTACGCGGAAAACCCGGGCAGCGTGAAGCGCGCCAGGCCGGAGGAGACGTTCAGGATCCGGCCGCCGTCCGCGATCAGCGGCAGCAGCCGCTGGGTCAGGAAGAACGGCGCCTTGAGCTGGATCTGGACGAGCTGGTCGAACTGCTCCTCGGTGGTCTGCGCGAACGGCGCGCTGATCCCGATCCCGGCGTTGTTGATGAGAAAATCAAAATCAGAACGGCCGAACGAGCCCCCCAGCGCGTCGGCCACACTGTCGGCGAACCGCCGAGACTGCCCGTCTGGGCGGCATCCAGCGGAAGCATCTCGGCCCGGCGCCCCGCCGCGCGGATCCGGCCGCGACCGTGTCGGCCTCGTCCTTACGGCTTTGGTAGGTGCCGATGACGTCGATGCCCGCCCGCGCCAGGTGGACGGCG
>CAWEFP010000059.1:0-8793 GCA_963808295.1 uncultured Actinomycetes bacterium | reverse complement strand
ACCAGGCCTGGAACGACTCGCCCGCCAGGGCGGGGATGTCCCGTTCCGGCGCGATGCCGCCGAGCCGTTTGGCCAGCGCGGCCAGCGGCGGGAGCTCCGCGGCCCAGTTCAGCAGCGCCGCGCTGCGGGTCCGGCGGACCAGGCGCAGCCAGCGCGGCAGCCAGCCGAGCGAGTAGTGCGCGGCGGGACGGCGGCGCCCGGCGTACCGCTGGGCCAGGAACTCAGCTTTGTAGGCGGCCATGTCGACGCCTACCGGGCAGTCACGCTTGCAGCCCTTGCAGGACAGGCACAGGTCGAGGGCCCCGGCCACGTCGTCGGCGTGCGCCGCGTCCACGCCCGCCCGGCCGCTGGCGAACTCGAACAGCAGCCGGGCCCGCCCGCGGGTGGAGTGCTGTTCCTCGCCGGTGGCCCGGTAGCTCGGGCACATCACGTTGCCGCTGGCGGACAGGCACGCCCCGACGCCGACGCAGCGCCGGGTGGCGGCCTCCAGGCTGCCGCCGTCGTGGGCGAACGCGAGCCGGGTGCGGGTGGCCGGGCGCGGCCCCTCGACGTGGACACGCAGATCGGCGTCGAGCCGCCGGGGCCGGACCACCGCGCCCGGGTTCATCCGGTCCCGCGGGTCCCAGATGCGCTTGAAGTCACCGAACGCGGCGATCATCTCCGGCGGGTACATCCGGGGCAGCAGCTCCGAGCGGGCCTGGCCGTCGCCGTGCTCGCCGGACAGCGATCCGCCGTGCGCGGTGACCAGGTCGGCGGCTTCGGTGATGAAGCGGCGGAAGCCCGCGATGCCCGCCGCGGTGATCAGGTCGAAGTCGATCCGGATGTGCACGCAGCCGTCGCCGAAGTGCCCGTAGTAGGCTCCCCGCCGGCCGTGATCGTCCATCAGCTTGCGGAACTCCCGCAGATAGCGTCCCAGCTGCTCGGGCGGCACCGCGGTGTCTTCCCAGCCGGGCCAGGCCTCACGGCCGTCCGCGCCGCGGGTGAGGATCCCCGCCCCGGCCTCGCGGATGCCCCACAGGGTCCGCATCGCGGCCGGGTCGGTGACGATCCGGCTGGTCCCTCCGGTCTGCGCCGCGCGGGCCGCGATGGCCTGGGCCGCAGCTTCGGCTTCGGCCGCGGTCGCGCCGCCGGTCTCGATGAACAGCCAGCCTTCGCCGTCCGGCAGCAGCTTGTACCGCTGGTCGGCAGGCCGGGCCGCCCGCAGCGCGGCGATCAGCGCCACATCCATGCCCTCGATGGTCAGCGGGGCCAGGTCCAGGAAGCCGGGCGCGGCGTCCGCGGCCCCGAACGCGCCGGGGTAGCCGGCGACGGTCAGCACCCGGGCGGCCGGCATCGGGACCAGATCCACAGTGGCTTCCAGCACGGTGACGCAGCTGCCCTCGGTACCGACCAGAGCCCGGGCCAGATTGAATCCGTTCTCGGGCAGCAACTGGTCCAGGTTGTAACCGGACACCCGCCGGGTCAGCCGGGGAGTCTGGGTGCGGATCAGCGCGGCGCGGCTCTCGCTGAGCTGGGCCAGGCCACGGTAGATGCCCCCCGTCTCACCGGGCTGCCGGCTGCGGGCGGCGACCTCATCCGGGGCGGTGGGCCCGACGGTGAGCTGGGTCCCGCCGTAGGTCACGACCGTGAGGGCGCGGACGTTGTCCACCGTCTTGCCCCACGCCACCGAGTGCGAGCCGCAGGCGTTGTTGCCGATCATCCCGCCCAGCGTGCAGCGGTTGTGCGTGGACGGATCGGGCCCGAACGTGAGGCCGTAGGGCGCGGCCGCCGCACGCAGGTCGTCCAGCACCACCCCGGGCTGGACCCGGGCGGCGGCCTGGTCCGGGTCGATGCTGAGCACCGACCGCAGGTGCCGGGAGAAGTCGATGACCACGGCCTCGTTGACCGCCTGGCCGCCGATGCTGGTGGCGGCGCCGCGCGGCAGCACCGGCACGTCGTGCTGCCGGCACACCTCCAGCGTGGCCAGCACGTCGTCGGTGCCGATGGGCTGAACGACCCCGACCGGGACGTGACGGTAGTTGGAGGCGTCCGCGGCGAACACGGCCCGGCTGGTGGAGTCGAAGCGGACCTGGCCGCTGACCCGCGCGGCCAGGTCCGCGGCGAGCGCGCGGCCCGCCCCGTCCCGGCGGGATGTCCCGGTCACGTTTTCCCATCTGGCACGGCATCACAGCGTAGTCGGCGGTTCCTTCGCCTGCACCCGCGGGGACGTACCCGGAACCGGGTCGCCGGCGCGCAGCGGGGCTCCGTGGTAATGGCCCTCGTGGGCCAGCAGCCCACACCTTGGCGGCGAAATAATCCAGGGATCACGCGCCGGGCGGGCGCGGCGCGACGAGCAGCGGCTGGGTGACGGTCCCGCAGCGGCCGACGGCGTCGGAGAGGGTGCCCTCGGTCAGGCCGATGCCGTTGCGGCCGGGGTCAGAGCTGGCGGTCAGCCGCACCCAGTCCCCGGCCGGGTAACGGTACAGGTGCATGGTCACCCCCGGCGGGATGAACAGCCACTCACGGAAGCTCACCGGGGCGCTGAGCCCGTTGGCGGAGTCGGCCACGATCGCGAACCGGGTCAGCCCGTTCAGCTGGCGCCCGGCCACCAGCGGGATCCGGACCCGCGTCCACACGTCGGCGGCGCCGGTGCTGCTCAGGTACCCGCCGGAGACGGTCCGCCACTCGGTGGCGCGGCCGTACCCCCAGTCCTCGTTGCCTTCGAAGAACTGCTGCGGCTGGGGATCGGGGAGGTCGGCGGGCGGGCCCGGCTCGTCCTCGGGGACCCCGGCGTCGCTGATCGGGCCGGGACCGGGCGAGGCGTCACCGGCGTCCGGGCCGAGCGCGAACTCGCCCAGGGCGGGATCACTCTCGCGCGTGACCGGGCTGGAACCGGTCGCCAGGTGCCACACCCGGGCCACCGCCACCCGGCGGTCACCGGCCCACAGGCTGGCCTCGCTCAGCTGCGTGCGCCGTCCCGGCCGGAGCAGCTCGGTCTGCACCCGGGAGGGGGTGCGCGGCACCGGGCCGAGGAAGTCCATGCTGATCCGGGCGACGCGCAGGCCCGGGTGCCCGAAGATGTCGTCGAGGCAGCTGGCCAGCAGGGCAGTGGGCGGGCCGCCGTGCTGGGCCCTGGTATCCCAGGGGCTCGTCGTCGCCTCGGTGGGCTCGAAGACGCCGTCGCCCAGCGGCAGGTAGTAGGCGGGCGGAAGCTCGGTCATGTCCGAAATCATGCCCGACGGCCGTCCGGCGTAGGCCGCATCCTCCACCTGAAGGATCACGACGACGCCGGGCCATCCGCGCCGCCGGCCGGGCCGCCGAACCGAATTACACGGTTGTGATTATGCACAGGTTTCTCCACAAGCTGTGGATAACTCGCCGGAGTTCCGGCGGAACGTGCGGCTATGCCCGCATTCCCTGTGGAAAATCAACGTCCAGCTCCTGCCGTAATGCAGTAAATACTGCATTACGGCAGGAGCTGGACGCGCCGGGTCACCCACGGACGCACGCCGTCGCCCATGGTCCCGGCCCGTGCACCGTGCGTCAGATCATGGGCGTACTGCTACCGAACGGCCGCGGACGCTGCGATAATGCCGGGATGACTGGTCTAACCGTTGCCCTGGCGAACCTCAAGCCGGGCACGGGCAAGACCACCTCGGCGGTCTGGCTGGCCCACGTTTTCGCACAGGCCGGGAACAGCGTCCTGCTGGTGGACGCGGATCCTTCGGGCAGCGCGCTGGAATGGTCTGATCTCGCCGCCATGAACCCGGGCGTCACGCCACAGGCGGCGTTCCCGTTCCGGATCGTCGCCCTGCCGTCCCGCGAGCTGCACCGCCGCGTCCCCGACATCGCCCAGGACGATGACGTGGTGATCATCGACACGCCGCAGCTCGAGGACCACGCCGGCATCGCCCGTTCGGCGCTGCGGTACGTCGATGAGATCGTGGTGCCCTGCGCGCCGAGCCCGATCGAGATCAACCGGACCACGCCGGTGCGGGAGGAGATCGCCGAGGTGGCGTCGCTGCGGGACACACCGGCCCGTGCGGTCGTGCTGCTGAACCGCTGCATCGCCCGCGCGCATTCCACCACCGACGCGCGGGAGGCGCTGCGGGGGCTCGGCTACGACGTGCTGGAGACGGCGGTGCCCCGGCTGGAGGCATACGCGCAGAGCTTCGGCATGCCGATCAGGGTGTCCGATCACGACGTGTGGCGGCATGTGGCGCACAACCTGGTCGAGCGCTGCTCCCCGCTCTGCTCGGTGCGGTCATGACCTCCCAGCGGGAGCAGCGGAAGGCGCAGATGGCCGCGGCGGCGGCGCGGCGGGCCGAGCCCGAGGCGCGGCCAGCCGGGCAGACCGCGATCCGGTCGAAGCCGGTCCGCATCACCCTCGACCTGAGCCCCGAGCTCTACCGGCAGCTCACGCAGTGGGTGGACGCCGCCGCGGTGGAGCTCGATGTGCCGCGCGTGGCCCTCGCCGATGCGGTGCGGGCCATGATCCGGGTCACCACCGAGAATCCGGGTGAGGTCCTGGACCGGCTGCGCCGCGACCGGGAACAGTAATGCCGCCGCCCGCCCGCCGGGCGGGAGTCTGCCCCGTGCCCGGCGGCGCCGGTCAGGGCAGGCTGCTGAGGTCGATGGCCTGTACCTGCCCGGAGCCGTCGTTGGTCACCAGCGCGGTTTTCCCGTCCGGCGCCACGCTGAACTCGCGGGGCAGCAGCCCGGTGCTGATCTGGCCGAGCAGGGCGCGGCCGCGGTTCAGCGCCGCCGACGGGCTGACCACCGACAGGCTGGTGCTCACGCCACGCTGATTGTTGAGGTTGGAGTTGGCGACCAGGATGATGCGGCCGCCGTCGACCATGGTCAGGCCGATCGGGGCCGCGCCGACGCCGACCCGCGCCATCAGCGAATGGGCCGGGTCGGTGCGCAGGGCGGCGGCGGAAAAGCCGAGCAGGGTGTTGCTCTCCCGGCCGGTGACCCACACGTAGTTGCCGTCCGGCGAGGTGATGACCCGGACCGGGCTGCACCCGGCCGCGGCCGTCGACACGACGGCGGAGGCCGGCGTGGTCTCGGCGCGGTTCAGGTCGATCACGCTGATCGTGCCCTCGGACGGGTCCTTCGCGGGGTTGCGCAGCCGGCTCGTCGCGTACAGCCAGCGGTGGTCCGGGGAGATCGCCATCCCGATGGGCTGCGCGTTGAGGGGAATCTTCCCCACGACGTCGGACGTCCCGAAGCCGTTGGCCAGCGCCTTCTGCAGGTCGAACACCACCAGGGCGGCGCTGTTCTCCAGGGTGACGAACGCGAACTGGTCGTGGGGCGAGAGCGCCACCTCCACTGCCCCGTCACCGAATGTGCTGGTGAGCGTGCCGACGATCGCGTCGCCGCCCTGCTCGGCGGCGGCCACGTCGATCACGATCGCGCCGCTGTTCGCCGCCACCAGCAGGTACTTGCCGCTGTTGGTGAGCTGCTCGCTGCCGTGCGCGCCCGGCGTGGACAGCACGCGGATCAGCGTGGGGGCCAGCGGGGAACCGTCGCTGAGCACGGCAACCGAGTCGGCCAGCGTGACGAAGGAGAACTTGCCGTCGGCGGTGGTGACCACGCCGAACGGCTGATTTCCCACGTCGGCCTGGGCCGAGCGCACGCCGGACAGGGTCGGTGCCGGGGCCACGGCGCTGCTGCAGCCCGGTACCGGCAGCGCCGCCACGGCCGGCGCGGTGGCGCCGGGGGGGCCGACGGCGCCTGTCCCGCCGGGGTTCTTGCCCCCTTGCAGGCCGATCACCGCCCCGATGGCGATCCCGGCCACGGCCGCGCAGCCGACGACGATGGCGCCGCGGGGCCACCACAGCGACCGCGCCCGCGAACGGCCGGGAGCCTCCTGCCGGGGCGGGGGCGTGCCGCCGCGGTACTCCGGCCGGCGCGCGGAACCGCCGCGGCCCGCGGAACCGCTGCCGGCGGGACCGCCGCTGCCACCGGGACCGCTGCCGGCGGAGGCGCCCAGGCCACCCGGCGGACGGCCGAGGGGGCGCAGCGGCGGAAGCCACCCCTCCTCGGTCGGCGGCTCGTAGGGAGTGGCCGGCGGACTCGTAGGGGGCGTGGCGGGGCTCGTTTCCGGTGCCGGCCGGCGGCTGCGTAAGGAGTGGCCGGCGGCTCGTAGGGGGTGGCCAGGCGGCTCGTAGGGGGTGGCCGCGGGTTCGTACGGGGCCGGGCGGGGCTCGTTCCCGGTGCCGGCCGACGGTCCGTGGTCGGCCGGGCGGCCGAAGTGCTCGGGCGCCAGGCCAGCCGCCCCGGCGGACCCCGCAGACGCGCCGGACCCCGCAGACCCCGCGGGACCCGCGCCCGGCGACCCCGCGGACCCGGCGGACCCCGCAGACCCCGCGGGCCCGGCGCCTCCCCAGTCGACCTCGGTCGGGGGCTCGTACGCGGCAGCGGAGGGCTCCCGCCCCCCGGCGCCGGGGGGCTGCCGCCCGGCGCCAGCCGCGGGTTCCCGGCCGGACGCGGCGGCCGAGCCGCTGTCCGGCCACTGCCCCGGCATCGTGATCTCGGTCGCGGGGTGAGCGCCCGGCTGGCGCCAGGCCGGCCGCCTGCCCGGGGCCGCTCCCGGGCCTCCCGGGCGCGGCAGGCGGTGCCCCCAGCCCGGGGGCCGCCAGATCAGACGGCTGGATCCGCAGGCCGAGCGCCCCGCGCAGCGCCAGGGCGTATTCCAGGCAGGTCGGGTAGCGGTCGGCCGGGGCCTTCGCCATCGCCCTGGCCATGACCTCGTCGATCTCGGCGGGCAGGTCGGGGCGGCGCGCGGACAGGGACGGCGGCGGCGCCGAGACGTGCGCCCACATGACGGCCAGGTCGTCGTCCCGCTGGTAGGGCGGGTCGCCGGAAAGGATTTCGAACGACGCGCACGCGAGCGCGTACAGGTCGGCGCGGCCGTCCACCGGGCGCCCTTCGACCTGCTCCGGCGCGACGTACGCGGGCGTGCCGAGGAACTGGCCGATCGAGGTCAGGCCGGTCACCGACAGGGACCGCTTGCTCAGGCCGAAGTCGGCCAGGTAGACGTGATCTCGCTGACTGCTGTCCGACACCGAGTCCAGCAGCATGTTGGCCGGCTTGATGTCCCGGTGGACGAGCCCGTGCAGATGGGCCGCGTCCAGCGCCAGCGACACCTGGGTGATGATGTCGGCGGCCCGGCCGGCGGGCAGCGGCCCGACGGTGTCGAGCAGCGTCCGCACATCCCCGCCTTGCACGTAGCGCATGGCGATGAACAGGACGCCGTCGCTCTCGCCGGCCGCGAAGATGGGGATGATGTACGGATGGTCCACGGCGGCCGCGGCCCGTGACTCGCGGATGAAGCGCTGCCGGAACGCATCGTCCAGGGCCAGCACCGGCACGAGCAGCTTGAGGGCGACGTTTCGGCCGAGCTGGACGTCACGGGCACGGTAGACGACCGCCATGCCGCCCCGGCCGATCTGCTCCTCCAGCCGGTAGCCGGCTACCTCGGAGCCGACGGAAAAACTCTCCGGCCCCCGGTATTGCCCCCCGGTCACAGCCGTGCCTCCCTAGCTGCCGGTGCCGCCATTGCCCGCGCAGACCACGCACAGCTCGAAGCAGCAACCGCTGGCCGCTAAATTGCCAGGGACGTCTCCGGCCTGCCTACGGGGCGGGGCGGGAGGCCTGGTTGTTGGTGGCGAGGCGGGAACCGAAGCTGGCGGCGGTGACGGCGGGCTGCGAGCACGGCCGTGGTCATGGCCACCCGCCGGGCTGCCCGGACGAGGCTCCGTCGCGGGCCGTTCCCGCGGCTGGTCACGTGGGAAGGTTATCCTCCGCCCACGTGGTGAGCCCGCGCAGCACGGGCAGCAGGGCCTGCCCGGCCGGGGTGAGGGCGTAGCTTACGGACACCGGCGGCCCCTCGTCCACCGAACGCTCGACCAGCCCGACCCGGCCCAGTTCGGTGAGCCGGTCGGCCAGCACCGAGTCGCTGATCCCGTGCACGGCGCGCTTCAGCTCCGAATAGCCGGCCGGGCCGGACAGCAGGGTCGCCAGGATGACCCCGTTCCAGCGCTTGCCCAGGAACCCGAACGCACGTGCCAGGGCGCCGTCGCATTCACGTGGGTCGTGGGCCACGTCACGTTCGGCCGCCATGACTCCAGTGTAGCTGTGTGCTACTCTCGTAAATGTTACTAGTTTTTTCGAAGTGACAAGGAGAACGATAGTGACTGTGGATTCTGTAGCCGAGGCGGCACCGGCGGCCCTGCCCGCGCTGGACGACGCGGGGCGCGCGATCCTGTTCACCCGCGCCCGCACCGCGAACAGCTTCGCGCCGACCCCGGTCACCGACGCCGAGCTGGAGGGCGTCTGGGAGCTAGCGAAGTGGCCGCCGACCGCGGCGAACGTGCAGCCGCTGCGGGTGCTCTACGTCCGCACGCCCGAGGAGACGCGAGCGGCTGGCCCGGCACATGAGCGACGGAAACAAGGCCAAGACGGCCTCCGCGCCGGCCGTGGCGGTGCTCGCGGTGGACACCCAGTTCCACGAGCACATCCCCGAGGTGCTCCCGTTCCGGCCCGAGCTCAGGGACGTGTTCGCGGCCGACGACACCATGCGGACCGAGACCATGCGGTTCAGCGGGGCCCTGCAGGCCGGGTACTTCCTGCTCGCGGTCCGCGCGCAGGGGCTGGCCGCCGGCCCGATGGGCGGTTTCGACCGGGACGGCCTGGACGCCGAGTTCTTCCCCGACGGCCGCTGGAAGTCGGTCCTCGTCGTCAACATCGGGCACCCCGGTACCGACCCGTGGTTCGGCAGGCTGCCGCGCCTGGACCACGCCAGCGTAC
>CAWEFP010000058.1:0-48833 GCA_963808295.1 uncultured Actinomycetes bacterium | reverse complement strand
ATGACTACAGGTCGTCACCCGCAGCAGCCTGGTGGACGGGGGACCGGCGGGATACGTCTGGGTCTACGCTGGGAGGTTGGCCTGCATCCCCCGTCCTCCCCAAGTTTACCGGGGCGACCTCGGCGTGACCAGGTGAGACCAGCCTGTCCTGGGCCCGGATTCCCATGGCCAGCCGTCCAGCTGGGCTGCGTTCCCTGGCACAGCCCCAGGCCGGATGAACTAGACTCCCCGCCCAGCCTTCCCTGCCTCCGGTTTCCATGAAGTCCTGACCAGCCATGACGCGCGGCCCCCTCATTGGCCAGCCCCGATGAACTGGAGTAGACTCTAGTTGTATGGAGGAAGGTGGTCACGGTGGGTGAGAACACCGAGGTCAGCGGCCGGTGCGCCATCTGGGCGCGCGTGTCCACGGCCGACCAGTTCACTGAGAACCAGCTCGCCGTCCTGCGCGCATGGGCCGCTGCCCGTGGCCTCGCCGTCGCAGCCGAGTTCGTCACCGAGGATTCGGCCTGGAGAACGGCAACGGCAAGGGCCTCGGAGTTCGACAAGGCCCGCAAGGATCTGCTGAACGGTGCCCGCCTCGGCCGCTACAGCGTGGTCCTGGTCTGGGCCATAGACCGGCTGAGCCGGCAAGGGCATCGAAGACACGCTGGCCACCATGCGGCAGATGCTACGAGCACGGTGCAGACATCTGGTCTCACGAGGAGCCCTGGCTGGTCACCACCGAGCCCCGCATGCGCGAGCTGCTGGTCAGCTTCATGGCTTGGATGGCCCAGCAGGAGAGCGACCGCCGCAGCGAGCGGATCAAGCTCGGGCTGGCCCGCCGCAAGGCCGAGGGTAAGCCGGTCGGCGGCCGGAAGCCCGGCAGCAAGGACAAGAAGCCGCGCGACCGCACGCGCGCTACGTGGAAGCGGCCAGGCGTCGGGTGAGGCAGGACACCATGAACGAGCTGCAAGAACTGGCCCGGGACGAGCTTGAGGGCTACACCGGCCAGACGTGGACACCAGACCAGGTTCACGCCGAGTTCGCCCTGGTCGGATTCGCTGAGCCGTTCGTGGTCCTGCACGGACAGGGCTGACGGCGGCAGTTCGGCACGCATGACTGTATGTGGCGAACGACGACGGGTGGCCGGTCACCTACTTTGCCTGCAGGCCCTGACGAGCACAAACCCGGCCGAGGCGGGGTTGCTTGGTAGCATAGGGAAGCTGGGATGCCGGTCAACTAGGCCACCTCGGAATCACTCCGCTCGGGGGCCTTTCCCACTGACTGACAGATCCGGCCGGGCCAGGATGCCCCCTGGCATTTCGGCCAGAATTACGAGGACCCGACCTGCTGAGCGCGATGTCCTGGTGTGATTGCACGTCGGAGCCGCTCAGTGCCGTCCAGGCGCAGGTCACACGGGGAACCCGAGCGAGCGCCAATTCTGGGTTTGCGCGGTGGTGATGGCCCCAAACCGCCCGTAGGCCGGGAGTCGGCCCAGGTCAGGGCTTACCTGCCCTGATCAGGAGGTACTGGAGCCATCGTGCAGTCGGTTCGAAGCCTGCGGTCTACCATTGATGATGGCTTCAGGAGAGCCAGCAGGCTGGGTCCACGGCTTCGCTGGGCATCTTGGCAAATGGCATGCGCATCCACGTGTGTCCTGGAATCGTTGCAAAACCTCGGCGCAGTGCAGGAATCGGCTCGAATTGGTGGTGCATCACTCCTTGACGATCCGTCCTCCTTCCGTGCTTACCATCCTGGAAGGCCATTCCGCAACACCGGGCCGCCATTGTGGTGAGCCATCGATGCCATTCTTGAGTGGCGAGGACGCCTGGAATTTCGGCCCAGATGAAGGCCACATGGTGAAGCTACCGTGGTGAGCATGGCATGGTGAGGATTTTATTCATAAAAGGAGGGGTACTACCCTTAACCGACCTTTTACGAATATCACTGGGTGCCAGGTTTTCCGCGCAGGGTGGGGGCCTTTCTGGGGAACAGTGGCCTGGGACTCCAGGAAAAGCGGGAAACTCAAGTCGCCTGGCCGCTGAGACAGTGGCCAGCAGGTACTAGGACTAGGACTCTCATCATGGGGTGCAGCCTTACCTGGGGTATCCTCGCCCTGGCCCGGAGGGTACCCCGTATGGTACCCAGTTCTGGTCCTGCCCCTTGCCAGAAATCTGGCCCGATCGAGGTCCTTGGGCAATACCAGTTTCATTGCTGCATGCCGTACCCTGGAAGTAGTGGAAAGGAAGTCTGAATGTCTGCTACTCGAATCCAGACCCGAGACGACCAAGTGTGCATCAGCATTGGCCGCGAAAATGTGGCGATCCTCCGGGCCGCCGCAGCTCGTGAGAGTCTGCCTGTCTCGGCAATCGTCCGGGAATGGGTCAGTTCCCTGGCCGACGAGAATGGAGCCGATGATGGATCTTGCATGGCCGGGTATTCCCACATGGATGAATCGGATCTGTCCTCCGACCCTGAGCCGGAAAGAATGGGCCCGACCGACTACCTGAACTCGACGCAGTTCACGGAACAGCTCCAGCCGTCCCAGCTCGAGCCTGGCCAAGTCCCGGCCGTCCACGGCCCGCTGAAGACCTCTTACTACGGCCAAGATGACGACCGATATGGAGGAGGCCAATGATGCTGATGACTACCAGGATTCCCAGGACGAGGACCAGGAACCGGGCCCGGATGGCTCCAGTCGCTCAACGGCGGCCACGTGTCTCCCCTCGGACCAGGACGACCGCACTCGATGCAGACCCGTTCTCCGCAGCTCGCGCCGCTGATGCTGGCGCACCGACCGTCCGGCCGATGAACGCAGGCGGCGCTGCCACTTCGCCCCGGCTGCGGGACCATCCGAAAATGCGAATGGCGCGAGCGCCTTCGCGATGGGTGACACCTCCCGGGGGAATGGCGGCTCACCCAGCGTCGTCCACACTCGACGTACGGCGGGCCGTTCGGCAACTACACCGGCTCGTCTGCCAGGGCCCGCACCGAAGTTCGGCGTCAGCACCCGGCCCGCCGCACGATCACGCCGCCGCGGCAAGGTGAGGCCCTGGAGTCGTTCATCACTTCGCATCAGCCGCAGCAAGGCGGCGGGCCAGCAGGGCGGCAGGGACAGCAGGCAGCCAGCGCCGATGAAGCCGAAGCCGGCCACGACCGAGGGTGCGGGTGAAGCGGCCGGAGTCGAAGGTGCTGGCGAAGCGCGGCGGGTGCCGGAGGCGCGGCCGAAGGCGTCGAACTTGCGGCGACGTTCCTGTGACACGCCCAACGGCATTCAACCGCTTATCAGTCTCGACGAACTTGCCTTCTGGGCCGACCACCTAATCCCCGGGACATCCCTGATCCCGAGCCGCCCATGTCCGAGCCCGAGCCCGATGTGTCCGCGATGTCCTTGGAAGAATTCGCCAAGAACGGGAACGCCTTGGGATCCGCGGACCGCGGCGACTTCATGGGAGTCCGGCAGTGGCACCGGCCACAACCATCAAGTGAATGAGGAATAAAGGAGAACCATCACATGACTACACACGTTTCGCGCGGCACCTCCGGCGATTTCGGCCCGACACGGCGACCATGACCGGCGCCGCATTTGCGCCTTCTGGCCGACAAGGAGGATCGCGTGGCGCCGTTACCCACACGGTCAACTCCCTCCGGTCAGATCCGGTCGTGATCGTGCCCGAGCAGGGCGGTGCTTCCTGGGCCGTTCCCCGGCACGTTCTACGAGCTGATCTGGCTGCGGCCAAGATCGAAGCGTCGGTGATCAATATGGACGCCAACGATGTTCTTTCACTGACAGGCGCGCCGACCTCGCCCCGTCCCGGCCTGAGCCCGAATTCGGGGCGGTCGAGCAGGCCCCCGAGGACGTACGCGGAACCGAATCCGCCCCGAGGATGAGTGCGAGGCGATCATCGACAGCCTGCGGTTTCCGTCTGCGGGCGACGATGGCGGCCTGATCACGAATGCGCAAGCGTGACCAGGACCTTTGCCGCCATTGGATATGCCGATCCTGTCGCATGGCGCTGGGTTCGAGGGTCATGTCCCAGAGCCGATGCCCAACGGCAAGCGCACACCGGGTATTTCAGCCGACGTCGAGGATGGCCGGTCCCGGTCAACCCAGCGCAATGGCATCCGGCTACCCCAGGCGCGATATCGACTGACCAGAACTTTCCGGGCCTGGGTACCTCTCGGCTGACGGCCCGGACATCCACCTCCGGCTCCTCCGCCTGCCGCACGCCTCGTGGAGGGGCCGGGGGTATTTTTGCGCCCAGTGAGGGTTCACCTGGTCAGCGACATCGCCCGTGGGTTAAGCTCGGAGACAGCCCCCCAGGCCAGCAGGGACGCGCATACCCAGAGGAATCCGCCCGGGGGGCGTTCTTCATGCCCCCAGTCAGTGTTGTATTTCGTGGCCTGCTCGCGCAACTCGTTCAGCGTCGCCGAGATTGACGTTCAGTATTACGTCGCCGTTGTCTTCGTATCACCGGATTGCGATGTAGGGGATGTCCCCTGGTCATGTCGCCCATACTGCCGGTAGTCCGGTCAGATGTATGATGGAAAACTCGCGTGCGGCGAATGCCTTTACTCCATCGATCACAGGAAATCCCAGCGCTGATCTGCGTGAGGGAATGCCAGTATTCGGATACCGTCTTGCCGCTTGGCTTCCACGTTGTCTCGGCCGGCGCGTGATGGCTTGTCTTTCAGCTCCGCTATCCGCTGCTCTATGTTTCCCATGCGTTCGGCAAAGGTATCCGTGTGTCCCTTAAACGCGCCAGATTCCAGAGCTTCCAGGAGGTTCGTCCTGGCATCTTCAGCCTGAGCCAGCGCCCCTGAATACTCCTGGGCTGGGATGATTGATGTGGGGAGTCATATGAGGCAGTTTCCCGGCATATTCCAGGACTGTCGCGGCTAGGTGCTCTTCGAGAAGACCAGCCTTGAAATGCCTGGCGGGACATTCACCATGGTTGCTATTGTTGCAGGCGTAGTACCGATACGGCCGGTTGCCATGGCGGTCATTGGACGTCGCTATGTACATGGGGCCTAGGCAGATGCCGCAGTAAGCGACACGCAGGAGGGGCGAGGCGTTAACGCGCGGCCTGCCCAGTTGCGGATCGCGGCTAAGGCGTGCCTGCACCTGCGCCCACTTCTCGTAGCTGACGATAGGTGCCGCCCTGAGAACGAGGTCACCATTCTCGTCATACAGGGGCTTGCGCTCACTCCGCTTCGTCGGCCGCCCTGTCTCGTCGTCTCTCTCCAGGACCTCGGTGATGTCCATCGCACCGAGCATCGCGTGGGAGCTAAGGATTTTGCGGACGGATTGCGGAGCCCACTTGGCATTAGCTGGCTTCTTGCCGTACCGGATTTTCGCCGATGTCGGATGAGGTAGGGACGCCGCTGTCGTTGAGCCACTGCACAATATGCCGGATAGCCGCCCCCTCCAGGAACTTATCGACCATCTGGACGAGGACTGGCGCGTATACCGGGTCCGGTTCTAGCTTCCAGCCCTGTTGCTCGCTGGGAAGGCATGCGCATACGCCTGTAGTTTCGCCGCACCGGATGCAGTAGGGCCGGTACCCGAACGGCACCGACATGCCCCGCCAGCGGAGAGCCGTCTGCGTCAAATATTTGTGACCGTCCTGCGCCCGGGACTTGATCTGGTCCAGCTCCATCTCGGCAACCACGGCCATGAATTTCGCCATAGTCTTACCGGCGTCGGTGAGTCGTGTCGATGCCGTCTTTGATGGAGATCAGCACCTTGCCCCGGTTCTCTGCCCACCGGAGCAGCCTGAGCATTTGCTCCGCATTCCTGGCGACGCGGTTGATAGCGCGGCAGATGATGCCGTCGTACTCGTTTTGCCGATCCGTGAGCCAGGGGCCTATTGAGCGCTTCGGGTGGAACGGCCCGAAGTCTCCGCTGACATCTACGTCCTCAACGAACGCGATAATCCTGTGACCGTGTGATGCCGCGTAGTCGGTCTCGTGCCTTCCTCTGCTGCTCCGGTGACGCGGACGTTTCCCGGAAATCACTCAGTCGGATTATCGCTAGCAGGTCCACCGCTCCTCCCTGGCCTGAGTCTCCCGAGAGACCAGGCTACCAGTGTCCGCGTATGCTTAACCAAGTGTGAACATGGTTGTCCGCCGGCACCACGCGCCCCATCCTCCCATGCCGGCGGCCCGAACAGGAATCCGGCTCCGCCGCACGCCAGGTCCGGCCGGCGTAGGTCCGGGCCAGTTCAGCGACGCCGCACCACGTGGGCCGTGGCAACCCGATTCTTGCCGAACGAAACTGGGCCGGGTGCACTACTCATGCGCTCGGGCGCCGCTTCCCCGGCAGGAATTCGGCTGCTCCGGCAGGAATTCGGCGGAACCGGGCAGGAATCCTCCTGCTGCACAGGAACTCCCGCGTGGCACACTCGGTGCCATGGAGCGTTCGTTCTGCCAGGTCGATGTGTTCGCCGACGAGTTGTACTTCGGTAATCCCGTCGCCGTCGTGCTCGACGGCAAGGGCCTGATCACCGAGGAGATGCAGCGGTTCGCGTGCTGGACGAACCTGTCGGAGACGACGTTCGTCCTGCCGCCGGAAGCCGCCGGGGCCGACTACCGGGTGCGGATCTTCACGCCCAGCCGTGAGCTTCCGTTCGCCGGCCACCCGACGCTCGGCACCTGTCATGCCTGGCTGGCCAGCGGCGGTACCCCGCGCTGCGGGGACGTGGTGGTCCAGGAGTGCGACGCGGGCCTGATCGAATTGCGGCGGATCGACGGCGCGCTGGCGTTCGCGGCCCCGCCGCTGCTGCGGTCCGGGCCCGTGGACGAGGACACCCTGCGGCGGATCGTGTCCGTGCTGGGCATTGGCCGCGCCGACATCGTCGACGCCCAGTGGGTGGACAACGGCCCCGGCTGGGTGGGGGTGCTGCTGGACAGCGCCGACGCGGTGCTCGCGCTGCGGCCCGGCCCGCCCGATCTCGACATCGGCGTGGCCGGGCCCTACCCGGCGGGCTCACCGGAAGCGTTCGAGGTTCGCGCCTTCACCCCGGCTCTGGCCGGGACCGGCGAGGATCCGGTGACCGGAAGCCTCAACGCGTCACTGGCGGGGTGGCTGCTGGCGGCCGGGTACGCGACCGCGCCGTACATGGCCAGCCAGGGCACGGCGCTCGGCCGGCGCGGCCGGGTCCACCTCACCCGTGACCCCGGCGGAACGATCTGGGTGGGCGGCGGCACGACGACCGGCGTGACCGGCAGCGCCGATCTGTAACGTCGGCCGGTTACGAGGCGGCGTGCGGCGGGCGCTGGAAGCCGATCTGGGTCTCCGTGTCGGCGAAACCGACCGACCGGTAGACGCGGATCGCTCCGGCACCCGGGTCCGCGACGATGACGAGCGTCCGTGCGGCCAGCTGATCGAGGGCCCAGCGGCCCGCGTGCCAGACCAGCATCCCGGCCAGACCCTTCCTGCGCCACGCCGGGTGGGTCTCGACGTTCTGGTAGCGGGCGACGCCGCTGCCGTCGGAGAAGACGCCAAGCTGGGCGGCCAGTTGGGCGCCCGCGAACGCGCCGAACCATGCGCCGTGGCCGTTCTCGGCCAGCCTGCGGGCGTCGGACGTCCGCTGCTCGTAGAACGCGCGGGTGGCCGCGAATTCCCCGCCCTCATCGGTGGCGAGCCGGAGTTCGAAGGATTGCCGCCAGTCCTCCGCACCCGCCAGCGGCCGGTAAACGGCGGAACGGTCCGGGTGCGGTGGCTCACGGATTGCCGAAGCGGTCATGACCGTGCTCCGCTCGACCCGGAGACCGGCCTCGAACAGTCCCGAGCGTCCGGCCGCGTCCGGCCGCGTCGTGTCGATGCCCAGTGCTACGTGATCCGCGGCGGGGAACACCTCGGCGAACCGGGCGAGCCACTTCGCCGTTTCCCGGGGCTCCGGCGCGGCCGCCAGGAGCAGAAAGTTGCCCCACCAGAAGGCCGGGTGCGCCGGGCTCCGGACCACGATGTGGTCACCGCAGTCGGTGATCTCACTGCCCTCCATGCGGCGGATCATCAGATCCGTCCGGTAGCCGAGGGAGACGACGTTCACGGCCGCGGCGCAGCCGGTGCGCTGTTCCCCGGCTGGAGAGGGTGGCGGCCGGCGGATCTCACCGGTAGGGGCGCCGGGGCGCGGCGGACGTGATGACGTAGACCTGCTCGGGTCCCTGATCCGGCGGACGCGGCGGGGAAGGATTCGGCGCGGATGGACCTTCCCGGGCCGGACGCGGTGAGGCCACCTGGGACGGCCGCGGCGCACGCGGACCGGCTGGTCGCCTTGACGCCGTGCCCGGCTGGGCGCCTCCATCCGGGCCTGGCTCTCTGCCGGGCCGGCTCTCTGCGGGCCGGCGCTGGCCGGGCGGGCGCTGGCCGGCACGGTGCCTTCTGGGCGGTGGGTTACCGCACCATCGGGTGCGTTCCCGCGGCCGGCGGCGCCACCGGCCGCGGGGTCTGACTCCGGCGTGGCGCCGTCGCGGCCCGGCTCGATGGCGTCAGCGAGCCGGTGCCAGCGGTCTTCCCAATCGGCGACGTTACCGTCGCAGGCGCGGACGTACGCGGCCGTCACCGGGAGAGTGGGCAGGTTCAGGCCGCCCGCCGCGGAGGCCAGGGTTTTCATCGTGTAGTGCGAGAGTTCGGCCATCTCCGGGTAACCGAGACCCGCCTTGATCCGCAGTTCCCGGAGATCCTTCGCGAATTCCGCCAGTTCAGCCTGCGGGTCAGGGGTCGACCGCTTAACCGGCGGCTCGTTCCTGAGGGCCAGAGCGGTTCCCGGCTTGGACGGCTGGTCCGTCTGGCCCGGCGCCGCTGAGGTTCCGCCCGGCCCTCTCGGGACCGCGGTCCCCTGACCGGGCGGGGGAGCGGGGCGGTTTCCCGGCGGGATAACCGGGCGGTCCGCGGGCGGCGGGGTGGTGCGGGTACCGGGCCCCGCAGCGCGGGCGGCGGGCGGGGGAGTGGCGCGGTTCCTCGTCGGGGCGGTTTCGGGGCCGTCGGGTGGCATGCCGGGACGGCCCGCGGGCGGCCCGGCGGGACGTCCCCTCGGCGGTATGGGCCGGCCGCCGGGCGCGCCCGGCTGACTGGGCGGAATCGGGCGCCCCTGGAGAACCGGCCGGGCTCCGGCCCGGGCTGGGCCAGTTGTGGGGCGGCGTCCCGGTCCCCGGCCCGGCTGATCGCCACCTGATCCATGGTCGCCGCCGGGCCCGTACGCGCCATCCGGCTGGTATGCGCCGCCTGGTCCGTACCCACCCGCTGCGGCGTAGCCGTCGGGCCCGTAGCCGTTGGGCCCGTAACCGCCGGAGCCGTACCCGTCTCCGCCGTGCCCGCCGTCCGGCCCGTAGCTGCCGTCCGGCCCGTAGCCGGCATCGGGTCCGTAGGCGGCATCGGAGCCGTAGACGCCGTAAGGCCCATAGGAGTCCTCTGACCCGTACGCGGCGTCCGATCCGTACGTGGGCCCGTAGGCGTCGTCCCCTCCGTGCGCGTACACCTCGTCCGGCGCGTACCCGTGGCCGTTGGCGGGTCCCTGCCGGTAGGTTTCCTCGGGCGGGTAGGCGTGGCCGTCGGCGGGTCCCTGCCGGTAGGGTTTCCTCGGGCGGGTAGGCGTGGCCGTTGGCCGGCTCCTGCCGGTAGGTCTCCTCGGGCGGGTAGGCGTGGCCGTCGGCGGGTCCCTGCCGGTAGGTCTCCTCGGGCGGGTACCCGTGGCCGTCGGCGGGTCCCTGCCGGTAGGTCTCCTCGGGCGGGTACCCGCGGCCGTTGGCCGGTCCCGGTCCGGGTCGGGCCTCACCCGGCCGTCGTGCGCCATCTGGTGCAAACGTGCCCGCCGGTCCGTACCCGCCTGGCCCGCCGGGTCTGCCGGGACGGCCCGGAGTCCGCACGTGTGGGCCCACGGGGGCCGACCGGGCACCGTCTTGATACGGCTCGCCGTGGTACGGCTCTTCCGGGTGCGGGCCCGGCGCGTAGCGCGGGTCTGCGTACGGACCGGCCGGGTACGTCGGAGGCGGGTACGGGGCCGCCTGGCGGCGGGAACCCACCATGTTGCGCGGAGACGCCGGGCCCGGGTGGCCTGCAGTATCCGGCGGCGCTGCGCGCCTGCCCCGACCGTCGGGTCCGCCGGGTACGCCCTGGCCGCCGGGTCCACCCGATCCGCCGGGTCCGCCCCGGCCGCCGGGCCCTGGCCGGAACATTCCCGGCGGGACCGGCCGTCCCGCCGGCCATCCGGGCGCTGCCCTCCCAGGTGGCCGGGCCGGCCGGGCGTTTCCGCGAGCGCCGGGGTAATCGTCCGGCCCGGGTGCCGGCTGCGGACGGGGGCCCCGGGATGGGGCTCGCGGTGGCGGGGAGGCCTGAGGGTCGGCCCACTCCGTATCCGACCAGTGCGGGTCCGGCCAGACGTCCCGGAGCGGGACCCCGGCGCGGCGCGGGGCGCTGGGCCGCCCGCCCTGGTCATGACTGCCCTGGTCGTGACTGCCCGTCGACTCCTGGTCGTGACGGTCCTGGTCGTGACGGTCCTGGCCATAGCCATTCTGGCCTGGCCGCGAGGCTATCCCGTCTGGGGGGAGCGGCATCTGCTGCGGGCGGGGCGGGCGCAGTTGACCGGCCCATTCCCCGGGCGGCTCGTCGTAGTCATAGACCGGTCCCGGCCCCCGGCCCGAGGGGCCCGCCTGGCGTGCATTCCGGTGGTGCGCAGGACGGCCGTCAACCCGGTACCTCTCGCGGCCGGGTTCGGCGTCACCACGTTCCACCGGGGACCTCCTGGAGACTCCGAATCAGACGCGCCCGCCCATTGCGGCATTCCATCCTGAAAAAAAGTCTAGGACGGGCAGAATGCCCAATCGTGCGGAATGCACATTGTACTTTTTGTGGCGAATTGGGACTTTTATGCGATGTTTGGAGTCTAGCTGCCTTCCTGTGCTGCGGCAGGGAGTTTCCGCTGCCGACCGGACCGAGCAGTGTGCGCAGGGTAACAAGTGCGGTACTCAGCCGGCGGAGTTACCCTCAAATTGAGGCCTGAGCGCCACGCTCACGCCGAGGCCGGCGGCCCGGACGCGGCGCCGGCCGTCGCTGTGGAGCTTTGCGGAGCGGCCATGAGCTGGATCGTCTGGGTGGTCTTGGCGGCCGTGCTCGGCGTTGCCGAGCTGCTGACCGTGACGCTCACGCTCGGGCTGATCGCCGTGGCCGCCGCGGTGGCGGCCGTCGTGGGGGGGCTGGGGGCTCCGGTGCCGTTCCAGATCCTGGCGTTCGCGGTGGCGGCCGGGGCCGGCCTTGGCCTGGTCCGGCCCATCGCCGTGCGTCACCTCAGGCAGCCGCCCTCCCTGCGGACCGGCACCGCGGCGCTCGTCGGCCGCAGTGCCCTGGTCCAGCAGGAGGTCAACGGTCACAACGGGCGCGTCCGAATCGGCGGCGAGGAGTGGTCAGCCCGCTCCTACGACGAGACCCTCGTGATCCCGGTGGGAGCCACCGTCGACGTCATCCAGATCGAGGGCGCGACCGCCCTCGTCTACCCACGGGAGTGATCATGGCACTCGCGGACGGCCTCATCGGCCTCATCGTCGCCATCCTGCTCATTCTGGTGGTGGTCCGTTCGGTACGCATCGTGCCCCAGGCACGGGCGCGGAACGTCGAGCGCCTCGGCCGCTACCGCAAGACCCTGCAGCCGGGGATGAACTTCATCGTTCCGTTCGTCGACCGAGTGAAGCAGCTCATCGATCTGCGTGAACAGGTGGTCTCCTTCAAGAGCCAGCCGGTGATCACCGAGGACAACCTGGTCGTGCTCATCGACACGGTGCTCTTCTTCCAGGTCACCGACCCACGCGCCGCCGACTACGAGATCGTCGACTACATCCAGGCGATCGAGCAGCTCACCGCGACGATGCTGCGCAGCGTGATCGGCTCCATGGACCTGGAGGACACCCTCACCTCGCGCGACAAGATCAACAACCTGCTGCGCGGGGTCCTCGACGACGCCTCCGGCAAGTGGGGCATCCGCGTGACCCGCGTGGAGATCAAGGCCATCGACCCGCCGAAGAGCGTGGTCGACGCGATGGAGAAGCAGATGCGGGCCGAGCGGGAGAAGCGCGCCGCCATCCTCACCGCCGAGGGCCTCAAGCAGGCGAAGATCCTTACCGCCGAGGGCGAGAAGCAGAGCAACATCCTCACGGCCGAGGGCGATAAGCAATCGGCCATCCTGCGCGCCGAGGGGCAGGGTCAGGCCATCGGCACGGTCTTCCAGGCCGTTCACCGCAACGACCCCGACCCCAAGCTGCTCGCCTACCAGTACTTGCAGATGCTGCCACAGATCGCCCAGGGGGCGGGCAGTACATTCTGGGTCATCCCGAGCGAGGTCACGTCGGCCCTCAAGGCCGTCACGTCCGCCTTCGAGGGCCAGAAGGGCGCGGACGGCAGCGGGCCGGGCCGCCTGGCCGAAGTATTCGATGCCGTCGGCGCGCCCGAGGCCATCAGTCCCGCCGCGAACGGCGCGGCGGCCGTCAACGGCGCGGAAGCCGCCAGCGTGGCGGCCGCAAACGGCGCCGAAGCAGTCGGCGCCCTGAGCAGCGCGGACCTGAGCAGCGCGGACCTGAGCAGCGCGGACCTGAGCAGCGCGGACCTGAGCAGCGCGGACGCTGAGCAGCGCGTCGCCGGACGCCGTCGCGGTGGGGCCGACCGAGATCGCCGCACCCACTGACCCGGCCCCGGCGCTCGAGGTCATTCCGCAGCCCCGGGTCCTGTCCGCCGACCAGCCCCCGCCCAGGCCGATCCCGCCGATCGTGCCCTGACCTGAGCCTCACCCGGCCCTGATCGGGGCCGGCCGTGCGACAGTTCGGCAGCAGGAGTGCGCGTCAGGAGGCCAGCGCCAGCCACAGCAGGACCGCGACGACCAGAAGCGCCGCCAGCAAGACCATGGTCCCGGCCATGACCCGCCGCCGCGGCCGGTGGCGCCCCGGCTGGGATGGGGCCGGGAGTTCCGAAGCATCCGGCGGCGCCGCGGACCTCGGCTCCCGGCCGTGGCCGGCGGATGCGCCCGACGGCGCCGGGCCGTGTTCCGCCGCGGGCCAGGCCGCTCCGCCCGCTGCCGTCGGCCGTGCCGGGCCGCGTTCGGCTGCGGGCCACGCCGTTCCGCTCTCCGCGGAAGGCCAGGCCGTTCGGCGTTCTGTGGCGGGCCGGACCGTTTCGCGTTCCGCCCTGGCCCAGGTCGTTCCGCGTTCGGCTGTGGGCCAGGCCATTCCGCTCTCCGCGGCGGGCCGCGCCGGGCCGTGTTCCGCCGTGGGCCAGGCCGTTCCGCTCTCCGCCGTGGGCCAGGCCGTTCCGCTCTCCGCCGTGGGCCAGGCCGTTCCGCTCTCCGCGGAAGGCCACGCTGTCCCGCGGTCCGGGGTGCGCCAGGCCGCTCCGCTCTCCGTCGCGGGCGGGGATGCCCCTGCGGGTGCCCCCGGCGAGGCGGACGGGCCAGCAGCGGACGGGCCAGCGGCCGACGGGCCAGCGCCGGACGGGGCGGCGGCGGACGGGCCAGCGGCCGATTCAGTGGCGGCCGTATCCGGCCGGGTGAACCAGGAACCCGTGTCGGCGGCCGTGGTCGTCGGGCCGAGGCCAGCCGCGACGCGGGCCAGTCCCGGACCCAGGGCGGCCTGTTCGGCGGCGCTCAGGCCGACTGGCCCGGAGCCCCCGATCCTGGTGGGCAGCCGGTTCGGGGTCGGGGACCGGGTGGGCAGCGCCGATCCCAGCTCGGATTCCTGCGTCAGCCGGCGCCAGCGGTCTTCCCATTCCGCCGGCCGGGCGCCGCATCCGCGTACGTACGCCTCTAGCACCGGAAGACTGGGCAGCGCGGGGCCGTCCTCGGCGGTCTTCAGCGTGTCCTCCGGATAGTGCGCCCGCGCCGCGAGGTCGCTGGTCTGCAGGCCCGCCCCGTCGCGCAGCGCGCGAAGGTCACGCAAGAAGGCAGCCCTATCTGCGTCCGCCCCGGCAGGCGGGGCGTTGCGGGGCTGCGTCATAGGACCCTCCCGGTCGCCATACCCGCGGATTATCACGTTGGCATCGATGATCGCCGCTACCCGGAAGCGTAAACCAGTTCATTTCCGCACGTTTGAGCATTCATCACAACTGATGCGGCCAGAAAGTCCGGCGGCCGCAACGGTCACAGCCGGATAGCGAGACCAATGGTAAGGGCGGCGCCGAAGGCGAGCTGCAGGCGGCCGGTCTGCCCGAGGGCGCGGACCAGCGCGGGACCCGCCGCGCCGGACCGGACGGCCCGGATCGGGCCGAGGGCCAGCGGCAGCGTCAGCAGCGTGAGCGCGGCGAGCGGCCGCGCCGGGACAACGGCCAGGGCGATGACGAACGGGACCAGCAGGCACGCCAGGTACACCGCCCGGCTCCGCGGGTCGCCGAGGCGCACCGCGAGCGTACGTTTGCCGACGTCGGCGTCGGACCCGATGTCCCGCAGGTTGTTGATCATCAGGAGGGCGCAGGACAGCAGCCCGGCCGGTATCGCGGCGATCAGGCCGAGCCAGCTCAGCGCGGCCATCTGCACGTAGGCGGTGCCGGCCACCGCGGCCAGCCCGAAGAACGCGAATACCGCGACCTCACCCAGCCCGCGGTACCCGTATGGATGGGTGCCGCCCGTGTAGAACCAGGCCGCCCCGACCGCGGCCGCGCCGACGAGGATGAGCCACCACGACGTGAAGATCGCGAGCACCAGGCCGGCCACGCACGCGCAGAAGAAGCAGGCGAACGCCGCGGCGAGCACGTGCCGGGCCGGTGCCAGTCCCGCGGCGACCAGCCGGGTCGGCCCGACGCGCCGCTCGTCCGAGCCGCGGACGCCGTCGCTGTAGTCGTTGGCGTAGTTGACGCCGATCTGCAGGGCGAGCGCCACGATCAGGGCGAGCACCGCGCGCCAGGCGGAGAACCTGCCGTAGCCGATGGCGACCCCGGTGCCGATGAGGACGGGGACGACCGCGGCCGGCAGCGTCCGGGGCCGGGTGCCCGCCAGCCAGTCTCGCGGCTGAGCCAATTCCGCTCCTTCCGTGTTGGTGGGCGCTCCGTGTTGGTGGGCGCTACTCAGTCGGGCGGGGCGGGCAGCGACGCGTGCAGCCGCACGATCGGGACGCGGACGCCCATCTCCAGCTCGCTCCGCGCGCCGTCGCCGGCCCATCCCGCGGTTTCCAGGAAACGGCGCAGCGCCGTGTCGGCTTCCAGCACCCAGGCGGACACCCGGGCGAAACGGTCCTCGGCCAGGGTATCGGCGGCGGCGTTGAGCAGCCGGCCGCCGTGACCGTGCCCGGTCAGGCCGGGCGCGATGCGCAGCTCGTACAGTTCCGCGTCGGTGGCCGGCCAGCGGTCGGCGTCACCGGCCGGCCCCATCGAGGCGAAGCCGGCGATCACCCGGGCCGGCCGCTCACCAGGGGCCGCGGCGGCGCTGGACGTGGCCACCAGGACCCGGTGCCTGCTGGTCGGCGGCTTGCTGATCGCTTCCGCCCAGCGCTCACGCCAGCGCCCGGCGGCGTCCGCGCTGGTCAGTTCGGCGAGGACCGCCTCGGGGATGATCCCGGCGTAACCGCGGCGCCAGCATTCGACCTGGATGCGGGCCAGGTCGGCGGCGTCAGATCCGCGTGCGGCCCGGACGAAATCCTGCGCGCTCACGGGCCCTTCGGGTCCTCAGGGCTCTTCGGGTCCGCGACGGCCCCGTCGCCGGGGTGCGCGCCCAGCAGGCTGACGTCACGTGCCGCGCCCTGCGCCGCCGAGGTGGTCATCGCCGCGTACGCCTGCAGCGCCGCGCTGACCGGCCGGTCCCGGTGCACGGGACGGTAGCCGTGCAGCCGGGCCAGCATCCGGTCCCGGCGGGCCGCCAGATCGGCCTCGGACACCTCCAGGGTCAGGTCACGGCGCGGAATGTCGATCGTGATCCGGTCGCCGTCCGCCACCAGCGCGATGACGCCGCCCGCCGCCGCTTCCGGCGCGATGTGGCAGATGGAAAGCCCCGACGTCCCGCCGGAGAAGCGGCCGTCGGTGATCAGCGCGCACGCCCGCCCCAGGCCCTTGCCCTTGAGGAAGCTCGTGGGGTACAGCATTTCCTGCATGCCGGGCCCGCCGCGCGGCCCCTCGTACCGGATCACCACGACGTCGCCCGCGCTGACCGCGCCGCCGAGGATGCCGTCCACGGCGTCTTCCTGGCTCTCGAAGACCCGCGCGGTCCCCTCGAACCGGAACAGCTCCTCGGGCACGCCGGCCGTCTTGACGATCGCACCCTCGGGGGCCAGGTTGCCGTAGAGCACGGCCAGGCCGCCGTCGGCGGTGTAGGCGTGCCCGGCGTCCCTGATGCAGCCGCCCTCGCGGTCGGTGTCCAGGCTCTCCCAGCGGGCCGACTGCGAGTACGGCTTGGTGGTCCGGATCCCGCCGGGGGCCGCGTGGTACAGCTCGACGGCCTCGTCGCGGACGGACGGCGAGCGCAGGTCCCAGGCGTCGATGAAGTCGCGGAGCGAATCGCTGTGCACCGTGCGGACGGCCGCATTCAGCAGGCCGGCCCGGTCCAGCTCGCCGAGGATCGCCGGGATGCCCCCGGCCCGGTGCACGTCCTCCACGTGATAGCTGCTGCTCGGCGCCACCTTGCACAGGCAGGGCACCCGCCGCGACACCTCGTCGATCTCCTTGAGGCCGAAGTTCACGCCCGCCTCGTGCGCCGCGGCGAGCAGGTGCAGGATCGTGTTGGTCGACCCGCCCATCGCCACGTCCAGCGCCATCGCGTTCTCGAACGCGTCCCGGCTGGCGATGGCGCGGGGCAGCACCGACTCGTCGTCGTCGGTGTAGTAGCGGCGGGTCAGCTCGACGATCGCCGCCCCCGCGCGCTCGAACAGGCCGCGCCGGGCGGCGTGCGTGGCCAGGGTGGTCCCGTTGCCCGGCAGCGCGAGGCCGATCGCCTCGGTCAGGCAGTTCATCGAGTTGGCGGTGAACATGCCCGAGCAGGAGCCGCACGTCGGGCAGGCGGCCTCCTCCATGTCGAGCAGTTCGGCGTCGGACACCGACGGGTCGGCCGAGGCGACCATCGAGTCGATGAGGTCGAGCTTGCGCCCGCCCGTGCTGAGGCCCGCCACGGGCTTGCCCGCTTCCATCGGGCCGCCGGAGACGAAGACGGTCGGGATGTTCAGCCGCATGGCCGCGATCAGCATGCCGGGCGTGATCTTGTCGCAGTTGGAGATGCAGATCAGCGCGTCCGCGCAGTGCGCGTTCACCATGTACTCGACCGCGTCGGCGATGAGCTCGCGGCTCGGCAGCGAGTACAGCATCCCGCCGTGGCCCATCGCGATGCCGTCGTCCACCGCGATCGTGTTGAACTCGCGGGGGATCGCGCCGGCCGCCCGGACCGCGTCCGAGACCACCTGGCCGACCTCACGCAGGTGGACGTGCCCGGGAACGAACTCGGTGAAGCTGTTGGCGACCGCCACGATCGGCCTGCCGATGTCTTCGCGGGCGACGCCCGTGGCCCGCAGCAGCGCGCGGGCGCCCGCCATGTTTCTGCCGTGCGTGACAGTGCGAGACCGAAGCGGTGGCATGACCGGTCATCTCCGAATGTGAGCCGAGGAACGCAGGGAAGGCCTGCTCGCAGGTTTTCCTCAGCCTACCGGAGTGTGCTGGGCGGCATCGTTGAGCGGAAGTACCCGGGCCGCGGCCGTGTAGATCTGCTCGATCTCACCCGCGCCGAGCTTCGGCCGGTCCTTCATCGCCGCGTTGCGCCGCAGGTACTTGCGCAGCCGGCCACCGTCGAAGACGTCAACCTCGCGGATCGTCGCGACGTGCCAGGGCACCTTGGGGCCGTAGACGGCCAGCACCGGGCGGACGTAGACGGGGGTGCCGAGCTCGGCGGTCAGCCGGTCGGTGGCCTGCTGTGCCTCCCAGCGCGCGTGCTCCAGCCGGTCCTTCTTGGTGAACGGCCCGTGGTACAGCTGCCGGGCGTTCCGCGTCCGGATGGGAAGGTGCTTGTCCCACGACTCCGAGTCGATCGCGTACGCACCCGTCGGCCCGACGACGAAGTGGTCGATGTACTCGCGGCTGCCCGGGATGGGCCGCGAATGCAGGGCCCGGTAGCCGGACCGCTCCATCCGCGCGAGCTGGCGCTGGGTGCGCTTCTGCGCGCCGGTCAGCCGGACGCCGGGCGGCATCGACGCGGTGGTCCGCGATCGGTAGATGGCGTCGGCGATGCCCGCGAGCACCGCGGCGGTCAGGCCCGCCCGCCAGGTGAAGACGAACGTGAAGACCAGGCCGGCCACGACCGCGACGAGCACCCGCCGCTTCCAGATCCGCATCCGGGAGTCGGCCATCAGGTCGCCGAGGCGCAGCCGGTCCGCCTTGCGCTCGGGATGCGCCGGGGCCGGCCCTGCGCTGCCCGACTGGCCCGGCGAGCCCGATGGGCCCGGGCCGGAGCCGGGGGACGGGCCGCTGCCCGCGGTGATCGCGAGCCGCCCGGACGGGGTGTCGCCGCGCGGCACCGGGGGAGCGGTGCCGGCGGCTCGGGCGCGGTTCCGGGCTCGGGGCGGGTTCCTGGCTCGGGCGCGGTTCCGGGCTGGGCGGCGGCCGCGTCCGGGCGCTGCCGTTCGGGGGCCGCCGTTTGGTCCGAACGGGCCTGGCCGGGACCGGTCCCCTGCTCCGGGCGCTGCCGTCCCGGACGGCCGGACGGGCCTGGATCGGGCCGGCGCCGGGGCCTGCGCATCGGCTCCTTGTACAGGCGGCGCGGCTCCCAGCTGCGCGCATCCGGCTCGAGCGGCCGGTCGGGCTGGCCGGCCTCGGGCAACGCGGCCCCGAGGGGCCCGAAGCTGGACACGCCGGGAGCCGGCTGGGGCGTGGCCGGGGCGGGCCCGGCGAGCCGGTCCTCGGTGCCGGGCCATACGCTCCTGCTCGCCGCCCGGAAGGCGGCGTCCTGCGCGGCGGCCCGCAGCGCGGTCTCCCGCTCGCCGCTGCCCGCGGTTTCGCCGGCTGTTCCGTCCGGAGGGCCGACCACGGCGGGGCCTGCGTGCGGTACGACGGCGCCAGGCGAATGACTCGGGTGCGCGTCGTTGCGCCCCTCTTCGTTCGGAGGGGCCGATGACCTATGGCTTTTCCTGGTCAGCCATGCCATCTGTTCCACACGCCCAGCGTAACTGACTAAAGGCCGGACGCAAGTCGTCACTGGTTGAGTCAATTGTGTCGCTGTGGGGAGTGTATGAAGGTCGCTGACGGGGCAGGAATCCATTTTCGGGCCGATTGCGGGCAGGCGGACTACCATTTGGTAACATGCCGCAGATTCATGAGCTTACGATGACCGACCTGGCCGCCGCCATCGGTGAGCGTCAGCTTTCTCCCGTCGAGGTCGCAAATCATTATCTGCGCCGCACGGAGGAACTGAACGCGCAGGTAGGGGCGTTTTACACGGTGACGGCGGAACTGGCCCAAGAGCAGGCCCGCGCGGCGGAAAAGGCCGTAACGGGGCACATCGAGTCGGCGCCGGTTCCGCCACTTCTGGGCGTCCCCATCCCCATCAAAGACCTCAACATGGTCGCGGGCGTGCGGCAGACCTTCGGGTCGGCCGTGTATGAGGACTATGTGGCGCCCGGTGACGATTACGTGGTGGCCGCGATCAGGTCGGCCGGGGCCGTCATCACCGGGAAGACCGCGACACCGGAATTCGGCCTCCCGTGCTACACCGAGACCGCGATCGGGCCGCCGGCCCGGACGCCCTGGGATCTTACCCGGTCGGCCGGCGGCTCCAGCGGCGGCGCCGCGGCGGCGGTGGCCGCGCGCCTCGCCCCGGCCGCGCAGGGCAGCGACGGGGGCGGGTCCATCCGCATCCCGGCGAGCGTGTGCGGGCTCTTCGGCATCAAGCCGTCCCGCGGCCGGGTCTCTCATGGGCCGATCGACCCGGACCTGTTCGGGCTGGCCACCGACGGCCCGATCACCCGGACCGTCGCCGACGCCGCGCTGCTGCTCGACGTCATGAGCGGCAACCACCCGGGCGACATGTACACGCTGCCGCCGCTGCCGGGCGGCGAGACGTTCCTCGGCCACGCGCGCCGGGCCCCGGGCCGGCTCCGCATCGGCCGCACGCTCACGTCGGCGGTCGAGGGCGCCGTCGTCCATCCCGACTGCGTGGCCGCCTACGAGGAAGCCAGCGTCGCTGCTCGCCGAACTCGGCCACGACGTCGAGGACGCGGCCGTCGGGATCGGGCCGGATGTCGTGCCGTACTTCGAGACGCTCTGGTACGCGTACGCGACGCTCGCCCCGATCGACCCGGCCCGCGAGGAGAGGCTGCTGCCGTTCACCCGCTACATGCGCGAGCGGGGCATGGCGATCAACGGCAGTGAGCTGATCTTCGCGCAGGCGTACCTGCAGGCCGTGCTGCGCCCGGCGCTGGCCGCGATGAGCGCCTACGACGCCATCCTCACCCCGACCCTGGCCACGCCGCCGGTACCGGTCGGCTACTTCACCGAGGTCGATCCGGCCGAGAACTTCGAGCGGCAGAAGCGGTTCACGCCGTTCACGGCCGCGTACAACCTGTCCGGGCAGCCCGCGGTGAGCCTGCCGCTGCACTGGAACGCCGACGGGCTGCCGATCGGGGTCATGCTGGCCGGGCGGATCGGCGAGGAGAGCACCCTGATCTCGCTGTCCGCGCAGGTCGAGGAGGCTCGCCCGTGGCAGGACCGCGTTCCCGCCCGGCATCTGACGCCGCCGCGTGCGGACACCGCCCAGGGCATCGCCTCGATCCACGCGTCGACCGGCCCATGACGTCTTCCTCGCCCTCGGGTACGTGCACGCCTCCTTCCGGCTGGCCGAGATGGTCTCCGAACGCCGCCTCGGGGAGGGCCGCCTCGCCCAGCTGGCCGGGCCTCTCCGAGCTGGCCTCCGACGAGTTCGAAGCGGCAGTTACCGGCTTGGTGCGCTGCGGCCCGGCGACAACGGCGGGATGCGCCGGGCGGGGCTGACCGGCTCGCCGGGTGACGTTCGGCGCGCAGCGTTCCGGCGTGCGCTGCGGCTGGTGGCTGGCCGCCTCGGCGGCCGGGGCGGTCGTCATCGCGGCGACCGCCGAATATGGGCTGTGGTTCACGCCGTTCGTGGTCGGCCTCGTCACCGGGGTCGCCGCGCCGCGGGCGGGCTGGCGAGTGCGTCACGCGCTGCCGGCCGTCATCGTGATGGCCGGCGTCGGCTGGGGGATGCCGCTGCTGTGGCAGATCATCCGCGGCGAGCCCGACGGTGCCACCGCGCGGGTCATCGCCGCGCTGGCTGGGCTGCCGCCGCATGCCGTCTTCGGCGTGGTTTTCACGCTGCTGGTGGCCGGCGTGCAGGCCGCCGTTGGCCTGTGGCTCGGCCGTGCGGTCACGCCACACGCCCAGTCCCGGTAGCGGTATCCGGGCGCATTCCGCCGCCTCCCTCACTGTCGTATCAGCGGATGATCGCTGCATCAGCGAGGCGCGGTGTGTCGCCATAGCGTGACTCTTCGCACGCCGGTTGACGCAATGCGGCGTCCGACTGCTCAACAGGCAAACTCGAAACAGCACGAGCACGTGGCTCGGTCACACACGATCAGCGGGGGTCAGCCCCAGTTGTCGAAGCGCATGGCGGGTCCTTTCCGTGCGGAGCGGGTGGTGTGGCCGGTGGCGGGGGTCAGCCCCAGTTGTCGAAGCGCATGGCGGGTCCTTTCCGTGCGGAGCGGGTGGTGTGGCCGGTGGCGGGGGTCAGCCCCAGTTGTCGAAGCGCATGGCGGTCCTTTCCGTGCGGAGCGGGTGGTGTGGCGGTGGCGGGGGTCAGCCCCAGTTGTCGAAGCGCATGGCGGGTCCTTTCCGTGCGGAGCGGGTGGTGTGGCCGGTGGCGGGGGTCAGCCCCAGTTGTCGAAGCGCATGGCGGGTCCTTTCCGTGCGGAGCGGGTGGTGTGGCCGGTGGCGGGGGTCAGCCCCAGTTGTCGAAGCGCATGGCGGGTCCTTTCCGTGCGGAGCGGGTGGTGTGGCCGGTGGCGGGGGTCAGCCCCAGTTGTCGAAGCGCATGGCGGGTCCTTTCCGTGCGGAGCGGGTGGTGTGGCCGGTGGCGGGGGTCAGCCCCAGTTGTCGAAGCGCATGGCGGGTCCTTTCCGTGCGGAGCGGGTGGTGTGGCCGGTGGCGGGGGTCAGCCCCAGTTGTCGAAGCGCATGGCGGGTCCTTTCCGTGCGGAGCGGGTGGTGTGGCCGGTGGCGGGGGTCAGCCCCAGTTGTCGAAGCGCATGCCGGGTCCTTTCCGTGCGGAAGATGCCAGAGTTATTCAAAGAGTAATCGGATGCCTTCGCTGCGTAGGGGGCGCCCCCTTTGCGGCCAGTCATCGCGGCGGCGTGGCCAGCCGATGACGGAGGGTGTTATGTCTGAAATATCCAGAACCGGATGATTTCATACGTTCGCAGCCGTCCTGGCCTGAGAACGGGAAAGGAAGCGCAGCTCAAACAACTTTCGCGTCGGCCTGTAGCCAAGGCTTGACAGTAGGTATCGTTGGTCGTGACAATGCAGGACAATAGGCGTGGCCGCAGCCATCACGCCCTTCGGGCGCGCGGCTCACGCTCGAAAGGATGCTGATGACTCGCGCCCATCTGAGCTTGTCTCGATGGGTTGCTGCGGTCAGGGCATGGCCGATCTGGGCGGAGCCCCGATGGCTGTTCGGCCTGGTGGTGCTGCTGGTCTCGGCCGACCTGGCGGTGCTGGGCATCAGCGCCGCGACGGTCAGCTTCAGCGTCCACGACCTGGTGCTCTTCGGGCTGCTGCTGGGCGGCGTCGCCGTAACGGTGGAGCTGACCCGCAGCGCGGGGGAGAAGGGGGGGCTGATCAAGGATGTCTACGGAGCCTGGAATCTGCCGGCCTTCTCCTGCCGCCGCTTTACGTAGTGATCATCGCGATCGTCCAGTACGGCCTGATCCAGTGGCGCATCCGGCGTGCCCCCATCTACCGGCGGGCCTACAGCGCCGCCGTCTCGGGCCTGTCATTTGTGATAGCCGGCCTGGTCTTCCGGCTCCTGCCCGACCTGAGTTTCGCCAGTAACACGACGACGACCGTGCACGACCTGGTTCTGGGTCCTCATGGTGATGATCGCCGGCGTGACCAGCGTCCTGGTGGGCAAGGTCTTCATGATCGCGGCGATAAAGGGGTCGGATTCCACCGTCAGCCTCCGCGACGCTTTCTTCAACCGTGAGTCCATGTACAACGACTTCGCGGAGCAGTGCATCGGCGTGCTGGTTACCTTCGGCGTCGCCGGCAACGTTTTCCTCGCCCCCGTTGCCCTTCCGGTGGTCGCGCTGCTGCAGCGGTCACTGCGTCATGCTCAGCTGCTGAATGCGTCACGCACCGACGCCAAGACGGGGCTGCTGAACGCGCGGACGTGGGAGAGCGAGGCGGAGGCCGAGGTAGCACGCGCGGTCCGGGCGCGGATGGCGCTCGCGGTGGCCGTCCTCGACATCGACTGGTTCAAGCATGTCAACGACACCTACGGTCACCTGTTCGGCGACGAGGTGCTGAAGGAGATCGCCCGGTGCCTGCCGGGCGTGCTCCGGGAGTACGACTCGGCAGGCCGGTTCGGCGGGGAAGAGTTTGTGCTGCTGCTGCCGCACACCCGCGCGGTGGACGCGTTCCGCATCGCGGATCGGGTGCGTGACCATATCTCGGGGCTGTCCCTGCACACCTCAGACGGCCAGTCGGTCCGGGTCACCGTCTCGGTCGGGGTGGCGGCGCTGGACGCCGGCTCACGCCGTGAGCTGAGCGACCTGCTCGCGGCCGCGGACGCGGCCCTGTACCGCGCCAAACGGGACGGCCGGAACCAGGTGCAGATGATCAGCACCACGCGCGGCCTGAGCGCCGTGGGCGGCCGCACGGCCGGCAGCATGAACGCGTTCGGGGGCGTGCCCGCCGCCCCGAGCGTCTGGGATGTCCTGCCGCGCGGCGATGCCCGGCCCGGCCGGCGACGCCGATGAGGTCGCGACCAAGGTATGAGCGCCGCCGGAGTCCCGGCTGGCCGAAGGCAATAGGCTTGCATCGTGTCCGCCGGACGTGCCAGCCCCCGCGTGAACGCGATCTTGCTCGACGCGGGCGGCGTCATGATCTTCCCATCGCCGGAGCTCCTGCTGCCGCCGCTGCGCGCCGTTGGCGTGCAGCCCGCCGTCGCCGACCTGGAACGGGCGCACTACCGGGCGATGGCCGACTGCGACGAGCCCGGCCGGGAGCCGCCAGGCGGCCAATGGTGGCTTGAGTACCTGCGGGATTTCGTCGCCGCGTGCGGTGTCGCGCCCGCTGACGTGGACGCCGTTGCCGAGGACATCGTGGGCCTGACGGACGGATTCTCCTGGACGCACGTGGGGCGGGACGTGGCCGAGGCCCTGCGCGGCATCGCCGCCCTGGGCCTGCCGCTCGGCATCGTCTCCAACTCGACGGGTGAGGTGGAGCAGACTCTCCGCCAGCTCGACGTCTGCTACGCCTTCAACGGCGGCGGGGACGCGGGCGCCAGTGGCGGCGGAGTCCGGCGGCGGGGAGGCGGGTCCGGCAGGCGGGGAGGCGGGTCCGGCAGGCGGGGAGGCGGGTCCGGCAGGCGGGGAGGCGGGTCCGGCAGGCGGGGAGGCGGGCCCCGCGCGCCGCGGCATCGAAGTTGGCGCCGTTATCGACTCGGCCGTGGTCGGCGTGTCCAAGCCCGATCCGGCCATCTTCGCCCTGGCCCTGGACGCGCTCGGCATGCCGGCCGTGGACCGGCGCACGGTCGTGCACGTGGGCGACAGCCTGCGCTACGACGTGACCGGCGCGATCGCCGCCGGCGTCCGGCCCGTGCACCTGGACCCACACGGCTACTGCCCCGCCCCGGACGGCCACGAGCACATCCGCCGCCTCGACGAGATCGTCGTCCTGGCGGCTACCGGCGGACCACCCCCGCCGCCACCGCCCCCAGACCCAGATCCGGGCAGCGTTTTCGTGAATATGACGGAAAACGCTGCCCAAATCGCCCCGGGTAACCCGCCCCCGGGTAACCCGCCCCCCGGGCCGGGCGGCTAAGTCGGCGAGGGCGTCGCGGTCGCGGCAGCGGAGGGCACGGGCCACGTCGTCGCGGCCTTCGACGAGCAGGCGGCGCAGCGCCGCGGGGGGCTGGGCCTGCGCGATGTAGTCGTCGGTACGGCGGATCGTCTCCGCCGACACCGGGCAGATCGTGTACGCGATGGCGACGAACCGCTGCGCCATGTCCGAGCTCCACTCCTGCCAGACGTCCGCCAGCACGGCGAAGTACTGGTCCCGGAACTGCTCGGTCAGCGACCGCTGGTCCGGATCGGCGAACCCGCTCAGGGTCGCGCGGAACGTCGCGTTCGGCAGCTTCCCGCCGATGATCTCCTCCCACACCGCGCGCTTGGACTCCGCGTCGGGAACGGCGGCGCGGCAGGAGGCGGCGTGCCGCTCACCGGCGTCGGTCGCGTCCCGTGCCAGCTCCGCCTTGATCTCCGTGAATCCGGCCCGGCCGCGGCTGACCAGCCGGTGCAGCAGCGTCCAGCGGAACTCGGTGTCGATGGACAGCCCCTCGAACATGGCCGTTCCGTCCAGCAGGCTGGCCAGCAGGGTGAGGTGCCGGTCGGAGATCGCGACCCCGGCCAGTGCCTGGGCGTAGGCGAGCTGGGCGTCGCTGCCGGCCGCCGCGGCGATCAGCCGCTCGTGCAGCGCGTCGGCCATCAGCGTCAGCCCGGCGGACTCCCAGGACGGGTCGGCGAAACGCCGGACGGCCTGGGCGGCCTGGCGGAGCAGCGTCTGCGTCACGCTGATGTCGGTGACCGAATCGAAGCCGAGCATGACCAGGCGTACGTAGTCCCGGGCCGCCATCTCCGCGTCGCGGCACATGTCCCACGCGGCCGACCAGGCCAGCGCCGCGGGCAGCGGGTCACTGAACTCGCTGATGGCCTGGATCAGCGTGCCGAGGGAGTGGTCGTCCAGCCGGAGCTTGGCGTAGGTCAGGTCGTCGTCGTTGACGAGCACCAGATCGGGCCGCTGCTCCCCGGCCAGTTCCGGGATTACGGTCAGTGCCCCGGTCACGTCGGTTTCCACCCGCCGCCGCCGCGCCAGCCCGCCGGGGCCCCGGTCGTAGAGCCCGATCGCGATCCGGTGCGAGCGCAGCACCGGGTATTCGGCGACGGCCTCCTGGCGGACGGCGAAGGAGGTGAACCGGCCGTCGGCGTCGGTCTCGTACTCGGGCCGCAGCGTGTTCACGCCGGCGGTCTCCAGCCACTGCCGGGACCACTCGCTCAGGTTGCGCCCGGAGGTCTCCTCCAGGGCAGCGAGCAGGTCGGCCAGCGTGGCGTTCCCCCAGGCGTGCGCGCCGAAGTACCGCCGCACGGCGGCCAGGAAGTTGTCCCGGCCCACGTACGCGACGAGCTGCTTCAGCACGGAAGCGCCCTTGGCGTAGGTGATGCCGTCGAAGTTCACCTCGACCGCGTGAATGTCGGGGATGTCGGCGGCGATGGGGTGGGTGGACGGCAGCTGGTCCTGCCGGTACGCCCAGGCCTTGTACAGCTGGGCGAACGTGGTCCAGGCCGACGTCCAGCGGGTCGCCTCGGCCTCGGCGAGCGTGCCGGCCCAGGTGGCGAACGACTCGTTCAGCCACAGGTCGTCCCACCAGCGCATCGTGACCAGGTCACCGAACCACATGTGCGCCATCTCGTGCAGGATCGTCTCCGCCCGGGCCTCGCGCGCGAAATCGGTGACCCGGGACCGGAAGATGTAGCTCTCCAGGAAGGTCACACAGCCCGCGTTCTCCATCGCGCCTTCCTTGAACTCGGGCACGAAGAGCTGGTCGTACTTCCCGAATGGGTACCGCACGCCGAACGCCGAGTGGTAGAAGCCGAAGCCCTGCCTGGTGACCTCGAAGATCTCCTCCGGATCCAGGTACTCGGCCAGCGACTGCCGGCAGAAGATCCCGAGCGGGATGCCGTCGTAGGAGTCGCGCACGACGTGATACGGGCCGGCCGCGACCGCCGTGATGTAGGTCGACATGACCGGGGTCGGCGGGAAGTGCCACCGCGCGGCGCTGTCCCCGGCGGGCCCGCGCTCCTCGGCCGCCATGTTGGAGATGACCTGCCAGTCGTCCGGCGCGGTGACGGTCAGCTCGTAGGTCGCCTTCAGGTCGGGCTGGTCGAAGCAGGCGTAGATCCGGTGCGCGTCGAAGGTCTCCAGATCGGAGTACATGTATACGCCGCCGTCGGCCGGGTCGGTGAACCGGTGCAGGCCCTCGCCGCTGCGTGAGTACGCGCAGTCCGCGGCCACCCGGAGCTCGTTGGCGGCGGCCAGGCCGGTGAGCGTGATCCGGTCCCCGTCGAAGGCGTCCAGGCTGACCGGCACCCCGTTGAGGGTGATCTCACTGACCTCCGGGGCGGTCAGGTTGATGAACGTCCCCGCTCCCGGCGTGGCACAGCGGAACTTCACCACGGTGACCGACGGGAACGTGGTCTCGCCGCCGGTCAGGTCGAGCTCGACCTGATATGACGAGACGGTGATGAGGTCAGCCCGCTCGCGGGCCTCATCGTGGGTGAGATTGGCTGCCACCTGGCGGATCCCCTTCGTCGTCCTGCGGCTACGGTTCGCCCTGCTCCCCCGGAGCGCGACGCCCTGGCATCCTCCCACGCGAACGCGGAATGAGCCGCGCTGGCGCCGGGTTATCGCAGGCGTACGTCGGCCGGGGGCTTGATCGCGGGCCCGGGTCAGGCTTCGTGACCCGCATGACGAGGAGCGCGCATGACCGAGCAGGAGACCACCGTCGTCGACTTCTGGTTTGACCCTATCTGCCCCTGGGCCTGGATCGCCTCGCGGTGGATGCTCGAAGTGGAGCAGGTCCGCCCGGTCAGGATCCGCTGGCACGTGATGAGCCTGTCCGTGCTGAACGCGGACAAGGAGGACCTGCCCGACCGGTACCGGGAACTGCTGGCCACCGGCTGGGGCCCGGTCCGGATCTGCATCGCGGCCGAGCAGCAGTTCGGGCCCGAGGTGCTGGGCCGCTGTACACCGCGCTGGGCACGCGCTTCCACCAGGAGAAGGCGCCGCGCGAGCGCGCGACGTACGAGGCCGCGCTCGAAGAGGCGGGCCTGCCCACCAGCCTCGCCGACGCCGCGGACTCTACCGAGTACGACGAGGCCCTGCGGGCCAGCCACCACGACGGCATGGACCGGGTGGGGTACGAGGTCGGCACACCGGTGATCTCGGTGAACGGCATGTCGGTGTTCGGCCCGATCGTCTCGCCGATCCCGCGCGGCGAGGCCGCGGCCCGGCTGTGGGACGGCGTGCTGCTGATCGCCGGCACCGACGGCTTCTTCGAGCTGAAGCGCTCCCGCACCCGCGACCCCATCTTCGACTGACCCCCGCAGAGCAGGATTTTGCCCCCGAACGGAACTCAGTGCGAGTCCCCCAACCAGCCGCGCATCCCGGGCCACCGGCCCGGATGAGCGGCTGGTGGTTATCGGCGAGCATCGCAGCAGGACCTACGGACGGACGGTTGTAACCGGCTAACGAGCCGGGCCGTCAGGCCCGGCGAGCGCCGGTGTGTCGGCGAGTACCGCCATCGGGGCGCGGAGCGCATTCGGGGGGTTCCGGGGGGTCGCCCCCGGGCTAACACAGGGTTCCGGGGGGTCGCCCCCCGGGCTAACACAGGGTTCCGGGGGTCGCCGCCCCGGGCCAGCAAGGTACGTTAGCGTCCGTGCGCGTATACCTGGGATCTGACCACGCGGGATATGAACTCAAGAGCCGCCTGGTGGCCTGGCTGTCCGAAGCCGGGCACGAGCCGGTGGACTGCGGGCCGCCCACCTACGTCGAGGACGATGACTACCCGCCGTACGTGATGAAGGCGGCCAACAGCGTTGTTACCGATCCTGGCAGCCTGGGCATCGTCATCGGCGGATCAGGGAACGGCGAGGCGATCGCGGCGAACAAGATCCCCGGCGTCCGCGCGGCGGTGGCCTGGACGGTGGAGACGGCGCAGCTCGGCCGGCAGCACAACGACGCCAACGTGCTGAGCCTCGGCGCCCGGATGTACAGCGTCGACGATGCGATCGCCTTCACCAAGGTCTTCGTGGAGACCCCGTTCTCGGGCGCCCCGCGGCACGCCCGCCGGCTGGCCGAGATCGCCCGCTACGAGAAGTCCGGCGAGCTGCCGCCCCTCCCGCCGGCCCCTTAGCGGGCGCCCGGGGAATCCCTCACCGGGCGGCCGGCGGGTCCCTCACCGGGCGGCCGGTCGCTCAGCCGGGCGGGCCCGGCGGACCCCTCACCGGTCGGGTCGGCCCTTAACCGGCGCCTGCGCCGGGGGCGGGCGCCCGTGCTCTTCGGGATCGCGACGGGACGGCCTGCGCTGTCCTCCCGGGGCTGAGCACCCGCCGCGGGCTGCTCCCCGCTGGGGTTACCCGCCGCCCGGGAACGCGGCGGCCCCCCGGCCGGCCGCGGCGGGTCGGCCCGTTCGGCGGCCTCCTCGTCCTCCGGACGCGGCCGCGACACATCGCGGGCCCGCATCGCCGCACTGAGCGTGACCTTCATGCCGGGCATCGTGTCCTCCTGCGCCCAGTGTCCCACGCGGCGCCGACAGCGGCGGGCCTCAGCGCCTGCGGATCAGAAGATAACGGGGCACCACGGGGCGGGATCCCAGGACATGGCGGCGGACAGCCGCGCGAGCGTGCCGGTGCGGTGCTGGGTGACCCGGCCCGCGGCGGCCAGCGCGCCGAGGCGCGTCCCGCCGAGGTAGGCGGCGCCGAGCTCGGTGATGCCGAGGACGAGGTCCGCGTGCCCGGACACGGGCTCGCAGACGGCCTCGCCGGTCTCGTCCGCCCGGAGCCGCCACCGGCCGGCGTTCGCCGGGAAGATCTCGTCGCGCACGTCGAGGACCACGTCCACCGGGCACGCGTAGCGCCGGAGCGAAAGCGCCGCGGGCAGGTCGGTGATGCGGGCCCACAGGCCGTCGGTGACCACCGGGCGCAGCCGCCGCGGGTCGGCGAGCTGGAACAGCAGCGGGTCATCGACGGGGCGGATCGCGGCGCGGATCGTCGTGACCAGGTCGCGGCTCAGCAGGTCGGCCCACAGCGTGGCGCTGGCGGGCGGGTCGGCGGCGACGAGTTCCCGGATGTCGAGCTGGCCATCGGGCAGGAACAGGTCTTCATCCCACCGGCCGACGCCGGAGTAGAGCGCATAGCCGCGCGGGCCCGCATCGTCCTCGGCCAGCAGGCACCGCAGCGGGGACGCGTCCTTCCGGTTCGCCGGGGGGTCATCAAGGATCCGGTTCCACCACACGTCGTTCCGGGCGAAGAAACCCGGGCGCGTCTCCAGCACGGTGTCGTACACCTTGGCCAGCTCGGCCCGCGCCTCTTCGGGTCCGGTGATCCGCAGCCGCAGCCCCGGGTCGGCGGGCGCGTCCGCGGCCAGGGCCCCCTCGCCGCGCCGGATCGTGAACGTGTCGTGCCAGGACGCGCGGCCGTAGCCGTACCGGCCGTAGATTGCCGACTCCGAGGCCCACAGCACGGCCAGCGCCTCACCGCGGTCCCGGATGTCGGCCAGCTGCTGGTGCATGATCCGCCGCACAATGCCCCGCCGGCGGTGGGACGGGAGCACGCCGACCCAGCTCACCCCGGCCGCGGGCGCGGAGGCCCCGGGCAGGCGCAGGCGGAAGCTGAACGCGACGGCGATGCCGACCGGGGTGCCGCCGTCGAACGCGGCGAGGCTCCGGTCGAACTCGAACCGGGACAGGATCTTGGGCCGCTCCTCGGCCGTCAGCGGCGAACCATGGAACGCGTGCTGGTCCACGAGGTGAAAGACGTCGAACTCGTCGGGGGTGATCGGCCGGATCGGATAGGACTCCGTCATGTTTGCCTTGGTACACCGGACAACGCCCGATGGCCAGCCGTTTTGCGCCGCCGGAAGCCCACAGGCGGCCGGGGCCGGCGCCGCCCGCCGGGACGTGTCGGCCGGTGATCACGGTCTGGTTGCGGATACAGTGCGGCCATTATGGTTTTCCGCCCCGCACGTTTTCCGCAGCGCGCCTGGCGCGGCCTCCGGGCCCGCGGGCAGCAGGTGCGTGCGGTGCTGAGCAGGCAGTTCATCACGCGAAACCGGCGGATGGCGTTCGTGCTCGCGGTCGCGATCGTGGCCATCGGCGTGGCTACCGTGCACCTGTCGGAGTGGTGGTTCTCGCCCGGGGTGATCATCCTGCCGATCCTCGCGGGCGGCCTGCTGCTGTGGGTCCGGGCCCTGCGCGTCCTGTTCGTGATCGCCGCGGCGGCGGTCGCCTACGACATCGCCGATCACCGGGCGGGTCCCGGCATCGTCGCGACGATCGCGGTGACGGCGGCCTTCGCCGACGTGCTCGCGCGGACCCGGGCGAAGCTCGGGCTGCAGGGGCTGCGCGGTGACCAGATGCTCATCGAGCTGCGCGACCGCATCCGCGAGCAGGGCAAGCTCCCGCCGCTGGGCGACGGCTGGGGCTCGGACGTGGTTCTCCGGCCGGCCGGCGGGGCGTCGTTCGGCGGCGACTTCGTCGTCTCCTACTCCGACGGCAAGACCCTGGAGGTCGCGCTCGTCGACGTATCGGGCAAGGGCATCGACGCGGGCACCCGGGCGCTGTTGCTGTCCGGGGCGCTGGGCGGCCTGCTCGGGTCCGTGCCGAGGACCGACTTCCTGGCCGCGGCCAACGCCTACCTGCGCCGCGGCCGGTGGAGCGAGGGCTTCGTCACCGCGGTGCACCTGTCGCTCGACCTGACGTCGGGGGAGTACGTGATCGCCTCGGCCGGTCACCCGCCGGGCCGTGCACTACGAGGCGGCCAGCGGCCGGTGGCGCGTCACCCGGGCACGCGGCATCGTCCTCGGCGTCGTGCCCGACCTGCAGGCCGTGCCGACCAACCCGGAGGAGGGCGTCCTGCGCCGCGGGGACGCCCTGATGCTGTACACCGATGGCCTGGTCGAGGCCCCGGGGCGGGACATCGACGCCGGCATCGACAAGCTTCTTGGCGAGGCGCAGCGGCTGGTCACCAAGGGCTTCCGGGCCGGTGCGGGTAACCTGGTCATGACCCTGCAGCGGGACGTGGGCAGCTCCGACGACTGCGCCCTCGTCCTCATCTGGCGCTCCTTATCCGGGCCGCCCCCCGTGGTCCGGGCCGTTCCTGAGGCAGCGTGGGCCAGGCCGCCGGATCTGGATGGAAACAGGAATTGCCATCACTTCATAGCGCTTAGTAACGCCTTTGGGCGGAATATGCGGCAGTTTTCCGTTGCTATCACCCGTCACGCGGAAGTGTGCCGCCGCGCCGGACGGCGCATACCCCGGCGGCCTGCTAAGGCCAGGTGGACGGCCGTAACCCGGCGCGGTGTGAGTGCATTGTGCGGGCCGTCTGCTATCGCGTACGCAGCGTTGGTGTTTCTCCCGGGCGGATTATTGCCGTACCGCAAAACCTGCGTCGGTGCTGCATCGAATGTGTATCGGCTCTGTATCTATCCGATGTCGCGCAGATGTCCTGCGTGGCGGAACGCTGCTGCTCAGCGACGGCTCCCGGGGCGGTACCCGGCAGGACCGGAGACGGCCTCACTCTATAGCACCAGAGCTTTGCGTGTGCAAACTATTAACCGGGACGTGGCTGCTATACCCTTGTGCCGTGACGAGACTTTGATGATCTGGGCCAGGAAAAGCGCGCTGGCCGGCTGTGAAACATGCCTGGTTACGGGGGTAAACGCGGCCCCGTGCGGGGCGGCCGGAAACGTCCGCGGGTCTCTCGCGATAGCCCAATCTCCGACACGAGCGTCAGGTGACGCGGACGTCATTGTTTGCATTCATTCCGCAGCACCCCGAAAATGTGGTCATGGCTGGTAACGCGAGCGGTACTGAGCATGCGCCGACACAGGCGGGATCCCAGGCCATGCCCGCACCAGCCCAGACCGTGACCGCGTCGCCCAGGCCGCGCCCGCCCCGCCGGGGGGCGGCGGACAGATCGCGCCCGGACCAGCCCAGGGCGCCCCCGGGCCGCCCGGGGGCACCGAAGAGATCATGCTCGCCTCGGCGGCCAAGGCGTCGGCCGAGAACTTCCCGGTCGCCATGCGCGTTCTGCCGGCTCGGTACCGGCGCCACCTCATGGCCCTGTACGGCTTCGCGCGGCTGACCGACGACATCGGGGACGAGATCACGCCCGCGGCCCGGTCCCGGCTGCTCGACGAGCTCGAGGCCGACGTGGCGCGCATTTACGGCGGCGGCGGCCCCCCGCGCCTGGCCGCGCTGCGGGAACTGGCCGTCACCGTGGCCGAGTGCGGGATCCCCGCCCAGCCGCTGCTCGACCTCATCCAGGCCAACCGGCAGGACCAGATCGTCACCCGGTACGAGACGGTTGCGGACCTGGCCGGCTACTGCCGGCTGTCCGCCAACCCGGTGGGCCTCGTGGTGCTGTACATCTTCGGTGCGGCATCCGCTGAGCGCGAGCGGCTCTCCGATAGCATCTGCACTGCTCTTCAGCTTGTGGAGCACTGGCAGGACGTGGCGGAGGACCTCCGCAAGGGCCGGATCTACCTGCCGCGGCAGGACATGGAGCAGTTCGGCGTGACGGAGGAGGATCTCGCGGCGTCCGTGACGGGACCCCGCGTCCGTGCGCTGATCGCTTATGAGGCCGCCCAGGCGTCCGCCCTGCTCGACGAGGGCGCGCCGCTCATCGGTACGCTGCGCGGCTGGGCCCGGCTGGCGGTGGCAGGCTACGTGGCGGGCGGCCGGGCCACGCTGGCCGCGATCGGGGCTTGCGGCCATGACGTGCTCAGGATGACCCCGCGGCCAGATAAGCGTGAAACGGCCGGCAAAGCGATCCGCGCGTACCTGCGAGGGAGGTGAGGACGACGGATACCGCCGAGGCCTACCGGGCCTGTGAGGAGATCACCTGGTCGCAGGCGCGCAACTTCGCCTACGGCATCCGGCTGCTGCCCGCCGGCAAGCGGCAGGCCCTCGCCGCCCTCTACGCCTTCGCCCGCCGGATCGACGACATCGGCGACGGGACGATGCCGCCAGGCGCCAAGCTCGCGGCGCTGGAGGAAGCCCGCGCTGAGGTCCTCGGCATGACCTGCGCCGGGCCCTCGGCGGTCGCCGGCGACGATCCCGTGCTCATCGCCCTCGCCGACGCCGGCAAGCAGTTCGCCGTGCCCATGCAGGCGTTCGGCGAGCTCATCGACGGCTGCGTCGCCGATGTCAACGGCGCCTTCTACGCCACCTTCGACGACCTGCTGTCCTACTGCCGCTGCGTCGCCGGGTCCATCGGCCGGCTGTCCCTCGGGGTCTTCGGCGCGCCCGACATGCGGGCGGCCGAGCCGCTGGCCGACTCCCTTGGGGTGGCCCTGCAGCTCACGAACATCCTGCGGGATATCCGCGAGGACTACCGCAACGGCCGGGTGTACCTGCCGGCCGAGGACCTCGACCGCTTCGGGTGCACGCTGAAGCCGGCCGACGGCCAGCCGGACCCGGCCGCCGAGCCGGCTGCGGACCCGGCCGAAGAGGCCCGGCTCGTCCGGCTCATCGAGTTCGAGGCGAGCCGTGCGCGGGACTGGTACGCGACCGGCATGCAGCTGCTGCCCATGCTCGACGGCCGCAGCGCCGCGTGTACCGGCGCGATGGCCGGCATCTACCGGAAGCTGCTGGACCGCATCGCGGCCGAGCCGGCCGCCGTGCTGCACGGCCGGGTGTCGCTGTCCCCGCGGGAGAAGGCGCTGGTGGCCGTGCGCTCACTCGCGCGCCCGGTGCTGGCCCGCCGCCCCCGGGTGGCCCGCCCGGCGACGGCGCCGGCCGGCCCCCCGGCGCGGCAGGTCCGCGGCGCCGGCCAGGTCTGCGGCTCCGGCCGGGCCTGCCCCCTCCGGTCGGCCCGGCGAAAGGCCACGCCCGTGAGCGCGCAGCCCGCGGCCGGGCCGCGGCGCGTGGTCGTGATCGGCGGCGGCCTGGCCGGGATCACCGCGGCGATCGCGCTGGCGGAGGCCGGGGCCGCCGTCACGCTGCTGGAGGCACGGCCGCGCCTGGGCGGCGCCACCACCTCGTTCAACCGCGGGGCGCTGGTCGTCGACACCGGCCAGCACGTGTTCCTGCGCTGCTGCACGGCCTACCGCGGGCTGCTGGCGCGGCTGGGGATGACCGGATCGGTCCGCATCCAGGACCGGTTCGACGTCACCGTCCTGTCACCCGACGGCACGGCGCAGCTCCGCCGGAACACGCTGCCCGGCCCGCTGCACATGGGCGCCGCGCTGGCCCGCTACCCGATGCTGTCGCTGGCCGAGCGGGCCCGGGTGACCCGGGCCGCCCTCGCCATGCGGATGCTGAATCCGGCCGATCCTGCGCTGGACACCCAGCGGCTCGGCGACTGGCTGGCGGCGCACGGGCAGGACGAGCGGACCCGCCGGGTCCTCTGGGACCTGTTCACCGTCTCCTCCCTCAACATCGACGGCGACGACGCATCGCTGGCGCTCGCCGCGACCGTGGTGAAGACCGCGCTGCTCGGTAAGCGGGACGCCGCGGACATCGGCGTCCCGCTCGCGCCGCTCGGCGAGCTGCACGGCACGGCGGGCCTGGCGCTGCTGCGCCGTCTCGGCGCCGAGGTCCGGCTGGGCGTCAAGGCCGCCGCGGTGGAGGTGGCCGCCCCCGCGACTGCGGGCGCTGACCGGGACGGCGCGGACGACGGCGGCGCCGGGCAGGCCGGCGCCGGGCAGGCTGGCTCCGGGCAGGCCAGCTCGGCAGGCCGGGGGGGACCGGGCCCGGGGCTCGTTACCTGGTCCGCCTGGCGCGGGGCGAAGGCGACGACGCCGGCCCGGATAGCCGCGGCACCATCGCCGCGGACGGCGTGGTCATCGCGACGCCGGCGTACGTCGCGGCCAAGCTGGTGCCGGCCGCTGCGGGTGTCCCGTCCGGGACGTGGCGGGAGCTGGGCACGTCGCCGATCATCAACGTGCACGTGATCTACGACCGGCGGGTGACCCGGCTGCCGTTCGCGGCGGCCGTGGACTCGCCCGTGCAGTGGCTGTTCGACCGGACCGAGATCTCCGGGTTCGGCGCGAGCGGCCGCGGCCAGTACCTCGCGATCTCGCTCTCGGCGGCGGAGCCGTATGTGGATGTGCCCGCGGCGCAGCTGCGGGAGATGTTCGTGCCGGCCCTGGCCGGACTGCTGCCCGGCGCGCGGGACGCGCGGGTCAGCGAATTCTTTGTCACCAGGGAGCGGCGGGCGACGTTCCGCCAGGGTCCGGGATGCGGGCGGCTGCGGCCGCAAGCGGCCACCGCGCTGCCCGGCCTGACGCTCGCTGGAGCATGGACCGATACCGGATGGCCGGACACGATGGAGGGTGCGGTGCGCAGCGGACTGAACGCGGCGATCGAGCTGAGACGGGCACTCGGCGGCCCGGGCGGGGACAGCCCGGTTCCGGGCATTGGACTGCGCGTGGGAGCGACCGCGTGACCGCCGTGATGCCGGCCGGCGTGGGGCTGGCCCGTGACGTGGTCGGCCCGGCCATGGAGGCGGCCGTATCCCGGCTGTCGCCTGAGGTCCGGGCGGTCGCCGCCTACCACCTCGGGATGACCGACGCGGAGGGCAACCCGTCCGGTGAGGGCGCGGGCAAGGCGCTCCGCCCGGCGCTCGCCCTGCTGTCGGCGCGCGCGGCCGGGGCGCCGTCCGAGCGCGGCGTGGCGTCGGCCGTGGCCGTGGAGCTCGTGCACAACTTCTCCCTGCTGCACGACGACATCATGGACGGCGACACCGAGCGCCGGCACCGGCCCACCGCGTGGACGGTGTTCGGCGTCGGCGCGGCGATCCTGGCCGGCGACGCGCTGCTCGCGCTGGCGCAGGAACTGCTGCTGGAGGACAACGCACCGCAGGGGCTGTGGGCGGCCCGGTGCCTGTCCGTCGCGGTGCAGCGGCTCATCGCCGGGCAGGGCGCGGACCTCGCCTTCGAGAAGCGGGACGACGTTGGCCTGACCGAATGCCTGGAGATGGCCGGCGACAAGACGGCCGCGCTGATGGCCTGCGCGTGCAGCATCGGCGCGATTCACGCCGGGTCGGCGCCGTCGCTGGCCATGGGGCTGGCCGGCTTCGGTGCCCACATCGGCCAGGCGTTCCAGCTCACCGACGACCTGCTCGGGATCTGGGGCGCGCCCGAGGTGACCGGCAAGCCGGTCCAGTCCGACCTGCGGGCACGAAAGAAATCGCTGCCGGTGGTCGCGGCGCTGAACAGCGGCACCGCGGCGGGCCGGGAACTCGCCGGGCTGCTCGCCTGTCCCGAGGCGCTGACCGAGGAGGACCTGGCCCACGCGGCCGGGCTCGTCGAGGCCGCGGGCGGCCGGCGCTGGGCCGAGGCCGAGGCGGACTCCCAGCTCAGCTCGGCGAGCAAGTGCCTCGCCGAGGCCGACATTCCCGAGGACGTGCGGGCCGAGTTCATGGCGATCGCGGAGTTCATCACGGCCCGGCAGTGGTAGCGGCCGCCAGGCGGGCGAACCCGGCTGGCGGCGACGGAGACAGGGGCCCATCCCCGCGGGGCACGGGGCGGCGGTCCGGTGACGGGCTCACGGGGCTCATGGCCATGGGGCTCACAGGGCAGGAAGGAGAGCGCGGTATGACGGTCACGCACGCGCGCAGCGAGACGGCGGACGGCGGCTCGCAGGGCCCGGTGGCTGACGCGGCCCGTGCGGCGCTGACGCGCGCCCGTGATCACCTGCTGAGCCTGCAGCACGAGCAGGGCTGGTGGCAGGGCGAGCTCGAGACCAACGTCACCATGGACGCCGAGGACCTGCTGATGCGCGAGTTCCTCGGGGCCGGGGACGCCGCGCACACCGCCGCCGAGGCGCGCTGGATCCGCTCCCAGCAGCGCGATGACGGCACCTGGGCCAACTTCTACGGCGGCCCCGGTGACCTGTCGACCACCATCGAGGCCTACGTCGCGCTGCGGCTGGCCGGCGACGTGCCGTCCGCGCCGCACATGGCGCGCGCCGCGGAGTGGATCCGTGCCCAGGGCGGGCTGGAGGCGAGCCGCGTCTTCACCCGGATCTGGATGGCCATGTTCGGCGAGTGGCCCTGGGACGACCTGCCGGTCATCCCGCCGGAACTGATCTACCTGCCGGCCTGGTTCCCGCTGAACATCTACGACTGGGGCTGCTGGGCCCGGCAGACCATCGTCGCGCTGGCGATCGTCTGCTCGCAGCGCCCGGTCCGCAGGCTGCCGTTCGGCATTCCGGAACTGCGCACCGGCACGGTGCCGGACCAACGGCCCGGCGATCCGTGGGCGATCCTGTTCGACCGCCTCGACCGGGCCATGCACGCCTACGAGCGCCGCGGGCTGGTCGGCGTGACCGGCCGCCCGGGCCGCGCCGTGCGGCGGGCCGCGCTGCGCCGCTGCGCGGACTGGGTCATCGCCCGGCAGGAACGCGACGGCTGCTGGGGCGGTATCCAGCCGCCCTGGGTCTACTCGCTGATCGGCCTCAACCTGCTCGGCTACCGCCTGGACCACCCGGTCATCGCGCGCGGCCTGGCCGGGCTGGACCGGTTCACGGTCAAGGAGGACTCGGCCGAGGGCCCCGTGCACCGTCTGGAGGCGTGCCAATCGCCGGTCTGGGACACCGTGCTGGTGATGGTCGGGCTGGCCGACGCGGGCCTGCCCGCCGACCACCCGGCGCTGGTCAGGGCGGCCGAATGGGTGCTCGGCGAGGAGATGCCTGGCCCCGGCGACTGGCAGGTGCGCCGCCCGGATCTGGCGCCCGGCGGGTGGTCGTTCGAATTTGACAACGATTACTATCCCGACACCGACGACACCGCCGAGGTCATCCTCGCGCTGCGCCGGGTCAGGTTGCCCGCGTCGGCGAGCGCGCGGCCGGCCATCGACCGGGCGGTGCGCTGGCTGACCGGCATGCAGTCCAGGGACGGCGCGTGGGGGGCGTTCGACGCGGACAACACCCGCGAGATCATCACCAAGCTGCCGTTCTGCGACTTCGGCGCGGTGATCGACCCCCCGTCGGCGGACGTCACCGCGCACATCGTCGAGGCCCTCGCCGCCGAGGGCCTGGCCGCGACCAGGCCGGTCCGGCGCGGCGTGGTCTGGCTGCTGCGCAACCAGGAACCGGACGGCTCCTGGTTCGGGCGGTGGGGTGCGAACTACATCTACGGCACCGGCGCGGCCGTCCCGGCGCTCATCGCCGCCGGGGTGCTGCCGTCCAGGCCGGCCATCCGCCGCGCGGTCGCGTGGCTGCAAGACCACCAGAACCCCGACGGCGGATGGGGTGAGGACCTGCGGTCCTACGACGACCCGGGGTGGCCGGCCGCGGCACCTCCACCGCCTCCCAGACGGCCTGGGCGCTGCTGGCGCTGCTGGCGGCCGGCGGCGCGGACGAGGCGGTGGAACGCGGGGTCGGCTGGCTGGCCGCCACCCAGCGCGCCGACGGTTCCTGGGACGAGCCCCAGTTCACCGGCACCGGGTTCCCCGGCGACTTCTACATCAACTATCACCTGTACCGGCTGGCGTTCCCGGTCAGTGCGCTGGGCCGCTACGTGCGGGAAGCCCTGGGCGGCCCGCCCTTCGGGCAGGTCCCACCCTCCGGGCACATACCGGGAGGCACTCGATGACTGAGCCGATCCACTCACCGCCGCCCGCACCCGGCAGCGCCCCGGGCGGGGGCGTCCCGGGCGCGGGTGCCGCGGGCGGGCGCATCTCAGAAGCCGACGCCCCGCACGGCGGCGTCCCGGGCGGCGTGGGCGCGGGCGGCGTCGGCGCGGGCGGGCGCGCGCCGCTGGCTGAGCCGCCGGCCGGGCCGTTGCTCGTGTGCGCGCCGCTGCGGTTCGAGGCGCGCGCCGTCCGGCGGGGCCTGCGCGACAGCGCACGGGCCGGCGGCGGAACCGGCCGCGGCGACGCGGGTTCGCCCACCGTCATGCGCACGGGCTACGGCAGCGTGCGGGCCGCCCGCCATGCGGAAAAGGCCCGCGAAGGTTCGTTCGGCATGCTGGCGATCACCGGCACCGGCGCGGGCCTGGCGCCGGTGCTCGGCCCGGGCGATCTCGTCGTGGCCACCGAGGTCACCAGCGTCGGTGACGGCGGCCCCGGCGACGGCCCCGCGCTGCGCTCGCCGTCCGCGCCGCTGCTGGCCGGTGAGCTGCGCCGGGCGGGCCTGCGCGCGCACGCGGGCCGGGTCGCCACCGTCGATCACCTGGTTCGCGGTGCCGAACGGGACCGGCTGGCCCAGAAGGGAATGATGGCGGCCGACATGGAGTCGGCGCAGCTCGCCGCCGCGGCCGGAGGCCGTCCGCTGGCCGTCATCCGGGCCATCTCCGACACCGCGGACCGGCCGCTGCTGCACCCGGGCGTGCTGGCCGGGGGGCTGTCGGCGCTGCGGTCGCTGCGTGCCGCCGGCCCGGTGCTGGACCGCTGGGCCGCCGCGTGCGGCCCGCGGCGGGTGCTGCTGGCCGGGCCGCGGTCGTTCTGCGCCGGGGTGGAGCGCGCCATCGAGATCGTCGAGCGCGTCCTGGCCCAGCGCGGGTCGCCGGTCTACGTGCGCAAGCAGATCGTGCACAACACCCACGTCGTCCACGACCTGGAGCAGCGCGGGGCCATCTTCGTGGACGAGCTCGACGAGGTGCCCGACGGTGCGCCGGTGGTGTTCTCCGCGCACGGCGTCTCGCCCGCGGTGCGGCAGGAGGCGGCGCAGCGGGAGCTGTCCGTGGTGGACGCGACCTGCCCGCTGGTGGCCAAGGTGCACAAGGAGGCGCTGCGGTTCGCCGCGGACGGTTACCTGGTCGCGCTGATCGGCCATAACGGCCACGAAGAGGTGGAGGGCACGCTGGGCGAGGCGCCCGGGTCGACCGTGCTCATCGAGACCCCGGAGGACGTCGCGGCGCTGCGGCCGAAGGACGAGGGCAAGGTCGCCTACCTCATGCAGACGACCCTGGCCGCGGACGAGGCCGAGGGGATGGCCGGTGCCCTGCTGGACCGGTTCCCCGCCGCCCGCGGGCCGGGCAGCGACGACATCTGCTACGCCACGACCAACCGCCAGCAGGCGGTCCGCGTGGTGGCGGCGGAGGCCGATCTGGTGCTCGTGGCCGGATCGGCGAACTCATCGAACTCCCGGCGGCTGGTGGAGACCGCCGAGAGGGCGGGAACCCCCGCCCACCTGATTGACGGCCCGGAAGACATCCAGCTTGGCTGGCTGGCCGGGGTGTCCACCGTCGGGCTGACCGCAGGCGCGTCGGCGCCGCCGGCCGTGGTCAGCGAGATCATCGACGCGCTCGGCGGGCTCGGTCCCGTCGAGGTGGCCGAGCGTGTCACCACGACGGAGTCAATCCGATTCAGCCTGCCCAAGGAGGTACGGCATTAAATGAGCGTGTCCATGCGCCAGAGCATGCGCATCGGTTCCTACCTGATGCGCCAGAAACTCGCCCGCAACAAGAAGTTCCCGCTGCTGGTGGAGCTCGAGCCGCTGTTCGCGTGCAACCTCAAGTGCGCCGGCTGCGGCAAGATCCAGCAGCCGCACACCATCCTCAAGCAGCGCATGCCGGTCGAGCAGGCCATCGCGGCGGTCGACGAGTGCGGCGCGCCGATGGTCTCGCTCGCCGGCGGTGAGCCGCTGATGCACCCGCAGATCGACGAGATCGTCCGCCAGCTCATCGCCAAGAAGAAGTTCGTCTTCCTGTGCACGAACGCGCTGCTGCTGCCGAAGAAGCTCGACAAGTTCAAGCCCTCGCCGTACTTCGCGTTCGTCGTGCACATCGACGGGCTCAAGGAGCGGCACGACGAGTCGGTCTGCAAGGAGGGCGTATTCGACGAGGCCGTCGCGGCGATCAAGATGGCCAAGGCGCGCGGCTTCAAGGTCAACACGAACACCACGTTCTTCAACACCGACACCCCGCAGACCATCATCGACGTGCTGAACTACCTCAACGACGACCTGGGCATCGACGAGATGGAGATCTCGCCGGCCTACGCGTACGAGAAGGCGCCGGACCAGGACCACTTCCTCGGCGTGACCGAGACGCGGGAACTGTTCCGCAAGGCGTTCGCCGACGGGCGGCGGAAGAAGTGGCGGCTCAACCACACGCCGCTCTTCCTGGACTTCCTCGAGGGCAAGACGGACTTCGGCTGCACCGCGTGGGGCATCCCGTCCTACTCGCTGCTCGGCTGGCAGAAGCCCTGTTACCTGATGAGCGACGGGTACACCAAGACGTACAAGGAACTGATCGAGACCACCGACTGGGACTCCTACGGCCGGGGCAAGGACCCGCGCTGCGCCAACTGCATGGCGCACTGCGGCTACGAGCCGTCGGCCGTGCTGGCCACCATGGGCTCGCTCAAGGAGACGATCCGGGCGGTACGCGGCATCTGAGGTCCCCGCTGAGGTCACCGCGACAGGGACGCCCGGGCGCGCGCGCGCCCGGGCGTTTCGCCTGCCGGGGCTTTCGTCCGCCGGGCGTTTCGCGTGCCGGGGGCTTTTCCCCGTGCCGGGGGCGTTTCGCGTGCCGGGGTGCCGAGGCTTTCGCCTACGATGACGAGAATGCCATGTTCAGTCTCGAGAATCCGACTTAAAATCATCCATGAGCGAAATGGCGCCCTGCTTGACCCTGAATGTTCCGCCGGATGAGATGGTGAAATACATTCAGGATTTGATGACCTTGCCCCATGGCGAAATCGCGGCCGGCTCGGCCATGGCGCTGGCGCAGCGGCACTGGGCAGCGACGCCCCGCTGGCGCGTGCGGCGCTGCTGCGGTGGGGTGCGCTGAACCTCGCGTTTCAAGACAAGCGCTTGGAAACCTGGACCGTGGTCCGGGAATGGATCGATCCAAGTGCCTGCGGCCTTGGTCGCGGCGGCGGGGATCGCGCCTTGGTCCTGGACAACGAGCGGGCGGTTTTCGACATCCCCGCGCTTCTGGACGCCACCCTGGATTTTCAACCCCCAGCGGGTCAGGCCTAAGGCTTCCAATTCATGACAGTTCCCCTCGAGCCAGCGCCAGGCCGCGCTTTGGCGTACTGCGCACCATCGCGCTTTACAAGCTCGTGAAGGTATTCTGCTGCTTTTGGTCGCCTACGGGGAACTACGCCTCGCGATGCTCGCTCGCGGCAAAGCTCTATCCTGGGCACAGGCGCGGCCCTACGGATTGGAACACCGATAGTCGCTCAATTGCTGGAGTGGTTCAGCGGCCTCAGCGTGTCGCGTATTTACGCGTTGCGGATCGTGACCCTGGTATACGCGGCGATGTTCGCGGTGGAGGGCGTCGGCTTGTGGATGGAGAAACGTTGGGCAGAATGGCTGACCACGATCATTACGGCTTCGCTGATCCCGCTCGAGGCCTGGGAAATATCTTCAGGCCGACGATCGGCAAGGCTTTGATCATCCTGACCAATATCGCCGTTGTCGGCTACCTCGTGTGGCATGTCCGTAAAACCAGGCATCCCGGGATCTTGCGATTGTGAAATGATCTTCATCTCGGCGGAAATGCGGGATTCCGTCGTATTCTTCGCTACGATCAAGCCCACCCGTTGGAGATCTTATGAAGAAGTCTGGACCCTGATTATCACTGCATTGTTGACCTTCGGCCTCGCCGCCGCGTCGATGGCCGCTGATGCGCCGAAGTCCGCTGCGCCGGCGGCTGCCGACAGCACCGCCCCTGCGCCGAACCAAGTCGCACAAGAGCAGCAGCAAGAAGCACAAGAAATCGACGAGCAGCTTCTGCGACAACCAAGTAATATCATTGGTATAACGCCCCGACCGCTTCACGGCGGCCGGGGCTTTTTTTTGCGCAAAATAAGGCGGACACATGGATTTCATTGTTGCGATGAAAGCCTTGATTCTCGGTGTGGTCGAAGGATTGACTGAATCTGCGGTGTCGAGTACCGGGCACTTGATCGTCGTCGGGAGCCTGCTTGATTGGAACGATGAGAAAGGCGAACTGTTCAGATCGTGATCCAGTTTGCGGCCATCCTGGCGGTTTGCTGGCAGTACCGGCAGCGGCTGTGGACGGTGATGGCGACGCTGCCGCGCGAGGCCACTCGCAGCTCTTCACCTGGAATCTGCTGCTTGCCTTTCTGCCAGCCGCGGTTCTCGGCGTAATCTTCATCAGCACGATTAAAAAGTACTTGTTCGCACCCGTGCCGGTGGCCAGCGCATTCATCATCGGCGGCATTCTCATTTTCTGATCGAGAGCCGCCAGCGTACTGCGCGCATCGAGAATTCGACGCCATCAAGCCGGCGGACGCCGTTTGGATCGGCTTTGCGCAGGCGCTGTCCATCATTCCCGACACTTCGCGCTCGGGAGCGACCATCATGGGCGGCTTGTTGCGCGGCCTGTCGCGCCCAGCCGCCACTGAGTTCTCGTTTTTTCTGGCGATCCCCACGATATTTGGTGCGACCGTGCTCGCTGTACAAGGCGCGAGACTTGATGAACTTCGATGATATTGCGGTTATCGGCGTCGGCTCGATTGCTTCCTTCGTGAGCGCGGTGTTCGCGGTGCGTGCATTGCTGCGCTATGTCAGCGGGCATAATTTCAAGGTGTTCGCCTGGTACCGAATCGCCTTTGGATTCCTGATCCTGGGCACCTGGTACTTCGGCGTGGTGAAGTGGTGAGAAGAGGGGTGGGGAGGGGGGAGGAGGGGAAGGGGGGGATTAGGGGGAGGGGGAGGGGGGGAGGGGGGGGGGGGGGGAGAGGGGGGGGGGCGGGAGGAGGCATAGGGATGGCGGATAGTGCGGATCCCGGGGGATCGGAGTGAGCCATACGTTCTTTCCGCAAGCCTCCGATATCGCGCATCTCATCCAGGTCGCATTGACGCCGATTTTTTTGATTTCGGCGATCGGGGTGACGCTCAATGTCTTGACCAGCCGGCTGGCGCGGATTGTGGATCGGGCGCGTGTCATGGAGGAGGAATTGTGCCGGCCCGACTATAAGCCCGGCGGGCGCGATTTGCATGCGGCACTTGGGGTGTTGGCGCGGCGTGCGCACTACATCAATGCGGCCATTACCCTGATCACGCTTTCGGGGCTGTTCATCGCATTGGTGGTGGTCATGCTGTTCGTCAATGCCTTCGCGCATTGGGAACTGTCGGCGTTCATCGCGATAATGTTCATTTTGTCGATGCTGTGCTTCGCGTCGGCATTGACCGCTTTTCTGATCGAAGTGCGCATCGCCACGACCACGCTGCGCATCGGCATCGAAGCCGCCTCGCGCAACAGTTAGCTCCGGCACCGCGAATTTGAGCGGCTTGCATGGCTGGGGCAATGCCAAATTTCAAGGCCCGGGGAGATCAGGGCCTTGAAGTTTCCCGTCACCCCAGGCCGTTCACGTTAGGCGCTCAAACTCACGGTGTCGGGACGAGTTTCGAATGACTGGCTCCAGTTCCCGTCAGGGAGATAGGAAGTCTCAAGGCACTGCGGCTTTCGAGCCTTTGAGACGTCCTATCCCCTGACGAGCGCTGTACCCGTCAAAATCCCTGGGCAGCCACTCTAGTGCGTGATGCGTTCCCGCACCGGAATCGGCACATTGCACAGATCGATTCGCCCGGCCTGCACTTTGAAAAATTCTTCGGGGCGGTTGCGGCGGATTCGATCAGCGCCGTAAAGGTCGGCGTGTCGGTGCGGATGACTTCGAGGTTCGATCGTTCCGCGGCCGGCACATCCGCAGCGACGCGAATCGACTTGATCGGCAGCGGCTTTTCGCTCTTGGTATAGAAGCCCATCGCGGCGCTGCCGCGCGGCAATCCGGACAGCAGCTCGACGCCTTTGACGACTCGTCCGACCAGCGCCACGTTGCGGTCGAGGTGCCGCGGCGCATGGCCGATCACGACGTACATTTCCGCGCCGCTGCCGCTTTCAGCGTCCAAATCGCGTCCCACGCCCACCATGCCGTAGCAGTGCGCCAACCACACCTTGTGCAGCGCGGCTGATCTCGCGACCGGCAACCGTTGGAAAATCCGACCTCCGGTGCGTACACATCGCCATCCGGCAGGCGGGTGAAGGCCTGTGCGCCGGAAACACCGAGTCGAATTCCGGAGCCACCTTGCCGATGCCGGGCGGCAGCGGATGCCGGTTGTCAGGATCGCCCCATTGCGCGACGTAGTTGTCCTGCTCGCGGATGACGGACAGTCCGTTGAAATATCCCGCCCGGGCCAAAGTCTTGATGTTGGCGACATGCAGCGGGGCGTATGCGGGGGCCAATTCGATGACCACTCGCCCGGTCGGCAATTCAACATATAAGGTGTTTTCAGGATCCAACGGCCGCCAGTCCGATGGGCTGGATGCCGCCAAAACCTCCGGCATGCTCGGCTGCTTGGCCGCCAGCGCAGGCAGCGACAAAATAATGAGCGCGCAGAGGATTAAAAATCTAAAATCGCGGTTCATGTACCAGTATTGCATAAAACTCTCGCCGGCTAACCTTGGGGGCGAAATGCGCCGCATTTTATTCTTTTGCCTGGTGTTGCTCACGGCCGAACTGCACGGGGCGCTCGCTCAAGCGCAAGGCTACCCCGGCGGCGGCATCCCGCCAATTACCGGCAGCGGCGGCAGGACGCCGCAACAGGAGGAAATTCCATCCGCACCGCCGGAGGTCAAGCCGGACAAGGCGGCCGCCAAAGCCTATGCCGCGGCCATGAAGAGCATGCAAAAGGCGCACGAGTTGGAAGATACGATCGCCAAAGCGACCGACCCGGACAAAAAAGCCAGGGCCCAATCGAAGTTGGACGACACCTACGGCAGAGCGCTGGAGGAATTCACGGAGGTCTTGCGCAATAAAAACGATATGTACGATGCCTGGAACAAAATTGGTTTCATTCATCTGCACTTCGGCGCCTACCGTGAGTCGATCGATGACTACAATCACGCGCTGGCGCTGAAACCTGATTTGGAGGAGGCGCTTGAGCATCGCGGCGAGGCGTTCATGGCGCGGACCAGCTGGACGAAGCCAAGGCCACTTATATGGACCTGTTCTTCCATGCGCGCCCGCTCGCGGATCGAATGATGCTCAGATGCAGGCCTGGCTGCAAAGTCACCGCGCGGCGGCCAACGGCATGCGCCCCGCGGACATCGATGCCTTCGATAAATGGCTGCAGGATCGCGAGGGAATCGCGAAAACGACGGCCGCGAACTAGACCTCGACACTGTGATATCGAGCGGGTCGGATGTCCTAGGGGATAGGAAGATTCGAGGCACGGAAGAGCGCAGTGCCTCGAAGCTTCCTATCCCGCAGGACCTTCAACCCCGACGTCAATCTCACGGTGTGGAGGACGAGTATCGAATGGCTGCTATCTGGCCCAGCTCCCGTCAGGAAGGGTGAGTAGACTCGAGGCCCTGCTGCCTTCGGGCCTTGAGTCTTCTCACCCTTGCTGGCGGTTCAGGGCATCGATTTTGGCGCGCAAATCCGCCACGATCTGCTCGAGCGCGCTCACCCGCTGGCTCAGAGTGGGCGCGTTCGCATCGGCCGCGGCGTGGCTCGCGGGCTGTGCGGCCTCGGGCTCGGCAGCGGATTCGATCGCGCCCGAGAACAAGTGCGCATAGCGCGATTCACGGGCGCCCGGCGCGCGCGGCAGCCGCGCGATGAAAGGTCCATCCTCGCGCGTCATCAGACCTCTTAGGGCGGCTTCCACCTCTTCGGCATCCGCGAACTCGCACAACCGGTTGGTGCGCGAGCGCAGCTCGCCCGGCGTCTGCGGGCCGCGCAGCAGCATCACGCAAATAATGCCGAGTTCCTGCTTGGTGAACTTCAAGGAACCTAATTCGGTGTTGCAGAAGCGGTGCTTGTACTTTGTGACCCGGCCGCCGTAGCCTGCGGATTTGTCGCTGACCATATATTTTTTCATCAGCGAATCGACTGTTGCTGCACGTCGGACTCGCTCAACTCGAACACGGGCTCGCGATTGGTTTTTTGATTGCAGGCATTGGTCAGCGCGTTCAAGGAGAGCGGATACTGGTCGGGAGTGGTGATTTCCTTCTCGATCAGGCAACCGATGACGCGCGCCTCGTTCGGCGTAAATACGATGTTCATGACCGCTTCCAACCCGGCGCCGGTTGATCTACCGTAGCGCTCGTGTCTCCAAAAGAAAGACAGGATATCCGCAAATGAAAACCAAAGCCGCAGTCGCCACCGCTGCCCGCAACCCGCTTGAAATCATCACGGTGGATTTGGACGGGCCGAAGGCCGGCGAAGTGTTGGTGGAAATCAAAGCCAGCGGCGTCTGTCACACGGATGAGTTTACCCGTTCGGGGGAGGATCCTGAGGGGTTATTTCCGGCGATTCTGGGCCATGAAGGCGCCGGCATCGTGGTGGATGTCGGCCCCGGCGTGTCCTCGGTTCGAAAGGGCGATCATGTGATCCCGCTCTACACACCGGAATGCCGGCAATGCAAATCATGCACCTCGCGCAAAACCAATCTTTGCACCGCGATCCGCGCGACCCAGGGCAAAGGGCTGATGCCGGACGGCACCAGCCGTTTTTCGATCGGCAAAGACCTGGTGCATCACTATATGGGCTGTTCGACCTTCTCGAATTTCACCGTGCTGCCTGAAATCGCGGTCGCTAAAATCCGCGAGGACGCGCCCTTCGACAAGGTGTGCTACATCGGCTGCGGCGTGACGACAGGCGTTGGGGCGGTGATCAACACCGCGAAGGTGGAGGCGGGCGCCAACGTGGTGGTGTTTGGCTTGGGCGGCATCGGTTTGAACGTGGTGCAGGGCGCACGCATGGTCGGCGCCAATAAAATCATCGGCGTCGACTTGAACCCCAAGCGCCAGGCGCTGGCCGAAAATTTGGTCTGACCCACTTCGTCAACCCCGAGGAGGTCGGCGGCGATCTCGTGGCGCATTTGGTCGCGCTCACCGACGGCGGCGCCGATTACAGTTTTGAATGCGTCGGCAACGTCGACCTGATGCGCCAGGCACTGGAATGCTGCCATCGCGGTTGGGGCGTATCGG
>CAWEFP010000057.1:0-11551 GCA_963808295.1 uncultured Actinomycetes bacterium | reverse complement strand
AGCTGGGCGCTGATGATGCGGATGACACCCGACTCTTTCAGCCACCGGACCCGGTGCAGTGTCGCCGCGGGAGACAGCCCGGCGAGACGGGCGAGCTCGACGTTCGTGCGGTCCGCATCGGCCTGCAGCGCGGCGAGCAGTTTGATGTCAACATCGTCAAGTTCTACCGCCATATGAAGAAATAATATTCGGCTAAGGCGTCCCAATGGCAAATTCTGGCTAATCCATAGGGACCATGGCGGCATGAACATCAACCGCCGCGCTGCCATCGCCGCCCTCATCGGAGCCGGGCTGCTGTGGGGCACGACCGTCCCGCTCTCCAAGCTGGCCCTGGAGTGGCTGCCACCGGGCTGGCTCACCTTCGTGCGCTTCGGCCTGGCCGCCGTGATCCTGCTGCTCGCCGCTCCCCGCGCCGCCGTACACGCCGCGTGCCGCCCGGTGGTGCTGGCCTCCGGCGCGTTCGGCTACGGCGGGTCGGTCATCGTGCAGAACGCCGGCATCACCCGGACCAGCGTCACCCACGCGGCCCTGCTGATCGGTGCCGTGCCCGTGCTGGTCGCGGTCATCGCGGCGCTCTGGCAGCACAGCGTGGCCCGCCCGGTCGCCTGGGCGGGGTTCGCGGTGTCGCTGGCCGGCGTCGGCCTGATCGCCGGCGGTAGGGGCGGCGGGGCATCGCTGGGCGGCGACGGCCTTGTTCTCGCGTCCCTGCTGCTGTCGGCCACGTTCACCGTGGCGCAGATCCGCCTGCTGCGCGGCCGCGACCCGATCGCGGTCACGGCCGTGCAGTTCCTGGGCGCCGCCCTCGCGGTGCTGCCGTTCTCCGCCGTCGCCGAGGGGATGCCGGCGGCCCCGCACGGCGCGGGGGCCGCGCTGGCCACCGTGGCCCTCGCGGCGGGCGGCACGCTGCTGCCCTTCACGCTCTTCGCCTACGGGCAGAGCCGGGTGTCGGCCGAGATCGCTGGCGCGTTCGTCAACCTGGAGCCGCTCGTGGGCGCGATGGCAGGCGTCGTCCTCTTCGGTGACCCGGTCGGGCCGGTCCAGGCCGCGGGCGGAGCAGCCATCATCGCGGGCATCGCCATGAGCAGCCTTCCGCTGCTGGGTACCCGCCGGGCCGCCGGCGGCTCGGCTACTGTAGGCCCGGTGCGGGTGGCGACGTGGAACGTGAACTCGGTCAAGCAGCGGATGCCGCGGCTGCTGCCGTGGCTGGATCAGCGACAGCCCGACGTGGTCTGCCTGCAGGAAACCAAGCTCGCCGACGACGCGTTCACCGAACTGCTGGGCGGTGAACTGGACGCCCGCGGCTACGCGGCGGCTATACACGGTGAAGCCCGGTGGAACGGGGTGGCGATCCTGTCCCGCGCCGGGCTGGACGGCGTGCTGACGGGAATCCCGGGTGCACCGGGATTCCCTCATCCCGAGGCGCGGGCCGTGTCCGCGACCTGCGGCGGGATCCGGGTGCATTCGGTATACGTGCCCAACGGGCGGACGCCGGACTCGGAGCACTACCGCTACAAGCTCGCCTGGCTGGCGGCGCTGCGCGAGGCGGTCAAGGCCGGTCCCGAGACCGTGATGGTCTGCGGCGACATGAACATCGCCCCGGCGGACGCCGACGTCTTCGACCCGGACGCCTACGTGGGGCAGACGCACGTCACGCCGCCGGAACGGGCCGCGCTGGCCGAACTTCAGGCGCTCGGCCTGCGGGACGTCGTCCGGGACCGCTGGCCGGACGAGCGGGTCTTCACCTACTGGGACTACCGGGCCGGGATGTTTCACCAGAACCTCGGCATGCGGATCGACCTGGTGCTGGCCAGCGCTCCCGTGGCCAGCCGGGTCAAGGCGGCGTGGGTGGACCGGCAGGCCCGGAAGGGCACCGGCCCCAGCGATCACGCCCCGGTGATCGTCGACCTGGACGAGGCGCCGGACGGCGACATCGGTCCGGTCGTCCCGCCGCCGTCCCTACGCGCTCCCCGGCGGGGATCGGTCAAGCTCCCGCAATCACCGTGACGGGACGGCCGCGAGCGGGCGGGTCCCGCTCGCGGCCCGTCCCGGCCGGCCGCCGGTTTCCCGCTCAGAGGTCGGCCGCGGCGGCCAGCGCGCGGCCGGTCAGCACGCGGGCCAGATGCCGCCGGTAGTCAGCGGCCCCGTCCAGGTCGGCGGGCGAAGAGAAGTCGCAGCTGAGGTTGCCCGCCCCGTGCACCCGGGGCGAGCTGTCCTCCAGAGCCGTCCTGATGTCGAGCACCGGCGGCAGCGGCTCGTAGTCGACCTCGATGGCGTTCAGCGCGTCGGCGGCGGCGGCGTAGCGGTCGCGGGCCACGGCGCAGCGGTCTCCTCGGCTGGAGGAACAGGAGATGTTCCTGGTGCAAACCTAAGGTCGGCGGCGTGCGGTACCAATACCGAACGGTGTCCCAATTTTAGATACGGCCGTCGAAACGTCTGCTCACGGGGGCGTCGATGGTCGACGGAAGGGGTCCGGGGTCACAGTGCCGGGTGCGGGGCGTCCGGGCCCATCGGGAACACGATCAGCCGCTTTCCCAGCTGCCGCCGCAGCCGGTGAACCGGGTCCGCGTGCAGCCCGCGGGCCAGCGCCGCATGGTCATCACTTCCTGAGGACTGATGAAGGCCCGGTGAGGGCCCTACCCGCTGTCATGGCGTGAAACCCGCTGGCGGCTCAGCTCGCCGCGGGCCGCGCGGAATCGGCGCCGAGGATGTCGGCGGGCTCGATCCGCATCAGGTCGTCCCGGCCCCAGCTCCGGTCCTGGTCCGCCGCGAGGCGGTGCGCGTGCCGCAGCCGGGCACGGTCCAGTTCGTTGCGGACGCTGCGCGCATTGGCGAACCGTGGCTCCCACATCTGGTTCTTCAGGTGGTCGCTCAGCGCCGTCTCCGCTTCCGCGGAAAGGTAATAGCTCGACTCCTCCAGCATCACCCGCCCGATGGACATCAGCTCGCCGAGGTCGTAGTCGGCGAAGTCGAGGTGGTGGGCGATCCGGGAGCGCATGCCCGGATTGGATCCGAAGAACTCGTCCATCCGGTCCTTGTAGCCCGCAAGGATGACGATGAGTTTGTCCCGGTCGTTCTCCATGACCTGAAGCAGGATGCCGACCGCCTCCTGCCCGAAGTCCCGCGAGTCCGCCGCGTTGAACAGGTAGTACGCCTCGTCGATGAACAGCACCCCGCCCATCGCCTGCTCCAGGACCTTCTTCGTCCGTGGTGCGGTCTGCCCGACGTACTCGCCGACGAGGTCGTTTCGCATGGCGTGCACCAGATGCCCCTGGTCCAGGTAGCCGAGCCGGTGCAGCATATCGGCCATCCGCAGGGCCACCGTGGTCTTACCGGTGCCGGGAGCCCCGGTGAAGCACATGTGCAGGTTCGGCCGCGGTGCCTCCAGGCCAAACCGCTGCCGCGCCCGGTCGACCAGGAGCAGCGCGGCGATCTCGAGGATGTGCTGCTTGACCGGCACCAGGCCGACCAGTTCCCGGTCGAGGGCGGTCAGGATGTCGTCGATGCCGGCTGCCCTGCGCTCGTCGGCCAGGGTGATGGTGGCGTCCGGGCCCAGCTCTCCGCGCTGGCGGTCGCTGAGCGGAGCCAGTCCCTGGGCCCCTTGAGACCGGCGGAACCGGGACGTCTTCCCGGAGCCTGACGGCCGCCCCGACGATGAGCTCACCGCGGGCGGGCTCCCGCGACGGCGGGCATGATGACCTCCATGCCCCGATTATCGCGGATCGGCCGGGTACTCCTCGCCAAGGGCCGGATCTACCTGCGGTTACGCAGGCTCGCGGCGAATCATCAGGTGCGGTGCCACCAGCGCGCACCGCAGCAGAGCCGCCGTCTCGCCGTCACCCTGGGCGGCCGCGGTCACCTGGCGCCAGCCGCCCGCTCTCCGGCGTGCCGGGCGCCCAGGTGCCGGGTGAGCGCGGAGAGCGGGAAGCCGAGCAGGGTGGCCGCGGCGGCGACGGCGAAGGAGCAGATCGACGCGGACATCCAGCTCGCCGGGGTGAAGCCGATCAGGTGGCCCAGCCCGGTCCACGCCGAGACCCACCAGGAGACATAGCCGGGGTTGATGAGCTGGTAGGTAACGAAGCCGGCGGCCCACGGCAGCAGCATCAGCCAGCGGGAGCGGGCGTGCGCCGAAAGGTCCCAGCGTCCCCGGGACAGCAGGAAGAAGTCCACCGCGAGCACCGCGAACATCGGCACGAATACCGAGCCGAGCAGGGTGAGGAAGTTCTCGTAGTCCGCGATGTTGAGGAACAGTGCGAGCACGGTCGCGAGCCCCGTGATCAGCGCGGCGACGATACGGCGGTCCCACAGCGGGCGCAGGTTCTGGGTCGACACCGCGGTGGAGTACACGTCGGCGAAGGACTGGTCCAGTTCGCGGGCGGCCAGGATCGCGAAGGCCACCGCCCCGAGGGGCAGGGCGATAAAGGCCCCGTAGATGTCGTTCGGGGTGCGGGCCACCGTGACCAGGGCCAGCAGCCCGATCACGTAACACAGCACCTGGGTGACGCTGTAGCCGATCATCGGGCCCGCGAACGCCGAACGCTCCGATCGTGCGTGCCGCATGTAGTCGGCCGCTATCGGGGCGAACGAGATCGCCACCGCGACCACCGTGTCGGTCGCGGCCCAGTACCCCGACCAGGTGCCGCGGGTGAACGGCGGGAGCGGGTGCCGGGCCAGCTGGACCAGCAGGTACACCAGGACGACGAAGACCGCCGCCGTCGCGTACCGGCGCAGCACGCGGATCGCCCCGAGGGGATGGACCGCGAACACGCCGGTGATCGCCCCGGCGATGAGGACGTACCCCCACTTCGGCAGCGCCGGGGCCACGATGTGGGCGGCGGTCGCGATCGTGACCAGCTCGAAGATGCCCCAGCCGAGCAGTTGCAGCATGTTGATGGCCGTGGGCAGGTAGGACAGCCCGGCGCCGAACAGGCCGCGCAGCAGGACCATGGCCGGGGCCCCGGTCCGGGTGCCCGGTATCCCGGAAACGGCGATCCCGAGGGTGCCGAGCAGCGTGCCGACGACGATGGCGCAGAACCCGGCGGCCAGCGACAGCCTCGGCGTGCCCGCACCGCCCGGCTGGAGCACGAACAGGGCCCCGGTGAAGCCGAGCAGGCTCACCCCGAGGTTGCCCCACAGACCGAGCTGATCGACGAAACTGAGGGCCTGCGGCACCGGTTCGGCGAGCGTGCGGGGCGCCTCGGACTTCCGGTTTCCCGGTACGGTGACGAATTCGCCGGTTTCGGAGGCTGGTGTGATCGCAGCGGTCACGGCTTTCTCCCTACGCCGGCATTACCCGGTCAGGTTCGAACGGTCGGTGGCGCGCAGGCCATGCGGCCAGCCACCCTCTCAGCCCGGTCGGCCCGAGCTCCCGTGCGGTTGTTTTGCCCGATTCTACTCCGCTTCTCCTCCGGCGGCCGGGACGCAGGTTCCCACCAGTAGCGGTCGTCGGGCACACTCGATGTATGCCTGAGCTGCCGGAAGTCGAGGCGCTCGCCGCATTTCTGTGCGAACGGGCCACCGGCCATGCCGTGGCCCACGCCTACCCGGCGGCGATTTCGGTGCTGAAGACCTACGATCCGCCGCTCACGGCCCTGGCCGGGCATGTGGTCAGCGACGTGAGCAGGCACGGCAAGTTCCTCGACGTGTCGGCCGGGGCGCCGGGCGGCGGCGCCCCGCTGCACCTGGTCATGCACCTGGCGCGGGCCGGCTGGCTGCGCTGGCGCGAGCAGATCCCGCCGCAGCCGCCCAGGCCCGGCAAGGGACCGCTCGCGTTCCGGCTCATCCTGGACGACGGATCGGGCTTCGACCTGACCGAGGCGGGAACGCAGAAGCGGCTGGCCGTCTACCTGGTCCGCGATCCGATGGACGTGCCCGGGGTCGCCTCCCTCGGGCCCGACCCGCTGGATCCCTCCTTCACCGAGCAGTCCCTGGCGGCCCTGCTGGCCGGCCGGCGCACGCAGATCAAGGGCGTGCTCCGCGACCAGCACATCATCGCGGGCATCGGCAACGCCTACTCCGACGAGGTGCTGCACGCCGCCCGGATGTCACCGTTCAAGGTCGCGTCCAGCCTGACCCCCGACCAGGTGCGGCTGCTGTACGACGCGATCGTGACGACCCTCACCGACGCCTCCAAGCGGGCGGCGGGGGTGGCCGCCGGCGATCTCAAGGCCGAGAAGAAGACCGGGCTGCGGGTGCACGGGAAGCCCGGTCAGCCCTGCCCGGTATGCGGCGACACGATCCGCGAGGTCTCGTTCGCCGACTCCGCGCTGCAGTACTGCCCCACCTGCCAGACGGGCGGCAAGCCGCTCGCGGACCGCCGCCTCTCCCGCCTGCTCAAGTAACGATCTGCCGAACGGGACTGCGCTGGGCGCATTGCCTCGTGCGGGGCCCGCCGCGCAGACGCGGAAACACCCACCGCGGCCCGTTCGGCAACGATCTGATCGCCGGCCCGGGCGGGACGGGAAGTAGCATCGCGTCTCATGGGCAGCAAAACCGTGTTCGTGACCGGGGCCAGCGCCGGATTCGGTGAGGCCATCGCGCGGCGCTTCGCGGCGGACGGTGCCCGCGTGGTGATCGCCGCGCGCCGCGCCGAGCGGATCACGGAACTCGCCAACGAACTCGCCAACGAACTCGGCGGCGACGTGCTGCCCGTGACGCTCGACGTGCAGGACCGGGCGGCCGTCGCGAGCGCGGTAGCGGACCTGCCGCCCGAGTTCGCCGCGATCGACGTTCTCGTCAATAATGCGGGCCTGGCCCGGGGGCTCCAGCCGGCTTACAAAGCCGACCTGGACGACTGGGACGCGATGGTCGACACGAACTGCAAGGGCCTCACCTACTGCACGCGGGCCATCCTGCCCGGCATGGTGGAACGCGGCCGGGGTCACGTGATCAACCTGGGCTCGATCGCGGGGACCTACCCCTATCCGGGCGGCAACGTCTATGGTGCGACCAAGGCCTTCGTCCACCAGTTCAGCCTGGACCTGCGCAGTGACCTGCACGGCACCGGCGTCCGGGTCACCTGCGTCGAGCCCGGCCTGTCCGGCGGCACCGAATTCTCCGTGGTCAGGTTCGGGGGTGACCAGGCCCGGGCGGGCCAGGTCTACCAGGGGGTGCACCCGCTGGAGGCCGGCGACGTGGCCGAGGCGGTGCACTGGGCGGCGTCGCTGCCGCCGCACGTGAACATCAACGTGATCGAGATGATGCCGGTGGCGCAGAGCTTCGGGCCGCTGGCGGTGGCCCGCGAGGGATCGTGACGGCCGCTCACGGCCGGCTCGCCGTCACCTCGTACTCGTACAGGGCCAGGTTGCTGTTGCGCTTGCGCAGGACCGAGATCCGCACATCGGTGAAGCCGGCCGCCCCCAGCAGCGCCGCGTACCACCGCTCCGCGGGCACCACGTGCCCGTAAAAGGTCGAGTTCCCGATGATGTAGGTGGCCTGCCCGCCCTTCTTGACGTGCCGGAACGCGGCCCCGAAGTGCGCGGACATGTCGTGGAAGTACTTGGCCACGTACGTGGCGAGCAGCGGCCCGTTCTTGCCGCCGTCGCGGGTGATCAGGGTACGCACCTCGCGGAGCTCACCTTCGATCGGCGCGACGGTACCGTCGGGGGCCCAGCCAGCCAGACGTGAGGTGGCGATGCCCCACGTTCCGCCGATCGCCGTCCAGTCCAGCTCACCGGCGTCGCTGGCCTGGTCCAGGAAGCGGAGCCAGTACATGTAGGGGCGCAGTTCCCGGATGTAGGACATCCGGTTGACGTACGGCGGGGACGTCAGGAGAAGGTCGCAGGGTGACAGGCCACCGGCATCAAGATCACGGGCGTCGCCCTGGATGATGCGGCCCGACCCGGGCAGGCTCGCTTCGGCGCCGGCCAGTACGCCGGCGGCCTCGGCGGCGAAGCGGCGGATGACGCGCACGCCGTCATCGACCGTGGCGGCGATGGCCGGCGCGGCGCCGAATGACATGCTCTGATGGTTGAAGGCCGCGTTACTGGCGGCGATGGCCGTCCGGCAGAAGGCGATGCTCAGCAGGTCGAGCGCCGCCGTCGGCAGGCAGGCCTCGTCGAGCGCCCGGCGGAGGCCCTTCAGGCCCGCCAGCGAGCCGGGGGACCACCACCGGTCGATGTTGTGCAGCTTCGGGGCCCACAGCGCCGGGGCTTCGGCGGCCCAGGAGGCGGCGTGGCCGGTCAGCACCGGGACCGAGGCGCGGGTTTCCGCCAGCAGGGTGGCCGGATAGCTGGCGGCCTTCGCATTCCCCAGCCAGACCAGGAAGGGATTGACGTCGACGGCGCGGCCATCGCAGCCGTGCTCCGCCGCCGCCAGTGCCGTGGTCCCGCTGCCGGAGAAGGGGTCCGTGACGACCGCTCCCGCGGGCAGATGCCGGGTCCGTTCCCGGACCAGCCGAACCGAGTACGCGGGCGTGAGCCGGAGCCAGCCGTGCCGGCCGGCCCCCGCGTTCGCCCGGTGCGTAAGGTATGAGTTCTGCCGTTCGGAGTTCATCTGCTCACTGGAACGCGCTGGCCGGGGGGGGCGGTACCGCGACAGCGTACCGGTGGCCCGCCTCCCGGGCGATGATCCGACACGGCGGAGCGCGGCGCCTTTTCCGCGCACGTGATGGCATTGTTACTTGCTTGTAAGCAAGTTCTGGCCCCGGCGCGGGAACGCCCGGGCCACGTTGGGCGTTGCATGGTGGAGGGGCGGCCCGCGCCGAACGGGCCCCCCGACGGGGTTTGAGTCAGAGCAGGCAACTGCGGTAAACCGGTTGAGGGGATCAGTCCATGTCTCACGTGCGTCGGCCGCCGGCGGTGCCGCGGCCCAACTGGGGCTGGCAGGATGCTGCCGCGTGCCGGGATGAGGATGTGGTCCTCTTCTTCGGGCCCGACGGTGAGCGGCAGCCGGAACGCGAGATCCGGGAGCGGAAGGCCAAGGCGGTGTGCGCCTCGTGCCCGGTCCGGATGGACTGCCTGAACTACGCGCTGTCCCGGCCGGAAAAGTACGGGGCCTGGGGCGGCCTCAACGAGGAAGAGCGCGCGGCCGAGCGGCGGCGGCGGATGCGCCGGGCCAGCGCGGCTTGAGGCGCCGCGGCCGCCCTGCCCGCCTCAGCTGGCCGGTTCGGGTTCGGCCTGCTTCAGGTACAGGTGCGGCCAGCCGCAGTCGGCAAACTGCTCCAGGTGCTCAGCGAGCTGCGGCGCGAAGGTGCCGTCCGTGGCGCGGGTGCCGATCGCCCGCTCCACGGCCGACGGCCTGACCAGGCCGAACGCAACCCCCCGCACACCGTCGGCGGCACGCAGGCCGCTGTCGTGCCAGCGCCGAACCGCGGCCGCCTGGTGCGCGCGCGTATCGCCGGGAATCGGCCGGCCGTAACGGCCCTCCCACTCCCCGGTTCGCGTGTCCGGGCCGCTGTCCTGCGCGGGATCGCCGGACGTGAGCGCTTCGAGCAGGTGCACCCACTGGTAGGCGGGCGCAAGCCAGGCCGGCTCGTCCGGCAGGCACATCCGCATTCCCCGGGTGACCCGGGCTCGCATCGCGGTGACGACGTGCGAGGCGAGGGCCGGGGGACTCACCCGCGCGCAGATCAGCGGCGTTCGTGCCGCGACCGCCGCATCGACGCCGTGTGACAGCGCGCAGTCCCGCAGCCGGGCCGGCATGGCCCGCAGCAGACCCAGCAGCGGCGGCTGCGGGACAGGCATCGGCCAGCCCGTCAGGTGGGACAGGACGGCGAGCTCGGCCCACAGGGCGACGCCGGGATGGCGGTCCAGGGCGCGCTGGGCGGCGCGCATGTCCCGCAGGGTGCACGGACGCGCGATGCAGTCCGCGCCGCAGGTGCCGCTGCGGGCGGAGGTGACGCTGGCCGGGCTCACCGTTCCGGCCGTGCCCCCGGCGTCCTCGCGCGCCGTCCCGTCGGGCATCCTGGCCAGCAGCGGATGGTCCATCCCGTCCACGGACACGGCCGCCTCACCCGGCGCCAGCGTGACCAGGTACTGCGACTGGGCACGGCTCAGGTTCATGGTCGCGCCGACCGCCTCGCGATCATCGGCCGCGGGCAGCCGATGCACGATCTTGACCGCGGTGTTCTTGATGACATCGGGGATCAGCTTGGCCGGGATCTGCTCGGCGATCACGATGCCCTCGCCGTAGGCGCGGATCTCCGCCAGCAGCCCGGCGAACAGTTCGACCGCGTGCGCGGCCGGGCCGGTGTTCTGGTCCGGACGGCGCAGCAGCCGGTGCGCCTCCTCGACCACGGTCAGATGCCGCAGGCCCGGTTCCGTGCCCGCCCCGTGCCGGCGGGCCAGCCGCAGATGCTCCACCAGGCGGAGCAGCACGGTGCCCATGAGGAACGCCTTGTCGCGGTCGTCCCCGACGTCCTCGATCTCCAGCACCGTGTTGTGCTGGAGCAGCTTGCCGAAGTCGACCGGGTGCCCGCCCTCCAGGAACCGCCCGGTCGTGCCGAGACGCAGGCTGGACAGCCGCACCCGGATAAAGCCGAGCACGTCGGCCTGGACCTCCTCGCTGTAGCCGATCTCCCCGACCACCTGTTCGGCGGTCCGCTGGAGATCGGCCAGCCCCGGGTAGCCGGGGGTCACTCCCGCGGTCAGCGGTTCACCCAGGGCCAGATCCCACCCGGCGTCCTCATACACGCGGGTCAATGCCGCGCTGAGCACCTGCGGGAAGGGCTCGTCGGACTGGAAAGCGGCGAGGAAGAGAGCCCGCACCAGGTCGGCGTGGGTCTGCAGGGGGAAACGTCCGCCCGTATCGCCGGCCGCCGGTTCCAGTGGATTCAGCCCGGCGGCGACCGCGTCCGCCTCACCGGGCCGGATTCCGCACCACCTGGACGCCTGATCCCGCGAGCCGCGCCGTCATCAGGCGGTATTCGGCCTTGGCCGGCTCCACCACGAGCCAGGGCACGCCGGCCTGGCTGGCCGCCTCCAGCAGGCCCCGGACGGTCTGGGACTTCCCGCCGCCGGTCGCACCGCACACGAAGACGTGCCGGTTCAGCGACTCCAGCGGGACACGCAGCGTGCCCGCCGGCATCCGCTGCCGGTCGAGCACGTGCCCCAGAGGCACCGCGGTCCCGGGCCGCATCTCGTCTGGACGTTCGGCCAGGCCTGCCGGGTCCGTGGCCGGCGCGCCAGGGGCGGCGGGCGGGTCCGCGGCCCGGGAGCCGATGGCCGGGATCTCGGGCGTGACGTCAAAGTCCGGGCGGAGCGCCAGCCGGACGCCGGGTATCTCCGCTTCCGGGGGCCGGGTGAGCGCCGCCAGCAGCCCCGTGCTGGCGTCAAAGGGGCACTGCGGGCCGGTTTCGGTCTCCGTCGTGACCGCCCCGAACGGGGCCGGTTCGCCCGGCGGTTCCCCCCATGGTTGGGCGGCCGGATCGTGGGCCGCACCGGGGCGGGCGGCGACGGTCCCCGTGGCGGGACGGCCGAGCAGATCGCGCAATGTGGCCGCGCCGGTGCGCGCCGGCGCCAGCGCATACGGCAGGCCCCTGAGATCGGCCGACGCGCACACGAGGCCCGCCACCCGCGCTGCTGCGGGCGGATCGGCGCCCCCGGCCAGCAGGTGG
>CAWEFP010000056.1:0-61669 GCA_963808295.1 uncultured Actinomycetes bacterium | reverse complement strand
GATCCTCAACGTGGAGAAGGCCCGGATGAACCGCAGTTGATGAACAACAAGGTGCAGGCGATGATCACCGCGCTGGACACGGTATCCACAACAAGTCGACATGGCCAAGCTGCGCTATCGCGAGGATCGATTTTTGTGATGGCCGTTGCCGACGTGGACGGCCAGCGCATCCGGACGCTGCTGCTGACCTTGCTGTTCCGGTTCATGAAGCCCCTGATCGAGGCCGGGCATGTGTACCTCGCCCAGCCCCCGCTGTACAAGATCAAGTGGGACGGCACGGCCACGAGCCGCAGTCGCGTACAGCGACTCCGAGCGGGACCTGCTGATCGAGGCCGGTATCGCGGCCGGCCGGAGGGATCCGCGCCCGCGGGACGGCGGTCCAGCGGTTCAAGGGCCTGGGTGAGATGAACGCCACAGAGCTGTGGGAGACCACCATGAACCCGGCGCGCAGGGTCCTGCTCCAGGTGACGGTGGACGACGCGGCGCAGGCCGACGAGCTGTTCAGTGTGCTGATGGGTGAGGACGTGGAGGCCCGCCGCTCCTTTATTCAGCGCAACGCCAAGGACGTCAGGTTCCTCGACATCTGACGTGTGGCGGGCACCACCGTAGGCCGTGTGAATAACGCGAGGTGCCCAGAACAAACAAGGATGTTCGTGACTGACGTGACAACCGACGGCGTCCCGTCGCCGGACATGACCGCACCGAGCCGGTCGACATCCAGTTTGAGATGCAGCGCAGCTACATCGATTACGCGATGTCGGTCATCGTCGGCCGGGCGCTGCCGGACGTGCGGGACGGCCTGAAGCCGGTACACACGCGCGTCCTGTACGCGATGTACGACGGCGGCTACCGTCCCGACCGCGGCTACTCGAAGTGCTCACGGGTGGTCGGCGACGTCATGGGCCAGTACCACCCGCACGGCGACGGCGCCATCTACGACGCCCTCGTCCGGCTCGGCCAGGACTGGTCGATGCGCTACCCGCTCATCGACAGCCAGGGCAACTTCGGGTCGCCGGGGAACGACCCGCCCGCGGCCATCGGTACACCGAGTGCCGCCTGGCCCCGCTGGCCATGGAGATGCTGCGGGACATCGACAAGGACACCGTCGATTTCCGGGCCAACTACGACGGCCGGTCCCGGAGCCCAAGGTCCTGCCCGCGCGCTTCCCGAACCTGCTCGTCAACGGGTCCGAGGGCATCGCGGTCGGCATGGCCACCAAGATCCCCCCGCACAACCTGCGTGAGGTCGCCGACGGCGTCCGCTGGTACCTGGAGAACTTCGAGGCGTCCGACGAGGACCTGCTCGAGGCGCTGATCCAGCGGATCAAGGGCCCGGATTTCCCGACCCGCGGGCTGATCGTCGGCCGTCGCGGTATCCAGGAGGCGTACCGCACCGGCCGCGGGTCGATCACGATGCGCGCGGTCGTCGAGGTGGAGGAGGATCAGCGGGGCCGGCCCTGCCTGGTCGCCACCGAGCTGCCGTTCCAGGTCAACCCGGACAACCTCGCGCAGAAGATCGCGGAGCTGGTCAAGGATGGCCGGGTCACGGGCATCGCGGACGTCCGGGACGAGACGAGCCTGCGCACCGGGCAGCGCCTGGTCATCGTGCTGAAGCGGGACGCGATCCCGAAGGTCGTGCTGAACAACCTGTACAAGCACACCCAGCTGCAGGACACCTTCGGCGCCAACATGATGGCGCTGGTCGACGAGGTTCCGCGGACCCTGCGGCTGGACCAGTTCATCCGCTACTGGGTCGCGCACCAGATCGAGGTCATCGTCCGGCGTACCCGGTACCTGCTGCGGAAGGCGCAGGAACGGGCGCACATCCTGCGTGCGCTGCTGAAGGCCATCGACCGGATCAACGAGGTCATCGCGCTCATCCGGGGCAGCGCCTCGGCGGCGGAGGCGCAGCAGGGCCTGATGGGCATGCTGGAGATCGACGAGATCCAGGCCCGCGCCATCCTCGACATGCAGCTGCGCAAGCTGGCCGCCCTGGAGCGGCAGGAGCTCATCGACGAGTACGACGCGCTGATGGTGAAGATCGCCGACTACGAGGACATCCTCGCCTCACCGGTCCGGCAGCGGACGATCGTCGCCGACGAGCTCGCCGAGATCGTCGAACGGTACGGTGACGACCGGCGGACCGAGATCATCGCCTACGACGGCGACGTCACCGACGAGGACCTGATCGCCGAAGAGGACGTTGTCGTCACGATCACCAACGGCGGCTACGCCAAGCGGACCAAGACGGACCTGTACCGGGCCCAGCGCCGCGGTGGCAAGGGCGTCCGCGGGGCACAGCTTCGCACCGACGACATCGTGGACCACTTCTTCGTCACCACGACGCACCACTGGATCCTGTTCTTTACGAATAAGGGCCGGGTGTACCGCGCCAAGGCGTACGAGCTGCCCGAGGCCGCCCGTGACGCCCGCGGCCAGCACGTCGCCAACCTGCTGGCCTTCCAGCCGGACGAGACGATCGCCGAGATTCTGGCGCTGCGCGATTACCAGGTGACGCCCTACCTGGTGCTGGCGACCAAGAGCGGCCTGGTCAAGAAGTCGCGCCTGTCGGACTTCGATTCGCCGCGGTCCGGCGGCATCATCGCCATCAACCTCCGCGAAGACGACGAGGTCATCGCCGCCCGGCTGGTCGCCCCGGAAGAGGACCTGCTGCTGGTCAGCAGCAAGGCTCAGGCCTTGCGGTTCCGTGCCAGCGACGAGTCGCTGCGGCCGATGGGCCGGGCCACGTCCGGGGTGATCGGCATGCGTTTCGCCAACGGTGACGAACTGCTGGACATGTACGTGGTCCGGGACGACGAGGACGTCCTCGTCGCAACAGAAGGCGGTTACGCAAAACGGACACCGGCTGATCAGTATCCTGTGAAGAACCGTGGCGGCATGGGTGTCGTTACGGCCAGGATTGTCGAAACGCGCGGGCGGCTTGTGGGCGCCCTGATGGTCCGCCCGGACGATGAGATCTTTGCCATCACGTCGGCGGGCGGTGTCATCAGGACGAGGGCCGGTGAGATCAAGCGATCTGGCCGGCAGACCATGGGTGTCCGGCTGATGAACCTCGCGTCTGGAGACAGCGTGGTCGGGCTCGCGCGCAACGCCGAGTCGCTCGATGCGGCCGACGATGACCAGCCCGACGGTGCCGCCGAGCCGCCCGTGGAAAGCGGCGAAAGTGACGGCGGAACCGGCGGGGAGTGACCCGGTGATGAAGGGACCGCAGTTACCTAGGACGGCTGAGTGTTCGGGGGTGCGGCCTGATGTCCGACGTCAGGCCGTATTCTGCCGAGGTAGCCTCACCCAGAGGGACTGCGGCCGAGGAGGACGGCGTGGAGCAACGCACGGACGAGACGGCGCGACGGCCGGGGGTAGCCGCGGAAGATGCTGGTGTGCCTCCCGCCGAGGACGGGCAGACGGAGACGGTGCCGGCGGCCAGCGAGGACGCCGCGGACGCCAACGGGCACGCCCGTGAAGAGGAGTCCGTCTGGAAGTCGGCCAGGCGATCCGCGGCCGATGCGGCCCCCGATCGCGGGCCGGGTCAGCCGCTGTCCACGGCGGACAGCAGCTTCCGCGCGCCGGCCGACGACGGCGGCCAGCCGGCCACCGCTGAGGGCACCTACCCGTCATCCGGCACCGACCGCGGGTACCCGTCCGACGGCGCATACGCCGCCGGACGGACGGCCGACAACGATTACCGTCCTGCCGGCACGGACCGGGAGCATCTTGCCCCGACGCAGGACTTCCCGTCGGTGTCGGTAGCGGGCCGGGACTACGGTGCGTCTCCCTCGGAGAGCATTTACGGCAGCTCCGGGGCCCAGCGCGAGTTCTCCGATCCGCCGTACCCGGCCCAGGTCACCCCTCCGCCACGGACGCAGTCCGACCCGCCCCCCCAGTCCGCCCCGGGCCCGCAGCCGGAGGCCGACCGGGCCCAGCGGTCGTCGCCGTGGCAGGCCGCGGCGGCACGGATGCCCAAACCGCAGGCCGTGCCGAAGCGGACGAAGGCGCCGCGGGCCCAGAAGGGCGGCGGCCCGGCCCGGCAGGCGCACCTCATGGTCTCCCGGTTCGAGCCCTGGTCGGTCATGAAGTTCAGTTTCATGATCTCGCTGGCGTGCTTCGTCATCCTGTTCGTCGCGGTGACGCTGCTCTACGGCACGCTGGCCGGCCTGGGCGTGTTCGATTCGATCCAGAAGGCGCTGTCCAACGTCACCTCCGGCCAGGGGACGGCCGGTGTCAACGTCTCGCACTGGTTCTCCGCGTCGACGATCCTCAGCTACACGGCGCTCCTCGGGGTGCTCAACGTGTTCCTGATCACCGCTTTCGCCACGGTCGGCTCGGTCGTGTACAACCTGACCGCGCACCTCGTCGGCGGGGTCGAGGTGACGCTGCGGGAAACGGAGTTACGGCTACGCCCGGCCAGTTCGCCGCGGCGGCGCAGTTGCGGTAATCTTTCCCGGCGTGCGTGGGTTCCTGCCACGTATCTGGGGCTATAGCTCAGTCGGTTAGAGCGCATCCCTGATAAGGATGAGGTCGATGGTTCAAGTCCATCTAGCCCCACCAGGTCAGCACCCCTCAAAGGGCGGCACCCCGCCGCTTGCGGCACTGACGGCAACGGCTACGCTTCCGGGTCACCGAACAGCGCGTCGGCCATCCGGTAGCGGTGCCGCTGCGCGGCACCGCGCCCGCCGCGCTTCGCGCCGGGCGTGCGGCACCTACGGCGCCGACCCGGCGCGGCGCGCCGGGCCACTCACGCAGCATCCACTGACCAGCCCAGCTCATCCGTCACACGGCAATACTGCGTGAGTCGTGGGCCGTCTTCTTTGGCGTATCAGTGTCCCCGTCACGGCCGCGTCGAAGGCGCCTTCGGCGGCGCACGCGATCGGCTACGCCGCCCATTGACTGGGCGTCCGCACCCGAGGATTCGGCGCCTATGGAAGAGCGGGCGATGAGGGTACCCCTATGGAGGTCACGCCGGAGGATGGTCAGCGTCCCGGGCGATCAAATCGCCAATGTCCTTCGGCATGGTCGGGCAGGAGTCGGGGCCGTCCGGTTGGTGTACGCGGAGCCAGTGATCCCCACCGCCCACACCAGATGGAGGCCCCCGTTGTTCTTGAGTTCTTGCGGCACGTACTCCCGCGCACCCCGGATTAGGCCGAGTTCGTGAAGACCGTCCCTGGTGGAGAGGTCCATGTTGATGCCACCGCCAGGACGGCGGTGCGCGTAGATGGGGCTGGGGAGGACGCCCATAAGCTGGTACCGCCTCGTCCGAGCTCATGTAGTCGGCGGCTCGCCGAAGTAGTACCAGGCGGCATCACAGATGCCGTAGACGTTCGGGCCGAACTGGGCGTCGTTTAGGTACAGCTCCAGGACTCGCTTCTTCGAGATCGCGTGGACCAGCTGCTCAGCGAGAATGGCGTCAGCGGTCTTGCGGAACGGGTCTTGCGACGGCCACAGGAGCAAGTTCTTACTGAGTTGCTCGGGGATCGGGGACCCGTACGGGTCATCCATTCCAGCCCAGTAGGCCTTGACCCGGCTCACCCACTGGCCCCAGTTGAGAGAAACACGTGGAGGTTCACCTGGTGGTCTCAACTGGGGCCAGTGGGTGAGCCGGGTCAAGGCCTACTTGGCTGGAACGCACGACCCGTACGGCTCCCCGATCCCGAGCAACTCAGTAAGAATTTGCTCCTGTGGCCGTCGCAAGACCCGTTCCGCAAGACCGCTGACGCCATTCTGGCTGAGCAGCTGGTCCACGCGATCTCGAAGAAGCGAGTCCTGAGTGTACCTAAACGACGCCCAGTTCGGCCCCAACGTCTACGGCATCTGTGATGCGGCCTGGTACTACTTGGGCGAGCCGCCAGACTACATGAGCTGGGACGACGACCTACCAGCTTATCGGCGTCCTCCCCGGCCCCATCTACGCGCACCGCCGTCCTGGCGGTGGCATCAACATGGACCCCTCCACCACGGACGGTCTTCACGAACTCGGCCTAATCCGGGGTGGGCGGGTGTGTTGCCACAAGAACTCAAGAACAACGGGGGCCTCCATCTGGTGTGGGCGGTGGGGATCGCTGGCTCCGCGCACGCCCGACCGGACTCAACTCCTGCCGGACCATGCAGAAGGACATTGGCGATTTGATCACCCGGGCTGACCATCCTCGGCGTGACCTCCATAGGGGTACCCTCATCGCCCGCTCTTCCATAGGTGCCGACTCCTTGGGTGCGGACGCCCAGTCAATGGGCGGCATAGCCGATCGCCTGCGCCGCCGAAGGCGCCTTCGACGCGGCCGTGAGGGGTCACTGATACGCCAAAGAAGACGGCCCACGACTCACGCAGTATTGCCGTGTGACGGATGAGCTGGGCTGGTCAGTGGATGCTGCGTGAGTGGCCCGGCGCGCCGCGCCGGGTCGGCGCCGTAGGTGCCGCGCGCCCGGCGCGAAGCGCGGCCGGGCGCGGTGCCGCGCGGCGGCGCCGCTTGACCGGATGGCCGACGCGCTGTTTGGTGGCCCGGAAGCGTAGCCGTTGCCGTCATTGTTGCCGTCAAGCGGTCGGGCTGCTGCCCTTTGATGTGTTCTGACCTGGTGGGGCTAGATGGACTTGAACCATCGACCTCATCCTTATCAGGGATGCGCTCTAACCGACTGAGCTATAGCCCCAGATACGCGGCAGGAACCCACGCACGCCGGGAAAGATTACCGCAACTGCGCCGCCGCGGCGAACTGGCCGGGCGTAGCCGTAACTCCGTTTCCCGCAGCGTCACCTCGACCCCGCCGACGAGGTGCGCGGTCAGGTTGTACACGACCGAGCCGACCGTGGCGAAAGCGGTGACCAGGAACACGTTGAGTACCCCGAGGAGCGCCGTGTAGCTGAGGATCGTCGACGCGGAGAACCAGTGCGAGACGTTGACGCCGGCCGTCCCCTGGCCGGAGGTGACGTTGGACAGCGCCTTCTGGATCGAGTCGAACACGCCCAGGCTGGCCAGCGTGCCGTAGAGCAGCGTCACCGCGACGAACAGGATGACGAAGCACGCCAGCGAGATCATGAAACTGAACTTCATGACCGACCAGGGCTCGAACCGGGAGACCATGAGGTGCGCCTGCCGGGCCGGGCCGCCGCCCTTCTGGGCCCGCGGCGCCTTCGTCCGCTTCGGCACGGCCTGCGGTTTGGGCATCGGTGCCGCCGCGGCCTGCCACGGCGACGGCCGCTGGGCCCGGTCGGCCTCCGGCTGCGGGCCCGGGGCGGACTGGGGGCGCGGGTCGGACTGCGTCCGTGGCGGAGGGGTGACCTGGGCCGGGTACGGCGGATCGGAGAACTCGCGCTGGGCCCCGGAGCTGCCGTAAATGCTCTCCGAGGGAGACGCACCGTAGTCCCGGCCCGCTACCGACACCGACGGGAAGTCCTGCGCCGGGGCAGGATGCTCCCGGTCCGTGCCGGCAGGACGGTAATCGTTGTCGGCCGTCCGTCCGGCGGCGTACGCGCCGTCGGCCGGGTACCCGCGGTCGGTGCCGGATGACTGGTTGGTGCCCTCAGCGGTGGCCGGCTGGCTGCCGTCGTCGGCCGACGCGCGGAAGCTGCTGTCCGCCGTGGACAGCGGCTGACCCGGTCCGCGATCGCGGGCCGCATCGGCCGCGGATCGCGTGGCCGGCTTCCAGACGGACTCCTCTTCACGGGCGTGCCCGTTGGCGTCCGCGGCGTCCTCGCTGACCGCCGGCACCGTCTCCGTCTGCCCGTCCTCGGCGGGAGGCACACCAGCATCTTCCGCGGCTACCCCCGGCCGTCGCGCCGTCTCGTCCGTGCGTTGCTCCACGCCGTCCTCCTCGGCCGCAGTCCCTCTGGGTGAGGCTACCTCGGCAGAATACGGCCTGACGTCGGACATCAGGCCGCACCCCCGAACACTCAGCCGTCCTAGGTAACTGCGGTCCCTTCATCACCGGGTCACTCCCCGCCGGTTCCGCCGTCACTTTCGCCGCTTTCCACGGGCGGCTCGGCGGCACCGTCGGGCTGGTCATCGTCGGCCGCATCGAGCGACTCGGCGTTGCGCGCGAGCCCGACCACGCTGTCTCCAGACGCGAGGTTCATCAGCCGGACACCCATGGTCTGCCGGCCAGATCGCTTGATCTCACCGGCCCTCGTCCTGATGACACCGCCCGCCGACGTGATGGCAAAGATCTCATCGTCCGGGCGGACCATCAGGGCGCCCACAAGCCGCCCGCGCGTTTCGACAATCCTGGCCGTAACGACACCCATGCCGCCACGGTTCTTCACAGGATACTGATCAGCCGGTGTCCGTTTTGCGTAACCGCCTTCTGTTGCGACGAGGACGTCCTCGTCGTCCCGGACCACGTACATGTCCAGTAGTTCGTCACCATTGGCGAAACGCATGCCGATCACCCCGGACGTGGCCCGGCCCATCGGCCGCAGCGACTCGTCGCTGGCACGGAACCGCAAGGCCTGAGCCTTGCTGCTGACCAGCAGCAGGTCCTCTTCCGGGGCGACCAGCCGGGCGGCGATGACCTCGTCGTCCTCGCGGAGGTTGATGGCGATGATGCCGCCGGACCGCGGCGAATCGAAGTCCGACAGGCGCGACTTCTTGACCAGGCCGCTCTTGGTCGCCAGCACCAGGTAGGGCGCCACCTGGTAATCGCGCAGCGCGAGAATCTCGGCGATCGTCTCGTCCGGCTGGAAGGCCAGCAGGTTGGCGACGTGCTGGCCGCGGGCGTCACGGGCGGCCTCGGGCAGCTCGTACGCCTTGGCGCGGTACACCCGGCCCTTGTTCGTAAAGAACAGGATCCAGTGGTGCGTCGTGGTGACGAAGAAGTGATCCACGATGTCGTCGGTGCGAAGCTGTGCCCCGCGGACGCCCTTGCCACCGCGGCGCTGGGCCCGGTAAAGGTCCGTCTTGGTCCGCTTGGCGTAGCCGCCGTTGGTGATCGTGACGACGACGTCCTCTTCGGCGATCAGGTCCTCGTCGGTGACGTCGCCGTCGTAGGCGATGATCTCAGTCCGCCGCTCGTCGCCGTGCCGCTCGACGATCTCCGCGAGCTCGTCGCCGACGATCGTGCGCTGCCGGACCGGTGAGGCCAGGATGTCCTCGTAGTCGGCGATCTTCACCATCAGCGCGTCGTACTCGTCGATGAGCTCCTGCCGCTCCAGGGCGGCCAGCTTGCGCAGCTGCATGTCCAGGATGGCGCGGGCCTGGATCTCGTCGATCTCCAGCATGCCCATCAGGCCCTGCTGCGCCTCCGCCGCCGAGGCGCTGCCCCGGATGAGCGCGATGACCTCGTCGATCCGGTCGATGGCCTTCAGCAGCGCGCTCAGGATGTGCGCCCGTTCCTGCGCCTTCCGCAGCAGGTAGCGGGTGCGCCGGACGATGACCTCGATCTGGTGCGCGACCCAGTAGCGGATGAACTGGTCCAGCCGCAGGGTCCGCGGCACGCTGTCGACCAGCGCCATCATGTTGGCGCCGAAGGTGTCCTGGAGCTGGGTGTGCTTGTACAGGTTGTTCAGCACGACCTTCGGGATCGCGTCCCGCTTCAGCACGATGACGAGGCGCTGGCCGGTACGCAGCTCGTCTCGTCCCGGACGTCCGCGATGCCGGTGACCCGGCCGTCCTTGACCAGCTCGGCGATCTTCTGCGAGAGGTTGTCCGGGTTGACCTGGAACGGCAGCTCGGTCGCGACCAGGCACGCCCGGCCGCGCGAGTCCTCCTCCACCTCGACGACGGCACGCATCGTGATGGAGCCGCGCCCGGTCCGGTAGGCCTCCTGGATACCGCGGCGGCCGACGATCAGCCCCCGGGTGGGGAAGTCCGGGCCCTTGACCCGCGGATGAGGGCCTCGAGCAGGTCCTCGTCGGAGGCCTCGAAGTTCTCCAGGTACCACTTGACGCCGTCGGCGACCTCGCGGAGGTTGTGCGGGGGGATCTTGGTGGCCATGCCGACGGCGATGCCCTCAGACCCGTTGACGAGCAGGTTCGGGAACCGGGCGGGCAGGACGATGGGCTCGGCGGACCGGCCGTCGTAGTTCGGCCGGAAATCGACGGTGTCCTTGTCGATGTCCCGCAGCATCTCCATGGCCAGCGGCGCCAGCCGGCACTCCGTGTACCGCATGGCCGCAGGCGGGTCGTTCCCCGGCGAGCCGAAGTTGCCCTGGCTGTCGACGAGCGGATAGCGCATCGACCACGGCTGGGCCAGCCGGACGAGGGCGTCGTAGATCGCGCTGTCCCCGTGCGGGTGATAGGTGCCCATGACTTCGCCGACCACGCGCGCGCACTTGAAGTAGCTGCGGTCCGGCCGGTAGCCGCCGTCGTACATCGCGTACAGGACGCGCGTGTGCACCGGCTTCAGGCCGTCCCGCACGTCCGGCAGCGCCCGGCCGACGATGACCGACATCGCGTAATCGATGTAGCTGCGCTGCATCTCAAACTGGATGTCGACCGGCTCGGTCCGGTCATGCTCCGGCGACGGCACGGCCTCGGTTGTCACGTCAGTCACTGAACATCCTTGTTTCTTCTGTGAAAGGCCGCGCTGTTCACACGACCAACGGTGGTTCTGCCGCGAGCGGTCAAATATCCAGGAACCTGACGTCCTTGGCGTTGCGCTGGATGAAGGAGCGCCGGGCCTCCACGTCCTCACCCATCAGCACGCTGAACAGCTCGTCGGCCTGCGCCGCGTCGTCCACCGTCACCTGGAGCAGCACCCGGCGCGCCGGGTCCATGGTGGTCTCCCACAGCTCGCTGGCGTTCATCTCGCCCAGGCCCTTGTACCGCTGGATCCCGTCCCGCGGGCGCGGATCCTTCCGGCCGGCCGCGATCCCCGCCTCGATCAGCCGGTCCCGCTCGGACTCGTTGTACGCGTAGTCCGGCCGGTCACCCCGCCCCTCCCACTTGATCTTGTAAAGCGGGGGCTGGGCCAGGTAGACGTGCCCGGCCTCGATCAGCGGCTTCATGAACCGGAACAGCAAGGTCAGCAGCAGCGTCCGGATGTGCTGGCCGTCCACGTCGGCGTCGGCCATCAGCATGATCTTGTGGTACCGCAGCTTGGCCATGTCGAACTCGTCGTGGATACCGGTGCCCAGCGCGGTGATCATCGCCTGGACCTCGTTGTTCTTCAGCACCCGGTCGATCCGGGCCTTCTCCACGTTGATGATCTTGCCGCGGATCGGCAGGATCGCCTGGAACTCGGGGTTCCGGCCGCCCTTGGCGGAGCCGCCGGCCGAGTCACCCTCGACGACGTAGATCTCGCACCGGGACGGGTCCGAGGACTGGCAGTCCGCCAGCTTGCCCGGCAGCGAACTGCTCTCCAGCAGGCTCTTGCGCCGGGTCAGGTCGCGGGCCTGGCGCGCCGCGACCCGGGCCCGCGCGGCCTGCATGGACTTGGTGATGATGTCCTTGGCCTCGCCGGGGTTGCGGTCGAACCAGTCACGCAGGTGGTCGTTGCAGACCTTCTGCACGAACGACTTGGCCTCGGTGTTGCCGAGCTTGGTCTTGGTCTGCCCCTCGAACTGCGGGTTGGCCAGCTTGACCGACACGATCGCGGTCAGGCCCTCCCGCACGTCCTCGCCGGTCAGGTTGTCGTCCTTCTCCCGCAGCAGCTTCTGCTCGCGGGCGTACCGGTTGATGATCGAGGTCAGCGCGGCGCGGAAGCCCTCCTCGTGGGTGCCGCCCTCCGCCGTGTTGATGGTATTGGCGAAGGTGTGCACCGACTCGGAGTAGGAGCCATTCCACTGCATGGCGATCTCGGCGGAGATCCCGTCGCCGTCCTCGCCGAAGTCGATCACCGAGGCGTGCACCGGCTCCTTGGACGAGTTGAGGTACCGGACGAAGTCCGAGATCCCGCCCTTGTACAGGTACGTCACGACGCGCGGGCCGTCGCCGGCGGTGTCGGCGTCCGGCCGCTCATCGGTGAGGGTGATCGTCAGGCCGCGGTTGAGGAACGCCATTTCCTGGATCCGCCGGGACAGGGTCTCGAAGCTCCAGGAGGTGGTCTCGAAGATGGTGGGGTCCGGCCAGAACGTGGTGATCGTGCCGGTGTCGGACGCGGGCTCGCCGCGCTCCAGCGGCCCGGCCGGGGCGCCGCGCTTGTAGGACTGCCGCCACACGTACCCGTCCCGGTGGATCTCTACGTCGAGACGCACCGACAGGGCGTTCACCACCGAGACGCCGACACCGTGCAGGCCGCCGGAGACCGCGTAGGACTTGCCGTCAAACTTGCCGCCGGCGTGCAGCGTGGTCAGCACCACCTCGACGGCGGGCCGCTTCTCCACCGGATGCATGTCGACGGGGATGCCGCGGCCGTTGTCCTCGACCCGGACGCCCCCGTCCGGCAGCAGGGTGACCTCGATGGCGTCGCAGTACCCGGCGAGTGCCTCGTCGACCGAGTTGTCGACGACTTCGTACACCAGGTGGTGGAGTCCGCGCTCCCCGGTGGAGCCGATGTACATGCCCGGTCGTTTCCGGACGGCTTCAAGGCCCTCGAGTACCGTGATTGAGCGGGCGTCATATGACAAGTGGAAACTCCATCCTGCAGGATCGCGCGGCGAAGCACCCCCGGTGTCTTACTGTGCGCGCAACACCTAATTCTAGCTGGGGATTCGGTGTGACACGGGCGTTCCTAGCCGTACGTGTCGCCGTGTCCCCGGCTTCCTGGTACCCGCCATCCGCCACGCTGCCGCGGGCCTGGCCCGCCTGACTTTGACCCGGCGGACGGTACCCGCACCGAGCTCGGAATTAAGCCTGCGGACCAGCATCGATGCGAGCAGCCTGACCTGCGTGGCCCACGCCGTCGAGTCGGCCGCGATCACGAGCTCGCCGTCGGCGAATCCGGCCGGGCGGGTGTGGGCGGCGAGGTCGGGCCCGACAATCTGGGCCCAATTGCTGAACACCGAACCCACCGCGGCGTGTTCCTTCCAGCCCTGATCCGACAGCAGGCCGCCGATCGCGGCGGCCAGCGGCTGGGGGTCGTCCCGGCGGACCCGGCGCGGGCGGGACGACGGGTCACCCGCAGCCCGTTCGGCATCCGTGCCGCCGCTCTGGCCCGCGGAGCCCGGCCGCCCCGAGGTCGGCCATTCGCCCCGCGCCCGCGCGTCGGCGATCACTTCGGCCAGTGCCGCGGCCGCGCGCCGCAGCCGCTCCGCCCGCGGCACCAGGGCCGGATCGGCGTCAGCCGGCACGGGTGATCGTCCCGCCGCTGACGTCGTAGCTGCCCCCCTTGAGCGCGGCGGGCACGTCGGCGGGCACCGCGGCGGTCACGATGACCTGCTCGGCCCCGGCGACCAGGACGGCCAGCCGGCCGCGCCGGCCCTCGTCGAGCTCCGCGAAGACGTCATCGAGGATCAGTACCGGGTCCTCCCCGTCGGCACGCAGCAGCTCGTAGGCAGCCAGCCGGAGGGCCAGCGCGAGCGACCACGACTCCCCGTGGCTGGCGTAGCCGCGGGCGGGCAGCTCGCCGATGCGCAGCTCCAGCTCGTCACGATGCGGTCCGACCAGGCAGACGCCGCGCTCCAGTTCTCCCGGCCGGGCCTGCCGGAGCGCGTCCCGCATGGCCGCCTCGACATCCGCACCCTTCCCGTCCATCCCGGCCTCGCCGGCCCCGTCCGCGGCGTCCCCGGGGACGGGCAGCGCGAACGACGGCCGGTAGGCGATCGCCGCGGGACCGCGGTCCCCGGAGACGGCCGCGTACGCCGCCTCGACGGGCGGGCGCAGGGCCCGGACGAGGGACAGCCGTCCGCTGAGCAGTTCCGCGCCCACCCGGGCGAGCTGGTCGTCCCAGGCATCGAGGGTCGCCGCCATCGACGGCGGTACCGGTCCGGCCCCGGTGCCGCCGGACGCGGCGGCGGACGACCCGGAGGACGCGGCGACCCGGCCGCGTGAGGTGCGGGCCCCCGCCGACTTCAGCAGCGCGGTCCGCTGGCGGACGATCCGCTCGTAGTCCGAACGGACCGCGGCGTAGCGTGGCGCCGTGGCGACCAGCAGGTCGTCCAGGAATCTCCGCCGTTCGCCGGGGTCGCCCTTGACCAGGGCCAGGTCCTCCGGAGCGAACAGCACCGTGCGCAGCACGCCGAGGATCTCCCGGGGGCGGGGCAGCGGGGTCCGGTTCAGCCGCACCCGGTTCGCCCGGCCGGGGTTGACCTCGATCTCGATCAGCGCGTTTCCCTGGCCGGACGCGACCGCGGCCCGGACGATGGCGCGGTCCGCGCCCTGCCGGACCAGGGGAGCGTCGGTGGCGACCCGGTGACTGCCCAGGGTCGCGACGTACCCGATCGCCTCGGCCAGGTTGGTCTTCCCCTCACCGTTCGGCCCGATCAGCGTCGTCACTCCCGGCGCGAGCATCAGGTCAGCGGAGGCGTAGGACCTGAAGTCGGTGAGCGCGAGCCGTGTTAGGTGCACGGCTGTAGAGGTTACTGCCGTGCCGCCACGGGCCCGGCTATCCCGCCGACCGGATGGGCATGAGGACGTACCGGTAGTCCGGCGGCCCGTCCTCGCCGCGTTTGCCGGTGACGACGGCCGGCCGGGTCGGCGTGGTGAAGGAGACCCGGGCGGTGTCGGAGTCGATGGCACTCAGCCCGTCGAGCAGGTACTGCGGGTTGAAGGCGATCTGCAGGTCCTCACCGTCGAAGCTGGCCTCGACGGTCTCCACCGCCTGGGCCTCGTCCCCGGCCCCGGCCTCCAGCATGAGCTCGCCAGCGGAGAAGGCCAGCCGGACGGGAGTGTTGCGCTCCGCGACGAGCGCGACCCGCTTGACCGCTTCGGCGAACGGCGCCGCGGGAAGTTCGGCGACCGCGTTGAACTCGCTGGGGAGCAGGGTCTGGTAGCGGGGATACTCGCCGCCGAGCAGCCGGGTAGTGGTCTGGCGGCCGCCCCCCTCGAAGCCGATGATCCCCTCCCCTTGGGCGCCGTCATCGCCGGGCACGCTCAGGGCGATGGACACCTCGGCGGCCGTCGTCAGGGAACGGGCGGCGTCCACGAGAACCCGCGCCGGAACCAGGACCGCCGCCGACATGTCCGGCTTGGCCGGCTCCCAGTGCAGCTCGCGGACGGCGAGCCTGTAGCGGTCCGTGGCCACGAGCGTGACGGTGTCCCCGGCGATCTCCATCCGGATCCCGGTCAGCGCGGGCAGTGTGTCGTCACGGCCCGCCGCGATCGCGACCTGGCTGATCGCCGAGGCCAGGATGTCCGCGCCCACCGTCCCCGCCTCCGGTGGCATCGCGGGCAGCGTCGGGTATTCGTCGTCGGGCAGCGTCATCAGCGTGAAGACCGCGCTGCCGCACTTCAGCGTGGTCCGCGTGCCCTCCGTGCTCATCTCCACGGGACGGGCGGGCAGGCTCCGGACGATCTCGGCGAGGAGTCGGCCGGAGACGAGCACCGTTCCCTCCTCATCCGTGATCACCGGCACGCTGGCCTGGGCCGACACCTCATAGTCGAAGGTGGACAGCGTGAGCTGCTGCGCGGCCGCCAGATGCATGCCAGCCAGTACCGGAACCGCAGGCCGGGCCGGCAAGGCGCGGGCCGTCCAGGCAACGGCGTCGGCGAGTACGTCTCGCTCAACCTGGAACTTCACGGGAACTGCCTCCTGCACCTGGTTCGTGTCATCGGTAGACGCTTACGGCCCGGCGCGTTTAGCGCCGGCCGGTCCTCGGGTATGGGAGCCACGGGACCGTTGTGCACACTTCCCCGGGCACCCACTTGGTTTTGTTTTCTATCTATTTAGAGAACCGTCATAGTCATAGGTGTGGTGGATACTGGGGAGAACCGCCATCGTCGCAGTTCAAGGTACAGATTAACGTCCACAGGAACTGTGCCTGAGGGTGGGACGGGAGGGGGTCCACTGTGCCCCGCGAATGGCGGCCCGCTTTCTCCCCACCGCTTGTCCCCCACTCTCCATCTGTCATCCACAATGTTTTCCACAAGCTGTGTGCACAGGGCCTGTTGATAGCGCCGGGCCGAGCTGGCCGGGACAGGCTGGCGGCTGGTTCACCGCAGCTGGGCGCCGCGGTCGCCGGCACCGGTCATCCTGTCCGTGCCTGCTGCTTGATCCGGTTGGTGAGCTCCGTGACCTGGTTGTAGATCGACCGGCGCTCGGCCATGAGGGAACGGATCTTGCGGTCGGCGTTCATCACGGTCGTGTGATCCCGGCCACCGAACTGCTGCCCGATCTTGGGCAGGGACAGATCGGTCAGCTCCCGGCACAGGTACATGGCGATATGGCGCGCGGTCACCAGGACCCGTGATCGCGACGTGCCGCTCAGGTCCTCCATGGACAGCCCGAAATACGAGGCGGTCTGCCCCATGATCGTCGCGATGGTGATCTGCGGCCCCTGGGCCTCGGGGATAAGGTCCTTCAGCACGATCTCGGCGAGCTGAAGGTCAACCGACTGCCGGTTCAGGCTGGCGAACGCGGTCACCCGGATGAGCGCCCCCTCCAGTTCCCGGATGTTGGTGGATATCCGGCTGGCGATGTATTCGAGGACTTCCGGCGGCGCGTTGAGACCCTCCTGGATGGCCTTGCGGCGGAGGATCGCGATCCGCGTTTCCAGCTCGGGCGGCTGCACGTCGGTCAGCAGTCCCCACTCGAACCGGCTGCGCAGCCGGTCTTCCAGGGTGACCAGCCGCTTGGGTGCCCGGTCACTGGAGATGACGATCTGCTTGCTGGCGTTGTGCAGTGTGTTGAACGTGTGGAAGAACTCCTCTTGCGTGCCTTCCTTGTTCTCCAGGAACTGGATGTCGTCGACCAGGAGCACGTCCACATCACGGTAGCGGCGGCGGAAACCATCCTGCTTGCCGTCGCGGATCATGTTGATGAAGTCGTTGGTGAACTCCTCGGAGCTCACGTACCTGACCTTGACCCCGGCGTAGAGGGTCTGGGCGTAGTGGCCGATGGCGTGCAGCAGGTGCGTCTTGCCCAGCCCGGAGTCGCCGTAGACGAACAGCGGGTTGTAGGCCTTCGCGGGTGCCTCGGCCACGGCGACGGCCGCCGCGTGCGCGAACCGGTTGCTCGAGCCGATGACGAAGGTCTCGAAGGTGTACTTCGGGTTCAGCCGGGCGCCGCCCGGCCGGGGCGCCGCGTAGGGAGCCGGCGCCGTGTGCGGCTCGGGAAGCGCGGATGGGGACGCCTGGCCGGCGGCGCCGGGCCCGCCGCGGTCGCCCGGGGCGCCGGGCCCGGTCGGCCAGGCGAAATCGGGATGCGGGCCGGCGTAGTCCGTGCCGGGAAAGGCCTGCGGCGCGGGACGCGGCATGAGGCGTGTCCCGTCGGCCGCCAGCGGGGCGTGCGGGGCGATGCCGTCATGCGGGCCGCCGAGCGGGACACCCGCCGGCGGGGGTGAGGCGGCCAGCACCGGCTGCTCGTCCGTGTCCTGGGGCAGGCCGCCGTAGGCCATGCCGCCCGGGGGCCGGCTCGAGATCGTGGCGGCCGGTGTCCGCGGGGGTGAAGTCCGGCGGGACCGGGCCTGCGGCCGAGACCGGATCGACGGTTACCGCGAGCTGGATGCTGCGCCCGAGCTCGGCCGAGAGCGCGTGCGTGACCAGCGCGCGAAGCCGCGTCTCGAGCTGCTCCTTGACAAATTCGTTCGGGGTGGCGATCAGCGCGGTATTTTCCACCAGGCCGAGCGGCCTGGTCAGCTTGAGCCACGCGCGCTGGTGCGGCTTGATCTGAAGATCCGCGAGGCCATCCAGGGACCGGGCCCATACGTCCGCGAGGTCTGTTTCGCTCACCGCTCGCTCCCCTCGCGCGCACCGTTCATATATTCCACAGGTCTGTCCACAGGTTGTGCACGTAGCACTCCCGCTGCGCCCCGTCACCATCGCGTCCCGCGAGCGTAAACGGCTGTCCTGGCGTACGCCACGGGCGTTGCGCGGTTGTCCACAGCCTAGGCCGTTGACCCGTGTTGTGCCGGGTGAACGGCGGTCTTCCTGGATGGCGCCCCGGCGAACACCAGGTTGCGTCCGGCCGCACACGCCGACCGGACCCCGGCCTCGCCGGGCGGGCCGCGGGGTGCCGAGTTTGACGCTGGCGCTGCGGGCCATTAGCGTACGTAGGCCGAGTCCTGCGGCGCCGGTCCTGCATACCCACGCTGGCTGACGGGGCCCGCGTGACGCGGAATGTCACACAGTCAACTCTTCTGGAGCTCCGGTGAGCAAGCGCACGTTCCAGCCGAACAACCGCCGCAGGGCGAAGACCCACGGCTTCCGGCTGCGCATGCGCACCCGCGCTGGCCGTGCCGTTCTCGCGGCGCGTCGCCACAAGGGCCGCGCGCGCCTCAGCGCCTGACGGCTCCGCGGGCCCCGGCGCGGCTACGGGATGCCCGGACGTGCTTCCCAGCGAATCCAGGATGCGGCACCGTGCCGAGTTCACGCTCGCGGTACGCCGCGGTGCCCACGCCGGGCGTCCGAGCCTCACCGGTCATCTTCTGACACGGGTTCAGTCCCGTGAACCGGCCAGGGTAGGATTCGTAGTCAGTCGCGCGGTTGGCACCGCCGTGGTGCGCAACCGGGTGAAACGTCGCCTTCGTGTGCTCGTGCGTGGGTACCTTGGTGTGCTCCCTGCGGGTAGCCTGCTTGTGGTCCGCGCCAATCCTCCGGCCGCGGCCGCACGCCAGGCGGATCTGGCCGCCGATCTGGATCTGGTGATGAGCAGGTTGCTGCGGCGGCAGGTTGGGGCGCTGCATCACTCATGAGCGCGAGACAGGACGGCCGGGCCGAGTCGGCCGCTCGCCGCATCCCGGCCCCCGAGAAGGGCCGGCGGTTATCACGCGTGTGCTCATGGCCGCCGTGGTCGGCTACCGGCGGTTTATCAGCCCGCTGCTGCCACCGCGGTGCCGGTTCGAGCCGTCGTGCAGCGCCTACGCCCTGGAGGCGCTGCGGATACACGGCGCGGCCCGCGGTCTGTGGCTGGCCATAGCCCGCATCGCCCGGTGCCATCCGTTTCATCCGGGGGGCTACGATCCCGTGCCGCCCCGCGACGGGACCGGGAAGCCGTCCCTGACCGGGCCCGGCCCGCTGTCCACAGAAACGCAAGGGAGCTAGCACGTGGGGATTCTCAACCCCTTCTACAACGCGGTCGCCTGGGTGCTGATGCGCATTCACGCGCTGCTGAGCGTTCCCTTCGGCCCGGCCAGCGGATGGGCATGGGGACTGTCGATCGTCTTCCTTGTCATGTTGATGCGGCTGATCATGGTGCCGCTGTTCGTGAAGCAGATGCACTCACAGCGCAAGATGGCGGCGCTTGCGCCGCAGGTCGCGGCGCTGCGGAAGAAATACAAAGACGACAAGCAGACCATGAACCAGGAGGTCATGAAGCTTTACCAGGAGAACGGCGCCAATCCGCTGGCCGGGTGCCTTCCCCTGGTGATCCAGCTTCCTGTGTTCTTCGCGCTGTTCAACGTGCTGCGGGCCATCGCCGAGGACAAGCCGGAATTCGGGCTGACCCCGGCCGTCGTGGCCAGCGCGCAGCACGCGCACATCTTCACGGCGACGATCGCCGACCGGATCGTCACCAGCCCGCTGCCGCCGTACCATCTGGCGCCCGGGCCCGCCAGCGCCAAGGTCGTCATCTGCATCTTCGTCCTGATCAGCTCGACGACCACGTTCCTCACGGTGCGGCAGAGCGTCAAGCGCGGCATCGGCCAGGTGGGCCAGGACCCGAACAACCCGATGGCGAACTCGCAGAAGTACATGATGTACATCGCGCCGCTGTTCGCCCTGAGCGGTATGTACTGGCAGTTCGGCCTGGTCCTGTACTGGGTCACGACGAACCTGTGGACGCTGGGACAGCAGTACATCCTGTTCCGGAACTTCCAGCCGATCACCGCCGGCGCGGATGCGGCGAGCGCGACCGCCCCGGCGGCCAAGGGCACGGCAGGCCCCGCCGGCACCACGGTGTCCAAGGGCGCAGTGGCCAAGGGCGCGGCGCCCAAGGCCCAGGCCCGGGGCACCGCGGCCAAGACGGCCGCCGGGAAAAATACGGCGGCGAAGGCCACCCCGGCCAGGAGTGCCGCCGCGAAAAACCCCGCCGCCGCGAAGAGCACCGCCGGGCGGCACCGGCGCGGCACCCGCCGCGGCCCGCGCATCGGCCAAGAGCGGCGGGACGGGCGGCGTGAAGAGCACCCCCCACTCCGCGGCCGTTCCGGCCGGGAGCGTCAAGGCGGGCCGGAAGGGCGCCGACGGCCAGCGCCCACCCGGAAACCAGCCGGGCACGGCCGGGGCGGCACCGGCGCCCGCGCGCCCGCAGACGGCCAAGAGCGCCGATGCAGCGCCGAACGGCACGGAACGCCGAGGTCTCAGCAGGCTGGTGCGGGGCAAATCGGAGCCTGAGCCTGAGCCGGAGGTCCCGGCCGCTAGGCTCGTCAGGCAGCAGCCGGTCCGGCAGTCACGCAGTAAGCGTTCCGGTAAGCGATGACGTTGGTTGATTGGAACCGGCCCTCCCCCGCGAGGGTCCGGTCGTGAGCCAGGCGGAGGACATGCTGAGTGACGTACCAGGTGACGATCGGGGCGCGATGGTGAGCACGGGTTCGACAGAGACCGCTGTGGGTCCGGAGCTTGACGGGCCAGAAGAGGGCGGCGCTTCTTTCGAGGCGGAGGACCTGAACGGGCCGGACGAGACCGATGAGCCCACCGAGCCGGGCGAGCGCGGCGACGACGACGCGCTGGTCGACCTCGCCGATCTGGAACAGGAAGGCGATATTGCCGCCAACTATGTCGAGGGCCTGCTGGACATCGCCGACCTGGACGGCGACATCGACATGGACGTCGAGGGAAACCGCGCGGTCGTGTCGGTGGTCGGCGCGACGCTGGACGAACTGGTCGGCAGGCGCGGTGAGGTGCTGGAGGCGCTGCAGGAGCTGACCCGGCTGGCCGTGCACCGGCAGACGGGCGAGCGGGCCAGGCTGATGCTGGACGTGGGCGGATACCGGTCCCGCCGCCGGGCCGAGCTGACCGAGGTGGGACGGGACGCGGCCGATGAGGTCAAGCGGACCGGGACCCCCAAGCCGCTCGGTGCGATGACGCCGTTCGAGCGAAAGATCGTGCATGGCGCCGTGGCGGACGCCGGCCTGCGCAGCGAGTCCGAGGGTGAGGAACCAAACCGGCGGGTCGTCGTCTACCCCGCTGAATGAGATCTGCTGTTCCGGCCCCTCCCGACGCCGCGATCACCCTGTTCGGCCCTGCCACCGAATCGGCGTGCCGCTTCGCGTCCCTGCTGGCTACTCACGGCGTTGAGCGGGGGCTGATCGGCCCCCGGGAGGTTCCGCGGCTGTGGGAGCGCCATCTGCTGAACTGCGGCGTGCTCGCCGCACTAGTGCCCGGCGACGCCGCGGTGGTGGACATCGGCTCCGGGGCGGGCCTGCCGGGCCTGGTCATCGCGATACTGCGGCCCCAGGTGCGGATGACCCTGCTCGAGCCGATGCTCCGGCGCACGACGTTCCTGGGGGAATGCATTGCGGCCCTGGGCCTTGGCCATGTCACGGTGTGCCGCGGCCGGGCGGAGGACATGGCGGGCGTGATCCGCGCGGACGTGGCGACCTCGCGGGCGGTCGCCCCGCTCGGACGGCTCGCGGAACTGTCGGCGGGAGTTGTCCGCCCGGGCGGGACGATCCTTGCGCTCAAGGGAGATCACGCGCAGGCGGAACTGGACCAGGCCGCCCCGGTACTGCGGCGTCTCGGTACCCGGAGTGCCGAGGTTCTGAAGGTGGGCCACGGTATCGTCGAACCACCAGCCACGGTCGTCCGTATTCTGACGGCAGGCAAGGCGCGGAGGCCGCTGACAAGCTGACAAAAGGCATTTCCGGCCGATAACGGGGAGCGTGCCGGCGTGGCGGCGGGCTGCGGGCAACCGGGCCCGGCGAGCGTGGTGGTGTCCGGCCGGTGCGCCGGGCGTGGAGAGGAGCAGCGTAATGGTGCCTGCGGAGGGCCTCGGGTGGCCCGACCGGCCACCCGCCGCGACGCGGCATCCCGCACGGCCGGGACTGCACAGCGGGCACGCCGAGCCCGAGGGGCCGGAACTGTCGCAGGCACCGGTCGCCATCGGTGGCCCACCGGGGGACGTCACCGGACTGGGGTGGCCCAGTGAGATACCAATTCATACCGGGGTGGTCTCCGTTTCCGTCGCAGCGGAACGGCGGCCCGCTCCGGCGGCGGCACCTAGCGCTCCCCTAGGAGGCGGCGTGGCGAACGGCGCACATACCCCGACTGGAATCAGCTCGTCCCGGGTGCAGCAGGCACTGTCGGCGGCAGTTTCACGTGAAACGGCGACTGCCGCCGCCGAGCCCGCGGCGCAGGGCCGGCCCGGAATGCAGGGGAGGATGCGATGCGGCGGGGAACGGTGACGCGCGGCAAGGGCGAGCGCCGGCTCGGTCGTGATACCGGAGCTGCCGCGGAATCCGCAGGACACCCCGATCGGCCGCGCTGCCGAGGCTGCGGTCGGGGTGCGCGGTGGCGGGGACGGCCGCCCGTGGCCGCGCCCCGCCAGCTGCCGGATCATGACCATCGCCAACCAGAAGGGCGGGGTCGGAAAGACGACAACGGCGGTGAACCTCGCCGCCAGCCTGGCCCAGCACGGATCGCGCGTCCTTGTCGTGGACCTTGACCCGCAGGGAAATGCGTCCACCGCGCTGGACGTCGATCACCACGTGGGAACGCTGTCGGTCTATAACACGCTGGTCGAGGACCGGCCACTGGCCGACATCGTGCAGCCCGTCGAGGGCCTGCCCGGGCTGTACTGCGCTCCGGCGACCATCGACCTGGCGGGAGCCGAGATCGAGCTGGTTCCCCTCGTCGCGCGCGAGTCCAGGCTGTCGCGGGCCGTGGCGGCCTACGATTCCTCTGACCTCGACTACATCCTCATCGACTGTCCTCCGTCGCTCGGCCTGCTGACCCTGAACGCCCTGGTCGCGGCGCGGGAAGTGCTGATCCCGATCCAGTGCGAGTACTACGCCCTGGAGGGACTCGAGCAGCTGCTCCGGACCGTCAACCTGGTCAAGGCCCACCTGAATCCGGTCCTGCAGATCACGACCATCCTGCTGACCATGTACGACGGCCGCACCCGGCTCGCCTCCCAGGTCGCGGACGACGTGCGGTCGCACTTCGGTGAGGTCGTCCTGCAGTCGATCATCCCGCGCAGCGTGCGTGTGTCCGAGGCGCCGAGCTACGGTCAGTCCGTCATCACCTACGACCCCGGATCGAGCGGCTCGATCGCGTACCTGGAGGCGGCCCGGGAGCTGTCCGATACGCAGCCCGAAGATGGCGGGCTGACCCGCGTCGTCCGGCTATCGCGGCGCACGCGGCGCCGGCTGGCTTCGGTCCCCGCCGCCGCGCAGCCGCCGTCGGCCTGCCACGGGTGCCGGGCGAGCGCGGCGGGCCCGAGGAGCGAAGTGAAGTGGATGGAGTGGACCCGCTCACGGCCCCGCTGACCTATCCCGGCCTCCCGCCGCAGCGGCCGGCCGTGCTGGTCACCGGGACGGACGTCTTCGACGTCCAGCCCGTGCGGGCGGCAGCCCTCGGTCAGTGGCCGGTCAGGCTGGCCGGAAAGGCCGCAACCGATGGGCACGTCGGCCCCGGCCGGGCCCGCCGGAGCAGACAAGCCGCTCGACCGTTTCCTCCGCGAGGAGGGGGTACCGCCGGTTGGCCAGCGGACGCCGGTTCTCTCGGTCGGCTCGAACGCGTCACCGGCGCAGGTGCGGCGCAAGATGGCGAACGCCGGCCTGCGGATCGTCGTGCCGATCACCGGCGTGACGGCCCATGGCCTGGCCGTGGGGGTATCTGCTCACGTCAGCGGGCCCGGATACGTGCAGGCCACGCCCATCGCCGATCCGGCCGCGGTATCGGACCTGTGGGTGCTGTGGCTCGACCCGGCGGCTCTCCTCGCCCTGGACGCCACCGAGCCGAACTACCGGCGCATCCGCCTGCCATCCCGCTACCCCGTGCGGCTGCGGCCGGGCCCGCCGGTGCCGGGGGGCAGCGTCTACGTGTCCCGGCACGGTCACCTGGTCAACCGGGCGGGCGAACCTCGCGCCCTGACCGACCAGGCCACCCTGATCTCCGGGCTGCTGGCACAGGTGCCGGCCCTGATGACGCTGGCCGGGACCACGCCCGGGGAGTGGATGAGGCGGACGCGGGACGAGCGGGTCCGGGACGACATCCGTGCCCTCTTCCTGGCCGCCGGTATCGTGCGGCAGACCGGGCTCGAGGCGGGCCCCGAGCCTGGCTCACGGTAGGCCCGGAGTTGGCTTCGGTGCTGCCGGGCCCCGCATCACCTGGCAGGATAGCGAGTGGCGTGACACGGCGTGGATCAAGGAGATGCGGGTGGCTCAGCAGAGGCGCGGGCTCGGCAAGGGACTCGGGGCGCTAATCCCGGCGGCGGTCGGCACCGGTGAGGCCGAGCCCGCCGCGGGGCCGCGCGCCGCACCCGCACCCGATCATGGGGCCGCGGACGATGCCGCCACGGGTGCCCAGCCGATCGCCGGCGCCTACTTCGAAGAGGTGGCCACCGGCTCGATCACCCCCAACCCGCGCCAGCCACGGCGCACCTTCGATGAGGAAGCACTGGACGAGCTCGCGTCGTCGATCCGCGAGGTGGGACTTCTCCAGCCGGTCGTGGTCCGCCAGGTGATGCCCGGCCGCTACGAGCTGGTCATGGGTGAGCGCCGGTGGCGGGCCAGCCAGCGCGCTGACCTCAAGCTGATCCCCGCGATCATCCGGGAAACCGCCGACACCGACCTGCTGCGCGACGCCCTGATCGAGAACCTGCACCGGCAGCAGCTCGACCCGCTGGAAGAGGCCGCCGCCTACCAGCAGCTCCTCGATGATTTCGGTGCCACGCACGAGCAGCTGGCCCGGAAGATCGGCCGCTCGCGCCCGCACATCTCCAATACGCTCCGTCTGCTGAACCTGCCGCCCGCGGTACAGAAGCGCGTCGCCGCGGGGGTCCTGAGCGCCGGGCACGCCCGGGCCCTGCTGTCGCTGGACAGCCCGGAGGCTCAGGAGCGCCTCGCGCACCGGATCGTGGCGGAGGGGCTGTCGGTGCGTGCGGTCGAGGAGATCGTGGCCGTCGGGAACGACGAGCAGGCCCGGCCGCACCGGCGGCAGGGGGCCAAGCCGGTCGCCCCGGGCCTGCGGGATCTGGCGGACCGTCTCTCCGACGCGCTGGAAACGCGCGTCAAGGTGGAGCTGGGCCGGCGCAAGGGCAAGATCACGGTCGAGTTCGCCTCGCTCGACGACCTGGACCGCATCGTCAAGGCCATGTCGCGCGACCCGGAGCCCGAGCCGCCCGCCTCGCCCGCCTCGCCCGCCATCCCGGGCTGAGCCGGCCGGCCCCACCGCCAGCACCGGGGATGGGGCCGCGGTTTCACGTGAAACGTGCGGGCGGTCCTACGTGCGGGCGGAATGCGCCACGACGCTCCGGATGCTGGCCACGAACTGGTCGACGTCCGCTTCGGTGGTGTCGAAGGCGGTCATCCAGCGGACCACGGACGCCCGCTCGTCCCAGAGGTAGAAGAACCACTCGCGCCGGAGATCCTCCAGTTGCCGTGGGTCCACCCGGGCGAAGACCGCATCGGACTGGACCGGGAAACGGATGTCCACCCCGGGCACGTCCCGCACGCCATCCGCGAGCCGCCGGGCCATCTCGTTCGCGTGCGACGCGTTGCGCCGCCACAGCTCACCCTCGGTCAGGGCCAGGAACTGCGCCGCCAGGTACCGCATCTTCGATGCGAGCTGGAGCTGCTGCTTGCGCAGGTACGGAGCATCGGCCGCGAGCCCCTCGCGCATCACGATGAGAGCCTCGGCGCCGATCGCGCCGTTCTTGGTGCCGCCGAAGCTCAGCACGTCGGCGCATTCCGCGAGCTCGGCCAGGGAGCACTCCAGATAGGCGGCGGCGTTGGCGAGCCGGGCACCGTCGATGTACAGGCGCAGGTCACTGGCCCGGCAGAAATCCCCGATCTTGCGCAGCTCCGTTAGCGTGTAGCAGGTGCCCAGCTCGGTGGTCTGGGTGATCGCCACCGCGCCGGGCTGAGCCCGGTGGTCATCGCCGCGCGCGCCGAGCTGCTCCGCGATCATCTCAGGGGTGAGCTTGCCGTCCGGCGCCGGGACGGTCAGCAGCTTGGTGCCGAGAATGCGCTCCGCCGCGCCGCATTCGTCGGTGTTGATGTGCGCCGACTCCGCGCAGATGACCGCCTCGTGCCGCCGCAGCAGCAGGCTCAGCCCGAGGATGTTGGCGGCGCTCCCGTTGAAGACCAGGAAGACATCGCCATCCCCGCGGAAGACCCGGCGCAGCTCCGCGGTCGCGCGTCTGGTCCACTCGTCATCCCCGTACGCCACCGCATCGCCCGTGTTCGCCTCGATGACGGCCCGCAGGACCGCCTCGTGTGCCCCCGCGTGGTTGTCGCTCCCGAAACTCTTGCGTTCAGCCATGCTCACCAACCCTATGCGGGCCGGACGGGGGTGCCGTGGCTCAGTTGCCGCGCGCGGCGGCGAGGCGCAGCAGGGTCAGGCACGCCGGGCCGAAGTCGTGCCCCGCGGCGTCCAGCGCCATCGGCAGCGTGCTGGTCTCGGTCATCCCCGGGGACACGTTGACCTCCAGGAAGTACGCCTCACCGGACTCGCTGACGATCAGGTCGGTCCGGGAGATATCGCGGAGGCCCAGGGCGGAATGCGCGCACGTTGCCGCCTTGGCGGCCGCGTCCAGCGCGGCATCGGGCAGCCGGGCCGGCGTGTAGAACGCGGTCTGGCCCGCCGTGTACCTGGCCGTGTAGTCGTACTGCCCGGCGGCCGGGACGATTTCCACGGCGGGCAGGGCGTACGGCCCGTCGCCCAGATCGACGACGCTGACGGCGATCTCGGTGCCATCGATGAGCCGCTCGATGAGCGCGGTGTCGCCATAGGCGAAACAGCTCACGACCGCGGTGGGGAGCTCAGCCGCGGTGCGTACCGGGCCGGCGCCGAGCGAGGAGCCGCCCCGGGCGGGCTTGACGAACAACGGCAGGCCGAGCCGCGCGATGATGCGGTCGATGACGGCGGTCGCCCCCAGATCGTGGAAGATCTCCCGGGGCAGCGTGACGGACTCCGGCGTGACGAGGCCGGCCGCGGCGACCAGGGCCTTGGCCGTGGGCTTGTCGAACGCCCCCCGGCACGCGCTGGCCACCGATCCGACGTACGGGACCCCGACCAGGGCGAGGATCTCCCTGATGGCGCCGTCTTCCCCGTAACTTCCGTGGATCGCGGGAAATACCGCCGTGGGCGGGTCGGCCAGCAGGGCCGGGATCAGCGCCGCGTCCGCGTCCGCGATCCTCGCGTCGACGCCCGCCTCTTCCAGCGCGTCGCGCACCCGCCGTCCTGAGCGCAGGGAGACCTCGCGCTCGGGGGAGAGCCCGCCCGCGAGCACCACGACATGATCGAGTTCTGTCATCGCAAAGCCACCGTTTACAAGTCCCCGGGACCGGGAGTGTCGGGCCCCGTCCGGCCGGGCGGGGGCATCGGGCCGAACGTGGCGCACAGGTCGATCTCCGCCTCGATCACGGACGCGAGCCGTCGCACGCCTTCCCTGATCCGGTCGGGCGGGGGGAAGCAGTAGGAAAGCCGGAGGTGGCTGGTGCCGTCCCCGTCCGCGTAGAAACCCGTGCCGGGCACGTACGCCACCCGCGAGGAAACCGCCCGCGGCAGCATCGCCTTGGAGTGGACGCCCTCGGGAAGCTGCAGCCAGACGTAAAACCCGCCGGCCGGGGTGGTCCACCGGCAGCCGTCCGGCATCTGCGCGGACAGGGCGTCCAGCATGGCGTCCCGCCGCTGCCGGTACAGCTCGCGGAAGTCCTTGACCTGCTCCCGCCAGGGCTGGGTGGCCAGGTACTCGCCCACCACGAGCTGGGAGAAGCTCGAGTGGCAGAGCACCGCTGACTCGGCGGCCAGCACCAGCTTGTCGCGTATCGCGGGCGGGGCCGCGGCCCAGCCGACCCGCACGCCCGGCGCGAAGGTCTTGGAGAACGTGCCGAGATACACCACGCCCTCGGGATCGTCCGCGCGCAGCGAGCGCATCGGGTCGCCGTCGAAGCCGAGCAGCCCGTACGGGTTGTCCTCGATGATGAGGAGCCCGGCGGCCTGGCAGATCTCCAGAATCCGGGGACGCCGCTCCGCGGCGAGCGTGACTCCCGCCGGGTTCTGGTAATTCGGCACCGTGTAGAGGAACTTGATCCGGCGTCCCGCCGCCGTGAGTCGCTGGATCGTCTCCGCCAGGGCCTCCGGGATGAGCCCGTCGTCGTCCATCGCCACGTGGATGACGTCGGCCTGATAGGCCGCGAACGCGCCGAGCGCGCCGACGTAGGAGGGTGCCTCGGCGAGTACCACGTCACCCGGGTCCACGAAGATCCGGGTGATCAGGTCGAGGGCCTGCTGTGAGCCCACCGTCACCACCACGTCGTCCGGGTGGGCCCGGATGCCCTCGAGCGACATGACCTCGCAGATCTTTTCGCGCAGCCCGGCGTCACCCTGTGCGGTGCAGTACTGGAGCGCGACGCTGCCGCGGTCGGCGACCAGCCGGCCGACCATGTTCCCGACGACGTTCGAGCGGGAGGGCCGTTACGTACGGTGACCCGCCGGCCAGTGAGACGATCTCCGGCCGGGCGGTGACGGCGAACAGGGCCCGGATCTCCGACGCGACCATTCCGCGGGCGCGCTCCGCATATTGGTCGAAGTAGGGATCAATCCGGGATCCCTGCGGGCGGGAATTCGTGTGCCGTGTGCCCTCGCTCATGGCCTCGTCTCCCAACGGTCGGTATCATGCCAGCATAGGGCCGGGAGCACAGTGCCGTTGTGTGAAGCTTGTGGATAAGACGCGCACCTGTCCCCCAGCGGATGGGGGCCGTGCGAAACTCTGGGGGCCAAGTGTCGCGCCGACTTGTCAATATCACCCTGGATAACCTCGACGATCTGCCGCCCAGATGCCGAGGCTGCGTGTTCTGGGAATTGGATCCGATTGGCGGGGCGAGGGCCGCCGACGCCGGGGAGCCGGCCCTGGAAAAGGAATCCTGGGTGTCGTCCGTGCTGCTCGAATGGGGCAGCTGCGGGAAGATCGTCTACGTGGACGGTGCGGCGGCCGGGTACGCGCTGTATGCGCCGCCGCCGTATGTGCCGCGGTCGGTCGCCTTCCCGACCAGCCCGGTGAGCGCGGACGCGGTGCTGCTGATGACGGCTCACGTGCTGACCGAATTCGCCAGCGGGGGCCTGGGCCGCATGCTCGTGCAGAGCATGGCCAAGGACCTCACCCGGCGCGGGGTCAAGGCCATCGAGGCCTTCGGGGTGCACGACTGGGAGCCGCACTCGTGCATGCTGCCCGCCGATTACCTGCTCGCCGTCGGCTTCAAGACGGTCCGCCCGCATCATCGCTACCCCAGACTGCGGCTGGAGCTCAAGACCGCCATGTCGTGGCGCGAGGACGTGGAAGTGGCGCTGGAGCGCCTGTTGGGCTCGATGACCCCCGCCCGGGCCCCGGAACGTGCCCTCCGGCCCGCTTGACGGCATCCGGCGGGCAATTGGCGCCAGACGGCAAAGGGCGCCCGGGGAGGCAGCCAATGCCCGCCCGGGCGCCCGCACACCGCTCATGTAAGCGGCCGGTTCAGAGGAACTCGGCGAGTTCCTTGAGCATCGCGGACTTCGGCTTCGCGCCGACGATCTGCTTGACGACCTGGCCGCCGGAGAACACGTTCATCGTCGGGATGGCCATGATCCCGTACCTCTGCGACACGGTCGGGTTCTCGTCAATGTTGAGCTTGACAACTTCGATCTTGTCGGCGTGCTCGGCGGCGATCTCCTCAAGCACCGGCGCTACCATCCGGCACGGCCCGCACCATTCCGCCCAGTAGTCCACGACTACCGGCTTTTCGCTCTTCAGGACCTCGTTCTCGAAGGTCGCGTCGGTCACAACCTTGGTCGCGCCCAAGCCGTTCACTTCCCTTGCCTTTGATGGATTACTTGTGTATTCACGATTCCCGGCTGGCCAGCCAGCGTTCCGCGTCGATGGCGGCGGCACAGCCGGTGCCGGCCGCCGTGACCGCCTGGCGGTAAATGTGGTCGACCACATCGCCGCAGGCGAAGACGCCTTCGATGTTGGTCCGCGTGGTGGGGTGCTGGACCAGCAGGTAACCCTCGGGGTTGATGTCGAGCTGGCCCGTGAACAGCTCACTGCGCGGGTCGTGGCCGATCGCGACGAAGACGCCGCTCACCTCGAGCACGTGCTCCTGCCCCGTCTTGACGTTCCGTACCCGCAGGCCCGTCAGCTTGGTGTCGCCGACCGCCTCGACGATCTCACTGTCCCAGAGGAACTTGATCTTGGGATTGTCGTACGCGCGGTCCTGCATGATCTTGGAGGCGCGGAGGGTGTCACGCCGGTGGATGACCGTGACGGACCTCGCGAACCTGGTCAGGAAGGTGGCTTCCTCCATCGCCGAGTCGCCGCCGCCTACCACCGCGATGTCCTGCTCGCGGAAGAAGAACCCGTCACACGTGGCGCACCAGGAGACTCCGTGGCCGGCCAGCGCCTTCTCCCCGGGTATGTCGAGCTCGCGGTACTTCGAGCCGGTGGCCACGATGACCGCCTCGGCGAGGTAGGTCTCGTCCACCGTCCGCACCACCTTGGGCGTCGCGGTCAGGTCAACCGAGACCACGTTGTCGGCGATGAGCTCCGCGCCGAAACGTTCCGCCTGCTTCCGCAGCGAGTCCATGAGTTCCGGGCCGAGCACGCCGTCCGGGAAGCCGGGAAAGTTCTCCACGTCGGTGGTCTGCATCAGCGCGCCGCCGGCGGTGACCGAGCCCTCGAACATGAGCGGCTCGAGCCGCGCGCGCGCCGCGTAGATCGCAGCCGTGTACCCGGCGGGACCGGATCCGATGATGATGACGTTGCGCACGGCGGTCATTCCTGCTGCCCTTCCTTGACTGGCACGGGATTCAACCGATCCTAGGGGTCTTTGATTCCCGCAGGCAGCGCCGTCGGTGAGGGGCCGGCGAGCCGTGCCGGATGTCGTGACCGTACCCGGCTGGCTAGCCCCCGGCGGCGGGCAGCCGCACGTACGTGAGGATGTCGGCCCGGCCGGCCGGGCACGCGGGGCCCACCACCCAGGCCTGGCCCAGCTGGCCTCCCCCCGACGCCAGGGCGATGACCATGGCCGGATGTCCCTGGTAGCGGGCCGCGTCCACGAGCGTCGGCGACACGCCCGGCATGATGCCCTGCACACATTCGTCCTGCTGAGCCGTGGGCTGGTGCCGGATCCGCTCGCCGGACGCCGTGTTCGGGGTGATCTTGCTGATCCGGCCGAGCTCGGCCTCGACCTGCGCGCCCAGGGTCGCGGGCTGATAGTCGGTACCGCTCGTGACCACCTCGAAGGCCGGCTGGGCGTGGGATAGCACTGCCCTGATGGGTCGGTCTCACCTGGTACGGTCCGGGGCCGGCCCGGGGCCCGTCCTTAGGGATGCTTGCGCCCGCGGCGGGCGACAGGACCCGGCCCGATCCGCCCGGTGAGGTCAGCTGCGCGATCGTGTACCCGCCCGCCGCGGCCAGGCAGGCGGCCGCGGCCGCGGCGAAGGCACGCATGGCCACGGGACTCGTCAGCCGGTTCCTGGGACGCCCAGCACCGGCTCGTTCGGCCGGGCGGAACGGCTCCCGGCCGGCCAGCCGCAGCGGGGTGACGGCCGTACCGGAGCGGACGGCCGCCTCTTCCGCGATCGCCGCGCTCAGCCGCGTGGCCACCGCGGCGGGCATGGCGGGCGGCGGAACGGACGCCAGCAGGACACTTACCCCGGACAGCCCGGCACTTACCCGGGCGCACCGCAGGCACCCGGCCAGGTGCGCGTGTAGCCGGGCGGCGCGCCTGCCGCTGATCATCCCCGCGCCGAGCTCCGCCAGGACGACCGTGTCCACATGCGCCGAATGACGCCTCATCCCTCTCCTCCCTGCCCAGGTGAGACGCTGCCGGTCGCGGTACGGTTCCGTGAAAACCCCTCTTCTGTCCCGGGATCTGGTTCCGCCGCGCCACTGCGGAGGTGTTCAAGGAACGGCAGCAGCCGGGCGCGGCCGCGGGCGCAGCGGCTCTTCACGGTCCCCACCGAGATGTCCAGCACGGCCGCGGCGTCGGCCACGGGATAGCCGAGCATGTCGACGAGAACCAGGGCGGCGCGCTGCTCGGGCGGGATAAGGCGCAGCGCCGCCTCCACGTCGAGGGCGGTGTCACGGGTGCTGGCCGGGTCGGTGGTCGCGGGCACCCGGCCCTGGGTGGCGAGAAGATCGAGGACACCCTCGTCCCCCACGGAACTGGCCGCGTGCGCCGTTTTGCGCCGCAGCCGGTCGAGGGAGGCGTTCACGACGATCCGGTGCAGCCAGGTGGTCACGGCGGAGTCGCCGCGGAAGTCGCCGGCCCGGCGGAACGCGGAGATCATGGCCTCCTGCAAGGCGTCCGCGGCCTCCTCCGGATCGCAGACAGTACGCAGCGCGACGGCCCACAACCGGTCACGATGGCGCAGGAACAACTGGCCGAAAGCGTCGGTGTCGCCCTGCAGGTGGCGCTCCAGAAGCTGAGCGTCCGAAAGGTCAGGGAAGAGTCGGTCCGTCACGGCTGCCAGTGGATCTCAGCTGGATCCGCGCACGACCACGTTGTAGACCTGGGCCTCATACTGGTTCGGGCTTCCCGTCATCGGCGGCAGGCCGGTGAACCAGATCATCACGTAACGCCCCCGCGTCGGGCTGGTCACGTTGAACTTTGTGGGGCCCACGGCGTTGCTGGCGCTCGCCACCGTCGTGAACCCGCTTTCCGACGACGGGTCGTCCGCATTGCCGATCTCCATGCGCACAGCCGCGCAGCAGGTCGAGCCGAACTGGACCTGCACCTGGCCGAGCCGGACCTGCTTGCCCATGTCCAGGATCAGGCCCGAGCCCTTACGCAGGCCGCCGAAGACCGGGTTGCCGATATAGAACTGCGAACTCCAGCTGGTACTGGCGCTGCCGTCGATCGCGGCGCCCGCCTGCGAATCGTTGTCGGCGGCGCTGGCGCCGACCGGCTTCAGGACCACCGTGGCCGCCGTCGATGGGCTGGCCGAGCTGCTGTGGCCGCCGGTGGCCCGGGTCGGGGCACCGTGCTTGGTGTGGAAGACCGACCACGCGACGGCGGTGACGGCCGCGAGCACGAGCACGAGCACCACACTGATCAGCGCCTTGGCCGTGCCGCTGCTGCGGCGGCGGCCGGCGCCACCCCGGTACGCGGCCGGCCGCCGGTCGGGCGGCCCCGGGCGGCCCCGCCCGGGTGACTGCGGCCGTGGGGCCTGCTGGCTGCCGTATCGCGCGGTACGGGCCGCTTCGGGTGTCCGGACTGTCCGCGCCGTGTCGTCATACGGCGGCGGGGCGGGCAGGGCGCGCGGCGCGACGCGGGTGAGCGCGTCGGCGAACTCCATCGGTGTCGTGATCACCGATCCGTTGCGGCCATGCCGCTGAAACAGCGCCTGGCAGATGATCGAGTCGATGCTGGCGGGCACGCCCGCGGACACCTGGCGGGGGCTGCAGGGGGCGCCGTCCAGGGTCGGCGCCGGTGGCAGCGGCGTCGCCTCGGGTCCAGGCCAGTAACCGGTGACCGCCGCGTACATGAGCCAGGCGAGATGGCGGGTGTCGGTGCGCGCCCGGTCTTCGGCGGAGTCCTCCTCCGCGCCGACGCCGGCGATGGCCGCGTCCATGCCGAGGCCGGTGATCTTCACGCCGCCGCCCGAGGTCCACCGCAGTGATCCGGGAACGAGCCGCAGGTGCGCGAGGCCGGCCGCGTGCGCGGCGGATATCGCCTTGGCCGCCTCGGCAACCAGGGTGGCCGCCCAGGAGGGGTCGAGCGGCCCATCGCTGAGCATGTCGGTGAGCGACTCGCCCGCCACCCATTCCATAACGATGTAGGCACGATCGCCCGAATCGTCCACATCGAACACCTGAGACAGCCGCGAGTCGTTCATCCGGCTCGCCGCGCGCGCCGCTGTGACCGCCTCCCGCACGCGGGGGAAGTTCTCCGCGAACATCAGGACCGTGACGGCCCGGGCCAGTATTTCGTCGATGGCCTTCCACAGCGCCCAGCCACCGCCCGCATCGACCTGGTCCTCGAGGCGGTAGCGGCCTGCTAGCCGGATTCCCGGTTCAGAGGTGTACGTGCTCATACATCACCCGTCAAGAGCGGGACAGGCTCTCGACCCTCCTTCCAGGCCCCCGGTTCGATCGGCGGAGTTGTCACCGGCGCTGCCGTAGGTATCCACAATGGTAAGACGCTTTCCCCTCCGACCGGGGCTACCAGCGAGCGGCCCCGTGTAAACCGTTATACGCGATTGCCGTCAATGTCTCCTCTATGATCCCATGGCCCTGGCCCCGTTCCCAGGCGGGCGCCGTCTTGACATGGGCTGTACATCTGTCATACGCCAGGGCCGCGGACGGCACGCGGCGGCCGGCCGGCGAGCCGGGCAGATCGCCGGAAAGGCCAACGTCAATGGCCTGCGCGGCCCTGAGCGCGGCGCCCGAACCGGCCGCCCACCATGCCCATGAGCTGGCTCAGCTCGTCCAGCCGGAGCGCCCTGGCCACGATGACGTACAGCAGCAGGGCGCCGCCGCCGCCGATGAGCACGGTAAGGAATCCGTAAACACGGCCGGGATCATGGGCGACCGTGCCCACCGCGGCGCTGACCGCGACGGCGAGGATGAGCGGCGGGATCGTGGCCACGTGCATGCGGACCAGGCTGCGCGTGATCACGCGGCCGTCCAGGCTGCCGACGCGCCTGTTCAGCAGCCGCCACGCGATGACGCGCGCTGAAGACGTAGCTGACGCCGTAGACGAAGGCCATGCCGACGACGACCTCGCCGTGCGGCAGGATCGCCGCCACGATGAGGTTTCCGATGACGGTGGCGATCATCGTCAGGAAGCCGATGATGGCCGGGGTGCGGCTGTCGTGCAGGGCGTAGAAGACCCGCAGCAGGAGCTGGAAGATGACGAAGGGCACGAGGCCGAGCGAGAAGGCCCCGAACACCTCCCCGATGTACCGCGCGTCCTCGACCGTCGAGCTGTGGTAGCTGAACAAAACCTCGCACAAGGCCGGCCCGAGCACGGCCAGCAGCAAGGCGGCGGGCACGAGGATGATCGAGGATAGCCGGATGCTGGCCGAGAAGTCGTCGCGCACCAGCCAGAACCGGCCCTCGGCGGCGTGCTTGCTCATCCTGGGCAGCAGCGCCGTGGTCACCGACACGCCGATGATCGCGTACGGCAGCAGGAACAGGGTGTATGCGTAGTTGTAGGCGGAGACCCCGGCGTCCGGCACATGCACGCTCGCCGCATTGGCCAGGTTCGTGGTGACGATGAACGTGATCTGCGTGGACACGACGTAGCCCAGCATCCAGACCGCCATCCGGCCGATTTCAGCCAGTTCCGCACGGCGGAAGTCGAACCGTGGCTGCCACCGGAAGCCGACCTTACGCAGCGCCGGGAACAGTGCGATGGTCTGCACGATGATGCCCAGGGTCGTCCCGACCCCGAGCAGCAGGACACCCCGGCCGGATACGGTGCTGGCGCTGTTCTGCCCGTCGATCACCACGAAGAGCAGCCCCACCACGATGACGACGACGTTGTTGATGATCGGTGTCCACATCGGCGCGGCGAAGCTGTTCCTGGCGTTCAGGATCGCGCCGATCAGCGAGCTCAGCCCGTAGAAGAAGATCTGCGGGATGAAGAAGTACGCGAACACCACCATGAGGCGGTGCTCGGCGCCGTGCACCGACGACGCGTAAAGCTCCACGAGCAGCCCGGCCGCGACCGTCGCCACCACCGTCACGACGCCTAGGGCCGCCACGGTGAGAGTGAACATCCGCTGGTCATAGGCCTCACCGCCGTCCCGGTGCTCCTTGGCCGCCTTGACCAGCAGCGGCACCACCACGCTGGTGAGCACGCCGCCGATCATCACGTCGTACACCGCGTTCGGCAGCGTGTTGGCGTTGTTGTAGGCGTTCGCGAGGGTGACGGTGCCGAGCGCGTAAACAAAGACGAAGAGGCGCAGGAAGCCGGTGACCCGCGAGATCAGCGTGCCCATCGCCATCGAGCCGATCGACCGGGCCAGGCCGGTCCCCCCGGGTGCCGCGCGGTCGCGGCGGAAGGCCGGCTGCGGGACGTACGCCGTCTCCGCCAGCGCATCCTCGTCGTCGGCTTCGGCCCGGTACGCGTCCGCGACGAACGTGCCCTGCGGCTGGAAGATGGGGATCGGCTGGGTCAGCTCACCGGGCGGAACGCCGTAGCCCTGGGCCGAGGGCCGCCGCGGCGGTGCGGGACGAGGCGGGCGCGGCGGCTGGCCCGGAGGCACGGCGTGGCCCGGAGGCACGGCGTGGCCCGGCTGCGGTCGGCTCGGCTCGGCCTGGCGCTCCCCGGCCGATCCAGGCCCGGCCGATCCTCCTCGTCCCGGCTCGGCCCGGCCCGCCCCGGCCGATCCTGCCCGGCCGGGATCGGACGTGGCGGAAGGCCGGAAGGCGTCGTCCCACCAGGCCCGCTCGCCGTGGCCCGGCTCGCCCTGGCCCGGTCCGGTGGGACCCGGTTCGCCCTGGCCCGGTCCGGTGGGGCCCGGTCCGGTAGGGCCGGCAGCCGCGGCCGCGGGACGCCGCGGGGGTCCGGCCGGCGGCGGAGCCTGCCGCCAGGCGTCCTGTCCGGCGGCCGGGCGCGGCTGGCTTCCGGTGCGGGCGCCTGGCGCCTGATCGCGGGGGCGTTCCGGGGGGTCGTACCACCCGCTGGGGTTCCGGCGCACCTCGGTGGGCGCGTCCGGCTCACGTCTCGCCTGGCCGCGCCCTCGGTCCCGGCCGCTCCAGGTGACCGGGCTCTGGTAGGTCTCGTCCGGCGCGGGCCCGCCGTGCCAGGGGTCATCGTCCCGGTGGCCGCGGGCCGCGCCGCCGGTGTCGTCCCGCCCGCCGTGGCCGGGCCCCGGCCCGTAGCCGGCGCGGCCCGCCTGGCCCCGGCCGTCCGGGTAGCCCGGCTGGTCCCCGTGCCCGGGCCGGTCGCTGTACCGGGGCTGGTCCCCGTTCCCTGGCTCGGTCCCCGTGCCCGGGCGGGTCGCCGTCCTGCCATGCCTCGAGCCCGCGCCGCGCGTCGGCCGCCCACGGGTCGGGTTCGCGCCACAGGTCGCTGAGATCCCCGGAACCGGGCCCGGCGGCGGTCCCGTCCTCGTCCGGTTCGTTCCGTTCGCTGGGGCCGGGAGGCTGGTAGCGCGGGTCCCGGCCGTGGCCGCCCCTGACCCCGCCGCGGCGCGGTACGTCGCCGGAGGACCCGCCGCTCACGTGCCACCCGCCGGGTCGTCACGGCCCGGGCCGCCTCCGGCGGCGGCCGGACCGGGCCTCCCCACGGTCAGGCCGGCCTGCGCGCCCGCGTGGAGCCTGCGGTCAGGTGTACCCGGCCGAGCCTCGTACGTCGGCGAAATCATCCGGGGCCTCCGGTGGGTGACGGTGATCGGTGCCTTCGTGGTCTCTTTCGACGGTAGCGGCTCCGTCGACCGCGGTGGGCGTACCGTCCGGCCATTCTGCCTCGTTACCGTGCCCGGGCCTGGCTGGCCGGCCGCCCCGGGGTGTCCCCGGCGGGTCGTCACGCAGCGCCCGGCGGATCGCCCTCGCGATGGCCGTCAGCACGAGGATCCCCAGCGCGACGTAGATGATAACGAGCAGTGTCGACCCGAACTGGGTGGACTGCACGCTGAGCGACACGGGTGCGGTCGGCAGCGGCCTGCCGTCCTTGCCGAGCAGGCGGAGCTCAATGGTGGTGTCACCGATGGCGTCGGAACGGACCGAGAGCCGGGCGGTGATCGTCTGGCCGGCGCTGACCGTGATCAGCCCCGGGGGGGTCTGGCCGGTCACCGTCAGCCGGCCGTCGGGCGGCTCGGTGGCCTGCAGCCGGACCTGAATGCTTTCCGGCAGCCCGTTCACGATGGACACGGGGAGCGTCCCGGACGACCCGACCAGGGTCGCCCGCGCGGAGTTGACGATCTGCACCTTGCGGAAGACGCCGGACAGGTAATCCGTGACCCGGTTCAGCATGGCCGCGCCCGCCGCGCTGGCCGCCGGGCTGCCCCGCCACGCGGACGATTCGGTCGCCGCCACGCCCACGCTCAGCTGGCTCAGGTAGTGCCCCTTCGGCTGGAAGAGGATGCTCTTGTACACCCGTACGCGGGAGTCGAGCGTGCCGACCTGCTTGAGATAGAAACCGTTCAGCTCATTCGGGCTGACCTGATTGTCCGGCGGGGACTGGCGGGACGCCTGGCTGGCGTTCACCGGAGAGCTGGCCAGCGCCGCGAGCGTGTCGGGTACCAGCCACGGTGCGCTGGCCGTCTCGCTCTCGCTCAGCAGCTGGCCGGCCAGGGCGGCGGACGGAGCCCACTCGCGCGGCGGCGCGACGACCACCGAACGCGCCTCGCCCGGATCCTCGGCCGCGATCATGGCGGTCTCGGCGAGGAACCGCTGGCTGACCGCGAAGGAGCTGCCCGGCGCGGACGTCGCCGAGCCCAGGACGCTGGTGATCGTCGAGTCGGCGAGCAGCACCTTCATGGTGGTCCCGGTGGCCGTCGGCGTCGAGGTCACCGCGTCGTCCGGGGTGAAGGTGCCGCTGGTGGCCCGCATTTCGTCGCTGCTGAGCACCACGGTGCCGATCCCGTTGACCGCGAGGTTCGCGAGCACGCTGGAATCGGCCAGCCCGTCGGCCGGCCACGCGATCGAGCCGGACGCCGCCGCCGACGGCCCGGTCCGGCCGGTGCTGCCGCCCGCCGGTGACGGCCCGAACGAGGCGCCCAGCAGCGAGCTCGTGACCGATGCGCCCTGGCGGTAGGCGTTCGTCAGGTCGCTGTCCAGTCCCTGGTGGCTGAGCGCCGCGACGTCCACGTCGTCGTACGGCGTCGCGAACATCCGCTGGCCGGCGGCGGCCGCCCGCACCCCGGACAGCCACTGCGCCGCGGCCGGGCTCGCCCGCTGAGCGGTACCGCCGGTGCAGTCGGCCGTGCCTCCGACCCGGTACGCCTGGGTCATCGTGGCGACGCTCTGCAGCAGGCCCGGGTCCACCGCCCAGGTCAGGTCCGTGCTCGCGGCGTAGGCCGAACCGGTGGCCAGCAGCGTGCCCAGCCGGCCGCCGGGAGCGATGCTGCTGGCCAGGCTGTTGCTGGTCAGCGCGGGGCAGATGCCCTGCTGGGGTGCGTTGAGCAGCGGCCAGACCCACGCGACCTTCAGGCGCTGCGACATGCCGGCCGCGGCGGCGCCCGGCCAGAACGGCAGGAAGGTGCGGGCCGTGCCGACCGGCAGGCCGATGCCGTCGATGGCCTGCGCGGCGAGGGGGTAGACACCGAACTCGCTGATCCCGATCGCGGTCACCGACAGCGACACCCGCCACTGGGCGGTGGCCCCGCTGGGCAGGCTCTCGGTGACCAGAAGGGGGGTGCCGACCGGGGTGTCGGCGGCCAGGGTACCGTCGGCGTAGCCGGCCAGGTCGTCCCGGGTAATCAGCCGCGACGCGGACGAGCGCAGCTGGATGGACAGGCCGGACAGCGTGCTGCGCGATTCGTTCGTGACCGTGCCCGAAACGGTCACCGTCCCGTCGGGCCGCGCGACCTGCGGGCTGACCGAATCGATGACCACGGACGCGCCGCTCCGGCCCGCCGCGAGCCGCCCTGTTTCCGCGGCCCGCGCGGCGGGAGCCATCGCCAGCAGGCCGCCACCCGCCGCCACGATCGCGGCGACGGCAAGGGCGAGGATGACCGTGGCCCGGATGAAGGAACCCGGCGCGGCACGCTGACGGGGCACGTCTGAAATGTTATTGCCGTTTCCTGAAGGCGGCCGTCGTCGCAGGCGATCGGGGCCGGCTCGTGCCGCCAGGCGCCCGGCGGCCCGGGTCCGCTACCCGGCCGGTCTGCCGCTACCCGGCAGGTCCGCAGGGGCGTTCGCGCCGCGCCGGGTATCCTCGCTTCCCACACCCCCTACCCTCAATAACCGTGCCAAATTCCATCTCCCTGCGTCCGGTGAGCCCCGTGAACCCGCTGAACGATGAGCAGCGAAAGGCCGCTGCGGCCCTGCTGCGGCGGGTGGCGCCCGCCGCCGACGACCTCGGCCTGCTGTTCGCCCGCCACGGCTATGAGCTCGCGCTGGTCGGCGGTTCGGTCCGTGACGTGTTCCTGGGACGGCAGCCGGGAGACCTTGACCTGACCACTGATGCGCCGCCGCCGGAAATCCTGGCCATCGTCGGGGACTGGGCGGACACGGTGTGGACGGTCGGGATTGACTTCGGCACGGTCGGGCTGCGCAAAGACAGCACCATCCTCGAGATCACCACGTACCGGAGCGAGGAATACGCGCCACGGTCACGCAAACCGGGGGTGCGCTACGGGACATCCCTGAAAGAGGATCTCAGGCGCCGGGATTTCACCGTCAACGCGATGGCGGCGCGGCTGCCCGCCCACGAGATCGTCGATCCCTTCGGCGGCCTGGTGGCGCTGCGGGAAAAGGTCCTGCGCACGCCCGGAACGGCGGACGAGTCGTTTTCCGATGACCCGCTGCGCATCCTGCGCGCCGCCCGGTTCTCCGCCCAGCTGGGCTTCGCCGTCGCCGATGACGTGCGCGAGGCCATGGGACGCCAGGCCGGTCGGCTGGAGATCGTTTCCGCCGAACGGATCACCGATGAGCTGAGCAAGTTGATGCTGACGCCCGACCCGGCGCGCGGCATCGAGCTGCTGGTCGACACCGACGTCGCCGACTCTGTGCTGCCGGAAGTGCCGGCGCTCCGGCTCGAGGCCGATGAGCATTACCGTCACAAGGACGTCTACCAGCACAGTCTCACCGTCTTGCGCCAGGCCATCGGGCTGGAGGAGCGGTACGGGCTCACCGGCGACCTGGTGCTGCGGCTCGCCGCCTTGCTGCACGACATCGGCAAGCCGAAGACGCGCGACCGGCTGCCGGACGGCCGGGTCACCTTCCACCATCACGAGGTGGTCGGGGCCAAGATGGCCAGGAAACGGCTCACCGCGCTCCGCTTTGCCAAGGACGTGACCAGCGACGTCTCCCGGCTGGTCGAGCTGCACCTGCGCTTTCACGGTTACGGCGAGGCCGGGTGGACCGACTCGGCCGTCCGCCGGTACGTCCGGGACGCCGGGCCCCTGCTGACCCGGCTGAACGCCCTCACCAGGGCCGACTGCACGACGAGAAACACGGCCAAGGCGAAGCGGCTCGCCCGCGCCTACGACGATCTGGAACAGCGGATCGAGCGGCTGTCAGCACAGGAGGAGCTGGCCAGGCTCCGGCCCGAGCTCGACGGCAACGAGATCATGCGGGTCCTGGGCATACCCGGCGGCCCGCTGGTCGGCAGGGCGTACGCGTTCCTGCTGGAGCTCCGCATCGACCAGGGCCTGATCGGCGCGGAACGCGCCACTCAGGAGCTGCTCCGCTGGGCGGAGGCGGAGGGGCTGTCCGTGCCGTCACCCGCGCCTGGTGACGAACCCGGCGAGGCGACGGACGGCGACGGATCCGGCGGCGCCGCGGCGTTACGCGAACGGCCCCAGCGCGACCGCGCATAGGCCGCCGCGACCAGCAGGTAGCCGATGGCGATGACGGCGATCAGCGGATAGGACTTGCCGTCTACCGGGATGAACACCGCCCCGACGACGGCCCCGACCACGAACACCCCGTTGAACATCATGTCGTACAGGGCGAACGCCCGGCCCCGGTAGGCGTCGCCCGTCTGCTCCTGGATGATCGTGGTGGCCGAGATCGCGATGCCCTGCCCGGTCAGGCCGAGAACGAACCCGATGATGAGGAACGACACCTGGCTGAACGTCGCGCCGAGGGCCGCCACCACGCCGGAGCAGGCCAGCAGCAGGGCGATCCAGGATTCCTTCGCGAGCCGCCTGGTGACCGGCGGGGAAACGACGGCCGCGAGCCCGTAGCCCGCCGCGGACACGATGATCACGAGGGTGAAGTGCCCGAGGGCCGCGTTCCCGTTGCCGGCCGGGTAGAAGTAGTTCCGGTATAGCAGGATCGACATGAGAAAGGCGATCCCGTACAGGACCCGGTATCCGCCGATCGCCCCGATGGCGGCCGCCGGGCCCCGGCGGCCGGTGAGGTAGGCCACCCCCGCGGCGAGCCTGCGGGCCACCTCCCGCAGGGCCCGCGACAGCGGTTCCGGCGGCGCGGCCCGCCTCCTGGACCGGCCCCAGCAGATCGCGCCGCATGGTCGACGCCGTCAGCCCGGCCAGCAGGTAGCAGGCCCCGGCCGCGAGCACGATCACCGCCGCGCTGCCGTGGCCCCCGCCGAGCAGCAGGCGGGCGCCGACCCCGGCGATGCCGGCGGCGGCGGTCACGATCCCGCCTACCGTCGGGGCCACGGAGTTCGCCATCACGAGCTTGTCGCCGGGTACGACGTGCGGCAGAGCCGCGGACAGTGACGCGAGGAAGAACCGGTTGACGCCGAGCGCGGCCAGCGCGCTCACGTACAGGGGCACACCGAGCCGGCCGGAGAGCACGAGCAGCGCGGTCACCGCGACCAGGCCCGCGCGGACGAGCGCCGACACGAGCAGGATCTGGCGCCGGGACCAGCGGTCGATGAAGACCCCCGCGAACGGCCCGATGAGCGAATAGGGGAGGTAGAGGACCGCGAAGGCGGCCGCCGCGGCCGCCGGGTCGGGGTACGTCGTCGCGGAGAAGAAGACGTAGGCGCCGAACCCGGCGGTGTAGAGGCCGTCACCGGCCTGCGAGATCAGCCGGGTGGCGAACAGGCGCCGGAAACCGCGCTCGGCGAGAACCGACCGCAGGTCGAGGCCGAACGAGGACCGCGAAGGGTGTGAGACCGCGTGCAGGGCCACCTGCCCAGCCTACGGTGCCGGGCCGGCGTGGAAAGGCGGCTGCCTGGGGGCTGGTCCCCGGGCAGCCGCCTGGTTCGTGGGCCGCATCCCGGTCCGGATGGGTCAGCGGGTCCGCGCCCGGTCCTTAGCGCTCGACTTCTCCCCGGATGAACTTCTCCACCAGATCGCGGCAGACGTCATCACCGAACTGCTCGGGCGGTGACTTCATGAAGTAGGAGGACGCCGAGGTGACCGGGCCGCCGATGCCGCGGTCCTTGGCGATCTTCGCGGCGCGGATGGCGTCGATGATCACACCGGCCGAGTTGGGTGAGTCCCAGACCTCGAGCTTGTACTCCAGGCTGAGCGGCACGTCGCCGAAGGCCCGCCCCTCGAGCCGGACGAACGCCAGCTTCCGGTCGTCCAGCCAGGGAACGTGGTCCGACGGCCCGATGTGGACGGCCGCGCCCTCCATCTCGTGCGGGATCTGGGAGGTGACCGACTGGGTCTTGGAGATCTTCTTGGACTGGAGCCTGCTGCGCTCCAGCATGTTCTTGAAGTCCATGTTGCCGCCGACGTTGAGCTGGTAGGTGCGGAGCAGCTCGACGCCGCGGTCCTCGAAGAGCTTGGCCAGCACGCGGTGCGTGATCGTCGCGCCGACCTGAGACTTGATGTCGTCACCGACGATCGGCACGCCCGCCGCGGTGAACTTGGCGGCCCACTCCGGGTTGGAGGCGATGAACACCGGCAGCGCGTTGACGAAGGCGACGCCGGCGTCGATGGCGCACTGCGCGTAGTAGCGGTCCGCTTCCTCCGAACCGACCGGCAGATAGCTGACCAGCACGTCGGCGCGGGCCTCCCGGAGCGCGGCGACCACGTCCACCGCGGGCTCGTCCGATTCGGTGATCATGTCCCGGTAGTACTCGCCCAGCCCGTCGAACGTCGGGCCGCGCTGGACGGTGACCCCGGTCGGCGGCACGTCCGCGATCTTGATCGTGTTGTTCTCGCTCGCGTTGATCGCGTCGGCCACGTCGCAGCCGACCTTCTTGGCGTCCACGTCGAACGCCGCGACCACCTCCAGGTCGCTGACGTGGTAGGGGCCGAACCGGACGTGCATGAGCCCGGGCACCCGGCTGCCGTCGTCAGCGTCCTTGTAGTACTCCAGGCCCTGGACGAGGGAACTCGCGCAGTTGCCCACGCCCACGATGGCCACACGTACCGAACCCATCAGGATGACTCCTTCTTGTCCTTACTCATGCGTTGTCAGTGTTCCGGTGGCCCCGATCGGTCTCATCCGGCCGCGGCTGGCCGGCGGCTCCGGTGTCGCGCTGCCGCTCCGTGGCGATCAGCTCGTTCAGCCACCGGACTTCCCGCTCGACCGACTCGAGGCCGTGCTTCTGCAGCTCAAGGGTGTAACTGTCCACTCGTTCCCGGGTGCGGGCGAACGCGGCCCGGACGGCCTCCATCCGCTCCTCCAGCCGGCTGCGGCGCCCTTCCAGGATCCGCAGCCGGACGTCGGCGCGGGTCTGCCCGAAGAAGGCAAAGTGCACACCGAAGCCGTCGTCGTCCCACGACGTGGGCCCGGCCTCACTCAGCAGCTCATGCAGCCGGTCCTTGCCCTCCGCCGTCAGCCGGTAGACGATCCTCGACCGGCGTCCCGCCCGGGCCCGCGGCGAGGGATCGGGGTCCTCCTCCGCGATCAGGCCCCGGCCGAGCAGCTCCTTCAGGCACGGGTACAGCGATCCGTAGGAGAAAGCATGAAACGCGCCCAGCACCGAGCTGAGCCGCTTGCGCAGCTCGTAGCCGTGCATGGGCGACCCGTCCAGCAGCCCGAGCACGGCGAGCTCCAGCACTCCGGATCGCTTACCGGTCACCTTCCCACCCCCGACCGCCGGCTGGCCCCCGGGCCGCCGCCTGTATCCATGAGCCGATGTATCTGCCCGATGTCTCGTATCGATGTATCGAGTCGATACATCGATAGGATATAGAGCGCCCGGTGGTTAGGCAAGCTCGACGGTGCGGCAGGGGGCACTGGCGGGCGAGCCGGCACCCCGCCGCCAGCCTGGACATTCTGTGCGCCGGGGGAGATCCGCCGCACTTCCGGGCTCGGACTGGCGCGAGTTCCGACGTACCCTGTCCGTCATGGGGACGAGGCGTTCCGTCGTCGATTACGGGCTTGCCCGGCGGGCAACGCTCGCGTCCGTGCAGGCCGGCCACATCACGGTCGCCGACGTATGCGACGCACACCCGTATCTGCTGAGGGCCGCCAAATTTCACGGGGAGCCGACCGAGATCAGGTGCCCGATCTGCCGGAAAGCCAAGCTCACTCACGTTACCTACGTGTACGGGGATGAGCTTGGGCAATACGAGGGACGCGTGAAACGTGGTCCTGAACTGGCTGAGATGGCCGCCGAATACGGCGAATTCCGGGTCTATGTGGTTGAAGTCTGCCAAAGTTGTGGCTGGAACCACCTTGCGTCGTCTTACGTTCTCGGCACGGGTGAGCCGCGCGCGCGACGCGGCCGGCGCGCCAGGACGAGCCAGTAGGGGTGTACCGGACGGCACGTCACGTCGCGACGGCGCGATCGAGCGGACGTGCCAGCGGCGGCCGACGGCCCTGGGTACCGTTTAGCTTCGTTAGCTTCGGCGGTGCCGCCTAGCCGCCATCCGTTCAGCCAACAGCGAGGATGCGTGAGCAGCAGAGACGTCAGTGGGCATTATCGGCCAGCGCCGCACGCAGCCGGTGATTACGGCCGTTCCTGGCCGGATCGCCCGGCTGGCCGGGGGTCGCGCGGCGGGTACGGGCCGAGCGGCGATCTGTATGACCCGCGGCGGGACGGCCGCCGTTCCGGCGGCGGCCGCGGCAGCGCGGACCACCCGACCGAGAGCTTTCCCGGCCCGGCCGGGGGCGGGTACCGGCCCCCGGCCCGTGACCCGCGCGGGCGCGCCGGTCACGATGCCGGCCCGGGCGGCTACGGCACCGCGGACGGCGGTTACCACCGGGGCCCTGGCGATTCTGGCCGCGGTGGCGCGGGCCGCGGTGGCGGCAGCGGTGGCCGCGGAAATGGGCGGGGCGGCCGGGGAAGCGGGCCCGGGCGGGTCAAGGTCAAGGGCAGCTGGTGGCGGCACTGGACCTGGCGGAAGGTGGTCGGCCTGGCCGCTGCGGGCTTCGGCGGCCTGGTGCTGATCGGCGTGGCCGGGGTCAGCTACGCCTACGCGAGCACGACCGTCCCCACCGACGCGTCCCAGGCGGCGATGCAGCAGCAGTCGACCGTCTACTTCAGTGACGGCAAGACCGTCGTCGGCACGTTCGGGAGCACCGACCGGCAGTTGCTGCAGTACGACCAGATCTCGCCCTACGTGCGGGATGCCGTGGTAGCAGCCGAAGACCGCAGCTTCTACACCGAGGGCGGCGTGTCGCCCCGGGGCATCATGCGCGCCGCCTACGAGGACGTGTTCAACAGCGGGGGAAGTGGCGGCGGCTCGCTCCAGGGCGGCTCGACCATCACCCAGCAGTTCGTCCGCAACTACTACGCCAACATCGGGACGCAGCAGACTGCCACCCGGAAGATCCGGGAAATCTTCGTCGCGCTGAAGGTGGCGAAGGAGAAGTCCAAGGCGTGGATCCTGACGCAGTACCTGAACACCATCTATCTCGGTAACGGCGCCTACGGGATTGGTGCCGCGGCCCAGACGTACTTCGGGGAGCCGGCCTCCAAGCTCACCATCGCGCAGGCGGCGATGATCGCCGCCATCATCCAGAGCCCGAGTTACTACCCCACCCCGGCCGGCCACCAGGCCCTCGTCGCCCGCTGGCACTACGTTCTCAACGGGCTGGTCACCATGGGCGACCTGACCACGCAGCAGGCCGCGGCCGATCGGTTCCCCACCGTCCTGACCGCCCAGGACCAGCACGTGGGCGCGGACCCGTACGACCCCTACATCCTCAACGTCGTCGAGAACGAGCTCGAGGGCACCTACAACTTCACCAAGCCCCAGATCGACAACGGGGGCCTGCATATCGTCACCACGATCAGCAAGCCGATGATGGACCGGCTCTACCGCGCGGTGAACCAGAACGAGAAGCTGATGGCCGAGGATGGCGGCGCGATGCCCTGGTACGGGCTGGTGGGCGCCGAGTTGCAGGACCCGCAGACCGGGGCCATTGCCGCCTTCTACGGCGGGCCGGGCGAGAACGTCCCGGCCAAGTACTGTCACGACTGCTACGAGAACACGGCCGTGTACACGCGCGAGCAGGTCGGCTCGTCTTTCAAGCCGTACGTACTGGCCACCGCGGTGTCGCAGGGCATGAACGTGCAGACCACCCAGCTTGACGGGTACAGCCCGCTGTGGATTCCGCCCGACAGCGAGCCCATGACGTTTGCGAGCCGTACGGCCGCCGGCGCCTCGTCGAACTGGTTCGAGGAGCAGAACGACAACAACGAGGTCTACGGCCCGATGACCGTCGCGCAGGCGGAGGCCCAGTCCTCGAACACCGCCTTCACCGACCTGATCCACCGCGTGGGCACCCAGAACGTCGTCAAGATGGCGGCGCAGTTCGGTGTGGACACCACGACCTCCGGACTGCAGGGCGACGAGGGCCACGTGGGTATGGCGCTGGGCCAGGACTCACTGTCCGTCAACGAGCAGGACACGATGCTGGCCACGCTGGCCGACAACGGCACCTACCACGCGGCGCACATCATCCAGCAGGTCAGCCAGGGGACGGTCACGTATCCGGCGCGGATCCGGTCGGCCCAGGTGCTGACGTCGGCCCAGGACTCCCAGGTCCAGTACGCGATGTCGTACGACACGATCAACGGCACCGGCACCGCCGCGGCGATGAGCGACGGGCGCCCGATCATCGCGAAGACCGGCACCACCGACGACGCACAGTCGGCCTTCTTCATCGGTGCGATTCCCCAGTACGCCCTGACGGTCGGCATCTTCACGGAGAACCAGAGCAGCAACTCCAAGGAGACGCTGAACGGTCTCGGCGGCAACGTCGGCGGCGGGTTCGGCGGCTACTGGCCGGCCCGGATCTGGCACACGTTCGCCGAGGACCAGTTCGCCTCCCTGCCGATCGAGCAGTTCCCGCCGCCGCAGTTCACCGGGCAGACGTGGGACATGTTCGGCCCGGGGATGCTTCCCGCCCCCACGCCCACCGCCACGCACTCCGCCCGGCCCAAGGCCCCGCCGAGGGCTCCGGTGACGCGCCCCACGGTCCCGGTCAGCAACCCGTTCCCGGCGCCGACGGTGACGGCCCTGCCCACCTGCGGGCCGCTCCTCGGGACGCCGTGTAACGGCAACGGCAACGGGACAACGGGACCGGGACCGGTGGCAATCCTCCGGCGCAGGGCGGCGCGTGGGCGGCGCCGCGGCCGGCTTCGCCGTGGTCGTCCCGCTGCCGTGGCTCCGGTCCAGGCGGAAACGGAAGCGTCGCTGAACATGCCGCACTCGGGGGACGGCGGGCGTCGCGGGCCGACACCAGCGGACCCCGACCCCGGCGGGGAGCCCGCCGGGGGCGCCGGAGTCCCGCCGGGCCGGCCGGTCGCCCTGGTCGCGGGGACCACCAGCGTGCTGGTGGCGGCGGCACTGATCGGCGCGCTGCTCGCGTTCCTGGAGAAGGTGCCGTGCCGTGCGGGCGCGTGGGGCAGCTACGCCCGGCAGTTCCAGGACGCCTGCTACACCGATATCTACCCCCTCTATTACGGCGAGGGCCTCGCCTCGGGCAAGGTGCCCTACGCCGGCCACCACGTGGAATACCCCGTGCTGATCGGCGCGGCGATGCAGGGCGCCGCGTGGCTGGTGCGTTCGATCACCGACCCGTACAGCCGGGGACGTGAGTTCTTCGACGTCACCGTGATCCTGCTGGTCGTCTGCGCGGTCGCGGGGGTGGTCGCCACCGCGCAGGTGGCCGGCCCCCGGCGGCGCTGGCAGGCACTCCTGGTTGCGCTGGCCCCGGGCCTCGTGCTGTCCGCGTTCGTCAACTGGGACCTGATCGCGATGGCGCTGGCGGCGCTCGGCCTCGCCGCATGGGCGGCCAAGCGCGGCGTGCTGGCCGGTGTGCTGCTCGGCCTCGCGGTGGCGACCAAGTTCTACCCGCTGCTGTTCTTCGGCCCGCTGTTGCTGCTCTGCGTCCGGGCGGGCCGGATGCGGGACTTCTGGGTGACGTTCGGCTCGGCCGCGGCGGCGTGGCTGGCGGTGAACGTGCCGGTCATGATCATCGCGCCGGCGGGCTGGGTGACGTTCTACTCGTTCAGCAGGACCCGGCCGGCGGACTGGGGCTCGATCTGGTACTTCTTCGAGCATCTCGGCGTCCCCGTCCTCGGCGCGACGGGCCTCGGCCCCCTCAACCTGCTGTCCGCGGTCACGTTCGGCGCGGCGTGCGTGGCGATCACGGCCCTGGCGCTGGCCGCGCCGCGCCGTCCCCGGCTGCCGCAGCTCTGCTTCCTCGTGCTCGCGGCCTTCCTGATGACGAACAAGGTGTGGTCGCCCCAGTACGTGATCTGGCTGGTGCCGCTCGCGGTCCTGGCCCGGCCACGGTTCTGGCCCTACGCCCTGTGGCAGCTGGCCGAGGTCGGGTACTTCTTCGGCATCTGGGGCTACCTCATCTTCGTCTACCGCAACGGCACGGTGATCCCGGGTTACAACGGCATCGGCCCAGGCTGGTATTTCGCGGCGCTGCTGGCGCGCTTCGGTACGGTCGCGCTGCTGTGCGGCTACGTGGTCGGCGACGTCCTGCGTCCCGGCCGGGACGTGGTCCGTGCGGACGGCCAGGACGATCCGGCGGGCGGCGTGCTCGCCGGGGCGCCGGACCGGTTCGTGCTGCGCCGTGGCCGGGCCGCCCCGGCCGGGATTACCGCGGTCAGCCCGCGGCCAGATGCTCCCTGAGCCAGCGCACGTCGCCGGCCAGGCTGCCGTCCTCATCCGGCGTTTCGCACATGACCGCCGCGCCGGCGGCGCGTACCACCCCGAGGATCAGTTCCGGGTCGATCGTCCCGCTGGTCAGGTTCGCGTGCCGGTCCCGGCCGGAGGCGAACTCGTCCCGTGAGTTGTTGCCGTGCACCAGGTCGACCCGGCCGGTGATGGCCTTCACCTTGTCGACCACGTTGGCCAGGTCGAGCCCGGCCGAGTAGGCGTGGCAGGTGTCGAGGCAGAAGCCCACCTCGCCGTCGCCGTCCCGGGCCCCGGCCATCACGGCGTCCCACAGGCGCCCGATGGCGTCCAGGGTCCGCGCCATCGCGTTCGTCCCGCCGGCGGTGTTCTCGATCAGCAGCGGGATCGGGCGATCGACCCGTTCCATCACCTTGCGCCAGTTCGCGTACCCCTCCGCGGGGTCCACCCCGCTCGTCACGTGGCCGCCGTGCACGATGAGGGCCTTGGCGCCGATCGACGCGGCCGCCTCCAGCTGCTGGGTCAGCAGCTTGCGGCTCGGGATCCGGATCCGGTTGTTGCTGGTCGCGACGTTGATAACGTACGGCGCGTGGACATAGGGGTCGACACCGGCCCGGGTGAAGGCCGCACGCATCTGCGCGGGGTCACCGGGCAGTACCGGCCCCTTCCAGCCCTGCGGGTCGCCGAGGAAGAACTGCACCGCGTCCGCGCCGCGGGCGATCGCTTCCGCCAGCGGGTCCGGGCCGTCGATGTGCACACCGATACGCACCATGGCCCGAGCCTAGCCGAGGGCCCGGCCGTGCCCGGCCCGCCCGCCACGGCGCCCGGTGGGCATGGCTCAGCCGGAGAAACCGCCGTGGGCCAGGCCGAGGCAGGCCCCGACGAACCCCGCGATCATGCCGGTCACGACCACGATCCGCTCCGTCCGGGTGGCCGAGATCATCTGCACGTACAGGCCCAGCACGACGGAGACGGCCCCGGTCGCCGTGGCGGTCACGTGCAGCGCGGCCGAGGCCGACGGCTCGTTCCGCACGATCATGCCCAGCGCGAAGGAGATCAGGCCCAGCACGATCGTCACGATGGCCAGGGCGTTCAGGGTCAGCTGGCGCGTGCCGCCCGCGTTCAGCGTCATCTGCTGCGCCTGCGGATCAGCCTGCCCTGTGCTTGACATGTCCGTGCCCGCCACGTCCGCCACCTCCGTCTCAGCAACTCCACCGGCGATCCGTTGATCTCGATTCTTCCCCCCTTCCGGGCCAGGAATCACCGCTTTCCGCGCACCGGTCCGGACTGTCGGTGCCCCAAGGTATGCTGACCAGGCTGTGAAATTGCGGCAGGCCACCGGAGCCGCCGTCGTTCCAGCCCCTCCTGTCACGGAGAGACCGTGACCGCGCCAGTCCAGAGGAGGCAAGACTCGAGCATGCGCAACTACGAAATGATGATCATCCTCGACCCCACTCTCGAGGAACGCACCGTCCAGCCGTCGCTCGAACAGTTTCTCCAGGTCGTCCCGTCCGGCGGCGGCCGCGTGGAGAAGCTGGACATCTGGGGGAGGCGCCGCCTCGCCTATGAGATCGACAAGCGGGCCGAGGGCATCTACGCGGTGGTCGACCTGACCGCCGAGCCCGACACGGTCCGGGAGCTGGACCGTCAGCTGAACCTCAACGAAGCTGTGCTCCGCACCAAGGTCGTCCGGCCGAAGGCCCACTGACCGGGGCACACACCCCTTCTCCTCACCCCCCAAGATCACGGTAACGACCGGGAGCAGCCCGATGGCAGCAGGCGACACCCAGATCACGATCGCGGGCAACCTCGTTGACGATCCCGAACTTCGATTCACGCCGGCCGGGCAACCGGTCGCCCGCTTCCGCGTGGCCTCCACGCCGCGCTTCCGCGACAACTCCACCGGGGAATGGAAGGACGGCGACAGCCTCTTCCTGACCTGCAACGTCTGGCGGCAGGCGGCCGAGAACGTGGCCGAGAGCCTGCAGCGCGGCATGCGGGTCATCGTCTCCGGCCGGCTGCGGCAGCGCTCGTACGAGACCAAGGAGGGCGAGAAGCGCACGGTCTACGAAGTCGAGGTCGACGACGTGGGCCCGTCCCTCCGAAACGCCTCGGCGAAGGTCGCCCGGGCCAGCCGCTCCGGCGGCGGATTCGGCGGTAACCAGGGCGGCGGCCAGGGTTACAGCGGCGGATCCGGAGGCGGGTCCGGCGGGAGCGGGTCCGGCGGCGGCCGGCCCGAGGCCGACCCGTGGGCGACCGCGGAATCCGGCGGATTCTCCGACGAGCCGCCGTTCTAACCGGGCGCCCCAGCGCGCCGGGACCGACATCACCAACCGACCATCCCCGCCGGCGGCGGGGCTCTGCAAAGGAGCACCATGATGGCCAAGCCACCAATCCGCAAGCCCAAGAAGAAGGTCTGCGTCTTCTGCCAGGAGAAGATCTCCTACGTGGACTACAAGGACACGGGCCTGCTCCGCAAGTTCATCTCCGACCGCGGCAAGATCCGCGCGCGGCGGGTCACCGGTAACTGCACGCAGCACCAGCGGGACGTCGCCACGGCGATCAAGAACGCCCGCGAGATGGCGCTGCTGCCCTACACGAGCACGGCTCGCTGAGTCCGCGGGGAGGCATTGACATGAGCCGCACACCGATGAAGCTCATCCTCACCCAGGAGGTCAGCGGCCTCGGGGCCCCTGGTGACGTCGTGGACGTCGCCAGCGGCTACGGACGCAACTACCTCATCCCCCGCGGCTTCGCGATGCGGTGGACCCGGGGTGCCGAGAAGCAGGTTGACCTGATCCGGCGGGCGCGGTCCGCCCGCGAGATCCGCAGCCTGGACGACGCGACGGCCGCCGCAGCCGAGCTCCAGGACCTGGCGGTACGGCTGCCGCGGCGCGCGGGCACCAACGGCCGGCTGTTCGGGTCGGTCGGGCCGGCCGACATCGCCGACGCGGTCCGGGCCGCCGGCGGCCCCGAGCTCGACCGGCGCCGGATCGAGGTCCTCAACCCGATCAAGACCGCCGGCACGCACCAGGTGCGGGTCCGGCTGCATCCAGAGGTCACCGCGACCATCAGCATCGAGGTCGTCGCGGCCTGATCGCGCGAAAGCCGGCCGCTCCCGGGACATCGCCCCGGTCGCGGCCGGCTTTCGCATGTCGGCGTCCAGGCGCGGTTACTTGTCCTGGGCGGGCTGCTCGTAGGCCGCGCTGAGCCGGGCCAGCTCAGGATCGAGGGCGGCCAGCATGGCCCAGACGTCGGCCACCCGCGAGCGCATGTCCGCCGCGGTGAGCCCTGCTCCGGAATCGGCGGCCAGCTGGTCGATGGCGCTGATGACCTTGGCGATCGCCCCGTCCTTGATCGAACACACCATCGGATACTAGCGGGGCTGGCTGACAGCCCGACGCGGTTCGGTGAACTCCGGGCCCGGTCCGTTCGGCATGATTTCCGGCCCCGCGTGACACTGGCCGGGCCCGCCCGATCATGCCACCCGCGGCCGCCGCGGCCGCCGTCCGGCTGTGGATAACTTGCTCCCGGCTGTGGACACCGGCGGGCCCCAAATCTTTTTCTTCCGCACAGGACGTGGAGACCATTTCCGCAGCTAGAAGACGTACCGGGCGGGGAGATTCCGGCCTCTTCACACGGCCTTCCCCAGGCTGTGCACAGTCCCGGCGGCGTGTCTTCACAAGCTGTCCACAGGCATGTGCACATCACGGGTTGGCGTCCGGTGAGCGCTGCCGCCAAACTGTCGTAGCCGTCCGCTAGAACGGTTCCGGACAGCCTCTCGCGCGGGCCCCGCGCGACGCTGCCGACAGGAGAGGTGCTGCCCTGGTGAGTGTCGCCGAGATCGCTCCCCGTGGTGAGGGGTTCGAGCGGACACCCCCGCACGATGTCGCCGCGGAACAGTGCGTCCTCGGCGGGATGCTGCTGTCCAAGGACGCGATCTCGGACGTGATCGAGGTCATCCGGCCGCACGACCACTACCGGCCGGCCCATCAGGTCATTCACGAGATCGTCCTCGACCTGTACGGCCGCGGTGAGCCGGCGGACGCGATCACCGTGGCCAACGAGCTCACCCGGCGCGGTGAGATCGGCCGGGTCGGCGGGGCGCCCTACCTGCACACCCTGATCGCCTCCGTGCCCACGGCGGCGAACGCCGGCTACTACGCGCGGATCGTGCGCGAGCGGGCGATCCTGCGGCGGCTCGTGGAGGCCGGCACCCGGATCGTCCAGTTCGGCTACGCGGGCGACGCGGAGGCCGACGACCTGGTGGACCGGGCCCAGGCCGAGGTGTACGCGATCACCGACCACCGGGTGACCGAGGACTACCACTCCCTGGCCGACATCATGCCGGGCGCCCTGGACGAGATCGAGGCGATCGGCAGCCGCGGCGGGGCGATGACGGGCGTGCCGACCGGCTTCGCCGACCTGGACTCCCTCACCAACGGCCTGCACCCGGGCCAGATGATCGTCATCGCGGCCAGGCCCGCTGTGGGAAAGAGCACGCTGGCCCTCGATTTCGCCCGCGCCGCCGCGATCAAGAACGGGCTGAGCACGGCGTTCTTCAGCCTGGAGATGGGCCGGAACGAGATCACCATGCGGCTGCTGTCGGCCGAGGCCCGGGTACCGCTGCACACAATGCGCACCGGCCAGATGAGCGACGACGACTGGACCAGGCTGGCCCGCCGGATGAGCGAGGTCGCCGACGCCCCGCTGTTCATCGACGACTCGCCCAACATGTCGATGATGGAGATCCGGGCCAAGTGCCGCCGGCTCAAGCAGCGCCATGACCTGCGCATGGTGATCATCGACTACCTGCAGCTGATGTCGTCCCCCAAGCGGGTGGAGAACCGGCAGCAGGAGGTCTCCGAGATGTCCCGGTCCCTGAAGCTGCTCGCCAAGGAGATCGACGTCCCCGTGATCGCGCTCTCACAGCTCAACCGCGGCCCCGAGCAGCGCACGGACAAGAAGCCACTCCTGTCCGACCTGCGTGAATCCGGCAGCATCGAGCAGGACAGCGACGTGGTGATCCTGCTGCACCGTGAGGACGCCTATGAGCGTGAGTCGCCCCGGGCCGGAGAGGCGGACCTGATCATCGCCAAGCACCGCAACGGCCCGACCACCACGGTCACCGTTGCCTTCCAGGGCCACTACAGCCGTTTCGTCGACATGGCGCCCGGCTGAGACCTCTGCTGAACGCCACGCAGCACATCTGCAGCTTGTATCTGACGCAGCGTTCCAGTCCGCTGGCCTCCGCCGGGCAACCGGATCGCTATCACTTCGCCACCCGAGGAACCATCGATGGCGTGGTGACGGCAGCCTGGCTCAAGGGACACGCTTCGATATCTAGACCTAGATAAGACGACCAAGACGTAACGTTCGGATAGGCCGGGACGTGCTCTGGTCACGGCCAAGCAGGAGACAACAGCCAGACCTGGCCCGCGAGCGACAAGCCGGTTGCAGATACTGTGCGGGCGAGTGTCGGCGCGAGCGCGGTTAGATAGCTGTAACGCGGATGGTCTTGGCGATGGCGTCGGCCATGTCGGCTAGCCGATCGCCTATTTGCAAGGCGGTCCAGGTCATAGTGGTGACGACGGCGCTGTCGAAGCCGGGCGGGCGGATGGCGTAAATGACGCCTTCCGTGAGAGTGCCCTGGCCGGCCGGGTCGGGCTCCTCGATGCGTTTGCCGCGGACCCTGACCGCGGGACCACTGGGCAGGTCGACCTTGCTGGTCTCGATGCCGCCTACCGTGTCAGCCGATTCCTTGGCGTAAATCTCTTCCAGCAGGTCGAGGGTGATCACCGGGTTTTCACGATCCGGCCCGAAGCTCTTCACGTCCAGCATGGCGACGAGGCCGTCGGCGGAAGGGGGGTAGAAGGCCAGCCCGGTCCGGTCCCGCCGGGCCCGGCAGCTCACCGTCAAATAGGCCAGCTGACGGGCCCGCTCACTGACCTGCTCGGCGGAGGCGCCTGCGAGCATCTGCCGGGCCGTCGCGGCGGCCCAGGCGTCCAGTTCCTTGTCCTTCTCGAGCTTCTTGCTGATCCCGACGGGCAGCTGGACCCAGCCGGGTGGGTAGGCCAGATCGATGTTCATGTCGCTGCGTCTGCTCATGGGATCCACCTCAGGGTGCCGGTGATGGCGTCGAACATACCTACCAGGGCGTCGGCCAGCGGGGCCAGCGGCGTGGAGAACGACAGCAGCAGGTAGGCGCTGCTGCCGGGGACAGGAACGTGGATGTCCAGGCTGGTGACCGGGGGATCATGGCTGCGGACCCGGACCGCCTGTCCCGCGGGCAGTTCCGTGATGGTGATCTCCCGGCCATCGCCGGTGAGCGTTTCCGCAAGCCATTTGGGGGTGACCACCACCTGATCGTCCTCGTGCGGGGGTGTCAGCGTGACGACCAGGGCGGCCGACAGCGGGAAGCCCGCGGCGGTCTGCAGCGACACATACAGCTCGATGCCCCCGTTCCGGAACGCATCGTGGGCCGTGGCCAGCAGCTTTTTCCGGGCTTCGGCCTTCACATGCGGGGCGTTGTCGACGCCGCCGAACTGCCGCTCGACCAGCGCGGCCACTGCCCTCTCCCGGGTACCCGGCTCCAGGTCGATCCGGAACCAGCCGTCGGGCAGGATCAGCCGGTAGTCGCTGGGGCGGGTCATGATGCCGGTGGCGCCAGGCGGATCGCGTCCAGCAGCGGATCTTTCAGGCCGGTTTCGGTCAGGACATGGTTGGTCCAGTCCACGGCGACGGCCGGGACGGTCACGTACTGCCACATGGTGTGGTTGCTGGCCACGTTGGCCGCGAACCCACGGACGCTGTCCAGTCTGGCCAGGTCCCCGAGCTTGCCCACCCCTTCCAGGGCCTCGTGAATCTCCGGATCGCCGAGGAAGAAACGAGCGCCCTCCCAGGTGGCGCTGTCGCCGAGCTTGGCCCAGTTGGACACCTTCAGCTCACCGGCGTCGGCGAAACCGTCCCGCAGGATCGCGACCGGTTGGAAGCCGCGGAGAATGTCGCCCCACTTCGGCCAGGCTCCTGGCGCATGTTCAACGGCATTATGGATCGCGTCCTCACTGAGATCGCTGTAAGCCCGGTTGGTGGCTTTCCATGCATTAGGCAGTACTGTTTCCAGGCCTTGTTCCCCGCCCTTAAGCCAGGAATCGCCGGACATCAGGTCGGCTACCGCCGATGAGAACTCTTCGCTGCGGCCGGTGACCCGGGCCAGGACGGCGGAGTCCTTCACCGCGCCGGTAGCGGCCCGGCCCAGCCCGAACGAGACCACCGCGATCACGTCCAGGGCTATGTCCAGCCAGCTGCCCTTGCCGCCGATCAGCAGCAGCGCGTCGGCGATCAGCATTACCACACTGGCGATCAGCGCGATCGTCCCCAGCACCGCAGCCAGGACCTGGCCAACAATCGGGATCCAGCCCACCGCCAGGGCGAGCGTCCCGGCGATCGTGGCCACCCATCCGGCCACCTTCGAGATCGCGGCCAGCAGCCCGACGTGCTCGTCGATGAAGTTCGCAACGTGATCCCAGAAACCGTCCGTCAGCCCGTCCCGGCCGATCACATCACTGATCACCCGGGATGCGTTGCGGGCCGCGGTGTCGCGGATCTGCCCGGCGCGGGCCAGCAGGCCGCGAGCGGCGTTCAGCTGATCCGCCGCGCTGTTGTACCGGTTCTTGAGCGCCGTAACCTCCGCGGATTCCCCCGGCCTGATCGGCAGGTGGCCCGATGAATCAGGGGTCAGCGCGCCCAGGGACAGGTCCAGAGAGCCCGCAACCGGGACCTGGCCGCTGGCGCTGGCCAGGCTGGCGTGCAGCTGGGACATGGCCTGCCGCTGGGCTGCCGCCGCGTCCTGAGCCGAAACCAGCGCCTGGGCGGAGAGCTTCTGGGCCTCATACAGCGCACCGGCGTAGCGTGGATTAGCCGGGGTGGACGCCGTGGTGTCCCCGGGATCGGTGCCCAGCGCGGTCGCCGCGGCGTGATAGCGGGCGTACACCTTGGCCAGCTTGCCCGCCGTGTCGTCGGACCGCTGCCGGAACGCCGTCCCGGCGTCAGAGTCCCAGAACTCATCCGTGCACATCGTGCGCAGCCGGGACGCCGCCTGCTCGATCTCGGCGGCGGTCGCGCGGAACCGCCGGCCCAGCACCGCGACCTCTTCCGGGTCGCCGGGCACCGGATCAGCCGCCGCTAACGGGCTCCAGTCCGCCGGGCGGCCCATTAGCGGACCGCCGATTCCTGCTTGCGCAGCGCCGCCGCCAGTTCCTCATCGGTGCCGTGGTAGCTCTTGACCGCCGTATTGGCCAGGCTGGACTCCTTCTCCAGGTCGGCCAGCAGCCGTGCCCGGTGGATCGACCAGTCCGTCGCGAACGTGTGCAGCGTGCCCGCCAGCTCCGGGCTTCCCAGCGCCAGCTCATACCCCTCCGCCAGCGCGGTGGCCTGGCTGAACTCGCGGGCAATCTGCTCCACCTGACGCGACACCTGGGCAATCCGGGCCAGATCCGCCTTCAAATGCCCGCCCATCCCACCTCCCCGTCACCGGCCAGCCATGCTGTCCCGAGCGTAATGGCACCCGAAGCCACGCGTACGGTCACTAACGGACCCTTACTCTCCTTGTGACGGTTGACTGCATTCATTGGGTTCATTCCAGAACCAGGGCAAATCTGGCAGCGAGCCGCGCTCACTCGGGCGTGTCCCGATGGGACCGAACGCGCTGTGTTACAGCGAGGGGGTGCTGGCGATCCTGCGGGCCGGTGGCGTCCCGGACCGGTTGGCCGTCACCTGGTACCTGCTGCTGATCGCCACCGTGAACGGATTCCACCCTGGATGAGATGTCCGGCCCACAGCCCGGCGGGAAAGGAGACGCCCGGCGGGAAGGAGCAAGCCGACGGGAAGGAAACGTCCGCCCCGCCGTCGGCCGACGCCGTGGCGGGCTACATCGCGTCGCTCCCGCCCGACCAGTTCCCGAACCTCACCGCCGTCGCCGGCCACTGCACCGACGATGACCCCGACCAGCGATTTGAGTTGCTGATCGATCTCTTCGTCGACGGGCTGGCCCAGCGCGCCGCGCTCACCTCAGGCTGACGGCGGCCCGCCATCAGCCCTGCTGCCGCGCCCGACCGCCGGGGCCGGGGCGCCGGCGCTCACCGGCCAAGCGCCTGACCGAGCTTGGCGGTCGCGGTGATCACGAGCCGCGCCGCGCGGCCGACATCGCTGAACTCCGAGTCGGGGCCGACTACCGAGATGGCCGCGTACCCGCGCCCGCAGAAGTCACGCACGGGCGCGGCCACCGAGGTCAGCTGGCAATGTGACTCGCTCACGCTGACAGCGACGCCGGTGCGCCGAACCTCGCTCAGGGCCCGGTCGAAATCGGCGGCGTTCGAGATCGTGCGCGGCGTCACGGCGGGGAAACCCGCTGCCTTCCGGGCCCGCTCGACCGCTGGGTCGAAGGCCGCCAGGACCTTCCCGGCGCTGGTCGCGTGGGACGGCATCCGCCGCCCGCTGTCGGTCATCAGGCCGACGCCGGCCACGTATTTCAGTCGTTCCACGAAGACGACATCGGCGCCGTCGGGCACGGTGAGATGAACGGAAAGACCGCTGACCCGCCGCAGCTCTTCCAGCAGCGGCTGCGCGGCACGGCGCAGCGGGAACCGGTCGGATGCCATCTGGCCCAGCTCGACCAGGTGCACACCCAGCTGGTACCGGTCAGTGTCCGGGTTGCGTTTCGCGAGCTCGCGGGCACACATGGTGTTCAGCAACCGGCGCGTGATGTTCTCCGATACGCCAAGGCGCTGGGCGATGTCGCCGACCTCGACCTCTTCTTCACGCATGAGGCATTCGAGCACGTCGAGCGCGTTGAGGACGCTCTGTTCGTCTTTGTCAACTGGCTGTGAATGCAACGCCACCATATGCGGAGCCTTTCTGCTGATCCAGCATCGAGAAAGGGCCCAAGGTCCCTTGCACAACCGCCGAATTAACCGCTGGAGCACCAGATTAGCCGCGCTGGATCCGATCCCTCTGGGGGCCTGCGGCGTATCAGAGGTACGAAGCAGGGCGTGCCGGACAAGACGCAGGGAGTGGCGATGGCACAGCAGGAAACCGCACGGCGGATCGGCGTACGCAGCACAAGCATGCAGGTGAACGATGCCTCGGTGATATCGGTTCGGCTGGTTGGCGCGCTACTGGCGCTCGCCGTGGCCGCCGTCCACATAGCCGACCAGGGCAGCCTCACGTCCCTCGCCTCCCCGCACTGGATCGGCTGGAGCTCCGGCTCATCGAGATCGGTGCCGTGCTCACCGCGTCCGCTGTGCTCGTGTCCCGGCCGGCCTGGTTCGGCTGGGCGGCGGGAGTACTCCTCGGCACCGGGCCGTTCCTCGGCTACGTCGCGTCCCGCTCGGTGGGAGTACCGGGTGACCACGCCGACATCGGCAACTGGGGTTACTGGGTCGGCACCGTGTCCCTGGTCGTCGAGGCCGCACTGATCGTGCTGAGTGTGGGCATGCTGCTGTCCCTGCGGGAGCGCCGGGCGCAGCGCTGATCCGGCCGTGGCCGCACTATTGTCGTGCCGTGAGCCGTCTTCCTTACCTGAGCCGTGATGAGCTGGACCCAGCCGGACAGGAGGTGTGGGACAGCACATCGGCTCCCGGGGGGCGGCTCTGGTCAACAGGCAGGGCGCCCTGACTGGCCCGTTCAACGCCTTCGTGCACGCGCCGGACGTGGGTCGGCACCTGACTGAACTGGGCCGTGTCCTGCGGTTCGAGACCTCGATCGAGCGCCGGCTGTCCGAGGTGGCCATCATCACCGTTGGGGCTCGCTGGAAAGCCGAGTTCGAATGGTGGGCGCATGCCCGAATGGCCCGTGAGCACGGTGTTCCTGACGCGGTGGTCGACGCGATCGGCCGCGGCGACGAGCCGCCCTTCGCGTCCGGGGACGAAGGGGCGATCTACACGGCGGCCCGTGCCCTCACCGAGACAGGACGGCTCGGTGAGGGCACGTACGGCGCCGTCCGCGAACTCCTCGGGGATACCGGTACGGTCGAGTTCGTCGCGCTCTGCAGGTATTACACCTTCGTCTCGTAGCTCAACGGATAGAGCATCTGACTGCGGATCGTTTCGCGCTCCCCGCTGTGCTGGCCAGGGAAAACGGACGTAGCAAACGACCGCTGTGCGCTAATAAGACGCTTAAATTTCGTGACTTCGAGAGTCCGTTTCGGACCTCTGAGGAGGGCGCGGCATGCTCACTGATGGACAGTCCCCGGCCGTCGCCGACCGCCCGGTGACCTTCGGCGCGGCGGAAGAGCACGCCTAGATGTCGACCCCAAGACCGTGCGCCGCTGGCTGGACGGGCGCGTGCCCTACCCCGGCAACCGCGCGGCGCTCGCTGCCCTTGCCGGGGCCGATGAAGCGGACCTGTGGCCAGAGGTCGGCGGCCCACTGGTCGCCCGGACGCGTCCCGATGAGTTGGGGACGGTCTACCCGCACCGCTGGGCGATCCCGCGCGAGACCTGGGCGCGATTCTTCGCGTCGGTCGAACAGGAGATCGGCATCCTCGCCTATAGCGCCTTGTTCCTCGCCGAAGACGCTGGACTCCTTGGCATCGTCGCGGACAAGGCCCGTACTGGCGTCCGAGTCCGCTTCGCCCTCGGCGACCCCGACAGTCCCCGCGTGGCCGAACGCGGCAACGAAGAGGGCATAGGCGACGCCATGTCCGCCAAGGTCCACAACGCCCTGGCGCTCTTCCATCCGCTTTGCGCTGTCCCCAACGTCGAGCTACGGCTACACCAGGCCATCCTGTACAACTCGATCTATCGCGCCGACGACCAACTGTTTGTCAACCAGCACACTTACGGTATTCCAGCAGTTCACGCCCCTGTCTTCCATCTTCGCTGGACAGACGGCGGCGGTATGGCCAGTGCCTACCTTGAGAGCTTCGATCGCGTATGGTTGGCGGCCCAGACTGGTGTAGCTAG
>CAWEFP010000055.1:0-11733 GCA_963808295.1 uncultured Actinomycetes bacterium | reverse complement strand
CGGTGAAACCGGCCCGCTGCCACGCCTCGACCGTCCACGGGACGGGATAGCGGCGGTAGTGGCCGGTGATGTTCGGCCCGAGGAACTGGCCCACCCGCAGCCAGGCCGGCCCGCCCAGCAGCAAGCCGCCGGCGGGCAGGATGAGCCGGGTGTACAGGACCCACGACGCGCGCCAGAAGGCCGCGGGCGGGACGCAGAACTCCAGGCTCGCCATCGTCCCGCCCGGCTTGACCACCCGCGCCAGCTCCGTCAGCGTCGCCTGCGGGTCATCGACGTAGCGCAGCAGGTAGGTGAACGTGAGCGCGTCGAAGCTGGCGTCGGGGAACGGCAGCTGTTCCGCCTGGCCGGCCACCAGGCCGATCCTGCTGCCGAGGCCAGCGCCCGCCACGTTGGCCTGGCCCTGCCGCAGCATCCCCTCGGTCAGGTCGACGCCGACCACGCGCGCCCCGGTCCGCGACGCCAGCTGCAGGGCGACCCCCGCGGTCCCGGAGGCCACGTCCAGGACCAGTGGTTGCCCCGCGCCCTGCGCGGTGGTCCCGGTGGCCCCGGTGGCCCGGCCCGCGCGCTCCGCGGGGCCGGCGGGCCCGGCCCGGCCCGGCGCGGTGGCCCCGGCGATCCGGTCGACCATCGCGCGCCGCCAGCGGCCGTTCTGGCCCATCGACAGGATTTCGGCCAGCCGGTCATAACGCCCCGGCAGCGGCGTGAACAGCCGCTGCGCGAACCGGTTAGGGCCCTCCCCGGTCACAGGCTGAAACCCGCCACGGTCATTAAGTCGAGCCCCGGCCTGCCCAGCCGTGGCCGGCGGTCACTGGCTGAAGGTGGTGTGGGTTCCGGCTATGCCGATGAGCAGTCCCTGCCCGGTCACGCTCACGGTCTGGATGGTCATCCCGGCGGGCAGCTCCGGCATGTTGATGGAGAAATTCTGCAGCGGGCCGAGCACCGACAGCGGAATCCCGCCGGCCGAGATCACCCGCACGCTGATCTGGTGCGGCCCGGTCCTGGACACCTGGGCGAGCGCGGTCCCGCTCACGAAGCCCAGGTCGATGGTGGCTTTCACGTCCCCGTTGCCTCCGTTGGACAGGGTGATCCCGTCCCCGATCCCGCCCGCCTGGCTCAGCCCGGCGAAGGTGACCAGCGCGGTGCCGTTCAGCTGGTCGACGGTGGCGCCGTTGAAGCCCGAATTGATGTGCACGCCGTGCAGGGTGGCGTTGACGCTGGCGATGTCGAGCGGGCCTTCGGTCACGTTGTTCGCGGAGATGTTCATCTGATGGAAGTCACGCGCGGCCAGCTGGGTGAGGAACGGGAAGCCGGTGATCGTCACCTTGGGCTTGACCGGGAATCCCTGCGACTTGATCTGGTTGGCGACCTCGTTCTCGGCGATGCCCGCCGCGACGCGGTCCGCGACGACCAGGAGGATGAGCAGCACCACGACGACGATCGCGGTGATGGTCAGGCCCCGGTGCCTGCGGCCGCCGCGGCGGCCCCGCCGTGGCGCCTCGCCCCGGTAGCCGGCGTCCGGCATCCGGGCCGTGCCCGACGGCGACTGGTATCCGTCCGGCCGGCTCGTACCCCTGGCCGTGCCCGCCGTCCGCCCCGTACCCCTGGCCGTGCCCGCCGTCCGCCCCGTACCCCTGGTTGTGCCCGCCGTCCGGCCCGTACCCCGGCCCGCGGTCCGCCCCGCGTCCCTCCCGCGACCCGTAATCCCGTGACGAGCCGTAGCCGCCCGGTGACCCGTAGCCCGGCGCCGGGTCCGGTGAAGAGCCGTACCCGCCCGGTGAGCCGTACTCCCCAGGCCTGATCGGTCGGGTCGGGTCTTCGCTCATGACACCAGCTCCACTATCCGGGGGCGGATCAGAGTTTAATGTAAAAAACGCCCAGTAGAAGAAACAGGTTCAGCATATTCCGGTTTATGGGCCGCACCCCTAGACTCGGTAGACATGTCATCGCTGCGTTCCGGCCCGGCGGGGGCTGGCCCGGTCCTCGTGGTGCGCACGCGGCAATCAGATCACAGATTGCAGGCGGGGACCTCTTACCGACTGGGCCGGGATCCGGGTTCTGACATCGTGCTGTCCGACACGCGTGTGTCGTGGCGGCACGCGGTCCTCCGGTATGAACAGGACACCTGGATACTTGAGGACGTCGGCAGCACGAATGGGACATTTATTGGGACCCAGCGTGTGGACCGGATCACTATCAGCTCCGAATGCGTTATCCGGCTCGGTAATCCAGCGGACGGCCCGGTGCTGCGCTGCGAGCCAGCCGCCCGCCCGGTGCACGCGCCCACGGAAATATCCGCGCCCGCCGTCGGTTCCGGCGCGATGGACGGCGACCGCCGGGGTGCCGTCGAGGTCCCGCCCCGCCCGGCCGCACCCCGCCCCGAGGCACCCCGCTCACCCCGAGGCACCCCGCCGGGACGAGCCCCGCCGGGACGGCTGGCCCCGCCCGGGCGGCGGCCCAGGCGGCAATGGCCGGGGCGGGCCGGACGGTGACGGCCATGGCAGGCCGGGCGCCAACGGCGGCCCGGGCAGCGGTGGCGCGGGCAGCGCCGGGCCGCGGCGGCCCGGCCGCGGCCGCGGAGTCCGGCAGGACGACTACCGGCTGAGTGTGGACCGGCGGCCGACATCGGTGCTGGCGCTGCCGGTGCACCGGCTCCGGATCGGCCGGACGACCGACAATGACCTCGTCCTTTCCGACCTCAGCATCTCCCGGCATCACGCCGAATTGCGCAAATCCGGGGACGGGAAGTACCAGATTGTCGACCTGGGCAGTCACAACGGCACATTTGTCAATGGGCAACGAGTTACCTCCGCCACGCTCACCGAGAAAGATATTGTCGGGATCGGGCACGCCACATTCCGCCTGACCGACGGTGAGCTGCGCGAATACATCGACACCGGCGATGTGTCGCTGGTCGCGCAGGACCTGGTCGTCGAGGTCGGCGGGGGCAAGATCCTGCTGGACCACGTCAGCTTCCCGATCGCCGAACGCTGCCTGGTCGGCATCATCGGCCCCAGCGGCGCCGGCAAGTCGACCCTGCTCGGCGCGCTGACCGGGATGCGCCCGGCCGACCGGGGCGTGGTCCTGTACGACAACCGCGACCTGTACCACAACTACGCCGAACTGCGGCACCGGATCGGCCTGGTCCCGCAGGACAGCGTCCTGCATACCCAGCTGTCCACACGACGGGCGCTGCGCTACGCCGCCGAGCTGCGTTTCCCCGCCGACACGCATGCCCGCGAACGCAACGCCCGCGTCGATGAGGTGATGGCGGAGCTGGCGCTGACCCGGCACGCGGACACCCGCGCCGACAAGCTGTCCGGCGGCCAGCTCAAGCGGGTCAACGTGGCGCTGGAGCTGCTGACCAAGCCGTCGCTGCTGTTCCTGGACGAGCCCACCTCCGGGCTGGACCCGGGGCTGGACAAGTCGGTGATGGAGCAGATGCGCGACCTGGCGCACGACGGCCGCACCGTCATCGTGGTCACCCACAGCGTCGCCAACCTGGACGTCTGCGACCGGCTGCTGGTCCTGGTGCCCGGCGGCCGGATCGCGTTCTACGGGCCGCCGCAGGAGGGGCTGAGCTACTTCGGCCAGCCCGGCTGGGCCGAGGTCTTCCAGGCCTTCGACCGCTACCCCGACCGGGACTGGGCCGGGGAGTTCGCCGGCTCACGGGTTCATGAGGAGTACGTCACCCGGCCGCAGTCCATTCCGGCCGTGGCCGGCGGCCCGAAGGCGGCGGGTACCCCGGCCACACCGGTCCGGCGCGGCCGGCTGCGCCAGGTCTCGACGCTGTGCCGCCGGTACGCGCGGGTCATCGCGGCCGACCGCGGCTACCTGGCCTTCATGGGCCTGCTGCCGATCGTGCTCGGGGTGCTGATCCGCCTGGTGGCGGGCAAGCAGGGGCTGGCCGGTCCCTTCGGCACCAACACCAATGCCCAGGAACTGCTGGTCATACTGGTCGTCTCCGTCTGCCTGGCCGGCACCGCCAGCTCGGTCCGGGAGCTGGTCAAGGAAAGATCGATCTACGTGCGGGAACGCGCGGCCGGGCTGTCGTCCGGGGCCTACCTGAGCTCGAAGCTGGCGGTGCTGGGCGTGATCAGCATCATCCAGGTGCTGATCCTGGTGGCGATCGGGCTGCTCGGCCACCCGATGCCGCCGCAGGGGTCGTTCCTGGTCAGCCAGCCGTTCCTGGAACTGATCCTCGGCATCGCGGTGCTCGGCATCGCGTCCATGTGCCTGGGCCTGATGGTCTCCTCCATGGTCAACACGTCGGAAAAGGCCATGCCGTTCCTCGTGCTGCTCACCATGGCGCAGGTCATCCTGTCCGGCGGGGTGCTGTCGATCACCGGCAAGGTCGGGCTCGACCAGGTCGCCTGGCTGGCCCCCGCGCGCTGGGGTTTCGCCGCCGTCGCCTCCACCGCCAACCTGAACCGCATCATCCCGGCCGCGTCCATGACCACGGACCCGCTATGGGACCATCAGGCCAGCACCTGGCTGACGGACATGGGGGCGATGATCGCCCTCACCGTCGTGTTCATCCTCATCACCTGGTGGCGGCTTAACCGGCTCAGCCCAGGTCGGCGTTAGGGCATCTGATCACCGAACGGCCCCCGGCCGGGACTGGTCCGTCAGCGTCGTCCGGTAGCCTCCGCTCACCGCGCCCAGCGCCCGCCGGCTCCCAGATGTCGCACTCAGGCGTCTACCGGGCATTATGGATCCGCTCGCCGCCCGTGTCCGGCGTTATCTGTGCCGGCTGGGCCAGGGTGAAGCGATGGCAGAGCGGTTGCGGGACGCGGGGAACGCGGCCTCGCCACTGGCGGGGCGGCGCTAGGATCGCTCCCGATGATCGCGCCCGCTACCAGTCCGGCCGTTCCGGCCGTCTTCCGCCGCAGCCGCGGTCTTGACGTGCTGACCTGGCCGGCCTTCGACTCCTGCGCCGTCGACGTCCTCGTCACGACCCGGTCCGGCGGGGTGTCCGCCGGCCCCTGCGCCAGCCTGAACCTGAGCCTGAACGTGGGCGACGACGACGCCGCCGTGCTGGAGAACCGGCGGCGGGCGGCGGCCGCGCTCGGCGCCCGGCCGGGTGACGTCGTCTTCTGCGAGCAGGTCCACGGCGGGGTGGCCGAGGTGGTCGGCGCGGCGGACCGTGGCCGGGGCACCCGGCTGGCGGCCGACGCCGTGCCGGGCGCCGACGCGCTGGTGACGGCCGACCCCGGCACCGTGCTGGCCGTGCTGGCGGCCGACTGCGTGCCCGTGGTCCTCTATGATCCCGTCGCGCACGTGCTGGCCTGCGCGCACGCGGGCTGGCGGGGCACGGTCGCCCGCGTGGCCGCGTCCGCCGTGGCCGCCATGCGGTCGCTGGGCACCCGGCCCGCCGACGTGATCGCCGGGATCGGCCCCGCGATCGCCCCGGACCGCTACCAGGTCGGCGCGGAGGTCGCCGGGGCGGCGGCGAGCGCCTTCGGCGGCCACGCCCCCGCTGTGCTCCGCGCTACCGGGCCCGGGCAATGGCAGTTCGACCTGTGGACGGCGAACCGCCTCGTGCTGCAGGAGGCAGGCGTCCCCGATCGCCAGATCCACGTCAGCGGCGTCCCGACGGGCCGCACGGGCCCGGCGGGCGCACGGGCCCGCGGCCCGGCCGGCGGGCCTAGGGGCTCGTTCTTCAGTCACCGCGCGGAGCGGCCCTCCGGCCGGTTCGCGGCCATGGCCCGCCTGCAGCCCCGGGAGACCCGATGAGCACCCGGACGGCGGACGCGGCGAGCGCCGCCGGGGCCCGGCGCGGCCAACGATTCCGTTACGAGTCCTACCGGGCCGATCCCGGCACCGGCCTGCTGATCTGCCGGTACAGCGTGGACGGGCGGCCGTTCGAGGAGCGGGTCACGTTCCGTCCGGCGGACCCCGCAGGCCCGACGGATCCCGCAGGCCCGACGGACCCCGCAGGCCCGACGGATCCCGCAGGCTCCACGGACCCCACATTCCCCACTGGCCCCGCGAGCCGCTGGGACAGCCCGGCCGCGGCCGCGGCCGCCCGGCTCGTCTTCCTGCTCGCCGGTGTCTCCGCCTACAAGACGGCCGCGCCGCCCCTCATCGACACGGGGGAGACCGCGCTGACCCGCCGGGAGCGGGACTTCCTCCGCGATTTCTACGTCGGCGGGCTGGGCGAGTTCGCGTACCGCAACGGCATCGACCTGTCCGGCCTTCGCATCGAGGGCCCGGAGGCGCCGGAGACTACGGCGGTGCCGGAGACAACGGCGGCCGCCGTCCGCCACCCGGCCGCGGAACCGCCCACAGCCGGGCGAGCGCGCGCTCTCGTTCCGTTCGGCGGGGGAATTGACTCCATCGTCACCGTCGAGATGGTCCGCCGCCGTGCCGATGTGGCGCTGTTCGTGGTCAGTCGGCCTGGCGACCGGTTCGACGCGATCGAGCGCCCGGCCGCCGTCACCGGACTCCCGGTGATCCGCGCCGAGCGGGAGATCGACCCCCAGCTGCTGCGCTCGCGTGAACTGGGGTTCCTCAACGGTCACGTCCCGGTGACCGGCATCATTTCGGCGATCGCGGTCATGGCGGCGGCGCTGGAGGGCCGGGACGCCGTGGTGATGTCCAACGAGTGGTCCGCGTCGGTCCCCACCGTGCAGGCCGGAGATCACGCGGTCAACCACCAGTACTCCAAGAGCGCGGCGTTCGAGGCGGCGTTCCGCGGCGTGCTCGCCGAGACGTCGGCCCGCCTGCCCGCGGGTGCGGGCATGCCAGACTACTTCTCGGCGCTGCGGCCGCGTACCGAGCTGTGGATCGCGGAGCGGTTTGCCCGGCTGACGCCCTACCACGGGACGTTCCGCAGCTGTAACCGCGCCTTCCACATCGACCGGGCGAAGCGGCTCGACCACTGGTGCGGGCAGTGCGACAAATGCTGCTTCATCGACCTGATCCTGGCGCCGTTCCTGCCCGCCGCGGACCTCGGGACGATCTTCGGCGGCCGCGAGCCGCTCGCCGACCCGTCCCTGGCGGGCCGGTTCCGCGCGCTGCTCGGCGACGCCGACCTCAGCAAGCCGTTCGAATGCGTCGGGGAGGTCAACGAGTGCCGCGCGGCGCTGCTGCTCGCGGACCAGCGCGGTGACCGGGCCGGTTTCCCGCTGCTGCACGAACTGGCCGCCGAGGTGCGGGCGCTGCCCGGACGGCCGTCGACCGACGGCCTGCTGCAGCCCGCCGGCGAGCACTTCATTCCCGCCCCCTACGCGGAGGAACTCCTCGCGTGACCGGTACACGTCCCAAGCTTTCCTGGTCAGATCTGGGCGGCGCCCGCGCCGGGGTGTGGGGCCTCGGCCGCGAAGGCATGGCGAATGTCCGCAGGCTCCGCGCGATGGGCGTCGAGCCGGTGCTGGTCGATGACCGCCCGCAGGCCGTCGCGATCGGCGGGATGCCGGTGCTCGGCACCGGCTACGGCGGGCTCGCCGCGCTGGAGAAGTGCGACGTGGTCGTGAAGTCGCCGGGGATCAGCCGCTACCGCCCCGAGGTCATCCGGCTGGAAGAGCGGGGCGTCCCGGTGGCCGGTGGCCTGGGCCTGTGGCTGCGGGAAGCCGATCCCGCCCGCGTCCTGCTGATCACCGGCACCAAGGGCAAGAGCACGACCGCCGCGGTCACCGGCCATCTGCTGACCGGGCTCGGTCACCGTTGCCTGGTCGGGGGCAACATCGGCCAGCCGCCCTGGGATCCGGAATGCCCGCCCGGGCCGCCCGGCGGGCCCAGCGGGGAGCGGCGGGCCCAGCGGGGACGGCGGGCCCAGCGGGGGCGGCGGAGGCGGCGGGACGTGGGACTTCTGGGTCATCGAGGTCTCCAGCTACCAGGCCATGGATCTGCCGTGCTCCCCGCCCGTCGTGGCCGTCACCTCGCTGCACCCCGATCACCTCGACTGGCACGGCGGTGTGCAGAACTACTACCGGGACAAGCTGTCGGCGTGCTCGCAGCCGGGCGCGGACCTGACCGTCGCCAACGGCGACAGCGGCCTGCTGCGCGAACGGGCTTCCCTGCTCGGGCCGCGGGTGGACTGGGTACACGCCGCCGACGACCCGGGTGCCTCCTGGATGGAGCCGCTGGCGCTGCTCGGCGGCCACAACCGCCGGAACGCGCTGATCGCGCGGCGCTGCCTGCAGGCGCTCGGCGTCGCCGGCGCGTCCGACGAGGCGGCGCTGCACGCCGCGGCCGGGGGATTCCGCCACCTGGATCACCGGCTGCAGGTGGCGGGGGCGGTCGCGGGGGTCACGTTCGTCGACGACAGCCTGTCCACCAACGTGCTGCCCACCCTGGCCGCGCTGGACGCGTTTCCCGGCCGGCGGGTGGCCCTGATCGCCGGGGGCCACGATCGCGGCATCGACTACGCGCCGCTCGCGGCCGCACTGCGCGACCGCGCGGCCCCCACGATGGTGCTCACCCTGCCCGACAGCGGCCCGCGCATCCGGGCCGAGATCGAGGCTGCGCTCGGCGCGGACAGGCCGCCCGGGGCCGCGGACAGGCCGCCCGGGGCCTCTGGTCTGGCTGGCGTCCAGCCCGGGGCGTCTGGTCTGGCGGGCGTCCAGCCCGGGGCCTCCGGTCCTGCGGGCGCCGGGCCCGGGGCGTCCGGTCTGGCGGGCGTCCAGCCCGGGGCGTCCGGTCTGGCGGGCGCCGAGGACTGCCCCGATCTGGACGCGGCGGTCGCCCGCGCATTTGACTGGGCCCGACCGGACGGGGTGGTGCTGCTGTCGCCGGCCGCGCCGAGCTTCGGCCAATTCCGCGACTACCGCGAGCGCGGCGAGGCATTCGCCCGCGCGATGCAGGCCTGCCGCGCGTTAATCCCACTAATTTTGCCGGAATCCGGCCAATTAGTCAGGCTTCTTAGCTGAAACACCCGCGTGCACGGGGTAAGCGGCGGCCTGGTCTCTGGCTGAAAGTGGTCGCTGCATGACCGTTCGTCAGGAAATGTTACGAAATCTTCTGCGTAGCGAGTTCTTTCCCCGAGTCCCTGGCGATCCCGCGTACCGGCCCATAGCCTGAAAAGCGCAGCTGAATGCAGTGGAGGGGGCGCCGGTGGTTTGGGGAGTATCGGCGACTGTGCACGCGGGACACCAGTCGGCCCTTCCGGCCGAGGCGGAGGAGTTCCTGCGGCCAGAGATGGTCACGGAGATGGCGGCCCCGGCGGGGGTGCTGGACGCGGATCCGCTGCCGCCGCGCCGCAGGCCGGTCGCCGCATGGCCGGATGTGCCGCGAGATCACGCCCGGCTGGCCGGCGGAATGGGCGAGGGCCCGGGTCCTGGCGCGGTCTCGTCCCGGCCGGACCGGCACGTGCTGGCTCAGGTCCTGCGGCGACTTCGGCGCCTGGCGTGACGCGCCGGGCGGCCTGAGCGGGCGGTCGGAGACAGGGCGACCGCATCATATTTCCGAATTTGCCGCGCGGCCCGGGCGATATGCATTTGCGTATTGCGTTAATCACTCCCGGAAATTGACCATTTTCAGTGCGCGGCCAGGCCGTCACTGTGGTCCGTTCCGTGGAATTTACCGGTAATCATTTTCCGTTCTGCCGAACCTGCCGCTGCCCGGCCGCCGATAGGTAACATGAGGTACCGGCAGGGTGAGTGATCTATGACCCATGGGTGCTTTGTTAGGGACCTTCGGCCCCTTTCGTGATCCGCCCATATCACCTTATTCTGGCTCATCGTGCCATACGTCACCGCATGTCAGAGGCGGTGCGGAGAGGCCTGCAACGAGGCGGGCGGCGGCGGAGGAACTCTTTCACGCCTGACTGGGGAGGGCATGTCTTGGGTGAGCGTGGCCGGCAGATACCAGCAGATCAGATCGTCAGCGAGCTGACCGGACTCGGTCGCAGTGGCGCATCCGTAGCCGTGGAGATCAGCGGACAGCCCGGCGGGATTGTTTACCTGAGTAACGGGCGCCTGGCTTTCGCCGAATCACCCGCCGTGCCCGATCTGGGCACCCGGCTGGTCCGGTCACGGCGCCTGGCGCCTGACGTATGGGATCAGATTGCCCGGGACAGCCAGCCGGACGGCGCGGTCGGCGCCGTCCTGGCCGGCCGGGGTCTTGTCCGCCCGGCCGAGCTGCAGCGGCTGCTCCAGTCGATCGCGCTCGACGCGCTTCTCGCGCTGACCACGCCGTTCGCGGGCGAATGTTCCGTGACGGGCATCTGGTTCGCGCCGCAGCGAACACACTGGGCGGAAATGTTCCTGGCCATGGACGTCGATTCGGTGCGGCAGTACATCGAGCACATGACACTGCGGCTGGCGTGGTACGACGTCACGCCGCGGTGGTGCCCGCAGTGGTCCGCCCCGGGCCGCCGGAGGACGCTCGTCAATGCCGGGCAGCGGACCGTCGCCCGCCTGATCGACGGGCGGACCACGGTCAGCGAGCTGGCCTGGCGCGGTGGTCTTGCCCTGCACGAAACGATGGAATCCGTCGGCCAGTTCGTGCACGCGGGCCTGTGCACGGTCACCGCCGCGGATGCTGTTCCCGGGGAGGCCGGTGTTCCGGGCGCCCGGCCGGGCAGCCGCGCCCAGGCCGGGCATTTCGCCGATTCCGGACGCCCCGCGCTGGCCGAGCTCCCGCGAAGGGGCCGGCCGGGCGAGGCCCACCCGGCGCAGGAACGGGCCACGCCGCTGGATCTTGGCCTGCTGAACCGGGTCCTGCAGGGGCTGGAGCGGATGACCTGACGCCGCCCGGCGGCCCAGCGTCCTGGCCCCCCGCGTCTGGGACACCGGTCAGCTCGTCGTCCACCGAGGCGTACTGGCCGGTCAGCGTCGACGGACCTGCCGCTGATACCGCGCCCACAAGGCTGATACGTCCGCTGGCGGGCGTTAGGCGTCGTTGATCTCGACGCCGAGCTGGCGCGCGAGCGCCGGGGCCAGCGAGAGGAACTGCTCGGTGGTCATGATGGCGCCGCGCAGCGACTCGAACCCCGCGGTGATGTCCAGCTCCGCGCCGCGCAGGTCGACCTTCTCCAGGGTGGCGCGGGAGAAGTCGGCACGGGTCAGCGCCGATCCGGGGAACCGGGCCCGCTTCAGCGTCGCGCCGGTGAAGTCGACGTCGCGCAGCAGGCAGTTCTCGAACGTGACGTCCGCGAGCGCGGCGCCGCGGAAGTTCACCGAGTCCAGCTTGCATTCGTGGAAGACGACCCGCCGCAGGCCCGAATCGAACGCCTGGACCCCGGCGGCCGCGCAGCCGATGAACGTCGCATCCAGCCAGGTGCTTTCCGCCAGGTCCGCGGACAGGAACCGGACGTCGCGCAGCCACACGTCGCTGAGCCGGCTCCTCCGCATGCTCACGTCCTCCAGCGTCACGTCGGAGAACGCGCACTCCACGAAGCGGCCGTTGTCCGCCCGCACGGCGGTGAACGCCACGCCGGTGAAGTGGCAGCCGTCGTAGTGCTCCCCGGGCGCCAGATCGCCCTCGTGGCTGATGAGCGCGTCGGCGTAGGGGAGATCACCCAGTTCGCGCGGCAGCTTCATCGCGCCCAACCTAGCTCACCGCGACCACGGGAAATAGTGGTCGACATGACCGAGAAGTCAAACCCGCGGCTCCAGCGCAGGCCAGGTCACTGCCGAGCTGCTTGACGGGCGTCTGTTCACACGTCGCGGTGCAACCGATCTCAACATGGGGTCCCGGCTACTCGCGGCGACACGGCCTTACCGTCGTCAGCCAGCGTTTTTCCGCGCGAATCTGGGAACGACCAAGGGGAGGGGGCGCAGGGCGCGAGAC
>CAWEFP010000054.1:0-24293 GCA_963808295.1 uncultured Actinomycetes bacterium | reverse complement strand
GCCAGGGCGCGCCGGTATGCGTAGTCCATGCGGCAGCCACATTCTGCGGAGCCACGGCCAAGCAGGCTGCACAAGTCTCAGTGTTGCGGCGCGCCGAGCAGGTCGTTATCACCCGTGATGGGTGATGCTGCCGCAGGTCCCGGCTCCTAAGCTCTGCGTGCCAGGGCGGGCCGCTCCGACTTAGCGGAGTCGTGATGGCAAAGCCATTTCGCGGAGTTATCAACCTCGACTGCCCGGGCGCCCGCCACGCCCCGCACCACGCCCCGAAGGAGTGGATCGACAGGTACCGGGGCAGGTTCGACATGGGCTATGAGGTATACTGGGAACTGGTGTTCGAACGGCAGAACCGCTGCCAGCTCGTTGCGGCCGGCACGACCGTCGCCGTGATGTGCTCCACGTCAGGGGCGCTGGGCGTTGACGACGCAGCGAAATCCGATGTGGCTGGTCGTGGTGTCGATGGCCTCGCCCTGGCGCGCGGCGGGGCGGTAGCGCAGGCAGTAGTTGGGGGCGCACAGGTGCGAGCCCCCCTTGATGACCCGACGCGGGATATGGGCGCCGGGGGCGGCGTGATCGTAGCTCTGATCGGGTGAGGGCACGCTGGGATTGCGCGGCGTGCAGCAGGGGCGAGCCGGGTCGCCGGCGTGACGGGGCACGAAGAAGTCAGCCGTCCACTCCCACACGTTGCCGGCCATATCGAACAGGCCATAGCCGTTCGGCGGGAAGCGCTTGACCGGTGAGGTCCGCTCGTAGTGGTCGAGCATCAGATTTTGCCAGGGAAACTCGCCCTGCCAGGTGTTGGCCATCATCTTGCCGCGCGGGGCGAACTCGTCCCCCCAGCAGAAGGTCTTGCTCTCCAGGCCACCGCGTGCCGCGTATTCCCACTGCGCCTCGGTCGGCAGCTCCTTCCCGGCCCAGGCGGCGTACGCTTCGGCGTCTCGGTAGGCCACGTGCGTCACCGGGTGGCGCTCACGCCCATGCAGGGTGCTGTGCGGCCCATCGGGATGGCGCCATTGCGCGCCGGCCGTCCAGTGCCACCAGTTCCGGACGTCCCCGAGGTCGACCGGCCCGGGGGTCTGGTGGAACACCAGCGATCCCGGGACGAGCAGTGCGGGATCAGCGCCGGGGTAATCGGCGGGATCCGGGGCCTGCTCGGCCCATGTCACGTAACCCGTCGCCGTCACGAAGCGGCGGAACTCGGCGACGGTGACCAGGTGCTCGTCGATCCAGAACCCGTCGACCGCGACGCGATGCACCGGGCGCTCTTCGGGGTAAAAGTCGTTCGAGCCCATCAGGAACTCGCCCCGGGGGATCCAGGCCATGTCCCTGGCCGGGGGCGGACCGGGTTCGCTCCCGGCCGCAGGCCGATGTGAGTGGGCGGGGAGGGTTTCTGGCATAGCCGGTGACCTCCGAGTAAGAAGACGCTCCTGTGCTACTGGAAGGCGCGGCCATCAGTGGTCTATCGTGCCCGCCCTCAGACTAACTCCATATGCTTTGCTCCATATGCTTTGCATCAGTGGCGGGCCGGGTCTTGCGCCCTGCCCGGCGGGGTCCTTCAGCCCTGTCTTTCACCTGAGCTTCGGGCCACGCTTAGCCCGCATGAGCCGAAACGGGTCGAGAACCTGAGGAGTAGAGATGTCCGGAATCGTCGTCGGGGTGGACGGCTCGGACGGGTCCGGCCACGCCCTTGGCTGGGCGATGCGCGAGGCCGCGCTGCGCCATGTCCCGTTGACAGTCATGACGGTTCGGCCGGGCCCTGCTCGCCCGGCCACTACGATTTTCTGGGGTCTGCGCACCCTCCCCGAGGGCGGCCTTAGCCACGAGCAGACCCGGCAGGCGGTCCAGGAGTTCGTGGCCAAGGTCGCGAGCGAGATCGGCGAGACGGTGCCTGACGTCACCGTGAGCGTTGCCACCGGAGAGGCGGCGGAAGAACTCGTCAAGGCCTCGCGTGACGCCGACATGCTGGTCGTGGGGTCCCGCGGTGACGGGGGGTTTGCCAGGCTCCTGATGGGTTCGGTGAGCAGTCAGGTCACGCACCACGCGGCCTGCCCCGTCGTGGTCGTCCCGGGAACCCGCTAAGCCCCGGCAGGTGCGAACAAGATCGCTGGCCTTGGGCTTAAGTGCCATTGGGTCAGTAGCGCAGGTCATTCGTCACGGCAATTCCGGGCCTTTCGCCGTTATCAGCGGCATACCGGTGGCCGAGCGTGTCACTAGGGCCTGGCACCGACGCCCGGATTCGCTGCAGCGCCATCGATTTACCGGGATCGACGCGAGTACGGGTCCAGCAGTATCGGTGCGCTCACCTTGGAGGACACGATGGCCGATCTGAACTCCATGCTTGCGCGGACGGTAGCCGATCACGGCGAGCGCCCGGCCATCCGCCTGGACAGCCTGGTCCTGTCCTACACGCAGCTGTACGACGCTGCCGGCCGCCTGACATCCTTGCTGAAATCCCTCGGGGTGTCGGCGGGCGACCGGGTGGCTGTCATGCTGCCCAACGTGCCGGCCTTCCCGATCGCGTTCTTCGGCGCTCTCGGCGCCGGGGCGGTCGCGGTGCCGATGAACCCACTGCTCAAGAGCCGTGAGATCGCCTACTATCTCGATGATTCCGGCGCCAAGGTCCTCTTCGCCTGGCACTCTGTCGCCGACGAGGCGGCGAAGGGAGCCGCAGGGACCGGCGTGCCGGTCATCGAGGTGCCCGAGCCGGACCTTGCCACGCTGCTGGACGGCCAGGTCGCAGCGGCGCAGCGGGCGGCACCAGCGGCCGAGGACGATGCCGTGATCCTCTACACCTCCGGCACCACCGGCAAGCCCAAGGGCGCCGAGCTGACCCACGCGAACCTGTACCGGAATGCCGAGCTGACCGCGGTCACCCTGCTGCAGAACGGTCCCGATGACGTCGTGATGGGCTGTCTGCCGCTCTTCCACGTTTTCGGGCTGACCTGCGCGCTGAACGCGGCGGTGTTCGCCGGCTCCAGCCTGACGCTGCTGCCCAGGTTCGACCCCGGCCAGGCCCTGCAGGTCATCGGCCGGGACAAGGTGACGATCTTCGAGGGCGTGCCGACCATGTACGCGGCGATGCTGCACCATCCAGGCGGCGCGCAGGCGGACGTCTCGTCCCTGCGGGTGTGCATCTCAGGCGGCGCGGCCCTGCCGGTGGAGATCCTGCGCGGGTTCGAGGAAACGTTCCACTGCATGATCCTCGAGGGCTACGGGCTGTCCGAGACGTCGCCGGTAGCGTCCTTCAACCACCCGGACAAGGTACGCAAGCCCGGCACGATCGGCACGCCGGTCATCGGCGTGCACATGCGCGTGGTCGATGCCGACGGCACCGAGGTGCCTGTCGGCGAGGTCGGCGAGATCGTCATCGCCGGTCACAACATCATGAAGGGGTACTGGCGCATGCCGGAGGCCACCGCCGAGGCGATGATGAAGGGGGAAGGGGAGGCGGGTGGGGGCTGGTTCCGGACCGGTGACCTGGCCAGGGTCGACGAGGACGGCTACTTCTCCATCGTGGACAGGAAGAAGGACATGATCATCCGCGGTGGTTTCAACGTCTATCCGCGCGAGGTCGAAGAGGTCCTGTACGAGCACCCGGCCGTGGCGGAGGTTGCTGTCGTCGGGATCCCGCATGACGATCTGGGCGAGGAGGTCGGCGCGGCCGTCACCCTCAAGCCGGACGAGACCGCCACGGCTGAGGAGCTGATCGCTTTCACCAGAGACCGGATAGCGCCCTACAAGTACCCGCGCCATGTCTGGATAGTGCCAGGCCTGCCCAAGGGGCCGACCGGCAAGATCTTGCGCCGCGAGGTAAAGGCGCTGCGCCGGGCATCAGCGCACTAGCGGCCGGGGCATCGTCGCGGGTTCACTGGGACCCTGTCAACGCAGACCGGTCCCACTCGGCACGGAAGGCTCCGGCGTGCCTGGAAGCGCGCCGCACGGCTGGACCAGGGAGGCGAAGTGAGCACACAGGCCGAGCCCGGCGCCTACGCTCTGCTGGCCGACGGCACCACGATCGAGATCCGGCCCGCGCGGCCCGGCGACTTCGACGCGGTGCGGGACATGCACACCAGGATGTCCCCCAATAACCTCTATCTACGTTTCTTCGGGGTGAGCCCGATCGCGGCCGAGCAGGAGGCGCGCCGGGTATGCCGCGAGCCCGCACCCGACCACGGTGCGCTGCTGGCCGTGCTGGACGGCCAGGTGGTCGGGTGCGGCAGCTACGAGGTTGCCCGCGATGGCTCCCGGTCCGCTGAGATCGCGCTGGCGGTCGCCGATGACATACACAACCGCGGCGTCGGCACGCTGCTGCTGGAGCACCTGATCTCACTGGCCCGCAGCCGGGGAGTCCAGGCCTTTGTGGCGGAGACCCTGATCGAGAACGCGCGCATGATGCAGGTATTCGCCGACGCCGGGCTGCCGGTTCGGCGCGCCCTGGCGGACGGCATGTACGACCTGACGTTCCCGCTGCCCGCCGACGAGGCGGACGCCGCCCTCGGCACCTACCGGGACGCGGTCGCCGAACGGGAGCGGTCGGCCAACGTGGCCAGCCTGCGGCACGTGCTGACTCCCGCCTCGATAGCGGTCATCGGCGCGAGCGCAGGCCCCGGGACCGTTGGGCGGGCCATCCTGCAGAACATCATCAGCGGCGGGTTCCCCGGCCCGGTCTACGCGGTGAAACCCGGCGTGGCCGGACTGGACGGCGTCCTCCCCGTGCCGTCCGCGGCCGCGCTGCCGGAACAGGTCGACCTGGCGGTTATCACCGCGCCGGCGGCCGCGGTACTCGGTATCGCCGAAGAATGCGGGCAGCGGGGGATCAAGGCCCTGGTGGTGATCACTTCGGGACTCGATGGCGCCGCCCGCGCGGAGCTGCTCGGCATCTGCCGCCGCCATGACATGCGGATTATCGGGCCAGACTGCTTGGGCGTGGCCAACGCCGGCGTCTCCCTGAACGCGACGCTCGCAGCCCGCCAACCCCGGGCGGGAAGCGCCGGCCTGGCGCTGCAGTCCGGCGGCGTCGGCGTCGTCCTGCTCGAGCACCTGTCCCGGCTGGGCATCGGGACCTCGTCCTTCGTCTCACTTGGCGACAAGGACGACGTGTCCGGCAACGACATGCTGCTGTGGTGGGAATCCGACGCGGCGACCAAGCTGGCCGTGCTGTACCTGGAGTCGTTCGGGAACCCGCGCAAGTTCGCCCGCACGGCCCGCCGCGTCGGCCGCACCAAGCCGGTCCTGACCGTGAATGTGGGCCGGTCAGCGACGGGCCGGCGGCTGGCCGCGGCGCGCGCCGCGGCGGCGGACGCCCCGCTGCTCACCCGGCACGCCCTGCTCGAGCAGGCCGGTGTGATCGCCGCCGCGAACCTGGGCGAGCTGCTCGACACCGTGACGCTGCTGGCGTCGCAGCCGGTGCCGCGGGGGCCCAGGGTCGCCGTGGTGTCCAACACCCGCGGCGGCGGGATGCTCGCCGCCGACGCGTTCGGCGACGCGCGCCTGCAGCTCGCCAGCCTGGCCTGGGACACTCAGCGGGCGCTCCGGGACGCACTCCCCGCCGGTGCCGTGGTGGCCGGGCCGGTCGATACCACGGCGGCGATCGCGCCCGGGATCTTCCGTGACTGCCTGGAGATCGTCGGCGCCGACCCGGGCGTTGACGCGATCCTGGCGCTGACGGTCACGACCGCGACCAGCAGCCTGGTCCCCGAGGTGTGCGCGGCGCGGCTGCGGGTGCCGATCGCCGCGGCGGTAATGGACCAGGTGGAGGCGGTCCGGCTGCTGCGGGGCCCGGACGAGGGCTCCCCGGCCGCCCCGGCGTATGCCTACCCCGAGTCCGCCGCCCGCGCCCTCGGCCACGCCGCGCGTTACGGCATGTGGCAGGCGACCCCGCCGGGCCGGGTACCCGACCTCGACGGCCTGCGCCAGGACCGGGCCAGGGAACTGATCGCCGGCCTGCTCGCCGATAGCCCGGCGGGTGGCTGGCTGCCCCCGGACCCGACCGCGGAACTGCTCGGCTGTTATGGCGTGCCGCTGGTCGACTGCGTCACGGTCGCCACCGAAGACGCCGCGATCGCGGCCGCGGCGCGATTCGGCGCCCCGGTGGCGCTCAAGGCGGATGTGCCCGGCCTGCTGCCCATGAGAGATGCCAGTGCCGTCCTGCTTGATCGCCACGGTGCGGATGAGGTCCGGCGCGGATTCCGCTCACTGCGGGAGACGTTCGGCGGCCGGCTGGCCGGCGTCCTTGTCCAGCCGATGATCACCGGTGGCGTCAAGGTGATGATCGGCGTGCTGCAGGAGCAGATGGTGGGGCCGCTGGTGCTGTTCGGGCTCGGTGGCGCGGCCGCCTACGTGCTGGCTGACCGCGCTGCGCGGCTGGCTCCCCTCACCGACGCCGACGCCGACGACCTCATCCACTCGATCCGCGCCACCCCGCTGCTGCTCGGGCGCCCCGGCGCCCCGGCCGCCGATCTCAGCGCGCTGCGGGACGTGCTGCTACGCATCTCCCGGCTGGCCGATGACCTGCCGCAGGTCGCCGAACTCCATCTGAGCCCCGTCGTCGCCCGCCCTGACGGCGTTCAGGCCGTCGACGGCCGGGTCCGCGTCCAGGCCGCTGAGCCTGCCGACACCTACCTCCGCCGGCTCCAATAGCCGGCGGCGCATGGTCGGGTGAGTTCCGGGCGGCACCGCGGTCACCGGCGGCCGCATGCCCGAAATCTGCCCACATGCGAAGAAAATCCCTATTTTCAAGGACTTATTTGGAAAAAATGACCGATTCAGTAAACAAGTGGCGCGCGCGCCGCGTCAACCAAGGGAGTGGTACCAACGTGCTGGCGGTGGGCATCGCCGGGGCCTGGGGTGATGTCGGGAGCCGACGGTAGCGAAGGGGAGGAACCGCAACCTGTGGATTCGATCTTGTACGCCGCTTTGGTGGCCGTTCCGGATTCTGCTCCGACAGCATCCATCTGGCACGCCTTTCTGCACGGCGCGGCGTTCGGCGCCGGGATACTGGCGGCCTTCGCGGCGTTCTGCGGCGCCCTGCTCGCGGGTGACGCGGCCCGGCGCCGGGCGGTGGCCCGGGCCCGGCTGCGGCGCGCCCTCGCCGACCTGGACACCGAGGACATCGTGACGCTGATCCAGCGTCAGGGCGGGAACGCCGAGTAACGGCGCGCTTCCCGGCCGGCGACTGGCATGCCTATCCCGTCAGCGCCGCGGGGCGTACATGATCACGGCCACGCCGGCCAGGCAGATCGCCGCGCCGATGATGTCGTAGCGATCGGGGCGGTAGCCGTCGGCGACCACGCCCCAGATGAGCGAGCCGGCGATGAAGACCCCGCCGTAGGCGGCGAGGATCTGGCCGAAGTGCGAGTCGGGCTGGCCGGTCGCGACGAAGCCGTAGATGCCGAGCGCGATGACGCCCGCCCCGATCCAGGCCCAGCCGCGATGCTCGCGGACCCCCTGCCAGATCAGCCAGGCGCCGCCGATCTCGAAGAACGCGGCGAGGACGAACAAGCCAACCGAACGAAGAATGAGCACGAGGCCACCCTCCCAGACCGAGCAAGTCACCAGGCCGAACGAGCCTGTGCCGGGCGTCTGCGCACCGTGCGGACCGCGGATGAGGGGAGCGGATTCCCGTGTTATAGGGGCGTGACATTAGACTCGCGCGGGTTGCCTGCTGCGCGAGATGGCGGAACAGGCCAGCAAAGGGCCCCGTCGGCCCAGGGCCAGGCGCGGGGAAGGAGACAAGCCGCAAGTGACGGTGGTTGATGAGGCGCCCCGGCGCGCCGGAGAAGACGGAAGCCGGGGGCAGCAGAGTCCGGTGGGCCCGGCGCGGTCAGCAGGTGCTGGCCGAGGCGGGCCGGCGGCGCGCGTTCGCGGTGATCAGTCACCCGGACGCGGGCAAGTCGACGCTCACCGAGGCGCTGGCGCTGCACGCGTCGGCGATCACCCAGGCCGGCGCCGTGCACGGCAAGGCGGGCCGGCGCGGGGTCACCTCGGACTGGATGGCCATGGAACGTGACCGTGGCATCTCCATCACCTCCGCGGCGCTCCGCTTCGACTACGGCGGCATGGTGCTGAACCTGCTGGACACCCCCGGCCACGCCGACTTCTCCGAGGACACCTACCGGGTGCTGGAAGCCGTCGACTGCGCGATCATGCTGCTGGACTCGGCCAAGGGCCTGGAACCGCAGACGCTGAAGCTGTTCGACGTGTGCCGCAACCGGCGCGTCCCCGTCATCACCTTCGTCAACAAGTGGGACCGGCCCGGCCGCGAGCCGCTGGAGCTCCTGGACGAGATCGAGCAGCGGATCGGCCTGCGCCCGACGCCGCTGAACTGGCCGGTCGGGGTGGCGGGTGATTTCCGCGGGCTGATCGACCGCGGCACCGGCGACTTCACCGCCTACACCCGCACGCCGGGCGGCGCCGGACGCGCCATCGAGGAGCACCTGGACGCCGCGCAGGCGGCCGGGCGTGCGGGCGCCGCGTACGCGACGGCGGTGGAAGAGCTTGCGCTGCTGGACGAGATCGGCGCGGACGTGGACATGGACTCGTTCCTGGCGGGAGAGTCCTCACCGGTGCTGTTCGGCGCGGCCCTGCCCAACTTCGGCGTACGGCGGCTGCTGGAGGGACTGTGCGAGCTGGCCCCGCCGCCGGCTCCCCGGCGTGACGTCAAGGACGAGCCGCGGGCGGTCGACGCCCCGTTCTCCGGCCTGGTGTTCAAGGTCCAGGCCAACATGGACCGCAACCACCGGGACCGGGTGGCCTTCGTCCGGGTGTGCTCGGGGCGGTTCGAGCGGGGCATGGTGCTGACCCACGCGGCCACCGGCCGGCCGTTCGCGACCAAATACGCCCAGGCCATGTTCGGCCAGGAGCGTGAGACCGTGGACGTCGCCTATCCGGGTGACGTGATCGGCCTGGTCAACGCGACGGCCCTGCGGCCCGGGGACACGCTGTTCGAGGCGCAGGCGGTCGAGTTCCCGCCGATCCCGAGCTTCGCCCCGGAGCACTTCGCCGTCGTGCGCAGCAAGGACGCGAGCAAGCACAAGCAGTTCCGCAAGGGCATCGACCAGCTCGGCACCGAGGGCGTCGTCCAGGTGCTCGCGTCCGACCTGCGCGGCGACCAGGCCCCCGTGCTCGCCGCGGTCGGGCCGCTGCAGTTCGACGTGGTCCTGCACCGGCTGGAGCACGAGTTCGGGGCCCGGGCCGAACTGGAGCACCTCGGCTACACGATCGCCCGCCGGACCGACCCCGAGGGCGCCGCCAGCCTCGCCGGGCAGCGCGGGGCCGAGGTCCTCACCCGCCGTCTGGACGGGGCCCTGCTCGCCCTGTTCGCCGACAAGTGGCGGCTGGCCGCCATCCAGCGGGACCGCCCCGGCCTCCGGCTGGACACGCTGGTGGCCGGCACCGAGTAACCCGGCGCCGGCCGCGCCGGGAGCGCCCCGGGGGGCGGGTCGCCGGGGCGGGGTACCGCCCCGGCGGGGGTCAGCCGCCGCCGGGTGATTCGATCTCGGCGAGGGCCTGGCCGTAGGCCAGGGTCATCAGCTTGGCCACGCTGTCGTGCGCGCCCAGCGGCGCCGCGGAGTCCGCGCCGATGCTCGCGCACGCCGCCTCGAGTTCGCCGGGCCGGGCCTCCGGCCCGATGATGCACGGCGCGATGGCGATCCGGCCCACGCCCATCTGCCGCAGTTGCGCCGCGGCTTCGCCGATGCTGGGACTGCCGTCCAGCGCGGCGGCGAACACGGGCAGGGCGAGCCGCGCCGCCAGCAGCACGGAGGTCGGCGTGGCGGCCGCGGCGGACTGGGCACCGCCGACGGTAGCCACGATGATGCCATCGGCTGACGTGGGAATGCTGAACATGCGAACCCGGTCGGCGCGGGCGAGGTGCGCGTCGGCGAGCCGGATGTGCAGCGCTTCGGCGAACGTCAGGCTCACGTTGAATGGTTCGGCGATGTAGGCGTTGACGTTGCTCTGGGTGACGCCATAACGGATCGCGTCGGTCACGGCCGGGTAGGGCAGGGCGAGCAGCGGCACCACGATGGCGGCCGGGCCGTCCGTCGGGCGCATGGTCGCGGCGCTGGCCAGAACGGCGGGCAGGCCCGCCGGGTCGTCGCGGCCGGTTCCCACGCGTGCCATCCGCACGTCCAGGCTGGGATTGTCGACGCGGACGATCGACGCGATCTCCGCAGCCACATCCGGGGTGCCGAAATGCCCGGCGACGGCCAGCACGAGGGCCGGTGCCTCCGGGGGCAGGCCGTCCGGCACCGGCCGCCGGTGACGGCCGGCCGAGGCGCCCGGCCTCGGCTCCGTCTCACGCGGTGGCGCCGGAATATGGGCAGGCGCCAACCTGGAGGCAGGCTGGCGCTTCGGCAGTCCGGTGACTGGTTCCCGCAGATCGGCCACAACGCGAGCGTAGTCGCGCACGCTCCGGCATGCCCTAAAAGCTGCGAAACACGACAGTGGGTAGTTGCCGTCCGGTAACTGGCGCGCGCCACCAGGGCGGACGCCGTCCGGGCCGGCGGCGTGTGCTTTGTTACCCACGGGTCCGGTTCCGCGCGGTACGGGGTAAAGGCCGGACGGCTGGATTTACCTGCAGGCATCCTGAGCCGCTGTATTCCCGCCGGACCCACTGGACCCGCCGGACCCACTGGGTGCGCCGGATGCGCCCGGGGAGGCCGCGCGGCCGCCCGCACCCGCCGCGGAGGCCCCCGGGGACGCCGCGGACCCGGCCGGCGCCGGAGATGCGCCGCCATGCGCGGGGTGCGCGGCCGACGGGGTGGGAGTGGGCAGGCTCTGGTCGTTCGCCAGATCCTGGAAGAGCTGGCCGGCCGCCTGGGCGTCCCACTGCACCGCCAGCTCGCCGGTGGGGGTCTGGTAATCGGTGCTGGCGAGCGGCACGGTCCGGAACGTCACGTCAGATGCGGAGATGCCGCGCATCTGGTCCGCGAGCGCCGACACGTTCAGGCCCTGGTTGACGGTCAGCGCGGCCAGGGACGCGCTGATGAACTGGGACAGCCGTACCGGGTTGGCCAGCAGCCCCGAGTGGATGGCCTCGGTGAGCGCCGATGACACCAGGCGCTGCTGGTCCTGGATGCGGGCGAGGTCGGACGTGGCGAAAGAATGCCGGTCGCGGGCGTAGGCCAGGGCGGTGATGCCGTTGACGTGGTGCTCGCCCGCCGACAGGCGCAGCCCGCTGTAGGCGTCGTCCACCGCCTGCGGCAGGCAGATGTTCACCCCGCCGAGCGCGTCGATCACCTTGACGAACCCCAGGAAGTCGACCTCAACGTAGTCGTTGATGGTCAGGCCGGTGGCCTGCTCGACCGTCTGCACCATGAGCCGGGCGCCGCCGAACCCGTACGCGGCGTTGATCTTGCTCATCCCGTGCCCGGGGATGTTCACCCACGAGTCACGCGGGATGCTGACGATCGTCACCCGGCTCCGGTCCGCCGACACGTGCGCCAGCATCAGCGTGTCGGAGTTGGAGGTGACGTCGTTGCCCACGTGCAGCATGACCTCCTGATGGTGGGTCAGGCCGGTCCGGGGGTCCACGCCGGCCACCAGGATGTTGAGCGGCCCGGTCGAGCCGGAATCCGCGGTCCCGGCGTCCACGCGCTTGATGTGGTCGTTGATGTACCCGGTCAGGGCCCAGGCGCTGCCCGACACGACGAGCACGAGCGCGGACATGGCCCCGCACACGGTCAGCAGTGCCCGCCGTCTCCTGGCGCTCCGGCTTGAGGCGATGCGGGCGGCCAGCCGGCCCTGCGCGTCGGAGCGGACGTTCTGCCGCGGCCGCCGGGGCTCCGCGCCCGGCAGCCCGTCCTGCCTGTCCGTCATGCTCCTCCCCCCAGCGGCCCTTCCCCGAGCGGCCCTTCCCCAAAGCGGCCTTTCCCCAAAGCGGCCTTTCCCCGAGCGGCCCTTTGTCAGGTTATCCCGGCGGTGTCCGGTTACCCGGCCGCAGCGCCGGCCGTGCGGCCGCCCCCTTGTCGCGGCGCGCTGGCCTGACGGCCGTATCCCGGTTATAGTTACTAGCGAGTAGCATGTCTCTGGCTGTGGGGTCGAGCAGGCATGCCGGGACGAACGCCAGGGGTATGGGATGAGCCACTACAAGAGCAATCTCCGCGACATCGAGTTCAACCTGTTCGAAATGCTGCGCCGCCAGGACGTCATGGGCGCCGGGCCGTACGAGGAATTCGATGAGGAGACGGCCCGGGGGATCCTGGACGAGGTCAACCGGCTGGCCGTCGGGCCGCTCGCCGAGTCCTTCGCCGACTCCGACCGTAATCCGCCCGTGTTCGACCCGGCGGACGGCTCCGTGCGTGTTCCCGACTCGTTCCGCCGGTCGTTCCGCGCCTACATGGACGCCGAGTGGTACCGCCTCGACCTGCCGGCCGAGATCGGCGGCTCGCACGCGCCGCGCTCCCTGTACTGGGCGGTGGCCGAGCTGATCCTGGGCTCGAACCCGGCGGTCTGGATGTACTCCAGCGGCCCGGCGTTCGCCCACCTCCTGTGGGAGATCGGCACCCCCGAGCAGAAGCGTTTCGCCGCCCACGCCATCGAGCGCAAGTGGGGCTCGACCATGGTACTGACCGAGCCGGACGCCGGCTCGGACGTGGGCGCCGGCCGGACCAAGGCGACCGAGCAGCCGGACGGCACCTGGCACATCGAGGGCGTCAAGCGGTTCATCACCAGCGGCGAGCAGGACATGACCGAGAACATCTTCCACCTGGTGCTGGCGCGCCCCGAAGGCGCGGGGCCCGGCACCAAGGGGCTGTCGATGTTCCTCGTGCCCAAGTTCCTCGTCAACGACGACGGCTCTCCCGGCGAGCGTAACGGCGTCCGGGCCACCAACGTCGAGCACAAGATGGGCCTGAAGGCCTCCACCACGTGCGAGCTGACGTTCGGCGGCGACCGGCCCGCGGTCGGGACCCTGGTCGGCGGCGTGCACGAGGGCATCCGGCAGATGTTCAAGATCATCGAGCACGCCCGGATGGTCATCGGCGTCAAGGCCATCGGCACGCTGTCCACCGGCTACCTGAACGCGCTGGAATACGCCAAGAGCCGGGTCCAGGGGGCCGACCTCACCCAGATGCTCGACAAGGCGGCGCCGCGGGTCACGATCACCCATCACCCGGACGTGCGCCGGATGCTCATGCTGCAGAAGGCGTACGCGGAAGGCATGCGGGCGCTGGTCCTTTACATGGCGACGATCCAGGATGACCTGCAGACGGCCGCGGCCGAGGGGCGGGCCGACGAGAAGGCGGCCGGCCTGAACGACCTGCTGCTCCCGGTGGTCAAGGGCCTGGGGTCGGAACGGGCGTACGAGATGCTCGCGCTGTCGCTGCAGACCTTCGGCGGGTCGGGCTTCCTGCAGGACTACCCGGTCGAGCAGTACATCAGGGACGCCAAGATCGACAGCCTGTACGAGGGCACCACCGGCATCCAGGGCATGGACCTGTACTTCCGCAAGATCGTCCGGGACGGCGGGCAGGCTCTGGGCGCCGTGCTCGGCGAGATCAGGGCGTTCGCGGCCGGGGACGGCGGCAACGGCCGGCTGAAGAGCGAGCGGGCCGCGCTCGCCCAGGCGGCGGACGACATCGAGGCGATGACCGCCGCGATGACGGGCTTCCTGACCGAGTCGGCGAACCAGCCCGAGGAGATCTACCGGGTCGGGCTGAACACGACGCGGCTGCTGCTCGCGCTGGGCGACGTGATGGTCGGCTGGCTGCTGGGCCGCCAGGCCGAGATCGCGCTGGCCCGGCTGGACGAGATCGGCGTGCCCGCGGAAGGCGACCGCCACGCGCGAGGCGAGCGGGACTTCTACACCGGCAAGGTGGCGGCCGCCCGCTTCTTCGCCGCGACGGTGCTGCCCCGGATCACCGCCGAGCGGAAGATCGCCGAAGAGACCACCCTCGACCTGATGGACATCCCGGAAAGCGCGTTCTAACGGCCGGCGGGCTCAGGGGTAGCGCATGCATACGGAGAGGCGCTCGTACCGGCCCAGCGACCCCGGCCGCCAGGCCGGGTGAGTGGCCGGTGTGTCGGCGCGGCACCGCCGGGGGCGCGAAGCGCAGCGGGGGGTTCCGGGGGGTCGTCCCCCCGGGCCAGCACAGCGCAGCGGGGGGTCGGGGGCGTCGGCCGCGCCGGCTAGCACGTGGGGAAATGTGCTCGACGATGATGGCCCGGTGGGTGGGGTCGTCGCGGTAGCGGGGCGTCAGGTCATCGAAGTCCGCCGTGACGGCGAAATCCCAGTTGCCCTCGTTGACGCCGATGTCGTTGCCCATCGCGTACGCGCGCAGCGACGGGATGAGGCCGTGGGCAGCCCGGGAAAGCTCGTCCGGCGACGAAAGCCCGCGCCCGCGGCGGCGAAGTCGCGGCAGCGCCCTCGTCCGAGGCGGGCACGACGGGCGGCCTGACCCATCGCGCGAGCCGCAAGAGCCGTACTCCTTCGCCGTGCACTGTCGGGGGGAGTCGCGCCGGGCGAGCGCTGGGCCGGTCGGTGTCGTCGGCGAGCGCCGGTCCTCGGGGAGCAGTGCCGCCATCGAGTGGCAGCGACGCGGTCCGGAGGGGGAACAGCGACGGTATGCCGATCCTCGCGAACCTCAACAGCACCCACGCATCGAGTGCCTTGTGCAGGGCGGCGCGGGGGTGTGCCCTTCAGCGGGGGAGCGGCCGGTGCGACGGCGGCGGGGGGCGGCGGGTGCGCAGGATCCAGCCCGCCAGTACGCCGCCCACGAGGCCGCCGGCGTGGCCGATCCAGCTGACGCCCGGTGTCCCGGGAATGGCGACCGCGAGGATGTAGGCGTAGGCGACCGCCGCCAGCGCCCCCACGATCGCGTCGACGAAGTTCCGGTCGAACAGCCCGCGCACCACCACGTACCCGAAGTACCCGAAGATGAGCCCGCTCGCACCGACCGTGAGCTCGTTGCTGGACTGGAACAGCCAGACCGCGAGCCCGCTGGTGATCGCGGCGATCACCGTGACCGCGACGAACTTGGCGATGCCGCGGTAGGCGGCCAGGAAGCCGAGGACGAGCAGCGGGACCGAGTTTCCCTCGAGATGCTGCCAGGAGAAATGCAGGAACGGGGCGGTGAAGATGTCCGCCAGGTGGCCATCGTCCCGCGGCACGATGCCGAAGCTCATGTCGAGCCGGTAACTGTCCGCCCAGTTGGCCAGCTGGATGGCCCACAGCAGCCCGATGAACCCGGCCATGAACACCAGCGCGCGCACGGCCTTGGCCAGGGAGATGCCGTTCCGGCCGCCGCCCCGCTGCACGCCCTTGAGGTCGTCGCCGGTCAGCATGCCACCGGGATGGCTGTCAGGCATCATCGTCTCCCACCGGATCGCGTCAGGCCCAGGCGAGCATGCGGACGGGATCTTCGAGCATCTGGCCGATGTCACGGAGCACGGCCGAGCCCAGTTCCCCGTCCACGATCCGATGATCGAAGGACAGGGACAGCGTGGTCACCTGGCGCACGGCGATCTCGCCGTCGTGCACCCACGCCGTATCCCTGATCCGCCCGAAGGCCAGGATGGCCGCCTCGCCCGGCGTCAGGATCGGCGTGCCAGCATCCACTCCGAATACTCCTACGTTGGTGATTGTGATGGTACCTCCCGTCAGATCCGCCGGCGTGCAACGGCCGTCGCGTGCGGTGGCGGTGAGGCCGGCGAACGCGCGGGCCAGCTCGGGCATGGTCAGGGCGTGCGCGTCCTTGATGTTCGGGACGATCAGGCCCCGCTCCGTCGCGGCGGCGAAGCCCAGGTTCACGTAGTGGCGGACGATGATCTCCTGGGTCTGCTCATCCCAGGTCGAATTGATCATCGGATGACGCGCGACCGCTACCAGGAGGGCCCGGGCCACGAACAGCAGCGGGGAGACCCGCAGCCCGGCGAATTCGGGCAGCTCGCGGACGCGGCGGAGCGCGGCGGTCGTCTCGGAGACATCGACCTGGAGGAACCCCGTCACGTGCGGGGCGGTAAACGCGCTGGTCACCATGGCCGAGGCGGTGTGCCTCCGGATGCCGCGGACCGGGACGCGCTCCTCGCGCGGGAACGCCGTCCGGGCCGGTGACGGCGCCGTGTCCGGCTGCACCGCCGCGGCCCCGGTTTCTCCGGCCGAACGGCCCTGGCCCCGGGTTTGCACCGCGTGCTGGATGTCGTCCCGGGTGACCGTCCCCTGCGGGCCCGTCCCGCTGAGCTGGCTCAGATCGACGCCGAGATCCCGGGCCAGCTTCCGGACCGGCGGCTTGGCCAGCGACGTGTGGCCATTCCGCGGGGCCGCCGGGGCTGGCCGGGGTGGCAGCGGAGGTGACCGGGATGGTGGGCGGCCGGAGCCGGGCCGGTCTTGCGGCGGCGCCGCGTCGTCGCGCCGGGCTTGACGCCGTAACCGACGAGCACCGCCTGGCGCTGCTCGTCGGCGGGCTGGCCGTCGACAAGGGCTCGTTCGGCGGTATCGGCGCCCGCGGTATCGGCGCCGGCGCGGCGGCTGCGGCGAACGCGCTGGCCGCGAACTCAGCCGGGACGGCGGCCGGTGCCGGTCCACCGGCCGGGCCGGCCACGTCGACGGCGATGATCGGCGTGCCGACGTCGACCGTCTGGCCCTCGGCGACCAGGAGGCCGGCCACCACGCCGTCGAACGGGCACGGCAGCTCGACGACCGCCTTGGCCGTCTCGATCTCGACGATCACCTGGTTGACGACGACCTCCTCGCCCGGCTTGACGTGCCAGGAGACGATGTCGGCCTCGGTCAGCCCCTCGCCGACGTCGGGGAGCCGGAACTGCTTGCGTTCGCTCATGGCGGCCCCCTCAGTACCCGAAGGTGCGGTCGACGGCGTCCAGTACCCGGTCCAGGTCCGGAAGGTAGTGCTCCTCCATCCGGGACGGCGGGTACGGGATGGAAAAGCCGCCCACGCGCAGGACCGGTGCCTCCAGGCAGTAGAAGCACTCCTCGGTGACGCGCGCGGCGATCTCGGCGCCCAGGCCACCGAAGACGGGCGCCTCGTGGGTCACCACGCAGCGCCCGGTCCGGCGCACCGACGCGCTGACCGTCGTCATGTCCAGCGGGGACAGCGACCGCAGGTCGATCACCTCGATGCTGCGGCCGTCCGCTCGGGCGGCGGCGGCGGCGCCCAGGGCCACCTTGACCATGGGGCCGTAGGCCAGCAGCGTGACGTCGGTGCCCTCGGCCACGGTGCGCGCGACCTCCATCGGCAGGGCGTCCGCGGCGCTCGCCGTGGTGTCGACGTCCGCCTTCTCCCAGTAGCGCCGCTTCGGCTCGAAGAAGATCACCGGGTCGTCGCTGCGGATCGCCTGCTGGATCATCGTGAACGCGTCCGGGCCGCTGGAGCACGCCACCACCCGCAGGCCGGCCGTGTGGGCGAACAGCACCTCGGGTGATTCGCTGTGGTGCTCGACCGCGCCGATGCCGCCGCCGAAGGGGATGCGGATGACGACGGGAAGCGCGACGTTGCCGCGCGAGCGGTACCGCATCTTCGCGAGCTGGCTGACGATCTGATTGAACGCCGGGTACACGAAGCCGTCGAACTGGATCTCGCACACCGGCCGGTAGCCGCGCAGGGCGAGCCCGATCGCGGTGCCCACGATGCCGGATTCGGCCAGCGGCGTGTCGACGACCCGGCTCTCGCCGAAGTCCTTCTGCAGCCCGTCGGTGATCCGGAAGACGCCGCCGAGCTTGCCGACGTCCTCGCCCATGATCAGGACCTTGGGATCGTCCTCCAGCGCCCGGCGCAGCCCCTCGTTCAGCGCCCGGGCCATGGTGAGCGTGGTCATTGGACCTCCCCGCTGCGCCCGAAGCCACCGGTGCCGCGCGCCTGCGCCGCGCCGGGGATGCTCGGTTCCCCGGCGGGCCACCGGGCGACGGCGGCTCCGGCCGCCGTGCTCAGCATCCTCGAAGGAATCGAGGTAGGCCGCGTAGGCGTCGCGTTCGGCGTCGACGACCGGGTGCGGTCCGGCGTAGATGTGCTCGAAGGCGGACAGCGGGTCGGGTCCGGCATGGCCCGGCACGCCTCGCGCAGCCAGGCGCCCAGCCGGTCCGCCTCGGCGTCGATCTCGTCGAAGAAGCTGGCGTCGGCGGGCCCCGCTCCGCACCAGGTAGGCCTTGACCCGCTCGACCGGGTCCCGGAGCTTCCACGCCTCCAGGTCGGCGGCCATCCGGTACCTGGTCGGGTCGTCGGTGGTGGTGTGCGCGCCCATCCGGTAGGTGAACGCCTCGATCATCGTGGGCCCCTGCCCTCCACGGGCCGCCCGCAGCGCGGCCCGGGTGACGGCGAGGCACGCGAGCACGTCGTTGCCGTCGACGCGCAGGCCCGGGAAGCCGAAGCCGCGCGCCCGCTGGTAGAGCGGGATCCGGCTCTGCCGCTCCAGCGGCTCGGAGATGGCCCACTGGTTGTTCTGGCAGAAGAAGACGACCGGCGCGTTGAAGACCGACGCCCAGATGAACGCCTCGTTGACGTCGCCCTGGCTGGTGGCCCCGTCGCCGAAGTAGGCGATGACGGCCTCGCCGCCGTCCCCGGTGGCCCCGTCCCGCTGGACGCCCATCGCGTACCCGGTCGCGTGCAGCGTCTGGCTGCCGATCACGATCGTGTACAGGTGAAAGTTGTGCTCGGCCGGGTCCCAGCCGCCGTGGCTGACGCCGCGGAACAGTTCCAGCAGCTTGACCGGGTCGACGCCGCGGCACCACGCCACGCCGTGCTCCCGGTAGGTCGGGAACGCCATGTCCTGCGGGCCGAGGGCCCGGCCGGACCCGATCTGCGCCGCTTCCTGGCCGAGCAGGGATGCCCAGATGCCGAGCTCACCCTGGCGCTGAAGCGCGATCGCCTCGGTGTCCATCCGGCGCACGAGCACCAGATCGCGGTAGAGGCCCTGAAGCTCGCGGGCGCAGATGTCGAGCGGGTAGTCGGGATGATCCACCCGTTCGCCTTCGGGGGTGAGGAGCTGGATCAGCTCCTCCGGTGCGCCTGCCTCCGGGGGGAGGCCGGCGGCGGCGGCGGGCGCCGAGGCCAGCGGCGGGGGTATGACCTCATGCGCGGCGGACGAACCGCCGGTTTCGACGGACACGTGCCACTCCTTGATCCTCAGGGCCGGTGTGGGGTCGCCAGGACCGGCCAGGCGGTTGCGCTGCCGTCCGTTCGTGGCGGACGTCTTCTCATGCGGGAGCGCTGTGTAGTTGTCCCTCTGCCGGTGCGGACCGCGGGCGGGCGTGGGTCTCATCGCGTACGCTGCGGCCCTGGCGCAGATGCATGTGAGCATATGTGCCCCGTCGGCCCTGGGAGGATACGTGGCCCGTGTTGTTATTGACGTCATGCTCAAGCCCGAAATTCACGATCCGCAGGGGGATGCCATCACGGAATCCGCTCACCGCCTCGGCTACTCCGGCGTGCTCAGCGTGCGCCAGGGCAAGAGGTTCGAGGTCGAAATCGGCGGCCCGGCCGATGAGCCGGCCCTCGAGGCGATGGCCAAGCTTGCCTCGGATCTGCTCGCGAACCCGGTGATCGAGGAGTTCACGCTGCACGCCGGTTGAGTGGCCACGGCCGGGCGGGCTTCTAACAGTGGCGTGTAACACCTGAATTTCGCGGTTATGAAGGCCGTGGCGGGAAGCCTTTTTATAGGGCCGGCCGATGCGCCGGTTACGTGGTGCCACATCTACGCGGAAGCGGGTGCGAGTTCAGGTGACGGGACAGCGGAAGTCAGCCATGACCGTAAATGGCGGGGCGGCCGTGAACGTGGAGTTCTGCCTCGCCTTTCAGCGCGAGGCGCTCAGCGTCCCGGTGACCAGGCGCGTGCTCGGCGACATCCTGCGGACCGTGGGTGTCGACGACGACAGCATCTCCGACATCCTGCTGGCGGCCACGGAGGCGTGCTCCAACGTGCTCCGGCACGGCGGTCCCCGGGCCACGGGGTACGCCGTGGTCGTTTCCATTGGCGCGAACCGGTGCGAGGTGGAGGTCGCCGAGGACTGGAGCTTCGCGGGCACGAGGACCGTGGCCGACGTCCCGCGCCGGGCGGCCGGCCCGGCGGGCAGCGGCTTTCCCGCCCGTCGCCGGGACTGACGATGCCGGGCGGTCGGCGGCGGGCCCGGCGGCCCGCGCACCGGCCGGCGCCGGGCCCGCTGCCCGCGCGCCGCCCGGCCCCCGCGGGCCCGGCGAGCGGGCCGGCCCAGGGCCGCGGCGAGGCGAGGCGAGGCGCCGCTCCGGACGTCATGGGCCTGCCCGAATCGGGCCGCGGGCTGGACGTCATGCGGGCCTGCGTGGACGACGTGACGCTGCGCAGCCGGCCGGGCCGCGGCACCGTGGTGACCATGCGCAAGCGGATCCACTGGTCCGGCGACGCCCCGCTGGCCCGGATGCGCGCGGCCAGCTAGCGCGGGACGCCGGCTGCCTCCAGTCAGGTGCCGCGCTGAGCCGGTAATCTGCCTGCATGCCCGGCACGCAGCGACGCTCATGACGGCCCGGATCGGCGTCGTCACCTTCCCGGGCTCGCTGGACGACGGCGACGCGCCCGCGCGGTGCGGCTGGCCGGCGGCGAGCCGGTCGCGCTCTGGCACGACGACGCCGACCTGCACGGCGTCGACGCGGTGGTGCTGCCCGGCGGCTTCTCCTACGGCGACTACCTGCGCTGCGGCGCGATCGCGCGGTTCGCCCCGGTGATGGCGAGTCGTGCGACGCCGCGGGCCGGGGCTGCCGGTGCTCGGCATCTGCAACGGCTTCCAGATCCTGTGCGAGTCGCACCTGCTGCCCGGCGCGCTGACCCGCAACGCGTGCCTGCACTTCGTCTGCCGCGACCAGCGGCTGCGGATCGAGAACGCCCGCACCGCGTGGACCCGCGGCTACGCCGCCGGCCAGGAGATCGTCATCCCGCTGAAGAACGGCGAGGGCGGGTACGTCGCCGACGACGGCACGCTCGACGGCGCTCGAGGCGCGAGGGCCGGTCGTCGCGCGCTACCTGACGACAACCCCAACGGCTCCGCGCGCGACATCGCCGGCATCAGCAACGACGCGGGCAACGTCGTCGGACTGATGCCGCACCCCGAGCACGCCGTCGAGCCGCTCACCGGGCCCACACGGACGGCCTCGGCTTCTTCACCTCGGTCGCTGCTCGCGTCCGGGTGCGCGGGCGCGATGACGCGCCCAGGACACCGTGAAGCACGCCGCGGCCACGCCCGACGGCCCGCAGCCGTACGCCGAGCTCGGCCTCAAGGCCGACGAGTACGCGCGCATCCGCGAGATCCTCGGCCGCCGGCCGACCACGCGCGAGCTGGCCATGTACTCGGTGATGTGGAGCGAGCACTGCTCCTACAAGTCCTCCAAGGTGCACCTGCGCCAGTTCGGCGAGAAGGCGCCGCCCAGCCGACGTCCTGCTGGTCGGCATCGGCGAGAACGCCGGCGTCGTCGACGTCGGCCACGGCTCGCGGTCACCTTCAAGATCGAGAGCCACAACCACCCGTCGTACGTCGAGCCGTACCAGGGCGCGGCCACCGGCGTCGGCGGCATCGTCCGCGACATCCTCACCATGGGCGCGCGGCCGGTCGCCGTCATGGACCCGCTGCGGTTCGGGCCGGCCGACGCCGCCGACACCCGCCGGGTGCTGCCCGGCGTCGTCGCGGCATCGGCGGGCTACGGCAACTGCCTGGGCCTGCCCAACATCGGCGGCGAGCTCGTCTTCGACCCGTCCTACCTCGGCAACCCGCTGGTCAACGCGCTGTGCGTGGGCGTCATGCGGCACGACGACCTCAAGCTGGCCACGGCCGCCGGGCCCGGGCAACCTGGTCATCCTGTTCGGCGCCAAGACCGGGCGGCGACGGCATCGGCGGCGTGTCGGTGCTGGCCTCCGCGACGTTCGACGTCGCGACGGCGGCCCGAGCAAGCGCCCGAGCGTGCAGGTCGGCGACCCGTTCACCGAGAAGCTGCTGATCGAGTGCTGCCTGGAGCTCTTCGCGCGCCGGCCTCGTCGCCGGCATCCAGGACCTCGGCGGCGCCGGGCATCTCGTGCGCCACCTCCGAGCTGGCCGCGGCCGGCGACGGGCGGCATGCACGTCGGCTCGACCGCGTCCCGCTGCGCGACTCTCGCTCGCGCCCGAGGAGATCCTCATGAGCGAGTCGCAGGAGCGCATGTGGCGGTCGTCGAGCCGGCCGACCTCGCCGCGTTTCCTCGCGATCTGCGAGAAGTGGGACGTCGAGGCCACGGTCATCGGCGAGGTCACCGACAGCGGCCGGCTCGTGATGACTGGCACGGCGAGCACGGTCGTCGACGTCCCGCCGCGCACCGTCGCGCACGAGGGCCCGGTCTACGAGCGCCCGCTACGCCCGGCCCGCCTGGCAGGACGCGCTGCAGGCCGACGCCCGGCCGCGCTGCCGCGCCCGTCCGGCGGCCGCGAGCTGCGCGCGACGCTGCTGACCTGGTCGGCTCGCCCGGACCTCGCCGCCAAGGCCTGGGTCACCGACCAGTACGACCGCTACGTGCTCGGCAACACCGTGCTCGCGCAGCCCGACGACGCCGGCATGGTCCGCATCGACGAGGAGACCGGCCTCGGCGTCGCGCTGGCCACCGACGGCAACGGCCGCTACGCGCAGCTCGACCCCTACGCGGGCGCGCAGCTCGCGCTGGCCGAGGCCTACCGCAACGTCGCCGCGACCGGCGCCCGCCCGCTCGCGGTGACCAACTGCCTGAACTTCGGCTCGCCCGAGGACCCCGCGGTGATGTGGCAGTTCGCCGAGGCCGTGCGCGGGCTCGCCGACGGCTGCGCCGCGCTCGGCGTCCCGGTCACCGGCGGCAACGTCAGCTTCTACAACCAGACCGGCGACGTCGCGATCCTGCCGACGCCGGTCGTCGGCGTGCTCGGCGTGATCGACGACGTCGCGCGCCGGCTGCCATCGGCTTCGCCGCCGACGGGGCCCGCGTCCTCCTGCTCGGCCGCACCGCGACGAGCTCGGCGGCTCGGCGTGGGCGCACGTCGTGCACGGCCACCTCGGCGGTCGGCCCCCGCGGTCGACCTGACGCCGAGCGGGCCCTGGCGCGGGTGCTCGCCGATGCGGCCGGGTCGGTGCGGCGTGCGCCGCGCACGACTGTCCGACGGCGGCCTCGCGGTGGCGCTCGCCGAGTCCTGCCTGCGCGGGGGGTCGGCTGCCGGGTCACGCTGCCCGGGGACGCGTTCACCTTCCTGTTCAGCGAATCGGCGGCACGGGCGTGGTGGCGGTCCGGCCCGGGGCGAGACGGAGTTCACAGATCTGCGCGCGCCGGCGTGCCGGCGGCGGCCATCGGCGCCGTCGGCGTACCGCCTGGAGGTCGCGGATGCTTCACGATCCCGCTGGTGGAGCTCGCCGAGGCGCACCGGGGCACGCTGCCGCGATCTCGGCTTACGGCCCGCGCCGTGCCCGCTGAACCAGCCCGGCGTTCCCCGGCGGCTGGCCGGGCCCGCCAGTCCCGCGGGTCCGGCGGGGCCCGCCGGGCCCGGGCCCGGACCCGGGTGACGCCGAGAGCGTGGCCGCCGTGACCCGCGCGCTGGACGCCGGCGCCCCGCCGCCGCCGGACGCGCTCCGCGTCGCGGTCAGGTACCTGCTCGGCCTGCTCGCGGCGGCGGTGCCCGGCCGCGCCGTGGAGGTGCGGGTCCCCCCGGTGGCCGCGGTGCAGTGCGTGCCGGGCCCGCGGCACGCCCGGGGCACGCCGCCCAACGTCGTCGAGACCGACCCGGTCACCTGGGCATCCGGCTGGCGACCGGCCGGCTCCGGTGGGCCGAAGCGGTCCGCGCCGGCACCGTCCAGGCCAGCGGGCCACGCGCTGACCTCTCGCCTTACCTGCCGGTAATCCCCGTGCAGGGCCAGTAGCGGCCCCGGCGCGCGATCTGCTCACGAGACTCACGGTGCCAAAGCCCGACGGCCGCCCGACCCATGAACTCGATCCCTCCGACCGGCCGCCACGCCGACGCCTGCGGTGTCTTCGGCGTCTGGTCGCCGGGTGAGGACGTCGCCAAGCTCGCCTATTACGGGCTGTACGCCCTCCAGCACCGAGGCCAGGAGTCGGCCGGGATCGCGGTCAGCGACGGTGACCGCATCGTCGTCTACAAGGACATGGGCCTGGTGGCGCAGGTTTTCGACGAGGCCGCGCTCAACACCCTCCGCGGGTACCTCGCCGTCGGGCACTGCCGTTACTCCACCTCGGGCTCGTCGGTGTGGGAGAACGCCCAGCCGACCTTCCGCTCCACGCCCAACGGCGGCCTGGCGCTCGGGCACAACGGCAACCTGATCAACACGCTGGAACTGACCCGGCTGCTGGACACCGACGCCGGGCCGGGGCACCGG
>CAWEFP010000053.1:0-32444 GCA_963808295.1 uncultured Actinomycetes bacterium | reverse complement strand
GGGGACAAGGCAGAACCGGCCTGGGCCGGGACGGGCGGCGATGTCACAATGCCTGCATGGGAAACGGCGGCTCATCGGCCCCCGGCAACGCGGGTGGCTCGATTCTCAGCATCGGCTCATCCGGATCGATCCTGTCGATCGGCTCCAGCGGGTCGATCCTTTCCATCGGCTCGGTGGGCTCGGTGATGTCGATCGGCTCGGCGGGCTCGTTCGCCTGCATCGGCTCGTTCGCCTCGCTGGGCAGCCTGGCCTCGGCGTTCTCCGTCGGCTCGGTCTGCAGTTTCGCCTCGGTCCTGTCCGGCTTTTCGGCCCGCTCGCTGCGTGCCTGGGGCGACCCGAAGAAACTGGTCCGCGGCCCGGCGCACGCCGGCCGGGGGCAGCTTCGGCTGCTGCGCCGCAAACCCGGCGGAGGGGCTATCCCGGACCAGCCCGGCCATCCCTGACGCTGGTGCTGCCCATCGCGGGCCCGTTCGGCCAGATGACCGGGGCGATCTGCGGTAATCCGCGCGGTTGATCCCTGTCCCGCCGCGGCGATGCGGGGGATACTCGAAGCGCTGCCGTTGATCGCCGTGGGGGTTGAGCGTGGCTGAGCTGGCTGTGGGACCGCAGACCGCCGTGACCGCGAGCATGGCCGTCGACCTGGAGGTCCTGGCGGAGATCCAGCGGCGGGTGCTGTGGCTGGCGGTCCGCATGGTGGACGCGGCCAACCACGAGCGAAGCACCGGGGACGGCGTCAAGGTCGGCGGCCACCAGGCCTCCAGCGCCTCCCTGGTCACCGCGATGACCGCCTTGTACTTCGCCTACCTGAAGGCCGGCGACCGGGTCAGCGTCAAGCCGCACGCCTCGCCGGTGTTCCACGCCATCCAGTACCTGCTCGGCAACCTCGACCGGAGGTACCTGACCACGCTGCGCGCCCGTGGCGGCCTGCAGGCGTACCCGTCGCGGACCAAGGACCCCGACGATGTCGACTTCTCGACCGGGTCGGTGGGGCTCGGGGCGGTCGCCCCGCTGTTCGCCGCGGTGGCCCGGCGCTACGTCGACGCGCACTTCGGCGAGCGCCCGCGGTCCCGGTTCATCGCGCTGCTCGGCGACGCCGAGCTGGACGAGGGCAACGTGTGGGAAGCGGTCTTCGACCCGGTCACGCACGGGCTCGGCAACGTCATGTGGGTGATCGACTTCAACCGCCAGTCCCTCGACCGCGTCGTCCCCGGCGTCCGCATCGCGCACTGGAAGGGCCAGTTCGAGGCGGCGGGCTGGCACGTCGTCGAGGTCAAGTACGGCCGCGCGCTGCAGGCCAAGTTCGCCGAGCCCTACGGCGGGGCGCTGCGGGCCTGGATCAACGCCATGCCGAACGAGCACTACCAGTCGCTGTTCGGCCTGTCCGGCGAGCGGCTGCGCGAGCGCTTCCTGGACGGCGCGCCGCCCGGCGTGGACCGCGCGCTCGCCGGCGTCACCGACGAGGAACTGGCCCCGCTGGTCACCGACCTCGGCGGGCACGACCTGGCCAGCATGCTCGCCGCCTACGCGGCCTGCGACGAGGTCCGCGACCGGCCCAGCGTGATCTTCGCCTACACGGTCAAGGGGTGGGGCCTGCCGATCGCGGGCAACCCGCGCAACCACTCGGCGCTGCTGCTGCCCGCGCAGATCGACGAGTTCCGCGGCAGCCTCGGCCTCACCGAGCAGACCGAATGGGACCGGTTCGACGCCTCCACCGCGCCCGGCATCCTGTGCAGCCAGCGCCGCGAGGCGCTGCACCGGGAACCGCGCACCCCGGCGGCGCCGGTCAGCGTGCCCCCGGCCACCGGCTCGCCCGGCACCCGGCCGGTCTCCACCCAGGAGACGTTCGGCCGGACCCTGGTCAGCCTGTCCCGCGACGCGGCCCTGGCCCCGTACCTGGTGATGTCGGCGCCGGACGTGGCCACGTCGACCAACCTGGCCGGCTTCATCAACCGGGTCGGCGTGTTCGCTCCCGCCGAACGCCGGTCATGGCGCGACGATCCCGTGCTGCGCTGGGCCGAGGGGCCGACGGGCCAGCACATCGAGCTCGGCATCTCCGAGATGAACCTGTTCCTGCTGCTCGGCCAGCTCGGCCTGGCCTGGGACCTGTCCGGCCAGCCGCTGCTGCCGGTCGGCACGGTCTACGACCCGTTCGTCTGCCGCGGGCTCGACGCGTTCATCTACTCCGTCTACTCTGGCGCCCGGTTCCTCATCGCCGGCACGCCGTCGGGCGTCACGCTCGCGCCCGAGGGCGGCGCGCACCAGTCGACGATCACCCCGTCCATCGGTCTCGAACTGCCGAACGTGACGTTCCTCGAGCCCGCCTACGCCGCGGCGGTCGACTGGCTGGTCTGCGACGCGCTCGGCCGGATCGCGTCCGGCCCGGCCGAGACGACGACCGCGGTGCCCGCCGAGAACGGCGCCTACTACTTCCGGCTGAGCACGCGGCCGCTGGACCAGGCGCCGTTCGCCGCCGCCGCCGCCCGGATCGGCGAGGCGGTGCTCCGCCGCCAGGTGCTGGCCGGCGCCTACCGCCTGGTCGACGCGTCGGCGCTGGCGGACAGCGGCGCGCCGCAGGTGCACCTGGCCGCCTCCGGCGCGGTCCTGCCGGAGGTGCTGGCGGCCGCCGCGGAACTCGCCGACGAGGGCATCGCCGCGCACGTCGTCGACGTCACGTCCCTGGATCGCCTGCATACGGCGTGGCAGCGCACCCTGCGGCACGGCATCCGCACGGCGGCCACCCCGTCGATCCCCGGCGCGCTGCGCGCGGCGTTCCCCGGCCGCGCGCCGCTGGTGACCGTGCATGACGCGGCCTCGCACGCGATGGCCTGGCTCGGCTCGGCGCTCGGCGTCCCGGCCGTGCCGCTCGGCGTGGACCAGTTCGGCCAGTCCGGCAGCGTGCCTGAGCTGTACGAGCTGCACGACCTGCTGCCCGGCTCCATCGTCAACGCCGCCCTGGCCGCCCTCTCGCTGGCCTAGCGCGCTTTCCGCTTCACATTCGCGCCACCCCGGCTGCCGATTTCAGTTCGGCATTAAAGGCGCGTTCCAATTAAAGGCACGGTAGGGTACCTGCGGCATTCCCGCAGATGCAATTAATACCCTACCGTTAAGAGGCCTTTTAATGCGAAAAAAATCCGACCATCCATATATCGCCGCGGTGGTGGGTACCCGTCCCGAAATAGTGAAGCTCGCGCATATTGTGCGCGAGCTCGGCCCGGACGCGCGGCTGATACACAGCCGTCAGCACGCCGACGAGGAACTGTCCGGCGTGTTCATCTCCGCCGCGCGACTGCCCGACCCGGAGTTCCTGTCCGGTATCTGCGGGGAGCCGCGGCACGTCCAGGTCGCCCGGATGGTGGAGCAGCTCGGCGCGCTGTTCGCGCGGCGGCCCCCGGCGGCCGTGCTGGTCCAGGGCGACACGAACACGGTCCTGGCCGGCGCGCTGGCCGGGAACTACGCGGGCGTGCCGGTCGTGCACGTGGAGGCCGGGCTCCGGTCGTTCGACCGCGACATGCCCGAGGAGATCAACCGGTGCGTCGTCGGCGTCGTCGCCGACCTGCACTGCGCCCCGACCGAGCGGGCGGTCGCCAACCTCCGGGCCGAGGGGGTGCCGGCCAGCCGGATCGTGCTGACCGGCAACACGATCGTGGAAGCGACCCGTGACATGCTGCCCGGCGACACCGCCGCGCGGGCGATCGTGTCCGAGGCCGGCGCCGAGCCGGGGGAGTACGTCCTGGCCACCATCCACCGGCCGGAGAACACCGACGATCCGGTGCGGCTGCAGGCCATCCTCGACGAGCTGAGCAAGCTGGGCCTGCCCGTGGTGTTCCCGCTGCACCCCCGCACCCGCCTCGCCGCCCAGCGGCACGGGCTCGCTGCGGCGCTGGACCGGCTGTGCACGATCCCCCCCGCCGATCACCGGACCTTCCTCAGCCTGGCCCGGCACGCGCGCCTGATCGTCTCCGACTCCGGTGGCGTCCAGGAGGAGTGCACGGTACTCAAGCGCCCGCTCATCGTGGTCAGGAACTCGACCGAACGGCCGGAATCGATCGACGCCGGATTCGCTCACCTGGTCCAGCCGGGCCCGGTGATCGGTGCCCTCGGCCGGCAGCTGATCAGCGACGATGGACTCGGTGCGCGGCTGGCCGGGATCGCCTGCCCGTTCGGGGACGGGACGGCCAGCGAGCGGATCACCGGCTGCCTGCGGGCCTATCTGAACTGAGGCCCCGGACATGCCGGTGGCGGGGACCCGGCGCACGCCGGGTCCCCGCCACCGTTGGCTCCGGTCAGGCCGCGGCGGCCTGGCGGCGCCTCCTGCTGAACTGGTAGCCCAGGCCGCCGAGCATGAGCACGCCGAGGCCGCCGAGGCCGATCGGCAGGGCCTTACCCGGCAGGACCGGCACCGGGGCGAGGCTGGCGGCGTTGCAGACGCTCGTCGCGACGGTGAGGGTCTGCGAGGTGCCGAGCAGCGACACGTAGATGGCGTCCACGGTCAGGGTGCCATCCGCCGCGGTGGTCTGCCGGTTGAGCGTGATCGTCGCGACACCGGGGATGGTGATGATCGTGTTCGGGGCCGGGTGGACGGGCATCAGGCTCGGCACGGCGGTCGAGACGCTCCCGCCGACGAGGCTGGAGTTGCCGCTGACCGTGCCGGTGTTGGGGTTGAACGTGCACGACGAGGTGACCGCCCGCACCCGCGCGCTCATCAGCGGCGCCAGGTTCAGCCGGACGTTGGCGATCCTCGACGACGCGTCCGTCGCGTCCGCCGTGTCGGTCACGACGCCGGCCCGCAGCAGGCCGGGGATGGCGACGTTCGTCAGCGTCACCGGTGAGGTACCCGGAGACGTGGCCTCGGCCACCGGGGCGACGTTGATCAGGCCGGTGGCCTGCGCACCAAAGGCCTCGTTGGGCGAGGCGGCGGCGGCGGGACCCGCCGCCGCCGCGAGGATGCCGCCGGCGAGCGAGACCGACGCCGCGGCCTTCACCAGGCCGCTAATTTTGCCACTCACTTGTTGTTTCCCCCATCATTGCTGGAATCGTCAGAGCCTCTGGTTCCATTTGGTCCCACAGCTCCATATCGGAAATGAACTCTGCATTGCGGCGGGTTTTGAACCAATCTTCGCGATGCCGGATGATCCGGCACAGCGCCCGCCACGACGTGACATAAAAGATCAGGACGAAAAGCGAGTACCCGAAGCCGAGCCCGATGGACCGGACGATGCCGATATGTCGTTCGCAGTGCGACCGGTACACCGGGCCCCACAGGACGAACGGGCCAACGCCGGCCGTGAGGTAGAAGAGCAGGATCATCCAGCCGCCGCTGACCATCCACTCGCTCATCGCGGTCGGCCCGGCGGCATAGTTCGCGATGAACACCGCGGCGGGTATGGGGTAGATGATGGTCCCGACGAGCTGGAGCCATGGCTGCATCAGGTAGTACGTCGCCTCGAGCGCCCCGAGCGTGGCCACGTAGGGCGATGTCCACAGCTGGCGCAGGTAGACGCCGCACTGCATGGTGCCCTGGCCCCACCGTGTCCGCTGCCGGACCAGGCGGAAGATGTCGGGCAGGCCCTCCTGGTCGACGTGGGTGTCCGGGGTGTACTCGTTGCGGTGGCCCGTCATCATCAGGTGCAGGCTGAGCTCGTAGTCCTCCAGCAGGGCACCGCGCCACGGCTCGCCGTTCTCCGCGGCCAGGAAATCCAGCGCCGACAGTCGGCTGAACTGGCCGTTCCCGCCCAGCCCGACGCTCTTGGTGAACCGGCGCGCGGTCTGGATCGCCGAAATCGGGACCCGGAACTCCAGATCCTGGAGCCGCACGAGGGTCTGCCCGAGGGCGTTCACCAGCCGGCCCCGCTGCGGGAACGGGGTCGGGTCATCCCGGTTGATCATCCGCACCTGGATCTGGACCGAGCCCACCCCCGGGTCGCCGAACAGGGTGTCCCCCGCGCACACGCTGAGGCAGTTGGGGGCCGGCCGCCCGTCCGCGTCGATCACCCCGATGATCGTCGCCTGGCGGTCGGCGTAGGCCGGCAGCCAGGCGTCGAGGGTCCGGTAGGCGGCGTTCAGCGCGTGCCCCTTGCCGGTGCGGGCATCGGGGAAGCGGCGGGACACGACATGAACCTGCGGATCGAACCGGGCGCGGCTGGCGGCGATGGACCCGGTGCGGTCGTCGCTGGCATCGTCGATGACCCAGACGTGCGCCTCGGGGAAGGTGGCCCGCAGGTTGTCGATCGTCTCGCCGATCACCTGTTCCTCGTTCAGGGCCGGCACGAACAGATGCCAGCTGAAGGCCCGCGCGTCCCCCGGCGGCCGTTCCCGGTACCGGGCGAAGGGCACCACGATGATCAGGACGTACGTGATGAACGCGACGCTCATCAGCAGGGCGACCGCCTGGGCGAGCGCGACGGCGACCTGTACGAGGGGACTGTTCATTACTGTGCTCTCCGATGCCCGCGCAGCAGGACGCTCCTCAGCCGGACGCCGTCCCGTGCGGCGACGATGGCCGTGAGCAGCGCCAGGCTGATGGCGATGCAGACGATGCTGACAACTGACCCCAGGACCAGATGGCCGATCTGGTAGCCGGTCCCGATGCCGCCCACCCGGATCGCGAGGGCGATCACCCCGATCCGCAGCAGGTTTCCCGCGATCAGCACGGTGGCCGAGACCACGAGCGCCTTCGCGACGCGCCCCACGGGAAGCCTGCGCGGGATCATGAGCAGGATGCCCAGCGCGCACAGCGGCACGATCAGCAGGGCCGAACTGCAGTCGGGCGTGATCTCCAGCCCGTATGCGTTGGTCGTGCCCAGCCCGAACCAGACGATCGGCGCCTTGGAGGCGGCCAGCACCGGCGTGACGATGCGGTAGACGCGCGCGGTCGCGAACGCCTCCAGGTGCCGGAACTGGTACTGGAAGATGACCAGCGAAAGCGCGATCCCGAACAGCAGGGCGGCCGCCAGGACACGTCGTCCGTACCGCGCGGGTCGGCGGACCGTACTGTGCCGGGCGGCTTGCTGCGGTGCCCGCCGCCGGCCGGGCGGCCCGGACGGCGTGCTGGCCGCGTGCCTGCCAGGCACGCTGGATCTGGTCCGGGAAACGTTCGGCTGGCGACCCCGGGGGGAGCTGTGCACGGCTTGATGTCTCCCCCAATCGGGAAGAGGCAGCGCAGGAGTCCGGCGGGGGCCGTCACTCTGCGTCGTGGATACTCTGGGTAACGCTCGGGAAGCATAGAGTCATTACCGCAGGGTCAGCAACTCAAATCGCCGGGAACATGATTTTCATCGGGACACCGGGCGCCACCCCGGGCCAAAACCGGCCTGGAATGACTCGGCTAGTCGGCCGGGCTGGCCGCCTTCTTCGCGTTCGCCGGGGCCGCGGTGGGGGGCGGGACGGTGCACCCGGCGCAGGGCTGCCCGCGGAAGTAGGCCGGCAGCGACGGCGAGTCGGACGGCGGGTTGGTGGCCAGCAGGACGTCACCGATTCCCAGGGTTACCCTCCGGTCCCGGGGCCAGGTGGGCGTCGCCGAGGAGGCGGAGGGGGTTGTCCCAGCAGACGGCGCGGAGCCAGCCGGGGCCCAGGTCCAGCCGGGTGAGCGCGGCGATCTGCTCGGCGTAGGGGTAGGGGATGTTCGGGAAGTCGCTGCCGAGCAGCACCTTGCCGGCCAGCCCGAGGTCGCGCACCCGGGGCAGCAGGCCGCGCGGGAACGGGGCGAGCTCGTCGAAGAAACTGGTGAACGCCATCGTGGTGTCCAGCGCGACATGGTCGTGGTCCTCGGCGAGGCGGACGAAATCCGCGTAGTCCGGGGCGCCCATGTGCGCGATGACCGCGCGCAGCCGGGGATGGCGGGCCAGCAGCGGTGCGAACGAGTCCGGGCCGGTGTAGGCGGCCGCGACCGGGGCGTGGCCCGCGTGGATTACCACCGGGATGCCCGCGTCCGCGAGCAGGCCCCAGACCGCGTCCAGCTGCGGCTCACCGGGCGGGAATCCGCCCACCTGCAGGTGGATCTTGAAGATGGCCGCCCCGTCGTCGACGGCGCGCCGGACGTAGCCGAGCACCCCCGGCTCGGGGTAGAACGTGGCCGACGGCAGGCAGCCGGGCGTGGCCTTGGCGAACGCGAGCGTCCAGTCGTTCAGGTCCTCGGCCATGCCGTGACGGTGGGCGTAGGCCAGCGCGCTGAACATCCGCACGCCCATGGACGCCAGGTGCGCCACCCGCTCCCCGTCCGCCCACCGGTAGCGGATCGGCCAGGTGACCCCGACCAGCGGGCCGGCCTTGTCGAAGTACGCCCATACCCGCCGCAGCATCCGCGGCGGCAGGAAGTGCACGTGCACGTCGGCGAGCCCGGGCAGCCCCAGGGCCTGCCAGAAGGCCGGCACGTCCTCGTCCGCGGCGGGCGCCGCGGGCTGATGTCCGTACGTCACCCTTCGTACGGTATCGGCCGTGCCCGTGCGGGCCCGGAGCGCGCCCGGCAGGATAGGACCATCAGACGGTGAAGCCGGACGACAGGGGCCGGGTTTTCCGGCGCCGGACAACGCCTGAGAGGAACCATGACCGAAGCGCCCGCCGGAGCTGATCCGGTCGACGGAATCGTCAGCACGCGCAGCCCGCTGTCCGTTCCGGACACCGCCGAGCGGCTGTCCACGCTGATCGGCGCGGCCGGTGCCACCCTGTTCGGGGTGATCGACCAGCGCGCCGAGGCCGAGCAGGCCGGGCTGTCGCTGCGCCAGACGAAGCTGGTGATATTCGGCAGCCCGGCGGCGGGCACGCCGGTCATGGTGGCGGCTCCGCTGGCCGCCCTCGACCTGCCGCTGAAGATCCTGGTCTGGGAGGACGACCGCGGGGCGGTGTGGATGAGCTACCTCGACCCGGCGTGGCTCGCCGTCCGGCACGGCCTGACCGGGCCGCTGGCCGCGCCGCTGTCGGCCCCCGCGGCGCTGACGGCCCGGCTGGCGGATTGAGCCTGAGCCTGCGGGCCGACTGCGGGAACTGCGCCGCGCTGTGCTGCGTCGCGCCCGGCTTCGCCGCGTCCGCTGACTTCGTCATCGACAAGGACCCCGGGCAGCCGTGCCCGGAGCATGCCCACCTCGTGGGCCCCCAGGACGCCCCCGCCGCCGAGCACGAATGCTGTGGTCACCCGGCAACCTCCTCGGGTCCAGCGCTAATGAGGCGCCGGATCGTCCCCGGTAGCGGGGGAGCCCCCGGCGGCGGGGAACGGCTTGACCCCGGCGCCGGCACTGAGCGCCATGTGGCCGAGTTGCAGGGCGGCGTCGTGGCACACGTAGTGCAGCAGCCGGTGCGTCTCCTGCGCGAGCCGCAGCCGTTCCTCCTCGACCCGGCGCCGCTTACGGTTCTGGTTGATCAGGTGCAGCGTGCCGCCCGCCGCGATGCAGGCGCCGATGTCACTGGTGACGTTGGTGTAGTTGCCCCCGATGAGTTCGGACTTCGCGCTCACGTTGACTCCCGCCAGGGGCAGGACGATCAGGTAGATGCCCAGTCCCATCAGCACGATCACGTGCGGCTTGCTGGACAGCACGCGTGGCACCCACTGCAGCATCCGGTCCAGCACGGATGTGGGCTCGTCGGTGGCCAGATCGACGGTCGACCCGGTCATTTTGGAACTCGGCGGGTCGGGGGGTAGTTCAGGCGGTAGTTCCATCGCTGTCGCTGCGTCGCTGAATGGCACGTCTGCACGCTCCCGTAAGTCGTGACGGGCCTGATATTGCGACGAAACCTACCCGCGTTACCGGCGAAACCGGACGGTCACCGGGACCGGGTGCCGGCGATTGTTACCAACGGAGCTGGGCGATGCCGTCGTAGTCCGCCGCGGAGTACCCGACCAGCCCGTCCGAGAGCGCGAAGATCCACTCCGCCACCCCCAGGGACAGCGCGAGGCGGCTGCAACGCGCACAGAAGTGCGGGTCCTCCAGCCGGACCGAATCGTCGGCCTCCAGCCGCACGTAGATGAGCTTCGCGCCCTGCAGCATCTTCCAGCCGTCGCCGTCGCGGGCGAGGTTGATGGCCCGCTGCTCGGCGTGCGTCCGGCAGTTGTCGTGCACGCCGAACTCCGCGTATTTGCAGTAGCAGTGGTCCTCACCGGGGAAGGGCACGCCGTTGGTGCCCCAGGCGACCATGCTGCCGTCTTTGACCAGGACGGCGGCGTGCCGGGTCCGGGCATGGGAGTCCTTGGCGAGCCCGGCGGCCCGCTCCACCATTTCTTCTGCCTCATGGCTTTCGTGCCGTTTCAGCGGCCGCCATTCGGGCCGGTGCCCTGGTTCCACCTTGATCACCCCTTCGCGCGAAGCCTATTACTACGCACGAACGGGCGACTTGGCCAGCCACCCCGCGGGGACGGGAAGGTTGACTTCATCACCTGGCGCCACCCGGGCCTCAGCGGCCGGAGCCGCCCGCGATCTCGTACGACCACAGCTCACTGTCCGTCCCGACCGGGGGCGGCGCCGCACCACCGCCGCGTTCGGCGGCGGACCGGTGCCCGTGCCCGAAGGCCGGCGAATGCAGCCAGGCCTGAAAGGAGGCCTCATCGCGCCACCGGGTCACCACCAGCCAGACCAGGCGCTCGTCGGCCGGCTTGAGCAGTTCGAAGCCCTCGAAGCCATCGGCGTCGTCGACGGCGCCCGCCCGGGCCGCGAACCGGCGGGCCAGTTCGTCCCCGCTGTCCGCCGGGACGGTAATCGCGTTGATCTTCACGACAGTCATGCCGTCGATCATGCCAGCCCGCGGGCCAGCCGTGGCCCCGGAGGCCCGGCTGCCCCGCAGGAGGGCACCCCTAGCCGCGCAGCAGCGGCTTGCCCAGCGGCATGCCGGGACCGCCGGTCGCCAGCGCCGCCATGTTGAAGAACAGGTACACGCCGACCGCGGCGAAGATGAGGACCACGTAGCCGCCGGCCTTCAGCAGCCCGGTCGAGGCCTCGTTGACGCCCAGGAAGACCAGCAGCAGGGCCAGGTCCACCAGCGCGAACAGCGCGGTGTAGACGATGGGGAGCCGCAGCGTGGCCAGGGTCAGCATGACCATGACCACGAGCCAGGAGACCAGGAACAGCTCCTGGGTCGATTGCGCGGCTGCCGCGGTGATGCCGAACCAGTTGTGCGTGAGGCCCAGCACGAGCACCGCGTAACTCAGCCAGAAGCCCGCGAAGATGCCGAACACGGCGGCCACGGCGGACTGCCCCAGCATCGCGGCCCAGATGGTCGCCAGGAACAGGCCGGTCGCGGTGGCCGAGGCAATGATCGGCAGGGAGGCGCCGGTGGCGGTGGCGGGCACCACGCCGACCAGGACCAGGCCGAGCGCCACTGAGCCCGCGATGAAGGTCGGCAGGCCCAGCGACATCGGGTCACCCAGCAGCGGCCCGGCCGCGGCCTGTTCGGCGACCTCCACCGCTATGACTTCTTCCACGGCGGACCGTCCGGATTCGTTGGAGCTTGAGTCGACAGCGGTCATTGCTGCTCCTTCTCCTGCGCAACTCCATCCCCGCGCGATTGCGGGCTTATGGGCATCCGTACCTCGGTTATGACCTGCTGGTTTTCTCACTTTGAATCATGGCGGGGCGGGCACGATAGAAAGGTGGCCGCCGACAACACCGGCAGTGAGCTGGTACGCGAGGCCGCGGCGCAGTTGTACGCCGGCGATCCCGCCGGGTTCATCGGGCGCCGCGGCGACCTCGCGGCCAGCGCGCGCGCGTCCGGCGACGCCGCGGCCGCGAAGCAGATCGCGGGCCTGCGCAAGCCGACCCGGTCGGCGTGGGTCGTCAACCTGCTGGTGCGCGCGGACCCGGGCGCCGTGTCCGAACTGGCCGCGCTCGGCGACGATCTGCGCGCCGCGGGCCACGCGCTGGACGGCCGGAAACTGCGGGAACTGTCGCAGGCGCGCCGCGAGCTGATCACCGCGCTCACCACCCGGGCGCTGGCCGGCGCGTGCCTGCGGGACGCGCCCGTCGCCCTGCAGGATGAGGTGACCGCCACCCTCAGCGCCGCGGTGGCCGATCCGCGGGTCGCGGCGGAACTGGCGGCCGGCACCCTGGCCCGCCCGGTCGAACGGCCCGGCTTCGGCTTCGGCTCCGGCCGGGGGCGAGGACCGCGACGAGGCCCCGCCGGAGATCCCCAGGACCAGGCCGCCGGGCCGGCCCGGGCCGGGCGCGAGCGGGCGGAGCCGGCGCCGGGCCGGGCGCGAGCGGGCCGAGCGCGAACGGGCCGAGCGGGAACGGGCCGAGCGGGAACGGGCCGAGCGGGAACGGGCGGAACGGGAACGGCGGCGCGAGCTGATCGCGGCCTCGGAGCAGGCGGTCGAGCAGGCCGGCCAGGAGGCGGATGCCGCCCAAGCGGCCGAACGGGCCCGGGCGGACGCCGTCCATCAGCTCGAGCAGCGGCTCGAAGACGCCCAGGACAGGCTGGCCGAGGCGAAGCGCCAGGCCCGTGCGGCCGCCGCCGCGCTACGGGACGCCCGCCGGGCCCTCGACCGGCTCGGCCGGGCCGGCCCGCCCGCCTAGCCGGGCCGCCCGCCGCCGCGCGCCGGTTTCACGCTGAGCGGGTTTTCGGGCAGTCTGGGGATCATGGCAGAGACGCTGACCCTGATGGCCGTGCACGCGCATCCCGACGACGAAGCGTCGAGCACCGGCGGAGTGCTCGCCACCTACGCCGCGGAGGGCATCCGCACCGTCGTCGTCACGTGCACGAACGGCGAGTTCGGGGACGCGCCGGGCGGCGTCAAGCCGGGCCAGGACGGCCACGACACCGACGCGGTGGCCGGGCTCAGGCTGACCGAGCTGCGGCAGGCGGCCAAGATCCTCGGCGTCACCCAGCTGGAGCTGCTCGGCTACCACGACTCGGGCATGCCCGAGTGGGACTACAAGACCCGGCCCGACGCCTTCTGCAACGTGCCGTTCGCGGAGGTGACCGGGCGGCTCAGCGGGCTGATCGAGCGGTACCGCCCGCAGGTGCTGGTCACCTACGACGACGAGGGCCTCTACCAGCACCCCGACCACGTGTACGCCAGCCAGACCGCGCAGGCCGCGGCGGCACAGACGGGGATCCCGGCCAAGCTGTACCTGACGGCCATGCGCGGCAGCAACTGGCAGAAGATACGGGACGCGCTGCGCGAGGCCGGCGTGGACATGCCGCAGATGACGCTGACCCCGGAGCAGCTGCGGCGGGCGGCCGAGACCGAGGCCCGCATCACCACCACCGTCGACATCCGCCCGGTGCTCACCCGGAAGCGGGACGCGCTGTTCGCGCACGCGAGCCAGATACAGGATTCCTGGTTCAGCCAGATCCCGCCGGAGGTCGCCGAGGCCGCGTTCGGCTTCGAGCACTTCATCCGGGCCAGCGACCGCACCGGGGCCCCGGTGCCCGAGGACGACCTGTTCGCCGGCCTGCGCGGCTAGCCGCGGCGGGCGCCGAACATGAAGGGAACATGACGGAAAGAGGGGTCACCCCGCCGCGTCATAAGAAAGTTATGACGATCATGGCCGCGCCGGTCACGCCCCGCAGACGTGCGCCAAAACGCACGGGCGGCCCCGTCCGCCGCCGCGGGGAAAATGGCGTGCCGTTTATTTCTGCTGGTCAGAATGTTATCGATGACAGCCCATGTTGACGCCGGCGGCCCGGGCCCCGGATCGCCGTGCCGTAGCGGGCCGCCGCGCGGACGGTCCCCGCGTCCGCAATTGGCGCGTGGCCGCGGGCCAGGTCCAATTCACAATCTCGGAATCAGACACGAAGTTGGCTAAATTCGGCATCATGGTGCTTAGTCGCCGGGGCCATGGGAGGCCAATGATAGTGTCGCAGCCCACGCTGGAGCCGCTGCGCCGATGGGATCCCGACCGGATCGGCCCGTACGCGCTGATCGGCCGGCTGGGCGCCGGGGCCATGGGCCAGGTGTACCTGGGCCGGTCCACGGCGGGGCGGCTGGTCGCGGTCAAGACGATCAAGATCGAGCTGGCCGAGGAGCCCGGTTTCCGCGTCCGCTTCGCCCGGGAGGTCGCCGCCGCGCGCCGGGTGAGCGGGGTCTTCACCGCGGCCGTCGTCGCGGCCAACCCCGAGGCCGAGATGCCCTGGCTGGCGACCGCCTACATCCCGGCCCCCTCGCTGAGCCGGCTGGTGCGGGTCTGCGGCCCGCTGCCGGTGCCGACGGTGCGCTGGCTCGCCGCCGGGTGCGCGGAGGCGCTGGAATCCATTCACCTGGCCGGCCTGGTGCACCGCGACCTCAAGCCGTCCAACGTGCTGGTGGCGCCGGACGGCCCCCGGGTGATCGACTTCGGCGTGGCCCGCGCCGCCGAGCGGATCCAGCTGACGGTCACCCGCGGTGCGGTCGGCACGCCCGCCTACATGGCGCCGGAGCAGGCCCGGGACTCCCAGCACGCCTCGCTGGCCAGCGATGTCTACTCCCTCGGCGCCACCTTGCTGTTCGCCGCGACCGGCCACGGGCCCTACCAGGGCGAGACGGTCATGGACGTGCTGGTCAAGCTGGCGACCGAGCCGCCGGACCTGGCCGGGCTCCCGCCGGACCTGGCCGGCCTGGTCATGGCGTGCCTGGAACGCAGCCCGCGGATGCGCCCGACCTCGGCGGCGCTGCTGGCCGGGCTCGGCCCGTTCGTGGAGGCGGCCGCCGACCCGGCGGACGCGCACTCCTACCTGCCGGATTCGGCGATGGCGCTGATCGGGGAGTACCAGCGCAGCCCGCAGCCCACCATGGTGCAGCGGACCGGGCCCGATCCCGCCAATGAGGACCCGACCTCGGCGTCACACACGGCCCTCCCGGCGGCGTACCCGCCGCCCGCCAGCCACCGGCGGCGCAAGCCGGCCCCCGCCAGCAACGGCACCGCGCTGGCCCCGGCCGGCGCAGCCGCGAAGATCCCCGCGGCGGCGTACCCGCGCCGCCCTGATCGCGTCCGGGGCGCTGGCCGGGGCCGCGGCGCTGGTGATCGGGGGCGCGATCCTCGGCCCCAAGCTGGTCCCGTCGCTGCGCGGGGACACTCAGTTCGTGCCGCCGCCCGGCGCGGACCCGCCGGCCGCACCGGCCGGCGGCACCAGCGACACGCCGAAACTGACCATGGGCCAGCCCTTCGGCGACGGGGTCACCGGGTTCCAGATCCACGGCAGCGGATTCGCCCCGGCGACCAGCGTCGCGATCACCCTGCATCGGGCACGGAACGACGCCGCCGGAGGACGAGCCGACGGTCGACCCCAAAGGAACCTTCAATTTCACGGTCGACCAGGGACACCTCTTCTTTCCGCACCTCATCCCGGTCGGGCTCTACCACGTCCTGGCCCAGGACTCGAACGGGAGGCAGCAGGCCAGGACCGAGTTCAGGGTCGCTGCCGCGCCTACCGCCCGGCCGCTGCCCACGGGCCGCCCCCCAGCGGGCCGCCGCCCAGCGGAAACGCCCCGCCCCCGCAGGGCCTGGGCGCGCCGCCCGGTCACGGCGCCGCGCACGGTGCCCTGACGTTCTAAGGCACCTGGGTCCACCACAGGTCCTCCTGCCGGGAGCACCAGACCGGGTCGTTCAGCCGGCCGAGATCGCCCCGGGTGATGATGCCGTGCTCGATCAGGATGCGCACCACTACCTCGTCGGACAGGCGCATGTCCGGCCCGATCAGGCCACGTTCGGTGATCTTGCGCCGCAGGACCTTGATGTGCTCCGCGACCCGCGCCGAGAGCCGGTCGCGGAATTCCTGCTCGCGGTCGAAGCGCTCCAGTTCGTGGTACGCGCCGGTCGCCTCCAGCGCCGCCCGGGCGATCTCCGGCGTCCGGGGCAGCGGGGTGGTCGCGGCCGGGTCCAGCAGCCAGGGACGGCACCACATCAGCGCGACCAGGAAGATCTTGGTCATCGGGTCCAGGTACAGCGGCAGCAGGGTCGAGTCCACGTCCGTCCGGATCCGGCTGTCGTCGGCGCCGGTCCCGCCCAGCGCGCCCGGTGCGTCCCAGCGGCGGCCGTTCCCGATGACCGTCACGGCGAGCGGCTGCCCCTCGTCCAGCATCGCGCGCGAGCCGACCAGCGTGGTCCCGCTGCGCACGAACCAGCCGCCGGACGGCTCGCCGTCGTCTTCCATCCGCGGCAGCCGGATCCGGTATCCCTCGCCCTCGGTGTAGAGCGCGTGGGTGCGGCTGATGTTGGCGATCCACGCGCCGTCGGGCAGCACGCTGATCACCCCGGCCCGGCGGGACAGGCCCCGCCCCACCGCGATGGTCAGGTCCGCGTCCGCGCCCCGGCCGAAGACCAGCCGGCTGCCCTCGGGGATCTTGACGACCAGCCCGGACGGCGCGGCGACGTGCGCCGTCAGTGCGGTGCTGGGCTGGAGCGTCATCGGGGGTCCTCTGTCTGCGGTATCCCTGGCGAGCGGCCTGACGGGCCGACGGCAGGCACACGTCCTGCCGTATGGAGTGTAGGCCGGCCCGCTGTGGCCGGCTCATCCCCGAGTTCGGGGATAGCCCGCCGCGCCGCCACCTAGTTAGCTGTGAGCAGCCGAGGTGAGGCGCTGGGCGCCGGCCGGCCGGGAAACCTGCCACACGGCAGGGGGGACCCAGTCGTCGCGGGGCGCGGCCAAGGGTGGATCGGCCCGCGGGAACTCGTTCCGGCGGGACGGTCCGGGGATTCCGGCGGTCCGGCGCCCAGTGCCTCGCTTCCGGCTGGGCGGTGCGGAGCCAGGGCCCTCCTCCCTGAGGGGAGGGAGGGGGGCCCGCCCTCTGCACCGCCGCCAGGGCCGGGGCAGGCGGAGGGGGCCTGCCCGGGGCGAGCGTGCCGGGGCCGCCCGGCTCGCCGCCCGCTGGCGCGGGCAGATGCCAGGATGTAACTTGACGGGGCCGGAACTGTCACGACCCCGGAGGCGCCGATGCCGCACAGCGAGCCGGTCGACGGGTTCCGGCTCGCCTTTGACCGTTCGGGGCCGGCGAGCCGGTGATCCTGCTGCACGGCTGGCCGGGAGACCGCACCGATTACCGCGTGCCCGGCCCTGAACTCGTCGCGCTCCGCGCGCGTGGCGGTCCCTGGCCACGCCGCCCGCCCCGGCGACCCGATCGCGGTCCCGGCCGAGTGGCCAGCCGACCCGTGCCCGCGCGCCCGGCGGACCGGTGGGCGGTCTCACGACATCGCCGTCCGCGTCGAGGGGCCAGCACTGCCCCGCGGATATGCCGGCAAGTCGCGGGCATCGCGCCCTGTGTCCGCGGACGGCTAGCGTGGGCCGCGATGGCGTGCGAGGGTGGAGAAAGGGCATGCGGAGTACTCTCTGGTCTCCCCAGCTAGGTGAGCGGAGGCCTCATGGGCCGCGACATTGAGGCAATCAAGATCACCGGCGAGGACCGCCGCCGGTACCGCGACAAGGTGCGGCGCTCGCTGGACGTGTTCGCCCGCATGCTGCGCGAGCACCGGTTCGAGGGCGACCCGGCGCAGGTGGGCGTCGAGATCGAGCTGAACCTGGTGGACGCCCGCGGCGAGCCGTCCATGCACAACGCCGACGTGCTCGACGCCATCGCGGACCCGGCGTGGGCGACCGAGCTCGGCCAGTTCAACCTGGAGATCAACGTGCCGCCGCGGGAGCTCGCCGGGGACGCGGTGGCGGACCTGGAAAGGGAGATCCGCACCAGCCTCAACCGCGCGGACGAGAGGGCCCGCAGCACCGGCAGCCGGCTCGTCATGGTCGGCATCCTGCCCACGCTGCAGGAAAAGCACATGCACGAGGACACCATCTCGGCCAACGCGCGGTACCGGGTACTGAACGAGCAGATCTTCGCGGCCCGCGGCGAGGACATGCGGATCGCGATCGACGGGCCGGAACGGCTGCTCACCCACGCCGGCAGCATCACCCCGGAGGCGGCGTGCACGAGCGTCCAGCTGCACCTGCAGGTCTCCCCGGAAGAGTTCGCGAACTACTGGAACGCGGCCCAGGCCATCGCGGGCGTCCAGGTCGCGGTGGCGGCCAACTCCCCGTACCTGTTCGGCCGGCGGCTCTGGGACGAGACCCGGATCACGCTGTTCGAGCAGGCCACCGACACCCGGCCCGATGAGCTCAAGCACCAGGGCGTGCGCCCGCGGGTGTGGTTCGGCGAGCGCTGGATCACCTCGGTGTTCGACCTGTTCGAGGAGAACATCCGGTATTTCCCGGCGCTGCTGCCGGTGTGTGACCCGGAAGATCCCGTGGTCACGCTGGACAGCGGCGGCTGCCCGCAGCTGTCCGAGATGAGCCTGCACAACGGGACGGTCTACCGGTGGAACCGCCCCGTGTACGCGGTGTCCGGCGGCGTCCCGCACCTGCGGGTGGAAAACCGGGTCCTCCCGGCCGGGCCGTCCGTCGCGGATGTCGTCGCGAACGCGGCCTTCTACTACGGGCTGCTGCGCGCCCTGGCCGAGGCGCAGCGCCCGATCTGGACGCAGCTCTCGTTCGCCACGGCGGCGGAGAACCTGCACGAGGCGGCGCGGCACGGCATGGACGCGCGGCTCTACTGGCCCGGCCTCGGCGAGGCGCCCGCCGCCGAGCTGGTGCTGCGCCGGCTCCTGCCGCTGGCCCGCGACGGCCTGGCCCGCTGGGTGTCGGCACCGAGCACGCCGACCGCCTGCTGGACATCATCGAGCAGCGCTGCCTCACCGGCCAGACCGGCGCCTCCTGGCAGACGGCCGCCGTCCGGGCCGTCAGCAACCACGGCGCGGCCGACCGCCCGGAGGCGCTCCGGCTGATGACCCAGCACTACATCGAGCACATGCACACCAACGAGCCCGTCCACACCTGGCGCTTACCCCGCCCCGCCTCGCGCCTGCTGCGCCCGCCGGGCCCGCCGGGCCGTATTTGACCTGATCTGGCGCCTCCGGGGAGGCGCTGGGCAACTTCCCGCAGGCGCTGACCCACCTGGCCCTGATCAGCGCGGCCGTGAACCTGGACCGCGCGCTGGACCGCCGCTGACCGGCCGGGCGGCGGCCGCCGGCCCGGCCCCGCCCGCCGGGGCGAGCGTAATGATCCGGCCGCGGGCACCGGCGAGCCGCGCGGGACCTGCCAGACCACCCGGACGCCATCGGGGATGGCCTCGACGTCGACGTGAATCCCGGCTTCGGCGCCCCAGTCCTGGAGGCCGGTGAAATACTCCTCCCGCAGGCCGGCGAGTTCCTCGCGGAGCGGCTCGGGTATCGGGCCGGCCTCCAGGACGGTGCGGCAGGACCCGTCGTCGGCGGCGATGCCGATCCGCGCGGCCACGGCGTTTTCCCGGACCGGGCCGAGTGCTTCGGTCAGCATCGCGACCAACTGCCCCCTGGTGTCGGCCGCCACGGTGTCCACCGGGCCGCTGAAACTGACCTCGGGTGCGGGCGACAGATGCGCGCAGAGGTCCATGATCTCCTGCCGCAGGCTGCGATCCGTGGGCCGCTGCTCCAGCCCGAAGATGGCGTCCCGGAGCATCCGGACCGCCTCGTCGAGATCGTCCACGGACGCCGTGATCTTGTCGCGCACCTCGCCGCGGGGCGCCCGGGACATGACGCTCTGCAGCCTCAGCCCGACCGTGAAGATCCGCTGGATGACGGATTCCCGCAGGTCGGCGGCGATGCGATCCCGGTCGGCCAGGACGGTCAGCTCACGCAGGCGGCTCTGCAACTGCGCGGTCCGCTCCTGTGAGCGCTGGATTCTGTCGCGCAGGCCGTGCGTCGCGATGGAGATGAGCGCGCCCAGCGCCGTCCAGAAGATCGCCCGGCGCACGATGACCGCATCCGGGACCGCCACCGGCGTGAGCGAGATGATCACCTCGGTGGCGACGATCGCCGCCACCACGCACACCGATTCCCACCGGCGGTGGAACAGCGCCGTCCACACCAGCGGGATCAGGATCACGATGCCGACACCCGAGGTGGAGCCGGCCGCCAGGTCGAGGGCCAGCACCGAGGCGGTGTAGGTCAGCGGGACGAGCACCGGCATCCAGCCGGGCAGCCGCGGCCATGGCAGCAGGAAACCCGCCGCGGACAGGAGCAGCAGCAGCACGCTGGCCAGTACGGCCGGCCCCGACTCCGAGGCCGACGTCAGCCCCAGGCTGGCCTCGGCCAGGACCGCGACCACGGCGAACGGGGCCACCCGGGCCCACAGCCCTGGCCCCTGGAACGGTGACCCGGCCTTCTCACCGGGAGTGACCGATGTGGCGGACAGCATCACGGATTCGCCCCTGGATCGCATCTCCGGACCCCACCTGCATGACATTCTCCGGCGTCCCCGGGCGCCGGGCGCCCGGGGCTGCTGAGTGCCCCGGACACAAGCCCGGGAGCTGGATCAATGCAGCTCACGGGCCGAACCGCGACCGTCTCAGCCTGGCATGGATGTTATCCAGCCGGAATCTTACGCTGAGACTCTGATTCTGCATAGCGCTCATGACCCGGAGTAATCGCCGTCTCGTCCGGGCGGCCAGCCAACCCGGCCGCCGAACGCCGTTTGATGCCCGGCGGGCCGGGCAGCCGGCCGTATGACGACCGGATGCGCGGCAGCGGGACGATGCTGTCCATAGCGGCACCCGGCGCACAGTCCCTCACGGCACGCCCGCCGGGATGCACGCGGCCCGCGGCGGGTATGGGCCGGGCATGGCCGAACCAGCCCGGCAGGGCCGCGCATGACGGCGCCCGCCGACGCCTTTGACCGGATAACCGTCGCCGAGCTGCGCCGCCGCGGCGGCCTGAAGTGGACCTACGCCGGCCCGGACGTGCTCGGTGCCTTCGTCGCGGAGATGGATTTCGGGACGTCGCCGGCCGTCGAGGCGGCCCTGCGGGACGTGATCGCGCGGCGCGACTACGGCTACCTGACCCCGGCCGCGGTGCAGGAGATGGCCGAGGTGGTCGCCGCGTGGCTGGCCCGCCAGCACGACTGGGTGGTCGATCCGGCCCGGATCCGCCCGCTGCCCGACGTCATCAAGGGCCTGGAAGCGGCGATCACGATCTTCTCCCGCCCGGGCAGCCCGGTGATCCTGCCCACCCCCGCCTACATGCCCTTCCTCACCGTGCCGCCGCGGCTGGGCCGGGAGATCATCGAGGTGCCGATGGTCACCAGCGGCGGGAGGCTGGCCCTCGACCTGGACGGGATCGGCGCGGCCTTCCGCGCGGGCGGTCACCTGCTGATCCTGTGCAGCCCGTGCAACCCGGCGGGCCGGGTGTACGCACCGGCCGAGCTGGCCGCGGTCACCGAGGTGGTGGACGGCACCGCGGGCGGGTGTTCGCCGACGAGATCCACGCCCCGCTGGTGTATCCCGGCCACCGGCACACCCCGTACGCGAGTACCTCCCGCGCCGCCGCCGCGCACGCCATCACGTCCGTCTCGGCGTCCAAGGGCTGGAACCTGCCCGGCCTCAAGTGCGCCCAGCTGATCCTGACCAGCGACGCCGACGCGGAGACCTGGGCTGCGGCCGGCGGCCTGGCCGAGCACGGGGCGAGCACGCCCGGGGTCCGGGCCAACATCGCGGCGTTCAGGGACGGCGGCGACTGGCTCGCCGACGTGCTGGCCTACCTCGATGGCAGCCGCATGCTGCTGGCCGACCTGATCGCCGAACACCTGCCCGGCGTGCGCTACCAGCCGCCGGAGGGCACCTACCTGGGCTGGCTGGACTGCCGTGGCCTCGGCCTGGGCGACAGCCCGGCGGAGTTCTTCCTGGACAAGGCGCAGGTACTGGTCAACGACGGCCCGGCCTTCGGGGAGGCGGGGAAGGGCCACGTCCGGCTCAATTTCGCGACCCCGCGCCCGATCCTCGCCCAGATCGTCCGGCAGATGGGCCACGCCGCCGCCAACCGCCAGCCGAGCCCCGGCCAACCGCCAGCCGAGCCCTGGCCAACCGCCAGCCGCTGACCGAGCCCCGGCCCGCAGTCCGCGCCCCGGCGAAGCGGACGGCGGGCCCTCGGCCGTCCGCCGACCGCGCCGGAGCCCCGCTCGTGCGCCGCTCCCTGCCGCGCTGAGGACTCCGGTCGCCCCGGCCGCGCCGCGCCCGCAGCCCTGCTAGGCTGCGCCGCGCCCCGGTGTTCACCGCCCGGGCCGCCCCGGCGCCCACCGCGGGTCCCGGCCAGGCCGCCCCGGACCACCTCGCTGGAGTCGGCGGCCCCGCGCTGCGCCGCCACTGTCTCAATTTGCGACTGCCCTGGTCAGCGTGTCCACCTGCCCGCGGACGATCGCCAGGCCGATGCCCCGGGGCGTCGGCTCACGACGACGCGCGTCTCGCCGCAGTACATGCTGGCCGACAGCGCCGTCCCGGAACCGCCGACGTGCCGAGCCCGGACCAGCCCGCGAACGACAGCCACGTGCGCCGAGCACGACGGGAATACCTACGTCGTGCTCCGCAACGTCAACGGCGTTCTTTCCGTCTACCGCGTCCGCACCAGCGGCGCACTCAAAGAACTGAAGCGCTGGCCCCGGGATATTGCGCCCTGAGCGCCGCGTAACAATCCCGCCGGCCAGGCGTCCTCCTCGTGCGCCGTGGCCCACGGCTGGCACTGGTCACAATGTGACTACAAGCTTGTATTTCTTGCCCGGCGCAAACAGTGATGGCTATTGTCGGGTAGATGGCCGATCATCAGTCAAAACGGGGCGCACGCCTCGCGTCGCTCGTGGGCATCGCGTGTGTCGGGCTCGCCGCGGCGGCGTGCAGCAGTTCGTCGTCGCCGTCGGGCAAGAGCTCCGCGAGCGCGAGCGCCTCCGCGTCCGCCAAGCCGACGGGTACCGCCAACGTCGCCTACGCGTCGTCGCTGCAGTTCCTCAACGAGAAGGTCGTCTCGCCCGCCTTCACCAGCGCCGAGGGCTATAAGTTCTCCGGCCGCGGCGCGTCCTCCGGCGACCTGGAGGCGGACATCGCGGGCGGGGAGATCAGCCCGAACGTCTTCGAGAGCGTCGGCGGGGACAACATCACGCCGCTCGAGCCGAAGTACACCAAGTGGTACGTGCAGTACGCGGGCACCTCGATGGCGGTCGCCTACAACCCCAGCGGCCCGCACGCCAGTGAGTTCAAGGCGATCGCCGACGGCAGCAAGCCGGTCTGCAGCCTGTTCAGCAGCGCGCTGCAGACGCCGGGCCTCAAGCTCGGCCGCACCGACCCGAACGTCGACCCGCAGGGCCGCGACTTCATCTTCATGCTGGAGCTGGCCCAGTCCTACTGCCACCTGCCCTCGGACACAGTGGCCAAGATCCTGGGCACCTCGGACTTCGGCACGGCGTCGTCCTCGCAGATCTACGCCGAGTCCTCGCTCGACGCGACGCTGCAGTCCGGCCAGCTCGACGCGGCCAGCGCGTTCATCACCCAGGCGGTCGAGCTGCACCTGTCCTACATCAAGCTGCCGGACGCCATCAGCCTCGCCAGCTTCGCCGACGCCGCGGCGTACAAGAAGGCCACCGTCACCATCAAGGGCGGAGTGGTCAAGAAGGGCAGCCCGCAGGTCATCGACATCACCACGATCGGCACGCCCACCCCGGCCGGGATCGCGTTCGTCAAGTACACGCTGTCCAGCGCGGGCCTGGCGCAGTACAAGGCGGGCGGCTTCACGGTGCTCACCCCGACGGCGTTCGGCGACAGCAGCGCTATCCCCGCCGCGATCAAGAGTGAGCTGGGCGGCTAGGGCGGCCACCGCCGCGAGCGGGACGGTTCTGGGCGAGGAGGCCCCCGGACCGTCCGGGCCGGCGCGGCGCAACGGGGTGGGGACCACCCCGCACAAGGTCCGTTCGGTCTCGGGGCTGGTGTCGGTCATCGGGGCGGCGGTCATCTGGATCGCCTTGCTCGGCCCGGTGATCGCCCTGTTCACCCACCTGTCATGGCACGCCATCCGGACCTCGCTGACGGCGCCGGGCGCGCTGGACCCGCTCGTGGTCTCGGTCGAGTCCGGTGCCGTGACCCTCGCCGTCCTGTTCGTCCTCGGCACGCCGCTGGCCTGGCTGATGGCGCGCGGCCGGCTCCCGTTCCCGCGGGTCTGGGAGGCGGGCGTGCTGTGCAGCCTGCTGCTGCCGCCGCTGGTCATCGGCCTGCTGCTGATCTTCATGGTCGGCCCGTACACGCCGATCGGCGAACTGCTCGGCCGCGTGCACCTGTCGGCGACCAACACCTTCCTGGCCCTGTGCATCGCCGAGGTGTACGAATCGGCGCCGTACTACGTGCTGTCCGCGCAGGCCGCGTTCAGCGGCGTGGACCCGCGGCTGGAACAGCAGGCCCAGCTGCTGGGCGACCGGCCGGCCCGGGTCTTCCGCCGGGTCACCCTGCCGCTGGCCACGCCCGGGCTGGCCATGGGCCTGTCGGTGGCGTGGGCGCGGGCGATGGGCGCGTTCGGGGCCGTGATCATCATCGCCTACCACCCGTTCGGCATACCGCTGCAGATCTATACGACGCTGCAGGAGACCGGCCTCGCCTCGGCGCTGCCGTTCGCCCTGGTCTTGCTGGTGGTGGCGCTGCCGCTGCCGCTGGCCGCCTACATCTGGAGCGCCCGTGCTGGACGCCGACGTCGAGGTTGACCGCCGCGATTTCACCGTGCGCGCCGCGATCGGCGTCGCGCCCGGCGAGCGGCTGGCCCTGTTCGGGCCGTCCGGCGCGGGCAAGACGACGCTGCTGGAGGCCGTGGCCGGCCTGGTCACCCCGCGCCGGGGCCGCATCGTGCTCGGCGGGCGGGTGCTGACCTCGACGTCGCCGCCGGTGCGGGCCGTGCCGCCGTGGCAGCGCCGGGTCGGCCTGCTGCGCCAGGATCCCGGCCTGTTCCCGCACCTGTCCGTGCGCGCCAACCTGGCCTACGGGCGCCCGGACCGGCGCGCCGACCCCGAGCTGGCCGAGCTGGCCGGGCTGCTCGGCCTGGACGGCCTGCTGCGGGCCATGCCCGCCCGGCTGTCCGGCGGCCAGGCGCACCGGGTGGCGCTCGGCCGGCTACTGCTCGCACACTGCGATGCGCTGCTCCTCGACGAGCCGTACACCGGCCTGGACACGAGCCTGCGCCGGGCCCTCACCGATCTGGTCGTCTCGCTCGTGGTCGCGCGCGACGTGCCCGCCGTCCTGGTCACGCACGAGCTCGCGGACGCGCAGGCCTTCGCCACCCGGCTCGCCATCCTCGACCGCGGCCAGCTGCTGCAGGTCGGCGCGCCGGACGAGGTGGTGCTGCGGCCGGCGTCGCGGCGGGTCGCCGAGCTCGTCGGATACCTTGGCTTCGTGCCGGTTCAGGGCGGGGCCACCGCCGCAATTCATCCCGAACGAACCGTGGCCGGGGCTCATCCCGGCCGCGGCGCGGTCCTGACCGGGGCCGTGACGGCGTGCCGCCCGGCCGGGGCCGGATGGGAGGCGGACGTGCGCCTGGCCGAGACGGTGATCACCTGCCGTCTGCCGGACAAGCCGCCAAGCGGCGCCGGGTTCGTCGTGACCGTGCTCGACCCGCCCTCCTTCGGGCCGGACGGGACGGCGCTGGCGGCCCCGGCCGAGCCGGGCCGGCCGGAGCAGGTGCGCGGGTAATGGGCGCCCGGGAGATGACCGGCCGCGCCGTCCCCGCCGATCCCGCCCCGGACCCGGGTCACGGGGCCAGCGGGATGCGGCTGCGGCTCGCCCGGCAGGCCCAGGGCTTCTCCCAGCAGCAGCTGGCCGGGATGGCCGGGGTGTCCCGGCAGGCGGTCTCGGCGGTCGAATCGGGCCTGTCCGACCCGTCGCTGCGGGTGGCGCTGGCCCTGGCCCGTGCGCTGGGCCTGACCGTGGAGGAGATGTTCGGGGCACGCACGCCCGCGCCGCAGGTCGACGCGCGGCCGCTGTCGCCGCTGGGTGACGGCGGCGCCCGGGTCACGCTGGCCGCGATCGGCGACACGTTCGTCGCGCTGCCGCTGTCCGGCGCCGCGGTGAGCAAGGCCGGCTTCGTCCCGGCCGACGGCCTCGCCGGCCCGCCCCGCCGCGCGGGTTCGGCCGGGCGCCCCATCCGGCCGCTCAGCCCGCCGCGCCCGACGCTGGTCGTGGCCGGCTGCGATCCGGCCATCCCGCTGCTGGAAGCCCCGCTCGGGCTGCTCGATCCGCCGGTGTCCTTCGCGTGGTGGCAGTGCGCCAGCGGCGCGGCGCTCGATCTGGCCGCCCGTGGCCTGGTGCACGCGGCCGGGGCCCACCTGCGCGACCGGGAAGGTGACTACAACATCGGATCTGCGCGGGCGACGCTGCGGCAGGGCGCGCAGATCATCGGGTTCTGCTCGTGGCGCGAGGGCCTGGTGCTGCGGCCCGACCTGGCCGGGCGGGTATCCGGCCTGGCCGACGCGGTCCGCGCCGGGCTGCGGCTGGTCAACCGGGAACCGGGCTCGGAGGCGCGGCTGCTGCTGGACCGGGAGCTGGCCGCGCTCGGGGCCGACTCCGGCGAGCTGGCCGGATACCAGAGCCAGGTCACCGGGCACCTGCACGTCGCGTCGGCCATCGCCGCCGGGCTGGCCGACGTGGGCGTGGCCAGTGAGCCGGCCGCCCTCGCCTACGGCCTGGCCTTCATCCCGCTCGCCGCCGAACGGTTCGACCTGGTGATCCCGGCCGACCGGGCCGGGTCCCGGGAAGCCCAGGGCCTGCTCAAGGTGCTGTCCTCGCGCTGGCTGCTCGATCAGCTGGCCAGCCTGCCCGGCTACGACCCGGCCCGCTGCGGCGAGCACATCGCCACGCTGCCGCCCTCGCCGTCGGCCCCGCTGCCGTAGCGCCGGACGAACTGGCGCAGGATGGCGGACGGGTGGGTGACGTCGCTGCACGTGGCCAGCGCCTTGAGGTCGTCGGCCTCCTCCGGCCGGAAGTAGCCGGCGTGCTTGTAGACCTCGATCCGGGTGCACAGCCCGGCCACGTCCAGTTCGGGGTGGAACTGCGTGGCGTAGACGTTCGACCCGGCCCGGAACGCCTGCACCGGGCAGCCGGGGGAGCTGGCCAGCAGCACGGCCTGGCCCGGCAGCGCGCTGATCGCCTCCTTGTGGCCGGTGAAGGCGCCGAACGTTTCCGGCAGTTCCCGCAGCAGCGGATCCCGCCGGCCGTCCGGGGTGAGGGTGACCTGGACGTACCCGACCGGCTCGGTGTACCGCCGGTCGACCGTGGCGCCCAGCTGAGCGCCGAGCGCGCCGATGCCGTAGCACGCGCCGAGGAACGGGAAGTCCGCGCCGACCACGGCGCCGAGCAGGCCGCTCAGGTCCGCCTCGACCCGCCGCTGCACCGGTGACTTCCGCTCCGTCGGTGTAGTTGAACGGCCCGCCGCCGAGCAGGATCCCCGACCAGTCCCGCAGCTCCACCGGTCCCAGCGCCCGCTGGTCCAGCCGCACCCGGCGCAGCTCGCCGTCCGCGAGGCCGGAAAAGCCCAGGAACGCCTCGTACTCGTTATCCGCCGCGGCATCGTCGGCGCGGACGCTGAGCAGCAGGAACGGTTTCACCATCTCAGCCTAGTGAAGCCCGCTGACCGGCGCAGCCGGGCCGCCGTCACTAGCGGTGCGCGTCAATTTTGTAGGTAACCAAGATCGTTTAGCGGGTTCGGCTGGTCAGGCAGCTGGCGTCTGGTTGTGCGGCGCGTATCAGGTCCGGTCTGCCGGCGAGATAGCGACCCACTCGGTCGTGACCTGGCGCCCGTCGGCGCGGCACCGCAGGCTGAACGGCCCCGGCCCCAGCGACTCCGAGCGGAACCGGCCCAGCTGGTCGGTCTCCAGCGTGGTCACGCCGTCGCGCTGGCGCACCTCGACCGCTGCCTGCCGGGGCGGGACGATCTGGCCGATGAGGGCCCGCGCGGGGCCCGTTCCGCTGATTTCGACGTGGATGGTCAGGCCGCCCGCCTCAAATGACAGCAGCCGGTCCCGCTGGGGACCCCGGACGGCGGCGCCGGCGGCCATCAGCGAATCGAAGACGAGCCCGGCGAGCTCGGCGTCGGCCGTCCGCCAGCCGTACGCGTCGATCGCGGCCCGCAGCAGCGGCGCGGGCACCGCGTCCCCGCGCGCGATGAGCTGCCGGAGCTCTTCCTCCAGGGCTGCCTCAGGCTGGTCGGCCAACGTGCTCTCCCGTCTGGCACCCCGCCGTCTTTGGTACCCCGTCATCTTGGTGTAGAGCACGTCACCCGGTCTGAGATACGTGGCCGGCCAGCCGCCGCTTCAGCTGGTCCAGGCAGCGGGCCCGGGTGGGGCCGATGCTGCCGATCCGCATGTCCAGCGCGGCGGCTACCTCAGCGTAACTGGGCGGCGGCGTGGCGGTCAGCACGCGGAGCAGCTTCTGGCAGCGTTCCGGCAGCTCGGCGAACGCCTTCCAGAGCCGGGCCGCCCGGTCGGAATTGAGCGCGGCCTGCTCGGCGTCCAGCACGGCCTGCTCGGGCGGATTCTCCCCGGGCCGCCCCACGTCGAGCAGGTCGATGCGGTCGGTCGGCACGAGCCGGGACTGGCCGCGGGCCACCCGCAGCGCTTCATGCCGCGCGGTCGTCGCGAGCCAGGCACCCACCTGGTCCGGGTCCCTGATCCGGCCCAGGTGCTCGGCCAGCCGCAGCCAGACGGTCTGGAAGACGTCCGCCGCGTCCGCCGAGCCGAGCCGGTAGCCGCGGATGACTGACCAGACGAGCCCGCTGAAGGACTCGACGATCTCCTGCCACGCCGCCGCGTCGCCGGATTCGGCGGCGCGCACCAACTGGCCTGCCCGTTCGGGATGCACAGGCACATCTTCCCCCACCTGCCCGCAACCCGGGCAAGGGCACCGGTCACGCCGTCCGCCGGGACGCCGCGGGTCAGGTCGGTTTGAGGTTGTAGACGGACACGCTGGCGATGCTCATCGCCGCGCCCGGGGTGGTCTGGCTGGTCGGGCTCTGGCACTGGCAGTTGTGGTCCGGGTAGCTGCCCCCAAGGGCCAGGTCGAGGATGATGTGGAACCCGTGGTCGACGCCCTGCGTCCAGGCCGCCGCCCCGACCTTGCTCTCGCTGACGCTGAAGTACTGACGGCCGTCGTGGTACCAGCGGATCTCCTGGTTCGCCGCGTTACGGCGGTCGACGACCACGGCGTACGTATGGTAGCCGGTCTGGCAGCCGGGACACGGCCGAAGGCCGCTCCCGAACCCGTTGCCCTCGTGGCAGGGGCCGGTCGACCCGTCCGGGTTGCGCTGGGTCAGGTTGCCGCAGTGCAGGGTGCCGGAATGCTGGGTGGAGGAGTTGACGTCCTCGAGGATGTCGATTTCGCCGGTCATCGGCCAGTGCCCCGGTCCCAGCAGCCAGAAACCCGGCCAGTAGCCGGTTACGTTCGGTGCGTCGGGCTGCTTGATAGAGGCGGTCACCATCATCTCGCCGCCCGCGGGGGCCCCGAAATTGCTGCTCCACGTCTTGATCCGGCCGGATGTCCAGCCCGAGCCATTACGGAGCGGCACGAGGTCCAGGTCGCCGTGCCCGTCGAGGTGGACGTTCGCGGCGTCGCTGGTCATCCGCTCGACCTCGCCGGTGCCGAACACCCCCTGGCCGGTGTCGTATTTCCAGACGCTGCCGTTGACGCCCTGCCCGGCAGGCCCGTTGAAGCTGTCCGACCAGACCTTCGTCCACGGCGCGGCCGGCGTCGTCGGGATCGTCTGCTGGGCGGCCGGCTTGGGCGCCGACGTGGATGAGCACGCCAGCACCGTCGCGGAGATGGTGACGCCGATCCCCGCCAACAGCAGGCGTGACGGGCGCGCGGCACGGGTGCGCACGGTCTTGCTCCCCCCAGTGTCCGGCGGTGACCAGCAGGTCAAGCAGACGAGTGCCCATCAACCCGCATGTCGTTAAAAAGGTTATCGTCCCCTCCTGACTACGGGACGCATTGAACGCTCCTTATGAATTGCCTCTGAACGGCCCCGGCCGGCGCCCGTTCGTCAGGGAAGGCGTGTCCTCAGCGGGCGGCGGCCTGCCGGCGCAGCCAGGTCGGCGGCTGGCCGGATTCCGCCGCGATCGCGTTCCACGTCCAGCCGTCGGCGCGGCGCTGGCGGACGTAGCTGGCCACGGTGGCGTGACCGAGGGCGGCCGCCACGCCGTCGGCCCGCTGGCGGGCCGCGTGCCGCTTGGCGGCGTGCCGGATGATCTCCAGCCCGTGGCGGCCCAGCGCGGATTCGACGCGGTGCGGGGAGAAACCGGTTTCGGCCGCGATCGCGTTGACGGTCTGGTGCTGGGCGTGGTGCCGGTCCCGCAGGTAGCCGGGCACGTCACCGAATCCCAGGCGGCGCACGACGGGCAGCCACGGGCCGTCGAGCCGGCCGCCCGCCGGGCGAGGCTGGCCACCGCGGGGTCGAGCTGGCCGAGGTGCCGGGACAGCCAGTCCTTGTGCAGCCCGGCGGCGCGGCTGATCGCCGCCAGGCTGTCGCCCGCCTCCGTGCGGGCCATGACGAAGGCCTGGATGTCCGGGTAGCCGTGACGCCGGGCCACGTCGGCGGCGATCGCGGTGACGTGGTCCCGGGCGCGCTGCCGGTTCGCCTCGGCGGAACGGGCCCAGAGGCCGACCGCGGCACCCCGGGCCGCCTGGGCCGCTTTGCGGCGGCGCTGCTCCGGGAAGGGACGGCCGCGCGCCGCGGCCGCGGCTGCCCGGGCCAGTTCGCCGCGGCGGGCCCGTTCCTGCCCGGCGGCGCTGCCCTGGCGGATCGCGGGATCGAAGACCAGGCGGGCCACCAGGGACGCGGCCCGGAGCTGGCGGGTCTCCGGCCCCTCCAGCGACTGGCTGCGCTCCAGGCCGAACGCCTCGCAGTACCGATCCTTCGTCCAGCCGTGCGACGCCAGATGCGTCGCCACGGACCGGAAGGCCCGGCCGCACAGATGGCAGGTCACCCGGGTCCCGTCGGCGACCACCTCGCCGGTCGGCGCGTAAAAGAGGGTGCCGTCGCTCAAGACGCCGGCCACCGGCGTCTCAGCGGACATGCCAGCCTCCCGTGGGTCGCTAGTAACAATGAGACTACTAACGGGGCGGGCGGCTCGTCACTACCCGCCGCGGATTCGCCGCCGTCCTTTGCCGTCGTCAGCACCGTGCCGTCGTGCGCGCCGTGCCGTCCCGAGTGCCGTGCCGTCGTAGCCTGGGGTTATGCCGCCGTCCGCCGAGCCCTCGCTGTCGCTCTCCGAATGGCTCGTGCTGTGCCTGGTGGCCGAGGCGCCCCGGCACGGGTTCGCCATCGCCCGGCTGCTGGGGGCGGGCGGCAGCCTCGGCCAGGTGTGGCGGGTGCCCAAACCGGTCGTCTACCGCGCCCTGCAGCGACTGGAGCACCTCGGTTTCGTGCAGACCACCGGCGTGGAGACGTCGAGCGAGGGGCCGGTCCGGTCGCTGGTGGACGTGACCCCGCCGGGCCGGGCGGCGGCCTCGGCCTGGCTGAGCAGGCCGGTCGGCCACAATCGCGACGTACGCTCCGAACTGCTGGCTAAGCTGGCCCTGCTCGACCGCGCGGGCACAGACCCGCGGCCGCTGCTGGACGCCCAGCGCGAGCAGCTCCGGCCGGTGGCGGCCGCGCTGCAGGAACGCCTGGCCGGGCGCCACCGGATTCGACCGCACCATCGCCGCGTGGCGCTGGGAGACCCTGTCGGCCACGCTCCGGCTCCTGGACGTTCTGAGCGGCCAGCCGGTCGCGTGACCCCGGCTCTACGTGCATCAGAGCCGCTTCGACGAGGTGGGCCGCCGGGCCGCATAAACGGCCCCGCGGTCGCCCTCGGGTGTTCCCCGCGGCCGTGCCCGGGTGTTCCCGGCGGCCGTGCCCGCCTGGGTGTTCCCGGGAGCGAGCGAAACGGGAGTGGGCGTACGCCCACGGGACGACCCGTGAGGGGCTGACAGCATGACCTCTGTTGACATTGCAGAAGTCGAGGCAGCGCTCGGTAAGGTTCGGGCCTTCATCGCGCTGCTGGAACAGAACCATGCGCAGTGGGATGCGGCAGGCTCAGGCGTTGTCGTAGGCAGCAGCTCCGCAGCTTCAGGATAGAAGGTAACGACCGCCCAGATTCAAGAGCAATTGCCGCTCATCAAGCGGATGTCAACACCGTTTGAAAATTGACCCCTTTCCAACGGGTGAATTCTGACCCCCTGGGCCGGGCGGCTGGTTACGTTGCGTGGTTGGCGGCTGGTTCAGTAGTCGTGGGGCCACCTGCTGTCGGCGACGGGTGAGTCGGGGCTGTAGCGGAGTTCGGCCTGTTCGGGGCTGGTGGCCAGGGCGGTGGCGATGTCGTGCCAGCTGGCGCCGTGGTCGAGGGCGGTGAGCACGTTTTCGGGGAGCATGCGCTCGGCCTGGTCGATGAGGCTGGCGAGCAGGGTGATGGCGGCGATGGGGTCGCCGAGCCACTTGCCGCGGCGTTTGGCGAGCTGGTAGAGGGCGTCGTCGATGAGGTCGTAGGTGTCGTCGCCGCTGCGGGGCGGCTCGGGGGTGAGCGGCTCGGTCACTGGTTTTCTCCGTGGTGGGGGCGGGCGGCGGGGATGCGGCCGAGGTCGCGGTCCTTGAGCCGGTAGCTGTCGCCTTTGAGGGCGATGATGTCGGCGTGGTGGACGAGGCGGTCGATCATGGCGGCGGCGACGGTGTCGTCGCCGAAGATCTCTCCCCACGAAA
>CAWEFP010000052.1:0-35785 GCA_963808295.1 uncultured Actinomycetes bacterium | reverse complement strand
GCCAGGCCCGCCGCCACCGGGTCGATCCCGCTGGTCCGCAGCGCGGCCCACATCACGATGCCCAGGACGGCGAACACCGAGCGCCGCTGCAGCCGGAACCTGCCCGCGCCCACCAGCAGCGCGAACGCGGCGAGGGCCATGATCAGCGGCCTGACGTCGATCCGGCCGCTGTAGAACCCGGCGATGACCACCAGCGCGACCAGGTTGTCGACCACGAAGACGGTGAGCACGAAGACGCGCATCCGGTCCGGGACGTCGCGGCCCAGCACGGCGAGCAGTCCCAGGGCGAGCGCCGTGTCGGTGGACATGGCCACCCCCCAGCCGTGGGCGCTCGGTCGGCCGGCGTTGATCGACAGGTAGATCGCGATCGGGACCGCCATCCCGGCCAGCCCGGCCGCCAGGGGAAGCACGAACCGGCGGCGTTCCCGCAGGTCGCCGAGGTCGAACTCGCGCCGCGTCTCCAGCCCGACGACGAGGAAGAACAGGGTCATCAGCCCGCTGTTGAGCCACGTCCGCAGGTCCTGGGAGACGCCGAACTGCCCCGTATCGACAGCTTGGCATGCCAGAACGATTCGTAGTCCGCGTCGCTGGCGTTGGCCCAGATCATCGCGGCGGCGATGCCCGCCACCAGGACCATGGCGCTGCCCGATTCGGTGCGCAGGAACGCGCGCAGCGGCACCTACTGCTCCCGGGCCCACAGCGTCCGCCCCTGCCAGCGCGGCATCCGGCTCAGTCATCCTGGCCTCCTCGGACTCCGGCCAACCGCCGCCGGCTTGCGATCATTCCGCCAGGAGCCGGTCATTCCGTTGCGGAGCCGGTCATTCCGCAATCCTCTCGTGCAGGGGCCGAATTCCTCCGGCGCGGGTGAGAACACCCGGCCGGGCAGGCGCGGCCGGGGCGAGCCGGTCGCCTGCTGAGATCATGTTCGGTGGCGCGCTCACCCAAACCGGGCGTGCCGGTCACGGCCCGGAGGTGGCATGGCGGAAACCGCGTCCGCGGGCGGCCGGGCGGGGACCGGGCCCGGTGCGGGCGGCCCGGGGAGCCGCGGGCCCGCGGATGGCCCGGGGACGTGGCCCGGTGCGGGCGGCATGATCTGCGTGCTGGGCGACGCCCATCTCGACGTGGTCGTGCGCATCTGCGGGCCCGTGGCGGAAGAAACCGATACGCCGGCCCAGACGCTGGTCGGGGTGGGCGGTCAGGCCGCCAACGTGGCCGCCTGGATCGCCGGGCTCGGCGGCCGGGCCCGGCTGATCACGGCACGCGGCAACGACCCCGCCGCGAAACTGGTCGCCGCGGAACTGACCCGCCGTGGCGTCGACCTGGCCTGCCGGTCCTGAACGGGCGCACCGGCGTGGTGGTCTCGCTGTCGGACGGCGGCCGGTCCCGGTCGATGCTGACCGACCGGGGGGTGGGACCGCGGCTCGAGCCCGGGCGGTCGACGCCCGCTGGCTGGCGGGCTGCGGGTGGCTGCACCTGCCCGCCTATAGCCTGGTCTCCTGGCCGGTCCGGGACGCGGCGCTGGCGGCCGCCGGGCAGGTCGCGCACCGGAGCCTGGATCTGTCGTCCACCGCGGCGGTGGCGGAGTTCGGGGTGGGGCGGTTCCGTGAGCTCGCGGCGAGGCTGGCGCCGGACGTGGTGTTCGGCACCGAGGCCGAGGCGGCCATGGTCGGTGACATTACGGGGGCGGAGATGGTGGTGAAACTCGGCCCGGATGGTGCCCGGGTAGGTGGCCGGGTGTATCCGGCGGTTGCGGCTGTGCCGGTCGATTCGACTGGTGCGGGCGACGCGTTCGCGGCCGGTACCTGGTCGGCGGGGTGGATCTGGCGCTGCGGGCCGCGGCGCGGGCCGTGTCGAGGATGGGAGCGATGCCGTGACCTGGCAACGCAGCGGGCACAGTGGACGCGGGTGACCGAGGAGGTCGCCGCGGCGATGGGGAGCACCGGCCGGTCGTGGCGCTGGAGACGACGCTGGTGTCGCACGGGTTCTCCGAGGGCCGGGGGCTGGCCGCGGCCGTGGAGTCCGAGCGCCGGGTCCGCGAGGCGGGCGCGACGCCCGCCACGGTGGGCATCCTGGACGGCGCCATCCACGTCGGTCTGACCAAGGCCGAGCTGGAGCGGTTCGCCGGGGCGGGCACGTCGGCGCGCAAGGTGGGCGCGCGCGACCTCGCCGCCTGCCTGGCGCAGGGGGCGCTCGGCGCGACCACGGTCGGCGGGACGCTGGCCGTCTGCCGCCAGCTCGGCATCCGGTTCATGGGTACCGGCGGGATCGGCGGCGTGCACCGCGGCTTCGCCGAGAGCCTGGACATCTCCGGTGACCTGCTGCAGATCGCGCGGACCCCGGCGGTGGTCGTCGCGTCGGGCCCCAAGTCGCTGCTGGACGTGGGCGCGACCGCCGAACTGCTGGAGACGCTCGCCGTCCCCGTGCTCGGCTGGCGCACCGGGACCCTGCCCCGGTTCTACACTGCCGAGGGCGGGCCCCCGGTGTCCGCCATGGTCAGCGATTCCCCGGAGGTGGCGCGGATCTGCGCGGCGCACTGGCAGTTCGATGGGGCGGGGGGCCTGCTGCTGGCCCGCCCGCCGGCCGCAGGCATCGACATCGACCCGCTGATAGACGAGGCCGTGTCCCGGGTACGGGCCCAGAACCTGGCCGGGCAGGCGGTCACCCCCGCGGTACTGTCCCTGGTGCACGAGCTCAGCGGCGGCCGCAGCGTCGAGGTGAACCGCCAGCTCATCGCGGACAACGCCGCCCTCGCCGCCGAAACCGCCGTCGCCTACGCCCAACTCCGGACCGCGTAACCCCCGCGCCCCGCGGCCCGGGGCCGCCCGTGCCGGGGCCCGCTCACTCCATGATCGGCGTCGGTTTTCCGCAGTATAGGGAGACGCGACAAACCTGAAATGTGTCGCTGCTGGTGGCCGGGGTTCGGCTTGCGGCCGGGGTCATGCCGGTGACATTAAGCTCCTGGGATGTCTCGCCATCGTCAGATCGTTGCGGTCGTCCAGCCGTATTCGTGGAAGGGGATAGCTTGCCTTGCGTTGGCGAGTGCCTGGCCGACGTAGTTGAGGGTGTCGGCGGGGAGCTGGCTCGGGTTCACCCAGACCAGCTCCGTGCATTTGTGTGGTTCGCAGATCTGGGGGGTGCCGGTCCACGCGGCGGCGGTGAAGAAGATGTCGACGCGGGGTTCGAAGGAACGGCGGAACATCATTCCCCCGAATGTGAGCGCAGCTGGGGCAAGTTCGAGCCCGAGTTCCTCGCGTACTTCGCGGATAATGCTGGCGGTCGGGGTCTCGCCCCGGTCTACATGGCCGGCTGGAAACGCGAGGAGACCGTCGGCGTAGCCGCTGCCGTCGCGGCGCATGAGCAGTACGCGCCCATCAGGGCCGGTGAGGATGACGTGGACGGCGACCGGGTACCGGTCGTGCTTTGTGTCGAGCACGTACTCGTCGCCGGTACCGGCCACTAGTCCTCCTACAGTGCCTTGGGCTGGATCGTGCGTGACCCGTCCCGGTAGACGGTAATGCCTTTGCAGCCCGCCTCCCAGGCAGCGTGGTAAATGTCGCGGATGTCGCAGGCGTCAGAGGTCTGCGGGAGGTTGACGGTCTTGGCCACTGCCTCATCTGTGCAGCCTTGCACTGCGGCTGCCATCGCTAGGTGGCCGCCCGGGGCAATCTTGGTCGCGGTCGCCAGTGTGCCGTATGGCAGGCCAGCGGGGGTAGCCGCCATTTGGTGTCCCGCACGGTGTCGGTAAGGGCCGCTGCGCGGTGGGTGTGGGGCTCTGTGTGCCCTATGTGTCCCGGGGCGGGTCTGGACGGGCGTGGTGTCGGCGGAGGGCTGGCCACGAGCGTGGAGTACGGGGGTAAGAAACCCTAGAGACACCGAGTCGTTGGACGCGGTTCTGGGGGCCGCGGCAGCCCGCGAGTAGGCCTGCCGCGCGGTCCGATCCATAGCAACGGGCGGGGTGTCAGTTCTCTAGGCTGCATCTATGGCAGCAGAGCTGATGGAGGGCACTGGGCTGGCGCGCGAGATCGTCAGCCGGAGTGCTGCGCGTGCTTCTGAGCTGGAGGCCTCCTCCGGCGTCAGGCCCTGCCTGGCAACGGTGATTGTGGGTGATGATCCGGCGTCGGTGACGTACGTGCGGATGAAGGAGAATCGGTGCCGCCGGGCGGGCATCAGCTCTCGTCATGTCGGCTTGCCCGCAGGGCTTACCACGTCGGAGCTGGTGAGTGTGATTTCCGGGCTGTCGGCTGACCCTGAGGTTCACGGGATCTTGCTGCAGCATCCGGTCCCGCCGCAGATCGACGAGCGCGCGGCCTTTGAGGCTATTGCCCCGGGCAAGGACGTTGACGGCGTCACCATGCACTCGTTCGCGGCCATGGCGTTCGGTTATCCCGGCTTCGCCTCGTGCACGCCTGCTGCGATCATGCGCCTGCTCGATGCTTATGCCGTCGATCTCAGCGGGCGGCATGCTGTGGTGCTGGGGCGCAGCCCGATCCTGGGCAGGCCGGTCGGCATGCTCCTGCTCGGCCGCGATGCGACGGTGACCTACTGCCATTCCAAGACTCGCGGCCTTCCGGACTTTGTCCGGGCCGCAGATATTGTCGTGGCCGCCGTCGGCCGGCCGAGTTTGTCCGGGGCGACTGGATCAAGCCCGGCGCGGTGGTCGTGGACGCCGGTTACAACCCGGGCAACGTCGGAGACGTCGCCTTCGCTGAGGCTGTCGACAGGGCCCGTCTGCTGACGCCTGTCCCCGGCGGTGTCGGGCCGATGACCATCGCCGTGCTGCTGGAGCAGACCGTCGATGCCGCCATCGCCCAGACACAGGGCTTCCCTGGCGCGTCGGCGCGTGCCCGTTAGGCACTGCGAATTAAGTAGTGCTCGGAGGGCGCCATTCCGAGTTGTACCCGGCATAGGTGCAGGACGCGGGATCCGTGCGCCTGGGGCTGGGAGTGGGGAGGGCGAGCTTGGACTGTCCACTCGATGACGAGTCGGCGTTCAGGCCTAGCTGGGCAGGGATTTCGTTGTCTCCCTATCCATCCTGCGGAAACCGACGCCGATCATGCTCGGTCCGGCGGGGGAGGGCCGCCCAGGGCGCGGGGGAGGATGGCGGCCAGGAGGGTGCCCATGCGGCCGGCGCTGGCCCGGCCGGCCTCGATCACTTCGGCGTGGCTGAGCGGCTCCCCGGTGAGCCCGGCCGCGAGGTTGGTGACCAGGGAGAGGGCCATCACCTCGGCGCCCAGGTGACGGGCCGCGATGGCCTCCATGACGGTGGACATCCCCACCAGGTCGGCGCCGAGCGTGCGCAGCATGACGATCTCGGCGGGCGTCTCGTAGTGCGGGCCGGGCAGGGCCGCGTACACGCCTTCGGTCAGCGACGGGTCGGCCTCGCGGGCGAGCCGCCGCAGGCGGGGGGAGTACAGGCCGGTCAGGTCCACGAACCGGGACGGGTACGGCGCCGGCGGCGGCGGCCCGTACAGCGGGGACCGGCCGGTGAGGTTCAGGTGGTCGCGGACGATCACCGGCTCCCCGACGCGGTAGGTGTCCCGGATGCCGCCGGACGCGTTGGTCAGCGCGATGACCCGGCATCCGGCGGCCATCGCGGTGCGGACGTTGTGCACCGAGGCGCTGATCGGGTGCCCCTCGTACAGGTGCGTCCGGCCCAGGAAGACGAGCAGCCGGAGATCCCCGGCGGTCATCGACTGGACCGTGCCCGCGTGGCCGGGTACCGACGGCGGCGCGAAGCCGCCCAGGTCGGCCACCGGGATCTCGGTGACGCCCGCGCCCAGGGCCTGGGCCAGCGCGTCCGCGGCGGGGGCCCAGCCCGAGCCGAGCACGACCGCGGCGTCGTAACCGGCCTGCCCGGTCAGTTCGGCCAGCCGCGCCGCGCTCCCGGTCGCCGCCACGTACGGGTTGTGCGCGACGGGGGCGCCCGCCGCCACAGGAGTGCCCACCACAGGAGTGCCCACCACAGGAGTGCCCACCACGCCGGAGAGGCCGCCGCCGGAGAGGCCGCCACGGGAGTGCCCGCCGCCGGGGGGGCGGCCGCCCCGTGCGGGTTGTCTTCAGCGGGGGTGCCCGCCGTCCCGGCGGTCATGAGGTGATGTAGGGCTGGCCGTCGGCGGCGGGCGCCTTGACCTGGCCGACGAGGCCGGCCACGGCGATGATCGTCGCCACGTACGGCACCATGAGCAGGAAGTCCGACGGGACCGGGACGTTGATGGTGGACAGGATGGACTGCAGCTCGAAGGTGAAGCCGAACAGCAGCGCCGCCCCCACCCCGCCCAGCGGCGTCCACCGGCCGAAAATCATGGCCGCCAGCGCGATGTACCCCTTACCCGACGACATGTCCTTGCCGAACGATCCCACCGACCCGATGGTCAGGAACGCCCCGCCGATCCCGGCCACCAGGCCGGCCAGGATGACGTTGCGGTACCGGGTCAGCCGGACGCTGATGCCCACCGTGTCGGCCGCGGACGGATGCTCGCCCACGGCCCGGACCCGCAGCCCCCAGCGGGTGCTGAACAGGCCGACCTGCACCGCCGCGATCAGGATGTAGGTGATGTACAGGAACAATGTCGAGTCGAAGAACACCGGGCCGATGATCGGGATGTCGCCCAGCAGCGGGATCTTGATCGGCAGGTAGGTGGACGGCGAGTTCAGCGTGTTGGCGTAGGGGACCAGGACCTTGTCGTACAGGTAGCCGGTCAGCCCGGACACGAAGACGTTGAGCACGACCCCGAGGATGATCTGGTCGACCAGGTAGGTGATCGCGAAGATGCCGAGCAGCAGCCCGACCAGGCCGCCGGCCAGCGACCCGGCGATGAGGCCCAGCCAGAGGACGCCGAACGCGCTGGCGAAGATCGCACCCGCGAACGCACCCAGCAGGAGCTGGCCCTCGATCGCGATGTTGATCACGCCGGAGCGTTCGCACAGGCACCCGGCCAGGGCGCCCAGGATCAGCGGGATCGAGTCGGCCAGCGTGCCCTGGAGCTGGTTGATGACGTTGAACGTGTTCGCCGACCCCGCATAGGCCCAGCACAGCAGCGCGATCACGAAGAAGGCCAGGACCAGGCCGATGCTGACCCGCCGCACGACCTTGCCGAGGTCCATGAGCCGCAGCGCGCCGAGGGCGATGGACGCGGCGCCGAGCGCGTAGGCCGTCTCCGCCGCGGGCAGCTTCAGGTTGGGCACCGTCACCTTCGCGAACGGCTGGGAGAAGGCGAACGTCACGTCGCCGTGGTGGGCGTACCTGCCGAAGACCAGGATGTCGACCAGCCCCAGCACGACGAAGGTGGCCGGCGCGAGGAACCGGCGGCTGACGCTAAGCGGGATCCGTCCCGTGGCGGCGAGCGTCGTCATGCGTTCCATCCCCTGGACAAGACCTGGCCGGTGCCGCCGGCCCGCGCCGCCCGCAGCCGGTACAGCGCCCGGATCAGCGGCGGGGCGGCCACGAACATGACGATCAGCGCCTGGATGACCTGCACGATGTCGACCGGGACCCCCGTCGATGTCTGCATCAGCGGGGCGCCCGCGTGCAGCGCGCCCAGCAGCAGCGCGGCCAGCACCACGCCGCCCGGGCGGGCCCGGCCGAGCAGGGCCACGGTGATCGCGTCGATCCCGTAGGTGCCGTAGCTCTGGAAGTTGAGGCTGAAGTCGGTGCCCTGGATGACGGACGAGGCGGACAGGCCCGCCAGCCCCCCCGCGATCAGCATGACGAGGATCCAGGTCCGCGGCACGCTCATGCCTGCGCTGCGGGCCGCGTTCGGGTTGGCGCCCACGGTGCGGAACTCGAACCCCAGCGTGCTGCGGCTCATCAGCCACCACACGGCCACCGCGCAGGCCAGCGCGAGCAGGAAGCCGGCGTTGATACGCAGGTGCGTGCCGGCCAGCAGCGGGAGGTGCGCGTTGCTGGCGATGTTCGGGCTGATCAGGTTCCCGTTGGCGCCGGGCTTCTCCAGCAGCGAGGGCTTGCTCAGCAGGTACGACAGCAGGTACGCCATGACGTAGTTGAGCATGATCGTCACGATGACCTCGTGCGCGCCGGTCCTGGCCTTGAGGACTCCCACGATCCAGCCCAGGGCCGCGCCGCCGGCGAACGCGCCGAGCACGCAGACGATGACGTGGATGACCGGCGGGAGGCTGATGCCGAAGCCGAGCCAGGTCGCGAGGATGGCCCCGCCGATCAACTGGCTCTGGCCGCCGATGTTGAACAGGCCGGCCCGGAACGCGACGGCGACCGACAGGCCCGCGAGGATCAGCGGGGTGGCGTTGACGGCCGTCTCCGACAGCGGGTTGAACACCGCGCTGAGCGCGCCGTCGTGCAGCGCGACCGACATCGACTTCTGCGCCAGCAGCACGCCGACCGTGTGCGGGTTGAAGATGGCGCCCTCGAAGATGGCCACGTAGGCGCCGGACGCCGCATCCCACGCCTGCGCGAACGCGTTGCCGGGGGCGGAGAACAGGTTGCCCCAGGCGTGCAGCACGGTGGTGTTGGTGAAGGCGATCAGCAGGCCGCCGAGCACGATGGCGGTCACGATAGCCAGGATCGTCACGACGACCGAGTTGCCCTCGAGGACGGCGTCCAGCATGGCCCGGCCGAAGGGCGTGCGGTCGCGCCCGGTATCGGCCGCGGGTGCGGGGGCGGACGGAGCGGCGGGCGCGGGCGCGGAGTCGCTCATGTCGGCTTCCTGACGGTCACGGTGGGATCGTCGTCGTCACCCGGCGCCGTGAGCCCGGCTGGTGGGGAGGCTCCCGGCGAGTTCCGTTCGGAAGAATCCGGCGCCGGGTTGGGGGGCGCCGCGTTGGGGGGTACTTCGCTGGGGGGCGCCGCGTTTGGGGGCGCCTCACCGGAGGGCGCCGCGCCGGGGGTACTTCGCCGGGGGGCGCCCCGGCGACGGGCGGCGCGCCGTCCCCGCCGGGCGGCGCCTCGCCGGGGCGTGCGCCGTCCCCGCCGCCGCCGGCCATCAGCAGGCCGAGCTCCTCGACCGGCACGTCGGGCGGCCGGAACCCGGTGAACCGGCCCTCGTACATGATCGCGATCCGGTCGGAGAGGGCGTAGATCTCGTCCAGCTCGGAGGACACGAGCACGACGGCCACGCCCTTGTCGCGTTCCTCGATGATGCGCCGGTGCACGAACTCGATCGACCCGACGTCCAGGCCGCGGGTCGGCTGGCTGGCCAGCAGCAGCTTGACGTCACGTCCCACCTCGCGGGCGAGGATGACCTTCTGCTGGTTGCCGCCGGACAGCGTGCCCACCGGCGCCGAGATGGACTGGGTCCGGATGTCGAACTCGCTGACCCGGCGCTCCGCGGTCGTGCGGATCGCGCCCAGGTTGAGGGCCAGCCCGGACGCGTACGGGGGCCGGTTGTAGGTGTCCAGGACGATGTTCTCGGACACCGGGAACGCGCTGACGAGCCCGTCCTGCTGCCGGTCCTCCGGGATGTACCCGATGCCGGCGCGCAGCCGGCCGCGCGGCGACGCGCTGGTGATGTCGTGGTCGTCCAGGTGAACCGAGCCGGACACGATGGGCAGCAGTCCCATCAGCGCCTCACACAGCTCGGTCTGGCCGTTGCCCTGCACGCCGGCCACGCCGAGAATCTCGCCGGACCGCACCCGGAAGGACAGCCCGTTGACGGCGACCTGCCTCTCCGCCCCCGCGCCGGCGACCGCGCTGGGCCCGCCGGGGACGACCAGATCGCGGACGTCCAGCACGACCCGGCCGGGCTTGGCGATCGTCTTGGCGACCCGCAGCTGAACGGAGCGGCCGACCATCAGCGCGGCCAGCTCGTCCTCACCGGTCTTCGGCGGGCGTTCTCCCACCACCCGGCCGCGGCGCAGGATCGTCACCGTGTCGGCGATCGCCTGAACCTCCTTGAGCTTGTGCGAGATGAAGACGATGGCCCGCCCGCTTTCCCGCAGCTCCCGCATGATCCGGAACAGGTCCTCGGTCTCGCCGGGGGTCAGCATGGCCGTGGGCTCGTCCAGGATCAGCACACGGGCGTCCCGGACCAGTGCCTTCAGGATCTCCACCCGCTGCTGCACGCCGACGGGCAGGTCCCCGGTCAGCGCATCGGGGTCGACCCGCAGCCCGTACCGCTCGGACAGGTCCCGCACCTTCCGGCGCATCCGGCGGCGGTCCAGCAGCCCCAGCGCACGGGTCTGCTCGTCACCCAGGGTCACGTTCTCGGCGACCGTGAACACCGGTACCAGCATGAAGTGCTGATGCACCATGCCGATACCGGTCCCGATCGCGTCCTTCGGCGAATGGATGGTCACCGGCTTGCCGTCGGCCAGGATCGTCCCCTCGTCGGGCTGGGTGAGCCCGTAGAGGATGTTCATCAGCGTGGTCTTGCCGGCCCCGTTCTCACCGAGCAGGGCGTGGATGGTACCCGGGGCGATGGAAAGGTCGATGTGGTCGTTGGCTACCAGGCTGCCAAAACGCTTCGTGATGCCCTGCAGCTCAAGATTCACCGGCTCGCCTGCCTCATCGCGCCCGCCTCACCAAGATAGGCCTGCCCTGGCATGAGTTTCCCGGCCCGCGGCGGACGTCCGCCCGGACCGGGAAACTCGCGCTTCAGGCCTGACTTCTCAGACTGTCAGCGATCAGGCCGGGCTCTTGGTCGGGGTCGGGATCTTCCCAGCGATGATGGCGAGCTTGATCGCGGCCAGCTCGGCCTGCAGGCTGGCCGGAACCTTGCTGGCGAAATCGTGGTACGGCGCCAGCGCCACGCCGCCGTTGGCCAGCGTGCCGATGTAGTTACCGCCCTTGAAGCTTCCGTTCGAGGCGGTCACCACGGCGTTCTTCACCGCGGTCTGGATGCCCTTCGTCACCGAGGTGATGAAGTACTTGCAGTACTGTGAGGCGCTGATGCACCCGTCGGTGTCCACCCACATCATGTTCACCTTCTGGCTGCCGGCCTGCGCGTCCGCGTTCTGCACCGCCTTGGCCGCACCGAGGCCGACGTTCCCGGCGACCGGGAAGATGATGTCCGCGCCCTCGGTGATGAACGTCTGGGTGAGTGTCTGGCCGGCCGTCTGGTCGGTGAAGTTGCCGGTGAAGCTGCCGTTCTGGGAGCCCTCGTTCCAGCCGAGGACCGACACGTGCGTGCCGTGCTTGGAGTTGTAGTACTGCACGCCGTCGTAGAAGCCGTCCATGTAGATCGTCACGGTCGGGAGCTTCTGGCCGCCGAACGTGGCCACCTTGCCGGTCTTGGACATGCCGGCCGCGAGGTAGCCGCCGAGGAACCCGTCCTGCACCGTGTTGAACAACAGCGCGTCGACGTTGGTCAGGGGAGGCGTGTAGGCGTTGTCCACGATCGCGAACTTGGCGCTGGGGTTCGCCTTCGAGGCGGTCTGCGTGGCGCCCGCCATCAGGAACCCGACCGTCACGATGATGCCGCACTTCTTGCCGATGAAGGTGTTGATGTTCGGCGTGTAATCACTCTGCGTGGTGGACTGCAGGTAGGTGACCGAGATCTTGCTGGGGTCCGCGGACTGCGCTTCCTGCATGCCCTGCCACGACGAGGCGTTGAACGACCGGTCGTCGATGCCGCCGGTGTCGGTGACCATGCAGCCCAGGAACTTGCCCGCGGCCGACGCCGAACTGGAACTACCGCTGGGCTTGGATGAGGACGAACTGCCCGGCGACGACGTGCTACTTCCGCACGCCGCGGCGAGCAGGCCCGCTACGGTCAGCGCCGCGCTGGCCGCAAGGGTCTTCTTCACTGGTTACCTCCTGTTTCGCGGGGCACCATTGCCGCCTGTTTCGTGGGCAGTCACCGCCCCCCGGACCGCACGCTTGACGCGGGCCGGTGCCCGGCCCGCTCGCAGCGCACTCCCGCGCTGGCCGCAGCCAGCGCCGCGCGCCGTGATGATTTCGATCATCCAGATCACCGCAGGTTAGCCCCGATGCGCCCGAGCGGGAAGAAGAGGGCTGGCCCGGGTTGATGACGTTGCCAAATCGCAATCGGCCCGACGCCTGATCAGCGCGGAGCCTGCCCGATGTGCCGGTGCAACCTGCGCTGTTATCGTTCCGTGTGTCTCATGCCGGGACGCATTCCGCGTGTTCAAGCGGGGGTGGATGGCGGGTGGAGATCGACTGGACGGCGCTGCGTGCGCTGGCCGCGGAAACAGCCGAACGGGCGCATGCGCCGTACTCACATCTGCAGGTGGGCGCGGCCGGCCAGGTCAGCGACGGCCGCGTCGTCGTCGGCTGCAACGTGGAGAACGCCTCCTACGGGCTCACGCTCTGCGCCGAATGCGGCCTGGTCTCGGCGCTGCACGCGTCCGGCGGCGCTGGCGGCGGCTCCGGCCGTGACGCTGGCGGCGGCGCTGACGGTGGCGTTGGCGGCGGCGTTGGCGGCGGTGCGATCGTGGCCGTCAGCGTCAGCACCCCGGACGGCCGCTGCCTGCTGCCGTGCGGCCGGTGCCGGCAGGTCCTGCTCGAGGCGGGCGGCCCGGGCCTGCTGGTGGACACCGAGGCCGGCCCGGTCGAGCTGGAACGGCTGCTCCCGTCCGCGTTCACCGGCGCGGACCTGCCGGACGCGGGGCGCCGCGATGTCTGAGCCCGGGCCGGCCGGCCGGGCGGCGGCCCCGGGCGGCGCGGCGGCGGGCCCCGGCGGCGCGGCGGCGGCCCCCGCTCCCGTCCCGGCGGCGGTCGATCTCATCCGGGCCAAGCGGGACGGGCGCGGGCTGACCGGGGACGAGGTGCGCTGGCTCATCGCCGCCTACGTCCGCGGCGAGGTCGCCGACGAGCAGATGTCCGCGCTGCTCATGGCGATCTACTTCCGCGGCCTCGACCCTGGTGAGCTGCGGGCCTGGACCGCCGCGATGATCGCCTCGGGAGAGCGGCTGGACCTGTCCGGCGTCGGCCGACCCTGCGTGGATAAGCATTCGACCGGCGGCGTCGGCGATAAGGTCTCGCTCATCCTCGCCCCGCTGGTGGCCGCGTGCGGGGCCGCCGTGCCGCAACTGTCCGGCCGCGGGCTCGGCCACACCGGCGGGACGCTGGACAAGCTGGAGGCCATTCCCGGCTGGCGGGCCGCCCTGTCCCCGGCGGAGATGATCGCCGCGCTGCGCCGGGTCGGCTGCGTCATCTGCGCCGCCGGCCCCGGGCTCGCCCCGGCCGACCGCAAGCTGTACGCGCTGCGCGACGTCACCGCAACGGTGGAGTCGATCCCGCTGATCGCGAGCTCGATCATGTCGAAGAAGATCGCGGAGGGCACGTCGGCCCTGGTGCTGGACGTCAAGGTGGGCAGCGGTGCCTTCATGACCGGTATTGGGCAGGCGCGGGAGCTGGCCAGGACCATGGTGGCGCTGGGGGAGGAGCAGGGCGTGCGTACCAGCGCGCTGCTCACCGGCATGGACACCCCGCTCGGCCGCGCGGTCGGCAACGCCCTGGAGGTCGAGGAGTCCGTCGCCGTGCTGCGCGGCGAGGGCCCGGCCGATCTGGTGGAGGTGACCCTGGCGCTGGCCCGCGAGATGCTCCGGCTGGCCGGGATAGGCGCCGACCCCGCCGCGGCGCTGGCCGGCGGCCGGGCGCTGGACCGCTACCGGGCGATGATCGCCGAACAGGGCGGCGACCCGGACGCCCCGCTGCCCCGCGCGGCCGTCTCGGCGGTGGTGCCCGCGCCCGCGTCCGGGTGGCTGCGCCGGCTCGACGCCCGGGCCGTGGGCGTGGCCGCCTGGCGGCTCGGCGCCGGCCGGGCCCGTAAGGAAGACCCGGTCAGCGCGGCGGCCGGCGTGCTGTGCCTGGCCAAGCCGGGGGAGCGGGTGGCGGCCGGGCAGCCGGTGCTCGAACTGCGCACGGACGAGGAGTCCCTGCTGGCGGGCGCGCGGGCGGCGCTGGCGGGCGCGATCGAGATCGGCGCCGAGCCGCCGCCGGAGGCGCCCCTGGTCATCGAGCGGATCGGCGCCTGACCGGCCAGGAGTACGCCGGCACAGGTGCCGCGGGCAACGGCGTGGCGGTCACGACCCGGGACAGCGCCTGGCCGGTCATGATGTAACGGGCGGCGGCTATTCGGGGCTTCGCCCGATGCGGCGGTGCACATTTTCCGCCTTGGACGGCCCCGGCTCGGCGAGGGCGATCCACGGCCCGGGTATCGACGGGTCGATGATGCCGTCCTCCAGCCATGAGTAGCGGCCGGCCAGCACGCGCCGTGCCAGCGCCGCGTCGGCGGTGTCGGTGTTGCTCCACAGCTGGCCGAACAGTTCCTCGGCCCGCAGCCGCGCCTGGGCGCAGAACAGGCCGGCCAGCTCGAACGCCACCGCACCCCGCTCGGTCCCACCGGCATCGGCCGCATCCAGTTGCGCCCGGACGCAGGCCGCGCTCATGGCGAACAGCTCCGCCCCGATGTCGACGATCCGGCCCAGGAAGCCCTGCTTGTGCTCGAGCCGCCCTTGCCACCGTGCCATTCCGTAGAAGGTGGCCCGGGCCAGCTTCCGGCTCGCCCGTTCCACGTAGCGCAGGTGCGCCGCCAGCGGGCCGAACTCGCCGTAAGCCCCCGGCCGCTGCCCCTCGCCCGTCACCAGCGTGGGCAGCCACCTGGCGTAGAACCCGCCCGCCCGCCCGGCCGCACGGGCGCGGCGGGCGGCCGGCAGCCGGGGATCGATGAGCTCGCCGGCCGCGGACAGGTGTGCGTCCACCGCCTCGCGCGCGATGAACAGCCGCATGATCTCCGAGGACCCCTCGAAGATCCGGTTGATGCGCATGTCCCGCAGCAGCTGCTCGGCCGGCACGCCGCGCTCGCCGCGTGCGGCGAGGGAGGCGGCGGTCTCGTAGCCGCGGCCACCGCGGATCTGCACCAGCTCATCCGCGATCTTGCTGCCCATTTCCGAGGCGTACAGCTTGGCCAGGGCCGCCTCAATGCGGATGTCGTTGCGCTTGTCGTCCGCGAGCTGGCTGGACAGCTCGACCACTGCCTCCAGCGCATAGGTGGTCGCGGCGATGAAGGAGATCTTCTTGGCCACCGCCTCGTGCTCGCCGACCGGCCGCCCCCACTGCACCCGTTCCCCCGACCACTCCCTGGCGATCTTCAGCGCCAGCTTGCCCGTCGCGGCGCAGGTGGCGGGCAGCGCCAGCCTGCCGGTGTTCAGCGTCGTCAGGGCGATCTTCAGGCCCTGGCCCTCCGCCCCCACACGGTTCCCGGCCGGCACCCGGACCTGGTCGAATCTGGTCACCCCGTTCTCCAGGCCGCGCAGGCCCATGAACGTGTTCCGCCGCTCCACGGTGATCCCCGCCGCGGTGCCCTCCACCACGAACGCGGTGATGCCGCCGCGGTGCCCGTCACCCTTGGGCACCCGGGCCATCACGACCAGCAGCTCAGCGACCACTCCGTTCGTCGTCCAGAGCTTGACGCCGTCCAGCACGTACTCCGACCCGTCCTCCGATGGCGTCGCCGTGGTGTTCAGCCGGGCCGGATCGGAGCCGACATCGGGCTCGGTGAGCAGGAACGCGCTGATCTCGCCGCGCGCGCACCGCGGCAGGTAACGCTGTTTCTGCTCGTCGGTCCCGAACTGCGCCAGCGGCTGCGGCACGCCGATCGACTGGTGCGCCGACAGCATCGCGGCCAGCGCCTGCGAGACGGACCCGGCGATCATCAGTGCCCGGTTGTAGTACAGGTTGCTGAGCCCGAGCCCGCCGTACTCCGGCGCGACTTTCATGCCGAACGCACCCACCGCGGCGAGGCCCGTGACCACCTCATCGGGTATCCGGGCATTACGCTCGATCAGCGCGCCGTCCACCGAGGTCTCGCAGAACTCGCGCAACCGGCCGCAGAACTCCTCACCTCGGCGGCTGGATTCCTGATCCGGGCGCGGATGCGGATGGATCAGGTCCAGCCGGAAGTCACCGAGAAATAGCTGCTTGCCAAAGCTCGGCTGCGTCCACCCGGCCTCCCGGGCTTCCTCCGCAACCTGGCGTGCCTCGCGCTCGCCGACCCGCCGCCCACGTTCTGCCTGGTGCGCACTCATCGTCCGTCCCATTCATCCGTGCTCACCTCACATACTGCCTAAAATCTGCCGCCAATGACAGGACACCGCCAGGGCCAGCCATTGGACGGTCTTGACCAGCACCGCGGGCCACGGTCAGGCGGGGGCCGCCTCAGCGGTGCTTGTTGCCTTGGTCCCGGGGCGTCAGGGCTGGCGGCCCAGATACCCGAGGAGGTTGTTGTTCCAGATCAGCACGGTGTATTCGCCCAGCTTGCAGCTGCTTGCCGACGGGCCGAAGGTGGCCCGGGCTTCGCTGGCGGTTGCGTACCAGGCGTTCCGTGGGTTCGTGGTGTCGATGACCAGGAATGTGGCGTTGTGCAGGCCGGGGTTGTACCAGGAGTCCTTCGACTCCCAGCGGTCTTGCCCGACCCGGTCCATCCATGGGATCACCGGCCGGACCTGGATCCGGCCTGCGCTGGCCAGGGTGATGTTGTTTGCCTGCCAGTAGCCGCCCAGGCCATAGCGGAGATGCCGGGCGGCCAGCCAGTCGGCGACGTTCTGCGCGGCCGCCGGTGACGGCGGCCGCCCAGCGTTATACGCGAGGAGCCCCGCGCAGCCGAGGACGACCGCCAGGACCACGGGGACGAGCTTGCCGGCGATCAGGCGCTGGGCGGTGAACCGGGCGGCCAGGACCGCGCCGAGCGGGAGCACCGCGGCGAGTTCCCGGGCGGAGTCCACGCCGGATATCGTTGCGCTGCAGGTGTACGCGGCCAGGTTGACCACGATGGCGGCCGCCATCACCTGGCTGACCCGGTCGCCATCCCGGAAGATCCCCCTCAGGGCGAAGCCGAACGCCAAGCCAGCGAGGGCCAGACCCGCCAGATGAAGCACGGCGGCGAATCGTGGGCCGCCCAGCCCGGTGTCAAGGAAGTCGGCACTGTACATTATGAGCACCGACTCGGCCGTCACCCACAGATGGTGCGGGATGTCACCGGCCGACACGAAGGTCATTAACGGGTTGCGGACCGCGAATCCGCCGGCGTGCCGGATGAGGCTGAGGACACCCTCGGCGACCGGCACCGACACCAGTGCGGCGGCCAGCAGTTCCAGGTCATAACGGCGTGCCGAGTGCCGGAACAGCCGCACGGCGGCCACCACCGCCAGCGGAATGGCGCCGACGAGCACGACGAGCAGGTCGGCCACCTCAGCCCACACCAGCAGCGCGGCGATGACGGCGGGCACATACCAGCGCGGTTTCATCCGGTCGAGCACCAGCAGGACCAGCAGCAGCGGGACCTGGGTGCCGACATGGTCTGGCGACAAGAGCAGCACGCCGCTGGCGGCGCCGAGCGCCGGCGCCAGCATAATTGCGGCCACCACCAGCGCGCGGGCGGCGGCCTCCCGGCCGGTGGCGCGCCCGATGGCCAGCACCATCGCCAGCACCCCCACCAAGGTGTAGGTGATCGCGGCGGCCAGATGGACGACGTCCGCGTTCAGCCCGCGCACCAGTTCCACCAGCATGTACTCCGGCAGCTCGGTTGTGTAGAACGACACATCCGACAGTGACCAGCCGCTCAGCAGAACGTTGCCGTGCAACATGTCCCAGGCCTGCAGCGCATTGCCCGCCCCGTCCGCGTCCGTCGGCTGGATCCGCGACTGCAGGAGATAGGCGTAAGACAATCCACCCACGCCGGCCGCCACGGCAGCAGCCATCGCTGCCCGGCGCAGCCACCCCAGGAGGCTCCGCCCGGCGGGGTCACCGCCGGCCCGCTGTCCATCGGATCCCGCGGGCGGGCCGCCCCCGGCGCCCGGCGGCAGCCCTGCCGCGTCTGCCGCGGCGTCCCCGGCCCGGCCCGTCATCGGCGGGCTCCCAAAGACCGGTCCCGGCGAGCGCAGGCCGCGCCGCCATCTCCAGCCGGGCAACCAGCTAACCGACAACTGACACCACACACTCCGCACATCCCGGCAACGCCGCATGCCCGACCCACTGACTGATCTTTAGCATTCTCAACCTAGCAAGCGGGTATTGCGGCGGCAGTGCACGTCTGCGCTGGCTCTCGCGTTGTCCGGGCTGCCGGTTTACACTCGCGCGCAGGGGGATTTCGTGCAGGGGGTGACATGGACGATGCCGCCGGCCAGTTCCTCGACCTGATTCACAGTCTCGAGGACGTCAGGGATGCCATCACGCCTGAACGTGCCCACGCCGACTTCGACGAGACGACCTTGCAGGTCTTCTGGAAGAAGTGGCCTGGCCTGTCCGCATGGGCTGGATCGCTGTGGCGGATGCTCTCCGAGGAGCTGGCCGGGCCGGCAACGCCGCACCGTGACGCCGAGCTGGATGAGGTCGGGGGCAGTGACTGAGCGGCCGCGGCACGTGGGCACGATGACCGTGACGGTGCTCCGGGATCTCATGAACACACGTGTCGCGGCGACCACGCCGGGCACATCGGTGGCGGCAGCGGCCGCGGGCATGGCGGCGGCCAACGTGGGCTCCTCCGTCGTCATGCAGGGACCATTCCTGGCCGGGATCCTCACCGAACGCGATATCTTGCGCGCCGCCGCGTCCGGGGAGGATCTTTCCGCATCAGCGGTGTCGGAATGGATGACCCGCGACCCGCAATCGGCCAGCCCGGACACGTCCATTGAAGAGGCAGCCCAGATCATGCTCCTGAACGGATTCCGCCACCTCCCGGTCGTGGATGGCCGCCAGGTCTGCGGCGTGGTGAGCCTCCGCGACCTCTTCGCGGCCAGAATCCGCCGCCCGCTGCCGCACTGAACGGCCCGAAAATCGCCTGCCCGCGTCTGGGTGGTTCACGGGGCCGCCGACAGCAGGGTCAGCAGCGTGTCCCGGAAAGCGGCCAGCCGCACGGCGCCGAGGCGCTGGACCTGTGATGAAGCCAGTGCCGGGTGCGCCCATCGCCGACGTCACCACCGTGGCACGGGCGAGGGTATCAAGATCACACGGCTTGGCTGATCTGATGCGGAAGGTCCCTGCGGGTCATGACCTGTGCCCCTGGGCCGCCGGCTGGGCGCGGGCCACCGTGATCGTGGGCTCGCGGGGCGTGCCCGTGCCGGGCCGAGAGGACAGCGCCGGGTTCGGAAAGCCTGAATTGCGGGAGGCGCCATCATCATGAGCAAGGCAACGCGGCCCGCGTCCGGCAGCCGGGACCATGACCTTTGGCCAGGGGTAGTGCACCAGCACCCGGCCGGCGTTTCCCCGCGGTGGGGGGCCATGGGTGACAACGCGGCCGATGATGTCTTTGACTGGGCGGCCCGCGACCCGGATCGTGCCATGTTCAGCCGGAAGGGTGAGGGCGGGTGGCAGCCGGTGACAGCGGTGGAGTTCGCTGGGCGGGTGGCCGCAGTCGCCGCCGGGCTGATCGCGGCGGGAATCCGGCCTGGTGACCGGGTTGGGCTGATGTCATCAGCCAGCCTGGACTGGGCGGTGTGCGACTTCGCGATCTGGGCGGTCGGGGGCGGTGACGGTGCCCGTCTATGAAACCTCCTCGGTAGAGCAGGTCCGCTGGGTGCTGTCCGACTCGGGCGCGGTCGCGGTGTTCACCGACAACGCGCGGCGTGCCGAGGTCATCCGGCAGGCGCAGGTGCCCACGCTGGAGGTGGTGTGGGTGCTGGACGCCGGCGGCCTTGACGGCCTGGCCCGGGCCGGAGCGGAGGTCGCTGCGGGCGAGATCCTTCAACGCCGCCGCGCGGTGACGCCCGCGACGCTCGCGACCATCGTGTATACCTCGGGCACGACAGGCCGGCCGAAGGGCTGCGAGATCAGCCACGGAAACCTGACCGAGGCGGTTCGCGCCATCACCAGCGCGCCCGGGATCCGGGAACGCGTGCTGATACCGGACTCGTCCATCCTGTTCTTCCTGCCGCTGTCGCACATCCTCGCCCGGGTGGTGGCGCTGTGCGTGATCCATGCCGGTACGCGGGCCGGGTACCTCGGCGAGCTCGGCGAGCTGCCGGCCGCGCTGGCCACCTTCCGGCCGACGATCCTGCTCGCGGTGCCCCGCGTGTTCGAGAAGCTCACGGTCACGGCCCGCGACCAGGCCGAGGCCGGCGGGCACCAGCGGCTGTTCGCCGCGGCCGAGGCCACCGCGATCAGTTACAGCCATGCGGGACGGGACGCGGGCCTGCGGGTGCGGCTGCGGCACGCGGTCTTCGGCCGCCTGGTCTACGCGCGGCTGCGCGCGGCGGTCGGCGGCCAGGTCGCCTGGGCGGTCAGCGGCGGCGCGCCGCTGAACCCACAGCTCGGGCACTTCTTCCAGGGCGCCGGGATCCCCATCCTGGAGGGCTGGGGGCTGACCGAGACGGCAGGCCCGGTGACGATGAACCTGCCCGGCGCGCAGCGGATCGGCTCGGTCGGCGTACCGCTGCCCGGCTGCGCCGTCCGGATCGCGCCCGGCGGGGAGATCCTGGTCCAGGGCCCGGGCGTGTTCTCCGGCTACTGGCGGGACCCGCAGTCCACCCGCGACGCGTTCGACGGCCATTGGTTCCGCACCGGGGACCTCGGCCGGATCGACGACGGGTTCGTCTACCTCACCGGCCGGAAGAAGGACCTGATCATCACGGCAACGGGGCAGAATATCGTGCCCACGGTGCTGGAAGACCGGCTGCGCGAGCACTGGCTCATCGAAGAGGCCCTCATCACCGGGGATCAGCGGCCCTACGTCGCCGCCCTCGTCACCCTGGACGCTGCGGCCCTCGCCCGGTGGAAACAGCGGCAAGGCAAGCCGGCCACCGCGACCGTCAGTGACCTGCGCGGCGACCCAGACCTGCGCTCCGCCGTCCAGGACGCCGTGGACCGGGCGAACATGGCCGTGTCCAGGGCCGAAAGCATCAAGCGGTTCCGCATCCTGGCCGCCACCTTCACCATCGGCGCCGAGCTGACCCCGACCCAGAAGGTCCGCCGGGACTACGTGCTGGCCAAATACGCCAGCGACGTCGACGCCCTCTACAACTGACCAGCCCCCGCGGGCCTTGGTCCGTACCTCACTGCCGCCCCTGCCAGGGATGGTAATACCGGGATTCGTCCGGCTGCATCTGTCAAGGGCCCCGGCTGCATCTGGTAAGGGCCGTTCATCCTCACCATATGTGGACCTTGGACCCTGACAGCAGCCGACGGCCCGCGCGAGCATGAAAACGTAACAAAATGCAACAAAGAGGGCCAATGAAAGAAGGCATCATGTACGCGTTCGGCGTTATGGCCCTGCTCGGACTGGCGGTCCTGGTAGTGGCGAAGATCGGGAACCGCTACCTGCGGCTCGTGCCCGGGGCATGGGCATTCGCGCTGGTGGCGCTCGGCGTCGGGACGGCCTGGCTGACCAACCTGAACCTGTTCAGCGCGTGGTCGATTCCGGTCCGCAACAGCGAGATCGCGGTGACGGTGACGGGCGTCCTGCTCGCCGGCGTCGCTTACTTCTGGCGTGAGATCCTGGGCCTGTTCGGCGGGCTGTACCGCAAGTTCACCGACGAGGCCAGGACGATAGAAAGGTCGGAAGGCCTGCGCCGGGTCGCCTGACCCAGATCCCGGCCTGGCAAGAGGCCGCGCCTGTCTGCCCAGAGCGGGCGGCGCCTGCATACAGGCGCCGCCCGCTCTGGCGCGTGCCATCGCTGCTGACGCCGGCAGGTCCCGGCCTAATGCGGCACGGGCTTACCGCTCGGTCAGTCCCGGCCCGGAATTCCGGGTCGTGCGGCGGCTGCTCGCCCGGATTACCTACGTGGCGGTGCTACAGCTTAAGAAGAGTTTATGATTCCCGCCGTGGCTGTGTGGCAAGCAGTAGATCATGCGCTCTCCTGGCGGCCTCGGCGGCGGGCCGTCCGCCCGGTTCAGCAGTGGGCAGGTCCTCAAGCCCGCGAGCCAGGATCTGCAGCGCTTCGGTCAGCGCGGCGACGCGCACCTCCAGCAGGTGCACGCGTTCCTGGAGGGCGGTCGTCGGCGTTTCCCGCTCGTGCGGGCCCGTGTGGTCACTCATCGGTGCTCCTCGCTGGCTGGCAGATCACCTGCCGCTGGTGGCGGAATCCTGTTTCACCAGACCACGACTGAGCCCGGCTTGGCAGGGCCGGAGGACCTGTCGCCACCCGATGCGAGGGACCCGCAGGGAACCTGGCGATGGGGAGTACCTGGTCGGCCCGCTGCTAGTCGGCTGTCTTCGAGGGGGTGAGTCCGCCAGGGCCGTCCTTGCGGCAGGCCGGGTCACTGGCCTAGCCATCGCCGGTCAGCTGCGGCGGCCAGGGGCTGGCCCGCCGCGCTGGGAGAGGGGGGTCCTTAGGCCCTGGTTGCCCGGCTGCCGCAGGTGGACGGTGGAAACGTTGCTCGTTGATGCTTGCAGGCGGCCGATGACGGTGACGTGCATTTCGCTGCCGATGCCGACGGGGCGGCAGGCTGGCGGGTCATATGCCGGGGGAACGCATTCGGGTGCGCTGCGGCTGACGCGCCATTCTGCGGGTGCGGTGGATCTGTTGCAGCAAGCGCCGCATCGTGGACCGGTTTGCTGACCGCGCCTGCGTAACAGGCGTCCTGGAGAACAGGCCTGGCGGCAATGCGCAGATCCCGGGGAGGGTGACGTGAGCACAGAGGCCGAGCCCAGCAGCTACGCTCTGCTGAGCGACGGCACCACGATCGGGATCCGGCCCGCACGGCCTGAGGACTTCGAGGCGGTGCGGGACATGCACGCCAAGATGTCCCCGGACAACCTCTATCTGCGCTTTTTCAGCTTCAGTCACGTCGCGGCCGAGCGGGAGGCTCGCCGGATCTGCCGCGAGCCCGGGCCGGACCACGCCGCGCTGCTGGCCGTGCTGGACGGTGAGGTGGCCGGCTGCGGCAGCTATGAGTGTGCTGGCGACGGTTCGCGGTCTGCGGAGGCCGCCCTGGCGGTCGCCGATGACATGCACAGCCGGGGCGTCGGCACGCTGCTGCTGGAGCACCTGATCTCACTGGCCCGCAGCCGCGGGGTCCGCGCCTTCACCGCGGAGACGCTGAGCGACAACGCGCTGATGCTGCAGGTGTTCGCCGATGCTGGGCTGCCGGCGCATCGCGCCCTGGCCGATGGCGTGTACGACATCAGGTTCCCGCTGCCGGGCGATGAAGCCGATGCGGCCCTTGGCGCCTACCGTGATGCCGTCGCCGAACGGGAGCGGTCAGCGGATGTGGCGAGCCTGCGGCATGTGCTGACTCCGGCCTCGGTGGCGGTCGTCGGCGCGAGCCGGCGGCCCGGCTCGGTCGGGCGGGCGATCCTGCGGAACATCACCACTGGCGGCTTTTCCGGCCCGGTGTATGCGGTAAACCCGGGCGCGTCCGAGCTGGACGGCGTCCGGTGCGTGCCGTCGGCGGCCGCGCTGCCCGCGCCGGTCGACCTGGCGGTAGTGGCCGCGCCCGCGCACGCCGTGCTGGGTATCGCCGAAGAATGCGGGCAACGGGGGGTCAGGGCGCTGGCCGTGATCACGTCGGGCCTGGACGGCGGGGTCCGGGCGGAGTTGCTGGGCATCTGCCGCCGTCACGGCATGCGGCTGGTCGGGCCGGCCTCGTTCGGCGTAGCCAGCACCAGCGTGTCTCTGGACGCGACGTTCGCGGCCGGGCATCCCCGGCCGGGCACGGCAGGCCTGGCGCTGCAGTCCGGTGGTGTCGGGGTCGTCCTGCTCAAGCACCTGTCCCGGCTGGGCGTCGGGATCTCATCGTTCGTCTCCCTGGGCGACAAAGTCGATGTGTCCGGCAACGACATGCTGCTGTGGTGGGAGTCCGACGCGGCGACCAAGCTGGCCGTGCTGTACCTGGACTCGTTCGGGAACCCGCGCAAGTTCGCCCGCACCGCCCGTAACGTCGGCCGCACCATGCCGGTCCTGGCCGTGAACGCGGGCCGGTCTGCAGCAGGCCAGCGGCTGGCCGCGGCTCGCGCAGCGGCAAACCAGACCCCCGCCCCAGCTGGCGCCGCCGTGTTTGCCCCCCCGCAACTCACCAGGCAGGCCCTGTTCGGGCAGGCGGGCGTGATCGCCACCGCGAACCTCGGCGAGCTGCTCGACGCCGCCGCCTTGCTGGCCTCGCAGCCGGTGCCCGCGGGGAAGCGGGTCGCCGTGGTGTCCAACGCCCGCGGGGCAGGGGTGCTCGCCGCCGACGCGTGCGGCGACGCGGGTTTGCAGGTCGCCGGCCTGGCCGAGGAGACCCAGCGGGCGCTCCGGGCCTTGCTTCCCCCCGGTGCCGCGGTGGCCGGGCCGGTCGACACCACGGCGGTGATCGCACCCGGCCTGTTCCGCCGGTGCCTGGAACTGGCCGGTGCCGACCCGGGCGTCGACGCGATCTTGGCGCTGACGGTCACGACCGCGACCAGCGACCTGGTTCCCGAGCTATGCGCGGCGAGGCTGGAGGTGACGATCGTCGCGGCCGTGCTGGACGACGTCGAAGCGGTCCGGCTGCTGCCCGGCCCGGGCGAGGACTCCCCGGCCGTCCCCGCCTACGCCTATCCGGAATCCGCCGCCCGCGCCCTCGGCCACGCCGTGCGCTACGGCATGTGGCGTGCGCTCCCGCCGGGACGGGTGCCTGACCTCGAAGGCGTGCGCCAGGACCGGGCGACAGAGCTGGTCACTGGCTTTCTGGCCAGCACCCCGGACGGCGGCTGGCTGCCGCTGGAGGCGACCGTGGAGCTGCTCGGCTGTTACGGCGTACCGCTGGCCGGCAGCATCACGGTCACCACCGAGGACGCGGCGGTAGCCGCGGCGGCACGGTTCAGCGGCCCCGTCACGCTCAGGGCGGATGTGCCTGGCCTGGTGCGCACGACCGGTGCTGGTGCCGTGCTGCCTGGCCTGCAGAGCAAAGATGACATCAGGCGGGGGTTCCGCGCGCTGCGTGAAGCCTTCGGCGGCCGGCTGGGCGCCGTCATCGTCCAGCCTGCCGTCACCGACGGCGTCGAGGTACTGATCAGCGTGCTGCAGGAGCAGGTGTTCGGCCCACTGGTACTGTTCGGCATCGGCGGCGCGGCCACCGGCGTGCTGGCTGACCGCGCCGCCCGGCTCGCCCCCCTTACTGATTCTGATGCCGGGGAACTGATCCGCTCGGTACGCGCCGCCCCGCTGCTGCTCGGGCGCCCCGGCACCCCCGCCGCCGACCTCGTGGCGCTGCGGGACATGCTGCTGCGAGTCTCCCAGATGGCCGATGAGCTGCCGCAGATCGCCGAGCTCGACCTGAGCCCCGTCGTCGCCCGCCCGGACGGCGTCCGGGCCATCGACGCCCGGGTCCGCGTCCAGGCTGCTGAGCCTGCCGACGCCTACCTTCGCCGACTGTGATGACAGGCGGTCAGCGCGGCGCCGGGGCCGGCGGCGGCCATGCCGTTACGGCTGGTGCCGGCCGTCGATGCCGCGCTACACGCCCAAGGCCAGTCGTGTCCACGCCCCTGTCAGCCGCGCTGCCTTGGGCTTGCTGGGGTACGTCCGGTGTGAGACGTCGAGGGATCGGCCGAGTCGGGCATGGCCGGCACGTGGTTCAGCCCGCCCGCTGGTGAGCTTCACCGCCGGTAACCCGGGGCGCTGGTCACCGGCGCAGCCGGCCGATGCCGATCCGGCCGTGGTAGGCGGCCACTGCCAGCCTCAGCCGGTCAGCGGCTGGCCCTGAACGCCCGAGAGGGTAAGAGCTGGCCCGCGCACGAGGGCCCCGGCCGGGCGGTCACAGCGGCCGGGCGGGGTTACCTCCCCAGTGTTCACGCGGCGGCACCTTCTCCCCCTTCATCAGGAAGGAGTCGGGCTGGAGCCGCGCACCATGGCCCATGGTGACGCCGTAGTGGACCAGGGCGCCGGTGCCGAGCGTGCATTCATCCTCTAGCAGGGTGTAGTCCGCCTTGAAGATGCCGTCCTCCATCGAGTGGCACTGGATGACGGAGCCCGAATTCAGCGTGCAGTAGTCGCCGATCGTCACCAGCGTCCGCTCGGCGATCGAGCAGCCGTCGTCGAAGACCCGCCGGCCGACCCGGACGCCGGTCAGGCGCCAGACCAGGCTCTTGAACGGGGTGCCGTTGAACATGCCGAGGAGGGGTGCCATGAGTTTCCAGTACCGCTCGTGCCACCAGAAGTACGGGTCGTAGATGGAGCAGTACTGGGGGCGAAGCGGCCGGAAGCGCAGCAGCGCCCGCTCGACCGTGATGAAGTACGCCAGGGTGAACAGCAGCGTCACGATCGTCAGCCCGGCCAGGACCAGGGCGCCGTGGCCGCGGTAGAACGCGCACGCAGCGAGTAAACCGGCGAGCCACGGAAAAAAGCCAGCGGATCGGCGCGTATGAGCGTCTTCACCAGCCAGAAACGCAGGTAGGGCAGGGTCCATACGCGTATTTCGCCGGGCTTCCAGCGGCCTATCAGCGTCCACTTGGCCAGGATCGGCAGGCCGGACAGGACGGTGAAGGCCCCGGCGGTGAAGGCCAGCGAGCGAAGGTAGATCCCGGCCAGGCTGCTGGTCCCGGACAGCCAGTTGAAGGCGGCCGAGATGGCCGCCGCGGCGAGGAACGTGACCGCAAGGAAGGCCAGCAGCTGCAGGGCGCCGCACGTCAGGTACTGCGCGGTGCCGGCCCGCCACACCCGGCCCGGCGCCGGAGGACTCGCCGCGCCGCCGGGAACGGCCGCGGGCCCGGTCACCGCGGCGGCCAGGCTCCGGATGGTCGGGTGCAGGTAGACGTCCCGGGAGGACACCGGCGGTGCCTGCGCCCGTTCCCTGACCCGGGCGCAGAAGTGCGCGACCAGCAGCGAGCTCATGCCCAGGTCGTCGAAGAACTCGGCGTCCACCGACACGCGCTCGAGCCCGAGCAGTTCCGCCAGCGTCCCGGCCAGCGCCTGCTCGCCGGCGGTGGCGGGCGCGGTATAGGCCTGGCCGGCGCCGACACGGTGCGAGCCGTCCGGCGGCGGGAGGTGCCGGCGGTCGGCCTTGCCGTTGGGCAGCACCGGTATCGCCGGGAGCTGCACCAGGTAGGCGGGAAGCATGTGCCGCGGCAGGCGGTCGCGCAGCGCCGCGTAGATGGCCTGCCGGTCCAGGGTCACCGCGCTGTCCCGTGGCCGGTAGTAGGCGGCCAGCTCCACCACGCCCGGCTGGGGCTCATAGGTGGCGACGGCCGCCTGCCTGATGCCGGGCTGCTGCGTGAGGACCGCTTCGATCTCGCTCAGCTCGATACGGTAGCCGCGGATCTTCACCTGCGTGTCGGCCCGGCCAACGTAGATGAGCCCCTCCGGCTCGGCGCGCACCAGGTCACCGCTGCGGAAAGCCCGTTCCCAGCCCAGGGCGGCCAGCGGCGCGAAGCTCACGGAGTCCTTATCCCGGTCCAGGTACCGTGCCACCCCGGCGCCGCCGATCACCAGCTCGCCGATCTCGCCCCAGGGGACCGGCCGTCCGCTGGCGGGGTCGACCACCGCGACCCGCCAGCCGTCCAGCGGCAGCCCGATACGCACCGCGCCGCCGGACAGCCGCGCCGCGCACGTCACCACGGTGGCCTCGGTCGGGCCGTAGGTGTTCCACACCTCCGTCCCCCGCCGGGTCAGCCGGTCCGCCAGCCCGGCCGGGCATACCTCACCGCCCAGGATCAGCAGCCGGACGCCGTGCAGGAAGTCCGCCGGCCACAGGGACGCTAACGTCGGCACGGTCGAGATCACCGAGATCCGCCGCCGCGCCAGCCAGGTGACCAGCTCGGGCCCGGTCTTGACGACCGAGCGGGGGGCCGGGACCAGGCAGGCGCCGTGCCGCCAGGCCAGCCACATTTCCTCACAGGAGGCATCGAACGCCACCGAAAGGCCGGCCAGCACCCGGTCGCCGGGCCCCAGCGGATGCCCGCGCAGGAACAGGCGCGCTTCGGCATCAACGAACGCTGCCGCACTGCGATGGGTCACGGCCACGCCCTTGGGGGTGCCCGTCGTGCCGGAGGTGAAGATGATCCAGGCGTCATCCTCGGGCCGCGGAGGGCGGGCGGCGGCGCCAGCCGGCCGCACCGGCCGCCGGGCCAGTTCACCGCCGGCGCCGGCGACGGCGCAGACGCCCGCCTCGGACCACACCAGTTCGGCACGGTCGTCCGGGTCGTCCACGTCGACGGGCACGTAGGCCGCGCCGATGGACAGCACGGCGAGGATGGACAGATACAGCTCTGCGGTGCCGGAGGGGATGCGGATGCCGACCCGGTCGCCCGCGCCGATTCCCGCGGCGGCCAGCCGGTCACCGATCCGCCGCGCCTCCCGCAGCAGGCCCCGGTACCGCAGCACGGACCGGCCGTCGTCGATCGCGGCAGCCCGCGGGAACGCCGCCGCCGTGGTCTCCAGGATCTGCCACAGCGTGCGCGGCGGTGGCGCCGGGACTCCTAGGTACACCGCGCCCGCGCGGCTCCCATCCGGGTGGACGGTTAACGGGCCAGCGGGGCCCGCGTACCGGTGAGCCGTGCTCATTCCCTCGCCCTCCTCGTGCATACGACAGCAACAGCAGCGGGAAAGGCCGATCAGCCGGCTGGCCGGCATCGTTCCCCAGGTGGGCCGCGAAACGGCGTACCTGATGCCCCGCGCGAACGGCGCCGGGCCTCGGCCGACTGACCTGATCCATGCTCACCAATGCGCGCAGAATCCCCTAGGGCACAAAGTCCGTGACGAATCAGAATTAGTCACTTCATTAGCGTGAACGTGTGAATTTGCCTGTCGGGTGAGCGCGGCCTTACCGCACCAGTGCCGCGTGCACGATCAGAGCACCTTGGACAGAAATTCGCGGGTCCGCTCATGCTGAGGGCTGCTGAGCACCTCACGCGGCCGCCCAGCCTCGACCACGACACCGTCGTCCATAAAGACGAGCCAGTCACCCACCTCGCGGGCGAACGCCATCTCGTGGGTGACCACGATCATCGTCATGCCGCTGGTGGCCAGATCGCGCATGACGCCGAGGACCTCGCCGACAAGCTCGGGGTCCAGCGCGCTCGTCGGCTCGTCGAACAGCATGAGCTTCGGCTCCATCGCGAGCGCACGGGCGATGGCGACCCGCTGCTGCTGGCCGCCGGACAGCTGCCGGGGGTAGGCGCCTGCCTTGCCCGCCAGGCCGACCCGGTCGAGCAGCCGTGCGGCCTGTTCAGCCGCGCGGGCCTTCGGCATCCCTTTGACGCGGATCGGCGCCTCGGTGACATTCTCCAGTGCCGTCAAATGCGGGAACAGGTTGAATTGCTGGAACACCATGCCGATCTGCGCGCGCTTGGCGCAGATCTCACGCTCACGCAGCTCGTACAGCTTTCCGGCGCGCTCCCGGTAGCCGACCAGTTCGCCGGCCACCCACAGCCGCCCGGCATTGATCTTCTCCAGGTGGTTGATGCAGCGCAGCAGGGTGGACTTGCCCGAGCCGGACGGCCCGATGATGCACACCACCTCCTGGCGCGCCACGCTCAGGTCGATGCCGCGCAGCACCTCGGCCCGGCCGAAGCTCTTGCGCAGGCCCTCGGCGCGCACCATAGGCCCCGTGCCCGCGGGCCCTCGCGGGCCGCTCACGGCTCTTCCCCGGCCGGGCGCCGCGGGCCGGGCACGGGCACCGCGGCGTGGCTGATCAGCAGCTGGCGGCGGAGCCGCTGCCAGGGCGTCGGCGGCAGCTCACGGGTGGCACCGCGCGCGTAGTGGCGCTCGACGTAGTACTGGCCGATCGTCAGCACCGACGTGACGATGAGGTACCAGATGCTGGCCAGGATCAGCAGCGGGATCGTCTTGAAGTTCACCGAGTAGATCAGCTGGACAGCGTACAGGAGCTCGGTGACCGTGATCACGCTGGCCAGGGAGGTCGTCTTGAGCATGGAGATGGTCTCGTTGCCGGTGGGCGGGATGATCACCCGCATCGCCTGGGGCAGGACGATCCGGCGCATGGTCAGGCCCCTGCTCATCCCCAGCGCCTGCGCGGCCTCCACCTGCCCGTGGTCGACGGACAGGATCCCGGCCCGGACGATCTCCGCCATGTAGGCGCCCTCGTTGAGCCCGAGCCCCAGTATCGCCGCGGCCAGGGGGGTGATCAGGCTGTTCGCGTTCGCGTGCAGGAACGACGGGCCGAACGGCACGCCCAGGGATATCCGCGGGTAGAGGAAGGCGAGGTTGTACCAGAACAGCAGCTGGACGAGCACTGGTGTGCCGCGGAAGAACCAGATGTAGGCCCAGCTCGACCCGGACAGCAGCGGGTTCGCCGACAGCCGCATGACCGCCAGGACCACCCCCAGCACGATCCCGATCGCCATGGCGACCACGGTGAGCAGGATGGTGATTGTCAGGCCCTCCAGCACCCGCCGGGACAGGAAGTAGTCGCCGATGATGCCCCATCCGAAGCGCGGGTTCGTCACCAGCGCGTGCACGAGCATGGCGACGAGCACCAGCACGACGGCCCCGGCCAGCCACCGTCCCGGATGGCGGACGGGGACGGCCTTGATGTCCCCGGGCCGTCCCCCGGCGGCACTATCCCCCTGTGACCGTGCCGCCGCCGGTCCTGGTTGCTCCCGCGGCCTGAACCGGACGCTCATGGCTGATCAGCTCGTCGCGCCGTTGATAGCCGGGCTGGCGATGGCGCCGCTCCGCACGCCCCACTTGTCCAGGATCTTCGTGTACGAACCGTTGGCAATGAGCTGCTTCAGCGCGGCCAGCAGCGGCTTGGCCATCCCGTTGCCCTTCGGGATGGCGATCCCGTAGGGCGCGGTGCCGTACGGCCGGCCCGACAGCCGGAACGTGCCGCCGGACTGCTTGACCTGGTAGGCGGCCACCGGCGAGTCGGCCATGGCCACGTCCGCACGGCCGGAGGACAGCGCCAGGTTGACCGCGTTCTGATCGTTGAAGATCTCCAGCGTGACAGGCTTGCCCGCAGACGTGCACGCGGGTTCCCGGGCCTGCACGTCCGCCTGCTGGGTGGTGCCCTTCTCGACCGCGACCCGGTGCCCGCACACGCCGGCCAGCGACGTGACGTCCGGCCCGCCGCTGGCCTTGACGTAGAAGGAGGTGCCGGCCACGAAGTAGGTGACGAAATCGACCGTCTGCTGCCGCACCCTGGTGTCGGTGAACGACGACATGCCCAGGTCGTACTTGCCCGAGACCAGGCCCGGGATGATCGTGTCGAACGTCGCATTGATCATTTTCACCTTGAGGCCGAGCACCTGCCCCAGCGCCGCCGCCAGGTCGGGATCCAGGCCGACCACGGTGTGCCCGTCGGGGCCGATGAACTCGTTCGGCGCGTAGGTGGCGTCCGTGGCCACGGTCAGCGTCCCCGTCGTGCGGACGGCGGCGGGCACCTGGGCCGCGATCGACGCGACCCGCCCTAACGGGGTGGCTGATGAGGTCGCGCCGGGGCTGCTGGCTGTCCCGCTGCTGCACCCCGCTGCGGCCAGCGCCGAAAACAGGAGAACCGCGCCCATCACAGTGGACGATCGAACCGGGTGAATTCTCACGGGAGCCTCTCGTGCTTGTCGATGTGGCTCATCAGCCGCGCCGCCGGTCGCCTGCATGGTGCAGGCGGGCACGTGACCGTCCGCGCCCGCTCCCCGGTCCCGGGGAACGCGCCTTCCGGTTTCGCCGAGGCGGTGACGGCTGAGACTTCACCCCAGCAAGATGCGCCCGCCGCGGCCAGGGGCATTTGTCCGCCCGAAAAGAGACATTGGTCCGTAACCCGGCCGCGATGCTGGGCGGCCTAGAGGGCTAGAGGGCTAGAGGGCAGACGAAGTTGGTTTGATTGAGTCAAATTTGGCTGGTGGTGCCGGGTTGGTGGTCAGGTGGCGAGTCCGGCGTCGAGGATGATGTCGTCGATGGCTTGCTGGTAGGCGGTCGCAGCGGCGCGTAGCTTGCTGGGCGGCCCGGTGGTCTGGGTGAGCTAGGGCACCTCGAGGCCGGCCGGGACGGACGTACGAAAGTCCCCCAAATATGGATATATGCCCCTACCGGACGTGCGGGCAGCAGCGCAGCCTGGATCAGGCTCGGGAGAGCCTGCGCACGCACCGTTCACCAAGCCGCCGAGGGGGTGCCAGCTGTGATAGCGCCTGTGCGGTCAGATTCGGCAGGCCAGGACCTGCCGTCTCATTCCAGTGGGCCGCTGTGCGCTGAGGCCGGTGACACGCTGATCATCGACGGCGACGGCATTGGCGGGCTGCCCCGCATCGGTACGATCGTCGCCGTCAGCGATCCGGCCGCGTCACCTCCCTTTCTAGTCCGCTGGCTGGCCGGGGATTACGAGTCGAGAATCTCTCCCGGCCCTGGCGCACGGGCTCAGAGGCACGCTTGAACCCGGTGTTGCCCACCGTCTCACCCCGGTGCGGAGTCCACGTGCGGGCGCCCCATCACGTTCGCCGCCCGCCGCCGAGGGCGCAGGTCTCCTATCGTGCTGGCCGGACCGCGGCTCGGCCTGATCTAGTGCCCGGGCTGCGCGGCGAGCAGCAGTTCGTGTGCTCTCCTGGCGGCCTCAGCGGCGGGCCTGCCGCCTGGTTCGGCCGTGGGAAGGTCCTCAAGGCCGCGGGCCAGGACCTGTAGCGCCTCGGTCAGCGCCGCGACGCGTGCTTCCAGCAGGTCCACGCGTTCCCGGAGGGCAGTCGCTGATGTTTCCGGCTCGTTCATGCCGGTGTACTCGTTCATCGGGGCTCCTCCCCGGCTGGCAGATCACCTGCCGCCGGATCGCGAATTCCACCTCACCACCTGCACCAGATCGCCGCCGGGCGCGGCTGGGCAGGGCCGGAGGGCCTCTCGTCAGCCGTCGCGGGGGATCCGCAGAGGACGTTGGCCCCTTGATGTGGACCGCGAACCGCCCTGGAATGAGGACCCGGCAATCGCGGAGAATGTTCCACCATGAATGTGGCAGGCACCATGCGGGATCATCACGCGCGTTGCGGGCCGCACCTGGCCAGGCCGCGGATGCTCGCCGCCGGCCGCATCCGCGCGGGGAGCAGCCCACATGTGCGCGATGCCGGATCCCGCCGGGGTTCGAGCGGGAGATCATTGTGGCGGCCGTGACGCCGGGCAGCCCGGCCACCTGGACATCCCGCAGCGGGCTGGCGGGATCGTCCTCTTCGCGCATGGCAGCGGCAGCAGCCGGCGCAGCCCCCGCAACCGGTTCGTCGCTGCCGCCCTCAACGAGGCTCCTCCTGGGCACGCTCCTGGTGGAACTGCTCACGCCGGAGGAGGATCTCAGCCGCGCCAATGTGTTCAACGTGCGGCCGCTCGCCGCGCGGCTGACCGGCATCACCGGCTGGCTGCGCCGGACCGCCGCCGGCAGTATCCCGGGCGGCCACTTCGGCGCGAGCACCGGCGCGGCCGCGGCGCTGTGGTCGCCGCCAGCCCACGGGTGCCGATCCTCGGCGATCGGTCCCCCGGGGCGGGCGGCCAGAGCCCTGGCCGCCTTCATCGCCGCCCAGAGGGACGCGCGACGGTGTCGCACGCGGTGGCCTGCCGCGCGCTGAGTGTGTCGCATCGTGGTTTTACAGGGGAGCCGGGAGTGCTGCCGCCGCGGGCGGCCAGGCGCGCGAGGCTGGAAGCCGAGGTCACGGCCCGGTCCGGCCCGGAAGGGCGAGGGACGAGCGCCGCGGATCACGTCGGCGCTGCGCGAGGACGGCTGGCGCGTCGAGCAAGAACACGGTGGCGGGGCTGCTGGCCGGGCAGGGCCTGCTCGCCCGGCCGGGCCGCCGGGGCCGCAAGGGCCGCACCCGGCAGGGGAAGGGCCGGTGGCGGGCGCCGGACCTGGTCCGGCGGGACTTCCCGGCGGAGGCGGTCAACCAGAGTGGTACGGCGACGGCACTGAGTTCGTCACCGGTGAGGGGAAGCTGTATCTCGATTCGGTGCTGGACATGGGGTCACGGCGGATCCGGGCACGCGCTCGAGGAGCATCACGACGCGGGGCTGGCGGTCGCGGCGCTGCTGATGGCGGCCGCCGTCCGTGGCGGCCAGTACCGCGTGATCTTCCACAGTGACCAGGGCAGCGAGTACACCTCGGCGGCATTCCCGGCCGCCTGCGCGCGGCTCGGCGTCGTCCAGTCCATGGGCCGGCCGGGCTCGGCGCTGGACAACGCCGTGATCGAGTCCTGGCACTCCACGCTGGAATGGGAGCTGCGGTCACTGGAGAAGTTCGCCACCAGGGCCGAAGCGCGGGCCGCGGTGGCCGCGTGGATCGAGGACTATAACGCGCAGCGGCGCCACTCATCGCTGGGCATGCTGTCCCCGGTAGCGTACGAGCGGTCCGTTAAGGGAAAGGACACGACGTGACCGCGGCAGGCCCGCGCGGGCCGGAAAACAAAGAAGGAGGCGGCTTCGCCGCCGCTCATTCCCGGTGCGCTTCGCGCCGCCGGCGGGACGCGCCGCGCCGAGGGTACGGGGAGGAAACAGGGGCAGGCGCCAGCCTGCCCCGCCCGCAGCGCGGCGCGTCCGCGCGCAGGTGACGGCCGCATGCCTCTGGCCAGGCAGAAAACCCTTCTGCCGGCTGCCATCGAAGCACAAGGAACAGATGCTCGAGTAGACAGGACAGAAGCGAAAATTACACGAAACCGCTTTGAGGAAGTCTCCACGGTTTCAGGGGAATCCCGATTCACCGATCACGGCAAAGCATGGCGCGCGCGGCCGCCGTTCAGCCTGATGGCTGCCCGGCTGCTCAGCTTTCCCGCCGCCAGTCCGTTACCCGGAGGGTTTGCGGTTCGGCTCCCTCTCCCGCCTCGCAGGTATTTTCAGCATGTATGAGGATAAAAGCCCGAATAGAGGCTGAAGTCCCGGTCTGGCGGGCCGGAGGCCGCGTGGCGGCAGCGACAGCAATCGCTTGCCGGATCCGGGTGAGAACGGGAACTACCGTGAGAATTACCGTCCGAGCCCCGGCCATAGGCCGGTGCGGATGTCGCGCGCGGCAGGCGCTGCGGCACGCCGCCCGGCAAACGGCCCTCACGGGAGGAGTGTCCGATGGCAACCGCCTTGCTCGTGCTCGACATGCTTACCGACTTCACCAGCGGCAAGCTCGCCAACCCGGCCGCCGCCCAGATCGTTGAACCGATCGCCGCGCTGACGCGGGCGGCCCGCGAGCGTGACGGCTGGCTGGTCATCTACGGTAACGACGCTCACCGTCCCGGCGACTTCGAGCTTGCCGTCTTCGGCGAGCATGCCATGGCCGGCAGCCCGGGAGCGGCTGTCATTGACCAGCTAGCTCCGCAGCCCGGCGACGTGATCGTCCCGAAGCGCTACTACTCTGCCTTCACCCAGACCGATCTCGATGCCACCTGCCGGGTGCGCGGCATCACCCGGCTCGTAGTGACCGGGCAGCACACCGACTGCTGCTGCCGGCATACCAGCTACGACGTGTTCGCGCGGGGCATCACGGTGATCGCCGCCAGCGATGCCACCGCCGTCTACGAGCCTTTCACCGCGGGCCGCTACCAGCAGGCCCAAGACGACGCGCTGAGCTACCTGCGTACCTACTACGGTGCCGAGGTCACCAGCACCGCGGCGCTTGTGTAGCCGCGCAGTCGCTTCCCGGCCGCGACCGGATGCCAGCGGCGCTAAGGACCGTGATCACTTTCGGGCCGACGCACCCCCGCCCGAGTCCATGCGCAGGTTACGGGCGTCCCGGCCGTGGAACTACCTCCGGGGCCCCGGCACCCCCGCCGCCGACCTTGTGGCGCTGCGGGACATGCTGCTGCGAGTCTCCCAGATGGCCGATGAGCTGCCGCAGATCGCCGAGCTCGACCTGAGCCCCGTCGTCGCCCGCCCGGACGGCGTCCGGGCCATCGACGCCCGTGTCCGCGTCCAGGCTGCTGAGCCTGCCGACGCCTGCCTTCGCCGACTGTGATGACAGGCGGTGAGCGCGGCGCCGGTCACTATCTCTTCCGGCCGCCCAAGTGCCAGCAGCTCGCATTCTGCGGGCGGTATCGACCGGGCGGCCGCGTTAACTGGT
>CAWEFP010000051.1:0-43486 GCA_963808295.1 uncultured Actinomycetes bacterium | reverse complement strand
GCCGACGGGCCTGAAAAGCACATTTCGGCCAGGCAATCCTATTTGGCCTGGTGGCCGTAGTTAGGGGAAAGATCCAATACTCTCAGCTTCCTTAAAGGAGCATTCCCCGTGAGCATCACCGTCCGTCCTCACCTCCGCTCGTCGGCGCACCGGCTGCTGGGCGGCAGCCTGCTCCTGGGCGCCGCCATCACCGTGGCCGCCTGTGGAGCCTCCGCGACTACCGCATCGGGCTCCGGATCGAGCCCCAGCTCCGGTAGCGCAGGTTCGGCCGGCTCATCGTCGTCCTCCGCCATGACCGTGAGCGCCAAGAGCGTTCCCGGTGTCGGCACCGTCCTCGTCAACGCGCAGGGGCGGACCCTTTACCTGCTCAGCTCCGAAAAGGGCGGCAAGATCACCTGCACGAAAAGCAATGGCTGCACGAAGTTCTGGCCCGAGATCACCCTTCCGGCCGGAACGACGGCGGCGACGGCCGGCAGCGGCGTTGAGTCCTCGCTCCTCGGCACGGTCAAGGACGACAGCGGCAACCTCGAGGTCACCTACAACGGCTGGCCGCTCTACACCTTCGCCGGTGACTCCGGCGCGGGCGTGGACAAGGGCCAGGGGCTCACCAGCTTCGGCGGGACCTGGTACGTGCTGAACACGTCCGGCGACCCGGTGACCGGGAAGTCGCAGCCGTCCAGCCCGCCGTCCAGTTCGCCGTCCTCCGCCGGCAGCGGCGGCTACGGCTACTGAGCCGCGACGGCGAGCGAGCTTTGGAGACGCAGATGAGAGAAGACCTGAGCATGACCGGCACCGACCCGGCCCGGGTGTCAATTCCGGCCGTCCCGGCCTCCGCGGCGCGCTTCCCGCGCCGGGTGGCCCGGGCCCTGAACTGGGGCCCGGCGCAGGTCGCGAAGCCCGCGCTCCGGTGGACCGTGAACGGCCTGGTCTGGGCAGGCGCACTCCTGATGCTGGACTCCGGGATCATCCACGTGCGGCTGTGGGCCGACGGCGGCTATCAGGGGATCGCGGTCATCGGGCCGCTGTTCCTGGCCCAGGGAGTGGCCGGCATCCTGCTCGCCGTGGTCCTCGGCCTGTTCCGCCGGCTGGGGCTCATCGTGGCCGGGGCCGGGCTGATGGCCGCCACCGCCGTCGGCCTGCTGCTCAGCGTCTACGTGGGCCTGTTCGGCTTCCAGGAGAGCCTGGCTGTGCCGTACGCGGGCATGTCCCTGGTCGAAGAGTTCGCCGGTGCGGCTCTGCTCGCCGCCGCGGCCGCCATCGTCCTGGCCGGCCGCCCATGGCGGCGGCCGCGGCCGCGCAGCGAGCGCGTCTGGCCCCCGGCGGATTGACCATGTGCGGGAGCCAGGCGGCAGCGTACGTCCGGGCCGGAACCGCGGTTCCGGCCCGGGGCCGGGAGCCGCGAGCGCGCTGCTCCCGGGCCGGCCCACGCCCCGGCCGTCCCGGCCGGCTGGCCCGGCCAGTGTGGCCTGCACTTACGGAGCGGGGATAAGTTGAAAAGTAAAACGGCAATCCACCGGAGGCGCCCGCCCGTATGGGACAGTGTGCAGAGGATGGGAACTCCACCGGACCGGCTGCCGGACGAGACCCTTCTGGCGGGTCTCGGGGCTGGTGACGCCGACCTTTCGCTCGTGTTCGTGCGACGTTTCCAGCGCGTTGTCTTCGGTGCCGCGCTGACGGTCATCGGCGACCCGACCACGGCTGAGGATGTTGCGCAGCAGGCCTTCGAGCGGGCCTGGCGCCACGCCCAGGTGTACGACTCGCGGCGTGGCTCCGTCCGTGCCTGGCTCACGACCATCGCGCACAACCTGGCGGTCGACGTCATTCGGGCGCGCACGTCGACGCCCGTTGACCCGCAGGAACTCCCGGCTCTGCTGACCGCGATGACCGACACCCCGGAGCGATTCGCGGTAGCCCACGACAACGCGGCGGGGGTACGCCGGGCTCTCGCGGCGCTGCCCGGGGGCCAGGCTCGCGCCGTGGCGATGGCCGGTATCTATGGCATGACAGCGCGGCAGATCGCCGAGTCGGAGGGGATCCCCTTGGGTACGGCGAAGACTCGTATCAGGGACGGCATGGAGAAGCTGCGCTCGGCTTACCTCCGGGAGGATGTAGGCGATGAGTGAGCTGAATGAGATGAGCTGCGAAGAATTCGCCGGCGTGGCCGCCGAGCTGGCGCTCGGCGTCCTCACCGGACGTGAGCGGGCCCGGGCGATCGAGCACCTGGACCAGTGCGAGACCTGCCGCGAGCATGTCCGGCAGCTTTCGCTCACCGGCGAGGAGGTGCTGGCGCTGCTGCCCAGCCACGAGCCGCCGGCCGGATTTGAGACCCGGGTGATGAGCCGGCTCGGGCACTCGGCCGCGGCTCAGCGCCCGAAGCGGACACGCCGGATGCTAGCCACCGCCGCGGTCGCCCTCGCCGCCGTGGCGTCTGGCCTGGGGGGCTGGGGATTGCGCGGCGCGATCTCGGCGCCGTCGCCGGGGAGCGCCGCCACGGCTCATGCCTCGCTGCGCTCCGCCGCGCTGCTGACCGCGAGTCACGACCCGGCCGGGAAGATCTTCCTCTACAACGGCAACCCGCGATGGCTCTACATGAACGTGGACATGGACACGGGTGTGAGCACGGAAACCGGGACGGTCGTCTGCCAACTGGAAGCCAGTGACGGGCGCATCATCACGGTGGGATCGTTCCATCTGGATGGTGGATACGGTTCGTGGGGCAGCCCCGACCCGCTGGACGCGGGCAGCGTGATCGGCGCCCGTCTCACCTCCCTGAACGGTACCGTCCTGGCCACCGCCAGCTTCGCCGCCGCCAAGTAGCCGCGGCGGCCCCGCACGGGCTGCCGCCGCCGGACGAGTAGTCTCGCCGGTATGGGAAGCGAGATGCTCCCGCCGTTCGGCTTGTCGGAGGCGCTCGGCCGGTGGCAGTGGGCTCCGGTTGTCACGGCCATCGCCGTGATTGCGGCGGCTGCCTATCTCTGGGGTGTGCTGCGGGTGGCGCGCCGCCATCCGGCCCGGCCATGGCCGCGCTGGCGAACCGGGATGTTCGCTGGCGGCCTGCTGGTCATCGTGCTGGCCACCGAGAGCGGGCTGGGTCGCTACGACGACGTGCTGTTCTGGGACCACATGATCCAGCACCTCTTGCTGATCATGGTCGCGCCGGCGCTGCTGATCGTCGGCCGGCCGGTGACCCTGCTGCTGCACGCCAGCCGGAATCCGCTGCACACCTGGGTGAAGCGGATTGTCCGGTCCCGCGCCGCGGCGGCGCTCACCTGGCCGCCGTTCGGCATCGCGGCGTACGCGGCGACGATCACGGTCACGCATCTCACGGGCTTCATGAACCTCGTGCTGACGAACGACGCGGTGCACAACGCCGAGCACGCGCTCTTCATCATCGTCGGCTACCTGTACCTGCTGCCGCTGATCGGGAGTGAACCGATCCGCTGGCGGCTCTCTTACCCCGTCCGGCTGATCTTCCTGTTCATCGCCATGCCGGTGGACGCGTTCACCGGGGTGGCCCTGGGCTCGTACTCCAGCGACCCGTTCCCGGTGACGTCGGGCATGCGCCACCGCACCTGGGGGCCGAGCCCCGTCGACGACGTGCACATCGGCGGCGCCGTGATGTGGGTCGGCGGTTCCGCGATCATGTTCGTGCTGATCATGCTGACGTTCCTCGCCTGGAGCCGGCAGGGCCAGCGCGCCGGCGGGCGCGGCTGGCTCGAAGATGCACGGCGGGCCAACATCGAGCATCTGACCGGCGCAGATGTCTCCCTGGCCGCCAGCGTGGCCGGTCCCGGCACCGTCCCCCGGACCGGGGCCGCGGGCCCTCCGTCCGGGCCCGCCGGGGCCGGCCAGGACCGACATCGACGAGGACGACGAGCAGCTCGCTGCCTACAATGCCTTCCTCGCCCAGATCAACCAGGGCGGCCAGCAGCCCCCGCCGTAGCTCATCGCGAGCCGAGGGAGTGCAGCCAGCCGGTCAGCAGCCGGTTCACCTCATCGGGACGTTCCTGCTGGACCCAGTGCCCGCAGCCGTCGAGGATGTGCGCGGAGACCAGCCCGGGCAGGGTGGCCGGGAAGTTCTTGATGGCGGCGGGCCGGAGCAGCGCAGAGTTGGCGGCGATCGGGGCGCCCCAGTCGTGGCCGACGATGATCGCCGTCTGCTCACCGAGGGCATGCACGACCCCCGCGTTGTCGGCGACGTGGGCCAGCATCCGGTAGGCGGCCACGTCGGCGGGCTTCGATGAGCGTCCGTAACCGCGGACGTCGATGGCAACCACGCGGACCGCCGCGGCCAGCGCCGGAAGCTGGGCCGCCACGAGTACCACGACTCGAAAACCGTGCACCAGCAGGACGAGCGGACCGGTGCCCTGCTCCGCCAGGTGGATACGGCCGCCGGGGACCTGGAGCAATCGGTGCCTCACGTCCAGCGTCACCTCGGTCATCTGCGACCACCTCCTCGGAGATCTCCATGATCGTTGCTTCTGCCGGGCGCGACACGCCGGTAGGGATGTCTACGGAAATCTAAGGACCGCGCTAGATCACGTCATAGAGTCCGATGGTGTGGACCCGGTACGGAACCCTTACGCCCCCGGCGCCGGCCAGCGGCCGCCCGAGCTCGCCGGGCGCGACCGTGAGATCAGCCAGTTCGAGGTCGTCCTGGAACGCGTCGCGCGCGGGAGGCCCGAGCGCAGCATGGTGCTGACGGGGTTGCGCGGCGTCGGCAAGACCGTCCTGCTCAATACGTTCCGATCGATGGCGATGCAGCGGCTGTGGGGCACCGGGAAGATCGAGGCGCGGCCCGAGCAGTCGATCCGGCGCCCGGTCGCGGCCGCACTGCACATGGCGGTGCGTGAACTCGCCCCCCGGCATCGCGCGCCCGACCGGATCGAGCAGTTCCTTGCCGTGCTCAAGGCGTTCGCGCTCCGTGACCCGAAGGCGCCCAAGGGCACCTCGGTGACCATGCAGCTGGGGATCGACGTGCCCGCCGCGCGCGGCCGCGCCGATTCCGGGGATCTCGAAATCGACCTGACTGAGCTGTTCACCGACGCCGCGTCGGTAGCCGCCGACCTGAGCGTGGGGATCGCGCTCTTCATCGACGAAATGCAGGACGTGCCGGCGCCCGACATATCGGCCCTGTGCGCCGCCTGCCACGAACTTTCCCAGAACGGCGGTCCGCTGATCGTGGTCGGGGCTGGCCTGCCGCATCTGCCGTCCGTGCTGTCGGCGAGCAAGAGTTACTCGGAGCGGCTTTTCCGCTACGTCCGCATCGACCGGCTGGAACGATCCGCCGCCGACCTCGCGCTGATCGCCCCGGCCCAGCGGGAGGACGTGACCTTCGATCCCGGTGCCCTCGATGCCCTGTACCAGGCGGCCGACGGCTATCCGTACTTCGTGCAGGCGTACGGCAAGGTGACGTGGGACGTCGCGGCGGCGAGCCCGGTGACGGCGAAGGACGTGCGCGTCGCGGCGCCGGAGGCTGAGGGGGAGCTCGCGGTGGGGTTCTTCGGCAGCAGGTACGAGCGCGCCACCCCGGCGGAACGCGAGTACATGCGGGCGATGGCGACTCTCGGAGACGACCCCGTGCCGACGTCGGCGGTGGCCGAGGAACTCAGCCGCAAGCCCTCCAGCCTGTCACCCGCACGCGACGGCCTGATCAAGAAGGGCCTGATCTACAGCTCGGAGCGTGGCCTGATCGCGTTCACCGTGCCGCATTTCGGCAAGTTCCTGCGTTCTCAGCTGGCCTAGCCGGGGGCTTCTCGGCGGCTATAAAGCTTTCTACCGTCAGTCAAATAGTTACTTAGAAGGCGGCAGAACCGCGGCGGCGGGCCTGCCGGGCCAGCACACATCGGCGGTCTGCGCGGCCAGCCCGGCGAGCGGGCCGCCCGCAGCCCGTGGCCGCGTCACATCCAGCGGGTGCGGCACATCCACCGGCTGCGTCGCGCAGAGCGGCCGCGTGACGTCCAGTTCGGGCAGCTCACGAAGCCGGGCTGGCTCGGCCGCGGGCCGGCCGGAGCCTCGCGGGTCCTGCGCCTGCGGGCGGGCGGGCAGGTCGGTGAGCACCTCGTCGGTGACGGCATCCAGCACGGCGGCCCGGACCTGGGGTCGGCGCGACCGCAGGTACACGGCGAAGACGACGTCAACGCGGCGATTGCCCGCCTCGCCTTGGTACAGCACGTAGCGCCAGCATCCCTCGCGCCAGATATCGACCGGCGCGGCGGAGGTGACGGTGCCGGCGTACCGGCGCCACTGCGCGCTGCCGCTCAGCGCACGGAGCGTGCGCTCGACGCTCACCTGCCGGATCTCGCAGGGTTCCGAGTAGCCGAGCCGGATCATCGCCGCACCGATTTCCGGCGACAGCGTCGCGATCAGGAGAAGTTCAGCGGCGATGAGCCCGATCCGCAGACCTGCCGCGGAACCCGAGGCCGGCATGCCCAGGGGGGCCTGCCCGATCGTGGCCATCGCCGCGACCGCGAGCAGGGCCGAGCGGGCGATCGTCCGCGCCCCGACGGGCGTGACGCTCAGCTCGCCGAAGCATCCGCACCCCGCGCCGGGGCGCCGCTCGCGCAGTTCCACCAGAGCGCCCACGGCGATCAGGAACAGCAGGGTCGTGCCGACGCGGACGAGTGTCGCCGGCAGGCCCGCGCCGTACCGCCCGGCGGTCAGAATGAGCCCGGCACCCAGCCCGAATTCAGTCGCGCACATGCATATCGCGATTGGCCGGCGCAGCCGCAGCGGGAAGAGCGCGGTCGGCCCGAGGGCAGCCCCCATCTCCCGCGCGCGCAGCACGCGGAACGCTTTCGCCCCGCATCCGCCCAGCAGCATGGCGGCGAGGAGCGAAATCTGCACCTCCCTGAACGCACTGAGCATCGTCAGCCGCCAATCGTGATCGTCGCGTTGAAGCATCCGCGGTCAAGATCGCCACCGAGATCGACAAACGCGGACATGGTGAGGTCGGCCACCCGACCGCGCGGTGACGTGCCGCAGGTCACGCACCGGTCGCAGAAGAGGCGCGCCGCAGCCCCGCAGCCGGTCACCGGAAGATCCCGCGCGCGCTGCGCGCAGTCGTTGTAGATCCGCAGCACGCTTCCCAGCGACAGATAGGGCAGGCGGACACAGCCCGGGCCGGCCAGGTGCGGGTCCACGGCGTAGCGTTCCGCGTTGCGGAAATCGCCGGGACAGTGGGCCGAGGTCGTGACCGGCCACGGCCGCCGGGTACGAGGCCTCGCCGGTGACGTGCCCGCCGCCGGGGGCGCGCGTGTGGCGGCCGCCGTTCGAGCAGGCCGCCCCGGCCGCAAACGCGGCTGAGTCGCCGGGCTGAGCGCGATCGTGGCCTTCGCAGCCAGTTTCCGGGTCGAGCGCCGGGTAGGCGACGCCCAGCAGGTCTTCCGGTTCCTCGCCGGGCTCGTGCCAGGTAGCGGTACCGCTGATCGAATCCGGTAGATGGCCGCTGACCATCGGCGGGCTCGGCGGGTGGCCGGCCCGGTACGGTGGCTGGGAGGTCGCGGGAATGAGGCCTTCCACGAACCCGGGGCGGCGCAGCCCGATGACGTCGATCAGGTAACCGGGCTGCAGCCGGGGGAACCGCACCTGGATGCGCCCGGTCGCCTGCTGCGGGATGACGAGAATCTTCCGCCCCTTCTCGGTCCCCTCATCGACGAGAAGAGTGCCGGCCTCCCGTTCCACGATCGTTCCGGTCACGCGGCCGATCTCCGCCCAGATACGGTCAGCAATCATCCCCCGCGCATAATTGCGCTTCACAATTGCCTTATCGCCTTGCCTGAGCGCGGCCGGGGCCACGGCACCCCCGCGCCAGGCCGCCGTTGACGCCGCAAGCGTCAGCCGCTCCTCGCCCGCCGCGGTCTGGAGCACAAGCACATGTGGACTAACATCTAGCACAGTCCCCATAACTGCGTGTGTCGCTTCGCTGTTCACAACGGTGGCGTCCTCAGCTGGCGCAGCCCCATCGGGGTCGTCTGACGCCCCGAACAGCGCGGACTTCAGTAGCCTCCGGCGGGCAAAACGTGCGGGACTGACAGCGCCCGTGAGATCGTCGACGGACGGGCTATGGTCGTGCAGACCGCGCACTTGCCCCCCATGGGATTGCATGTCTGTCTCTTGACGATGCTTACAATCGGCGGCTCACGTCAAGCGGATCCGCAACCTTTTCGGAACGTTCACTCAGAGATACATTTGCCGTTCATCGAAATCATTTCCGAAGCTCGTGGACGACCGGTGCGGATCTGCGGGCGATCGCGGACACCCCGCAGATGTTGGTGTACGTCCAGTTACTTTGTGTAGCGTAAGCCCATGAGGACCCGGACCGGCCGCGCTGGTGAGCGGGTACGCCCGGAAACCGACGACCCGGACGGGGCGTTGCATGAAGAAACCGGCCAGGACGACCTCGGCCAGGACGGCGATGCCTTCCGCGACGGCGATGCCGCCTTCCGCGAGTACGTCACCGCACGTGGTGCCGCCCTACTGAGGATCGCCCTGCTGCTCACCGGCAACCGCGCCGACGCCGAGGACCTGCTGCAGGCGGCGCTGGCCAAGACCTATCTGGCGTGGGACCGGATCCACGATCGTTCCGCTCTGGACAAGTACGTCAAGCGCGCCATGGTCAACACTCAGATCTCCTGGTGGCGGCGCCGCCGCGTCGACGAATACCCCACCGAAGAAATCCCTGACCGGGCCGTCGCCGAGCAGCTGCCGCCCAGCGAGCTCGAGGACGCGGTCCGGCGTGCCCTGGACCGGTTGCCCCAGCGGATGCGGGCCGCCATCGTCCTCCGGTACTACGAGGACATGAGCGAGCCGGAGATCGCGGACTTCCTCGGCGTGAGCCGCGGGACCGTCAAGAGCACGGTGTCGCGGGCCGTGGCGAAACTGAGGATAGACACCGAGCTGGCGGGACGCGTCCCGGGTGATGCGGGAGCGGCCGATCACTGAGGTGCGGACCATGGTGAAACCGCCCCTGCCTGTGGGAATATCACGAAACAGCTTCGACTGCGCGCCGTGCGCCGGGCGGCGTGCGAAATCCACAAGGTGGTGGGCCGTGCGCAGTACGATGATGGATGGCCCCCTGACGGTCACGTCGATCATGCGGTACGGCACCACGACCTTCCGTGACAAAGAGGTCGTGACCAATACCGGGGAGGGCGTCCGGCGGCAGACCTATGCGGAGCTCGCCCGCCGGGCCGGGCGGCTGGCCAACGCGCTGCGGCGGCTCGGCATCGACGGTGACCAGCGGGTGGCCACATTCATGTGGAACAACGCCGAGCACCTGGAGGCGTACCTCGCCGTACCGTCGATGGGCGCGGTCCTGCACACCCTCAACATCCGGCTCAGTTGCGCCCAGATCGGCTACATCGCGACCCACGCGGAAGATGCCGTGGTGATAGTGGACGCCTCCCCTCGTCCCGCTGCTGGCGGAGGTACTGCCGTACGCGAAGACGATCCGGCACGTGATCATCACCGGCACGCCGGCCGGTACCCTGGCCCCCGGCGCAGAGACACTGGCCGGGCCGGGCCGCGAGGTGCACGGGTACGAGGATCTGCTCGCCGCCGTGCCCGACTCGTTCCAATGGCCCGCGCTGGATGAGAAGTCCGCCGCCGCGATGTGCTACACGAGCGGCACGACCGGCAACCCCAAGGGCGTGGTCTACAGCCACCGGTCGGTCTATCTGCACGCCCTGGGCCCGTGCCTGGGAAACACATTCGCCCTTTCCGAACGGGACCGTGTGCTCCCTGTCGTGCCGATGTTCCACGTCAACTCGTGGGGGTTCCCGTTCTCCGCCGTGTTGTGCGGAGCAACCATGATCATGCCGGACCGGCACATGCAGCCCGCCGCGATAGTGCGCCTCATCGAGGCCGAGCGCCCCACGGTGGCGGCCGGCGTCCCGACGATCTGGCAGGGCGTGCTCGAGCATGTCCGGGCGCACGGCGGGGACCTGTCGTCGCTGCGGTTGGTGATCGCAGGCGGCTCGGCCGTGCCGCATTCGCTGATGAAGGCGTATGACGGCCTGGGACTGACGCTCGTGCAGGCCTGGGGCATGACGGAGACGTCGCCGCTGGGCAGCGTGGCGAACCCGCCGGCCGGGGTCACCGGTGCCGACGCATGGCCCTACCGGGACACTGCGGGCAGGCTGTTCTGCGCGGTGGAGGCCCGGCTGACCGGCGATAACGGCGCGGTGCTGCCCCAGGACGGCGAGACGGTCGGCGAGATAGAGGTGCGCGGCCCCTGGGTCACCGGCGCCTACTACAAGGACGACGACCCGCACAAGTTCCACGACGGGTGGCTGCGCACCGGCGACGTGGGCAGCATCGACGAGGGCGGATTCATCACGATCAGCGACCGCAGCAAGGACGTGATCAAGTCCGGCGGTGAGTGGATTTCCTCGGTCGAGCTGGAGAACGCCCTGATGGCGCACCCCGATGTACTCGAGGCTGCGGTGATCGGGGTGCCCGATGACAGGTGGGGGGAGCGGCCCTTCGCGGCGGTCGTCGTCCGGGACGGCGCGGAGGTGTCCGCAGAGCACCTGAGAGACCACCTGGCCGCCAGCAGCGTGCCGCGCTGGCAGCTGCCCGAGCGCTGGGCGTACATCGACGAGGTCCCGAAGACCAGCGTGGGCAAGTTCTCCAAGCGCATGATGAGAGAGGCCTACGCGCACGGCGAGTACAAGGTCATCCAGGTTGGATGACGCGAGCACTCGGGATACCCTTGACCCGCGTCAGGACGGCTCGCGGTAGGCTGGCACCCACCGTCCCGGCGGTTGGAGGCTTCGCCTAGTCCGGTCTATGGCGCCGCACTGCTAATGCGGTTGGGGTCTACAGCCCCTCCGGGGTTCAAATCCCCGAGCCTCCGCTCCTGCCAGGAGTTCCCCGAACCTGTCGCTGTCGGGAGACTCCTGGTTTTTGTCGTCCAGGGCCTCCTCTCCGCTGGCGTTACTCGGTGGCCTTGGCTGGGCCGGACTCGCATAGACGATCCACATCGTGTGTTTCTCGTCGTCGGGCAGGTACCGGATCCGGCCGCTTCCGCTGACCTTGATCTGCCATCGTTCCAGCTCGCGGCCTCCGAACGAAAGGGGGTGGCCAGCCAAACAGCGCGGTCCGGTTGGCCGGCCCCGGTCCGGATGGCCGTCCGTCACGGCGCGGCCGACCAGTGCAGGGTGAAGCTGCCCAGCGTGTAGCCGAACGCATTGACCGTGGGCTGGATGAAGTTGGTGCGGATCATCTGGGCGGCCTCGCTCTCGGCCGCATTGATGAGCGGGCGGGTTACCTGCGAGACGTGGTTCACCCGGTAGAAGGCGATGCTCTGCGCCTGGGAGTACAGCACCGACTGGGCGAATTGCGGCCGGATCAGCGCGCCGCAGCCCAGGCCCGGGTACGTCCAGCTGTGCTGGGTGTCGAGCGGCTGGGACAGGGTGTTGTCGATGGACACGTCGTGGGCGCTCTGCGGGAGCTCCGGCGGCGGCAGGACCATGGAGATCGCCACGTGGCCTGGCCTGCCCGGCTGGGGCTCGCTCAGAACCTGCAGCCGGTAGTGACCCGAGGCCGCGGTCCACCAGGACGGGCCGGGATTCAGGTTGACCGAGGCGGAGGCATGACCGACGGCGTAGAACGTGCTGGAGTACCAGCAGGGCCACGGGCCGATGTTCTTGGACACCTTGTGGGTGAAGACGAAGTTGAAGTTCTCCGTGCCCAGCGCCGGCTTGGAGATGCCCTCGATCTTCTGCAGCACCCACGGCCCGATCTGCGCGTTCGTGGTGCTGCCCGCCGTAATCGTCTGCCAGGGCCAGGCGAAGCTGACATGCGGCAGGTGGACGTTGAAGCCGAGGAAGTGCAACGCGGCCGACAGCGCCATCAGGACCACCGAGGCGATCACACGCCGGAAGATCAGGCCCACCAGCACCACGGCGGTGCTCCACTTGACCCAGCGCGGAACCCAGCGCCGACGCGGGCGCGGCCCGCGGGGCGGCCGCCGGGCATCGTCGGTAGCCAGGGGGGTTCTCCGCCCCCGACCGGCCGGGCTCCGGAGCCAACCAGGGTGGCAGTACCTCCGTCGGAGCGGATCCGGCGCCCGGCCTCTCGCGCCCGGCCTCCAGATGCTGCCAGCCGCCGTAAACGTCAGCGGACGCCCAGGCCGGCTCGGCGGGCGCCGGCCTCCGGGTGCCGAGCGAGCTCAGCAGGAGGATCAGCAATCGAACCATCGGTTTCCCCAATTCCTTGCGTGCCATGGCGGGCTAGACGGTGGCCGGGTAATCCAGGCTCAGGACGACGGGTACCGCGCCGAACGGCCTGCGGAATCTGGCGCCCGGCCTGTCCGGGGCGTTCGGCTCGGCAATCTTGGGCCAGCGCATGCTGGTGTGCTGTTCGGTCAGGCCCTGAACGGAAAACGGAAATTCCATGGCCGAGGTGTTGTGCAGTTTGAGCAGGCCGCCCCAGCGAAACGCGGCGAAGACCCGGGCCAGCTCGAGCACCGACAGCTCCACGGGCACGGTCAGGTCGATCTGGTACACCTTCCCGGCGAGGGCCACCAGGTCAGTGGCGCACTGCGTCAGTGCCTCGGATTTGGTCCAGTACACGGTGCCGTCCGCGTTGACGGTGCCCAGCTTCTCGCCCTGCACCGGCGAATAGCGTGGATGAGCCTCGCACTGCATCCAGTCGCACGCGGCCAGCAGCTTCCACGAAATTCCGCAGCTGCCGGCTACGTCCCGGTAGATGAACTCGGCCCGGGCCAGCGGTTTCCTGGCCGTAGCGAGGAACGCGTTCCGGACCGCCGCCGGCATCTGCGGCTGGTAGCGGGCAGCAGTCTTGCGGGCCTTGGGGGTCGAGCCCTTCCGCTTGCGCGGCTTCTGCCCGGCCGCTGACCGGCCCGGCAGCGCCCATTCTGCACGCGCCTTCTCCGCCGGGGAGTTCGCGGTCGGCGCGGGCTCCGCGGTCGGCGAGTTGCTGGCGGCCACCGTGGCCGGCGGCTTCTCGGCCGGGCGTTTCGGCGCGGAAGACAGCAGCCAAATCGGCCACCACCTGTGTGTCCGAGGAGGAGTGCAGCCGGGCCGCGGCCGGGGAGGTGCGCAGCTGAGCCGATGTGTGCGCGGATGTGGCGCCGGACCCGGACGGGATCCCCGGAATGGCCGCCTGGTTGGGCGGTGTCACCGGTGCCGGTGACGGGCCGGTGGGCTGCGGCGTAGCGAAGGGATGGGGCACCGTGTGCGCTGGCCGGGTCGCCGCCCCCGGTGCCGTCGGCTCTGCCGCTGGGGTCGCGGTTGTCGCGGGCTCGGCCGTCGGCGGCCTGCGCGGTCGCGCTCGGGGTTTGCGCCCGCGCTGTGGCTGCGGGCTTTGCTGCGGGCGGCCTGGCGGTCGCGCCCGGGGCGGTCGGCTGCGGTGTGGCCACCTGGGGGCTCACCGAAGGCCGGGCGGAGGGGGTGGCCCTCGGCTTGGCGGTTCGCCGGGGCGTGCGCGGCGCCGCCGTGGCCCTCGCCGGACGGGCGGCGCGGGACGGCGCGCTCGCGGACCGGGCGGCTGCGGCTGGCTGAGCGGCCGGCGTGCCGGCCGGTGCGGAGGGGGCGGCTGCGGCCGGGTTAGCCACGGCCGGGGCGGCTGCGGCGGTCGCCGCGCCCCCGCCCTGGGTGCTGGCGTCGAAACGGTACAGGTTGTAGCGGTGCATGAGGCTGATCAGGTTGGCTCCGTAGTCGGGATTGGTCGCGTACACGCCCGTGAGCGCCTGGGCGAAACTGTCCGGCGCCTGCCGGTCAGCCATCGCCGCCGCGTAGTACCCGCTGGTGGCCAGCAGCTTGCCGTGATCGTCGATGCTCTGCGCCACGTCGTCGTACACGCGGAACTGAGCGGTGGTCGTGACCCACTGGCCGTTCTGGTACTCCTGTGTCGGAAAGGAGTCGCTGCCCGCCGGCCCGAGCCCCTTGATCCCGAACAGGTTGTGGTCCTGGCTGGCCAGCGTGCTCTGGCCCCACGCTGACTCGTCGATGGCCTGGGCGATCGTCACCGCCGCCGGGACGCCGTACGTGCGCTGGGCAGCGATCGCACCCGGCGCGACCTGGCTGATGAACGCGAGCTGGGCGGCCGTCCCCGGTGACGATGTGGCAGCCGGGGCCGGCTGGTGCCTGCTGTAGCTCGCAGACGGTGGGGTGGCCGGATCGCTCGCGGACGGTGGCGTGGCGGGAACGCTCGCGGGCGGTGGCGTGGCCGGATCGCTCGCGGACGCCGTGACCGGCACCCCGGGGATCGCGACATCCAGTACCGTCGGCTGTCTCGCTGCGGGCTGGCCCGTGCCAGGCCCTGCCGAACCGGCGGGATGGTACGTGGCCTGATGCCGGGCGGCCGGGTTCGCGGCGGCCTGCCGCCCGGCCGCACCGGATGTGGCCGGACCGTGCCAGGAGGCGACGGCCGCGGCCGCCGGGACACCCGGGATCGTCGCCCCATTGGCCTGAACTGCCGCCGCGGAGGTATCGGACGCCGTGGCCACGGCGCCGGGAATGGCCGCCAGGGCTCCGGTGGACTGCTCGTCGGCCTGCTGAGCAGCGGGTGCGCCCGAGCCGTTCGGTGCCATCGCCGGCGTGCTCGCGCCCGCCGCCGCAGCCGCCGGGGTACTGGCCGCCGGGGTGGCGGCCGCCAGGGTGCCCGCCGCCGAACCGCCGCCGGCCGGGAGATCTCCGTTGCTGACAAACCCGGCCACGCCCTGGGCGGCCAGTGGTCCCGGGTACTCGTGGGCGTTGACCGAGAAGTTGGGCAGCGAGTCTCCGCCGACCGTGTACAGGACACCACCGGAGTACTTCGTCACGACCTCCACATGGCCGTCGAACAGGACCCAGTCGCCGGGCAGCGGATCGTAGCCGTCGCCCAGCGGGTGCCAGCGGTGATGCGCCTGTGCGTCCTGCAGAACCGACGTGATGCCGGGCGGATGCCGGGTTCGGGTCGACCCGCACATCGGCCCAGTCCTGCAGCGGCCACGGATAGCTGGAGCCGCCGGTCACCCAGCTCTGCCGGCCCATCAGCTGAGCCGCGAGCTCCAGCGTCATGCTGGCGAAGGCCGCGCATGATTCGCCATGGTCGGCCCCGTCAGTGCTGTCATGCTGCCAGATGAGCGCCTCCATCTCGGCGGGGGTCTTGCCCTGCGCCATCCGGAGGTAGTAGTTCGTCACGCTGACGATGGCCGAACGCACGGCCGAGTCGTCCGAGGGGGCCGGGCGGGCCGCGTGGTCCAGCGCGGTCAGCGTCACCGGGATGCCGGCCGGTGACGCGACGTGATCCGCGGTGCCGGGGACGAAGGCGAAGCCTGTTATCGCCCCGCCCGCGCTCAAGCTGACGAGCGCGGTCGCCTGCTGCCACCAAGGCTTACGCGGGGAATTCACAGAATCACCTTCTTCCGCGATTGAGTTGGGGATCGGGAGCCGGGGGCGTCGTGCCAACGGCTATGCGGTCGGGCTCACAGGTTCGATTGCGAAAGGTGCATGAGAATCACCTGGACCTCCGGATCTCCCGGATTTCCGGCGTTTTCGAAAAGCAGCGCGGCGTTCTGTGCGGCCTGTGACGTCGCGCCGACGGCCCATTTCTTGTAGACGTCCTCGACCAGGGCCGCCTGCTGGGCCGGGGTCGTGACCGGGCTGGCACACACGCTCGGGAATCCCTGGCGTGAGGTAATGGCGGCCGACCCGGTATAGCGGACGCAGTTCGCGGCGTAACTTTCCAGTCCCGGCTGCACCGATGGACTCCCGTTGGCCCCGATGACGGACGCACCGCCGATGATGTTGTTGATGGCGCGCGCGGCGACCTCGAGACTGTCGATCGGGTTCACCGGGTCGTAGGGGTGATGCAGGTTCAGCGACCAGGCCACCTCCGCGCCCTGGGCAGGCGCGATCGGCTCCAGCCCCACCCGGCCCGTCTTGGGGTCGTTGAACTGCGGATCACCCGAGCTGGCCAGCAGCGCGAACACCCAGAGGATCTGCTGGGTGCCCTTGGCGCAGGCGACGTTGACCTGTCCCGGCTCGGAGGCGACGTCGGGGTTCTGGCACGCCGTGGTGATCTCGGACTGCATGGTGGTGACGCTGGCCGGCCAGGAGGCGCCCCCGCTGACCAGGACCGTCACCAGGGTGATGAGCAGCGCCAGGGCGGTGGCGGCCGCGCCGAACGCGACCTTGTGCCGGCGGACGAGGCCCGGGTGGTACGCGCTGCCCCGGCCGTGGTTGATGAGCAGCGACGTACGGTCCTCGGGCGCGGACGCCTCGTCTCCCGAGCCGCCGGGGTAGTCGGCGAAAGCGTCGTCGTCGGCGAGACCGGTGCCGCGGCCGTACCCTCGGCCCGGGACCGCAGGCTCCGGGACCGCCCAGGACGCGGCCGTGCGGTCCGCGGGCGGTACCCGGTCCAGGTCGTCCAGGTCGTCCACTCGGCCCGGGGGTCGTGAAACGGGCGGGCCGCAGCGTCACGCGCCAGCACCGACTGGGCAACCCGGCGTTCGAACTCCTTGATGCTCTTCATAAAGACCGCCTCGGGGGTGCGGTGGCTGATGCGGGGGTGGGACGCAGTTCCCGGCCGGTGCCGGGGGAGGGAGGTGCGGCGACCCTGGCCGCGTAGATACTGAGACGACGGACGAACCAGGCCAAAGTCCGGTCAGCGGGCGCGCACCCGGCGGCACTGGGTGTCGCCAGCGCGGCCGGGATGATGCCCGCTGACCTGGGCTCCTTCATGCGTCGTGCCTCTCTCATGCCGATAATTAGAACATAAGTACGACAAAAGCTCAATCGGATTGTCGTAGGTCCATGATATTCGAACACAAGTTCGATGACGGCCGTTTCCCGGGACGGATCAGGGTCCGCAGACTCGTCCGCGCGGCCCGCCTCTGCCGTCAGCAGAGCCGGGTAGCCCGGCTGGCCGTGCTGCGGCAGGGTCGGAACCATGCGCGATTTCCGGTTCAGCTGCAACGTGTTCGCCGTCCGCTCGCGTGACGGCTTCGTGCGTTACTGCCAGAACGCGGAGCGGTATGGCGGCGCGAGGCCGATGAGTTCTACCGGTAACGGCCCGCTAGCTCTTGTCCATCCGCGGGAAGGTGACCTCGTTGAGAATCAGCCGGATCGCGGCGGCCACCGGGATCGCGACCAGGGCGCCGACGATCCCGAGCAGCACGCCCCCGATCAGCACCGCCACCAGGCTGACGACTGCTGGCACCTCGACCGTCCGGCCCATGATGCGCGGCACGATCAGGTAGTCCTCGGCCAGCGCGGTAGGCGATGTAGAAGGCGAGCGTCGCGACCGCCGTGGGCAGCGAGACCGTCAGCGCCACCAGGGTCACGATCACCCCGCCGATCGTCGACCCGATGACGGGAATGAGGTCCAGGATGGCCACCAGCAACCCCAGCAGGACCGGATACGGGATGCCGAACGCGATCATCCAGACGAATGTGCCCAATCCGGCGATCACTGACGTCAGGAAGTTCCCCAGGACGTAGCCGCCGACCTTGACCAGGATCTGGTCCGTGATCAGGATGACGCGTGGGCGGCGCGAGTGCGGCACCATCCGGTAGGCAAACAACTTGATGCTGGGCAGCCCGGCCAGGAAGTACACCGTCAGCACGATCACGGCCAGCACCGATGACGCAGTGCTGAGGACGAGTACGCCAGCGCCGAGCACGCCGCCGATCAGCGCGGAGCCCTTGCTGGTGAGCAGGGTCGTCAGCTTCTGCTGGAGCTGGTATTTGGCGTTGAGCTTGCCTAGCGCGGAGTTGTGGTCCTGAAGCTGGTGCAGGTAGGTCGGCACCTGCTTGGCCAGCGCCGTGGTCTGCGCGGTGAGCGGCGGGATGGCGGTGGCGAGAAAGATCCCGATCACCCCGACCAGCGCGACCAGGACGACGAGGACCGCGGCCCAGCGCGGCACCCCCCGGCGGGTCAGCCAGCTGACCACTGGGTCCAGGCCCGCGGCGATGAACAGGCCGAGCCCGATGATGATCAGAATCGACCGCGACCGGACGATCAGCTCGACCAGGCCGTAGGTCACGGCGACCCCGGCGGCGGCGGCCAGTCCCATGTAGAACGGCGAACGCCGGTTCATCGCCCGGCCGGGCTCGCCCATCCCGCCGGTTGTCTCCGCTACGGCGTTGGCGGCGGCCACCGCCTCCTGCACGCGGCTTTCGGCTTCATCGGTCGCGGCACCGGGCTTGCTCCCTGTACCTTCGGCGGACTTCCCGAAATCCGCCGCTTCCTGCTCGGCGGCCTGCGTGTCACCGGCTGGGGCGTCACGCACCCGGCTGTCGCCGGCGCGGTCAGGCCTGTCCGCCCTCACGGTGTATCACCCAACACGGAATCTCCCCTTGCCAGTGTCCGGCCTCGTCGCTGTCTCCGTCCGCTTGCGCGGCCGTGCCGTCGGCCCGCGCGGGGCCGAGCCGTCCACCTGCGCCGTACCGTCGGCCTGGGCGGTTTTGCCGTCCGGCTGCGCTGTGCCGTCGGCCTGCGCTGTGCCGTCGGCCTGCGCTGTGCCGTCGGCCTGGGCGGTCGTGCCGTCCGGCTCCGCGGGCGGCCCTCCGGCCGGCCCGGCCGGGCCCTCCGCGCGCGCGCGGCGGCCGGTCGGCCGCGTCTCCACGGCTCATCATGCCCGACACGGCCTGGCGCATGGCCGGCAGGCCCGCGCCGCGCGGCACCTTGAGCGAGACGTAGGCCAGGGCCCCCGCCGGGATCGGCATCCAGAAGTTGACCAGACGCCAGCCTAGGACGCCGAGCGTGGCCACGTTGCGGGTCACCCCGAAGCTCACCAGCAGCAGCGGCGTGACGGAATCGACCACGCCCAGGCCGGCGGGCGTCACCGGCAGGGCGCCGGCCACGTTGGCGATGCCGTAGGCGGCGAACAGTTCGACCGGATTGATGAGCCGGCCGAACGCGGCCACGAAGCACCACAGCGATGCGGCGTCGAGGATCCAGTTCAGGGAGGCCCAGCCGAGCGATACGGCCAGCACCCTGCGGTCACGGCCCAGCGCGGACAGGTTGGCGCTCGCGTCCCGGATCACGTGCTCTAGCCGGTCACCCACGCCCGGGATCCGCCGTCCGACCGCGCGCATGATGCGGGAAGCGCGGTCGGTACCGCGGGTCACCCCGAGGACGAGCAGGGCCGCCGCGAGCAGCACGATGGCGCCGAGGATGGCGACCGTCACGTAAATGGGATGAAACCCGGCCAGCGGGATCGAGATGACCAGCGATATCCACAGCAGCACGTTGAGCACCACGGTGGAACCGAGGCCTTTGGCGGCCATCATCACGCCGGCGTCGACGCCCGAGATTCCCTCGGCGGTGAAGAGCCGGTAGCCGATCCCCGCGCTCCCCAGCGTGCCGGCGGGGATGACGTGCGCGACGGCCGCGGCGGCCAGGTCGATGCGGAACAGCCGGGACAGGCTCGGCCTGCCCTCAGGCCGCAGCAGCGCCCTGGTCAGCAGGCCGTAACAGAACAGCGAAAGGCCCTCGAGGACCAGGCCGGCCGCCAGCCAGTAAGCGTTCACCCCGCCGAGCAGGTACAGATCCTTGCTTGCGCCGGTCAGTTCCGGGACCACCAGGTATTCGATGATCAGCGCGACGATGAAGATGACGACGCCGCGGCGCAGCGGCCTGGCGACCACGGGCAGCCAGCCGCGCCAGCCCGGTGGCCGCTCCGGCGGCGTTTCCCCGGCGCGCCTGCGCCACGGAGAGCGCCGCTCCGGCGGCTGGGCCGGGTTCAGGCCGTCCTCATCCAGGGGCACATGACACACGTCTACCCCAGATAAGGGACAGAACGCACGCCAGCGTGCCCCGCCGGCGGCGTGCCCCGCTACCGGGCCAAAGTGGCGTAGGCCACGACGTTGTTGAGGTAATGGCCGGTCGCCGGGTCGAAGGTCCCTCCGCAGGTGATCAGGCGCAGTTCCGGGTCGGGGGCGGGCCCGTACACATCGGCCGTGGGGAACGCGTCCTTGGCGTAGGTCTGCACCTTCGTGATGCTGAAGACCGCCATGGTGCCGTCGGCGCGGCTCACGTAGACCCGGTCGCCGGGGCGCAGGGTGGCCAGCCGGTAGAAGACGGCCGGCCCGGTGAGGGAGTCGACGTGGCCGGCGATGACGGAGGACCCGACGGCGCCGGGCCGCGGGCTGCCGGTGTACCAGCCGGCGACGGCGGTGCTCGACGGGACCTGCAGCGATCCGTCGGGTTCGAGGCCGAGATGCACCAGTGACGCGCGTACCCCGATGGCCGGGATGGTCACTTCGACCGGGAGAGCCGGCAGCCGGGCGGCCGACAGGCCGCCCGGCGGTTCTGCCGTCTCGTCCGGTACCGGCACGATCGACGGTTTGCCGATCAGGCGCACGGCCGACGCGTGGGCATGACCGGAGGTGGCCAGTCCCACCGCCCCGGCGCCCACGGCCAGCAGGCCGACCGTGAGCGCCGCTATGGGCAGCAGCCGCGTACGCGGCTTCCTCACTGATGAGCTCCGGCGCGGCCGTCCCGGGAGCGGCGGAGGCCGGCGAAGCCCGCCAGGGCCAGCAGCGAGCCGCCGACCAGCGTCAGCAGCCACGGTGCGGAACCGGGACCGGTGCTGCGCGCCATCCCGCCGAAGCCGGTCGCGGCGCCGCCCATCGGCATCGTCTTGCTGCCCGCGGCGTCGGTCAGGTTGTCGATCTTCAGACCCGAGGAACTGTCCAGCACGACGATCGTGTGGACCGTGTCGGCGGACAGGGTGACCGGCATGGAGATTTCGCCGCTCGCGGAGGTGAACTTCACCGTTCCACTGCCCGGCGGAAGGGCCGCGTAGTTCGTGGCCGAGCCGAAGGCCAGCTGGTTCGCCAGAACATCGGATCCATAGCTGACCGTGACCAGGTGATCCTTGAGTGACGCCTGGATCACCCGTACGAGCGTCTTGCCCATCGGGGCGGACAGGTCATCCTTCAGGACCTGCAACTTCAACCCGGAAGCCGGCCCGACGCCCGCCACGGTGTAAGAGTCACCGGCGGCCACCGAGAAGCTGGTCGAAAGCACTGGGGCGCTCGATGCGGGCGCGCCGGCCTGGCGCATCGCGACCGTGTACTGGCCCGCGGCGACGGCCATGTAATCCGAGACGTTGCCGTAGGAGACGTGCTTCAGCACGGTGGGGTTGCTGTCATTGCCGAACGGATACATGTAGACGTCAACGGCGGGCGTATTCGGCGACAGGTGCGCGCACCGCACCCAGCCGACCTGCGCCGCCGCCGGAGCGCTGGTCGACGCGGAAGCCGCCGGGGAGAGCGCGGCAAAAAGGGCAAGAGATCCCCCCAGCAGCGTCAGCAGCGCGGAAAGTCTGAAGAATCGCAAAAACGGTCTCACGGTTACTCACCTCTCATTTCGTGAAATGCCCGCCCCGAGGAGAGACGCCCCTGGTGGTGAACTCGTTCACCACCAGGGGCTATGGGTTATGAGGAATTTCCGGACAGCAGCCCCTGCACGCTTGGCGCGCCGAATTCGATGCGCAGCACGCTGGGGCCCCCGGGATGGACGATGGTCGCGCTATCGGGCAGGTACGGCGTGCGTTGGGTCCGTACCTGGTCAAGGTCGGCGGTGAGGGCCGCGTCGTGGCCGTCGGCGCCGGTGATGGTGACCTGCCGGAACTGCACCGGCGCCCCGGGTCCGGTGTCGCCGAAGGAGCCGACGCTGACGGCGCGCTGGGAGACCAGCCAGGCCAGCGTGACCAGCAGGCGCGCGTCCACCTGGCCTGCCGTGATCTGGCGGGCCGCCGCTGCGGTGGCGTGGAAGCGCGGGTTGTGCAGCAGCTGGGCTCCCGCCGCCTTCCGGGCGGTCAGGTCCGGCTGCTCGGCAGCGCGGTAGGCGGCGCCGCCCTGGTTGGCGATGGCCCGGACGTCGACACGGGCGGCCCCCGAGCCGAAGCTCGCGATCAGCGCGGGTGCGTACACGGTGGTGAGCTCACTGCCGAACTCACTGCGGACCGAGGGGGACGCCACGATCACGTCGGCGCCGAACGGGTTGGCCCCGGCCGACTGCAGCGGGAGCAGCCGCCCGGCCGGGATGCCCTGTCCCAGCACCGCGGAGCACATCACCGGATCGCAGGCGACGATGTTGTCGCTGCCTACCTGCTGCGCGACCCAGGCGGCCGCCTGAGTGCGGGCCGCGGCCGCCGCCGACAACGATGACGTGCCGCCGCTGCCGGGCTTGGCCGCCGGTCCGGCCGCGGATCCGGGTTTGTTGAGCACACCGGAAACCTGCAGTGCGACCAGCGCCAGGATGGCCACGGCCAGCACGATGGCGGCCAGCCGCCAGCGCCAGGCGCTGCGAGACCGGGTGCGGGCCGACACCTCACTGGTGGCGCTCCCGGCCCCGGGATGCGGCGGGCGGCGCCGGCCGATGCCGATCCGGCGGAGGCGGCGGCTGACCCACAGCTTGATCGTGGTAGCCAGCACCTGGCCCCACGACGGCTCCGGCGTATCCGCGGCCGGGCGGGCGACGACTCCCGAGGCCCTGACCGCGACGCCGGCCTGCTGCCCCGCGTCGCCGCGACGGCCGGCGCCTGACGTGCCCGCCCCGGCCCCGGTAGCCGCCGCTGACGTGCCCGGACCAGCCCCCGGGGGCATGTCTGTCCGGGGCGGAGGGGGCTGCTCGGCGGGGCCGCTCGCCGGGTTGACCGGCCAGCCGGGCGTTACCCGCTCGGGTGCCCTCCCCTCCGCGGGCACCGGCGGCGGCTTGCCCGCCTCGGCCGATTGGACCGGCTCGGGTCGCGTCTGCGCGGGTATGGCCGGGGGGTTAGCCGGCCCGCCGCCTGCTGGGTCCTCGTGGCTGCCGGGCTCCCCGGTGCCACCGCCAGGCGGCCCGGATCCGGCCACCGGTTCTGCCGCGCCGCCGGACGGCTTCGCGATGGTGCTGCCTCCCTCGGTGCTGACGCTGCCTGGTGCGGCCTCCCGCGACCCGGCTGGCTGGCGCACGGCTGCCCCGGACGCTGCGCCTGCCGCATCGTCCACGAGGATGCCGCCGTCAGGCGCCAAGCCACGGTCGTCTTTGCGCATACTTACTACCCCCACCACCGCAAGGAGGCATTGCGGCTAGTTTGCCCAAGCACAGCACACCACAATCCCATATATCAACTCATATGACCAATCGCTTACGATCTGTCACTTATCGCAGTGAACCGGGTGCCGTGCTGTACCGTCGGTGCTGGCATTGACGTCAATGTCAATGCTGGGAGAATGGGCGCCATGCCCGCGACACTGTGGTCGGTGCGTACCGGCCGGGACCGGCTCGACAGCCAGACCCGGGCCGCGCTGATCGCTGCGGCGAAGGTCACGTTCTCCCAGCTCGGGTACGCGCGCACGACCGTCGCCGACATCACCCAGCGGGCGGACGTCTCCCGGGCGACGTTCTACGTCTACTTCGGCTCCAAGGGCGACGTGTTCCGGGTGCTGACCGAACAGCTACGTGATGAGTTCCTGAAGGCCCAGGCGGCGCACGACGCCGACCCGGATGACCCGGTGGCGGTGGCCGCCGCATCGGTCACGGACTTCGTCGACGTCTACGCGCGCAACCTGGCGTTCATCACAGTGCTCGAACACCAGGCGCTGACCGACGAGCAGCTCCGCGCCGTGTGGCAGGGGATCCGGGAGCGGCTGCTGAAAAGGCTGACCCGGTTCGTGTGCCACCTGGTGCGGGACGGCGTTGCGCACCCGGTCGCGCCGCCGGACATGGTGGCTACCGCCGCGTCGGGCATGGCCGTCCGCTTCGCGCCGCTGATCGCGGCCAGCCCCGCGGACCGGGCGCAGATCATGCGCCACCTGGTCCGCCTGTACCTGCAGACCCTCGGGATCGAGCCGGGGCCGTCCCCGCAGGAGGCATCGTGACCGTGCGCGGATCGGGTGCCGTGGTAAGAGCGGAGGCAGCTGTGACAGAAACAGGAACGGGAGCGCCCGGCGGCCCCGCCGGGGCCGCGGCAGGCCAGGATGTACCCGGCCTGGACCTGGCGGCCTTCGGCGCGTACTTCACCGCGGCCTACCCCGGGACCGTTCGCGGCCCGCTGCGTGCCAGCGTGCTGGCCGGCGGCAAGTCGAACATCACCTACGAGGTGACCGACGGTCACGGCCGCTGGGTGGTCCGCCGTCCCCCGCTCGGCCACGTCCTGGCCACGGCTCACGACATGGCCAGGGAATACCGGGTGATCAGCGCGCTGGCGGGCACCAAGGTCCCGGTTCCGGCGACGTACCTGCTGTGTGCAGACCCGGACGTGATCGGGGCACCCTTCTACGTGATGGAAAAGGTGAGCGGGACGGCCTACCGGACCGCCGCCCAGCTGGCAGCCGTGGGTGCGGAACGGACCCGGCTGATCGCCACCCGGATGATCGGCACGCTCGCCGACCTGCATGCCGTCGATCCCGAGGCGGTCGGGCTCGCCGACTTCGGGCGGCCGCAGGGCTTCCTGGGCCGCCAGGTGCGCCGCTGGAAGAAGCAGCTCGATGCCTCCCGCAGCCGTGACCTCCCCGGTGCCGACGAGCTGTACGCGGCGCTCGAGGCCCGTATCCCCGCCGAGTCCGACGTGGCGATCGTGCACGGGGACTTCCGGCTGGACAACCTCCTGGTCGGCGGCGACGACCGGGTCACGGCCGTGCTGGACTGGGAAATGGCGACGCTGGGCGACCCGCTCGCCGACGTCGCCCTCCTGCTGGCCTATCAGGCGCTGGCCCACCTCGAAACCGGGTACGCCGTCGCGGATGCGGCCACCGCCCCGGGGTTCCCCGACGCCGCGGACATCACGGCCTCCTACGCGGAGCGCAGCGGCCGGGATCTTTCGAACCTGGGCTTCCACCTGGGGCTGGGCTACTTCAAGATCGCGGTGATCTGCGAGGGCATCTATTACCGCTATACGCACGGCCAGACCCTGGGGGAGGGATTCGGTGACATCGGTGCCGCCCCCGAGCCCCTCATCCAGGCCGGGCTCACGATTATGAACTCGTCCGCATGAAGGAGCACATTTAATGGATTTCCGCTTCGACGCCACCACCGAGAAGCTGCGGGACAGCTTGCTCGCCTTCATGGACGAGAAGATCTACCCGGCCGGGCCCGTCTTCGCCGAGCAACTGGCCGCCCTCGGCAACCGCTGGGCGTGGACCCAGGTTCCCATCCTCGCCGAGTTGCGGGCCGAGGCCCGCGCCCGCGGCCTGTGGAACTTGTTCCTGCCCGGCGAACATGGTGCCGCGCTCACCAACCTGCAGTACGCCCCGCTGGCCGAGATCACCGGGCGCAGCCTGGGCTTGGCCCCGGCGGCGCTCAACTGCGCGGCGCCGGACACCGGCAACATGGAGGTGCTGTCCATGTTCGGCACCGATGACCAGCGCAAGACGTGGCTCCAGCCGCTGCTCGATGGACAGATCCGCTCGGCCTTCGCGATGACCGAGCCGGACGTCGCCTCCTCCGACGCGACGAACATCTCCACCCGGATCGAGCGCGACGGCGACAGCTACGTCATCAACGGCCGGAAATGGTGGATCACCGGGGCCATGAACCCGGACGCCAGAATCTTCATCGTGATGGGGAAGACCAGCCCGGGCGAGCAGCGCCACCGGCAGCAGTCGATGATTCTTGTTCCCCGTGAAACACCGGGGCTGACCGTGACCCGCGGCATGCAGGTCTTCGGCTATGACGACCACGAGCACGGCGGCCACGCGGAACTCGAGTTCACGGACGTGCGGGTTCCGGCGGCCAACCTCATCGGCGCGGAGGGTGACGGCTTCGCCATCGCCCAGGCCCGGCTCGGCCCGGGCCGGATCCACCACTGCATGCGCTCGATCGGCGTCGCTGAGCAGGCGGTGGAGCTCATGTGCCGGCGCGCCCTGGAGCGGAACGCCTTCGGCAAGCCGCTCGCCGAACAGGGGGTGATCCGCGGCTGGATCGCCGAGGCGCGGGTGCGGATCGAGCAGCTGCGGCTGCTCGTGCTGAAGACCGCCTGGCTCATGGACACGGCCGGGAACAAGGGTGCGCACACCGAGATCCAGGCCATCAAGATCGCCACGCCGGAGGCGGTCGAATGGATCCTCGACAAGGCGATCCAGGTCCACGGCGCCGGCGGCCTGTCACCGGATTTCCCGCTCGCCGCCCAGTTCAGCGGCATCCGGACGCTCCGGTTCGCCGACGGGCCGGACGAGGTTCACAAGAACTCGCTGGCCCGGGCCGAGCTGAAGCGGTACGCGCACGGATCAGCGAACTAACCGGGCGGCCGGCCGCGTCGATCCGCCGCACGGCGGCCTGGCCATCCGGCTCTGGCCGGTATGCACGATAACGTGATCCGGGCCGGCTCCGGCCAGGGCCGTCCCGCCGAGCCCGAGGCGTCCAGACCGGCTGCCCCGCCCGGTCCCTTCTCGGCTGCCTGACTCGATCTGCGCGGATCTACAATACGCAAATACCGGATGAGGAGGGCCGATGCCAGGTCAGGACGGTTGGGTTGTCGTCGGCGTGGACAACGGCGGCACCGCCAATAACGGCACCGTCCTCAACGCCGACGGCCGCTTCCTCATCGAGCGCATGGCGGAGATCCCGAGCTACGTGCGGGAGGGGCCGGACAAGGCGGTCCAGGCCCTGCTCGACTCCGTCCAGTACGTGCTCGGCCTCGTCAGCCTGCCCCGGTCCGCGGTCCGCGCGGTGGGCCTGGACACCCCGGGGCCAGCCAGCGCGACCGGGGTCCTGTCCTCTCGCGGTGCCACCAACTTCGCGGACCCGGAATGGTGGGGGTTCGACATCCGGGGTGCTCTGGAGGACCGGCTGGGGCTGCCGGTCGTCTATAACAACGACGGCAATGCGGCGGCCCTGTACGCTCACCACACGCGGTACGGGGCCGAATCGGATCGGTACAGTTCCGTCGCGGCCATCGTCGGAACGGGCCTCGGCGGCGGCGTGGTGGAAGGCGGGCGGGTTATCGGCGGCGCGGCCGGGATGGCCGGTGAACTCGGCCACGTGCCCATCCCGATGGCCGGCCTGCTCGAGGACGGGCAGCCGGTTCCGGGGTGCAACTGCGGCCAGCATGGCGACGTGGAGAGCGTGGCCTCCCTGACCGGCATCGAGAGGAACCTGCTGCCGTACTGGCTGTCCCGGTACGAGGGTCACGAGCTCGGCCGCGGGGTGCCGCTCAGCAAGGCCGCCAAGCTGGTCCGGCGCTATGGGGAAGACGGCGACGGTCTCGCGCTGAAGATTTTCGAGCAGCAGGCGATGGCGCTCGGCCGGCTGTTCACGATCGCGGCGAACTTCACCGATCCGGGCACCTACTTCGTCGGCGGCGGCGTGGTGGAGGCGGCGCCGCACTTCCGTGACTGGTTCCTCGGCCGTGTTCGGGAGCACTCCACCCTGCGCGCCGAACAGGCCCAGGTGGCCAGGTTCGCACTGGTGCCGGACCTCGACATGGCCGGGGCGCGCGGCTCCGCGGTGGCCGCCCGCGACTGGCTGCTCCGCGGTTAAGCGGGGGTCGGCGGGACGAGGACGACCATGGTCAGGCGGACGGGGTCGGGGCCGTCGTTGGTGTAGCGGTGCGGTCGGCCGGCCGGGAAGCGGGCGCACTGGCCGGGGCGAAGCTCATGCCGTTCGCCCGCCACCGACAGGGTCAGCGTGCCCGCCTCGACCCACACCATCTCCCGGGTAGCGGGGGCGTGCGCGTCACCGCCGAACGTCTCACCGGGCATCAGCTCCCAGCGCCACAGTTCCACCGCCCACGGCGGGTCGGTCGCGCCGAGGATTGTGCCCGTCCCGCCCGAGGCCCCGCGCCAGAGGACCCGGCCGCCGCTGGGGCCGGAAACCTGCACGGCTGGCTCGCCGCCCATGTCCACCAGCCGGGTCACGGGGACACCGAACGCGTCGGCGATCCTCGCCAGGGTGGCCAGGTTCGGGTTCGAGCGCCCCTGCTCCAGCGCGACAAGGACGCCCTTGCTGACCCCGGACCGCGCGGTGAGCTGATCAAGCGACCAGCCGCGGTCCGCGCGCAGTGCCTGCAGGGTTCGGGCGACTGCGACCGTGATGTCGGGTGGTTCCGTCATGTCCTCCGCCGTCCATAGGGCGCCGGTCGGTCGGTATAGTGAACTAGATGGACTTCTATTCCGACCGATCGTACGTTTGCGGGCATATCCGCCCCATCCGTCTGCGCCGGGCCGGAGGGAGATGACGTCATGGGGACGATCCTGGCACTGGCCGCCGCCGTGCTGTACGGCTCGGCTGATTTCCTCGGCGGGGCGGCCGCGCGCCGAGCCCGGCCGCTGGCCGTGCTGGCCATCACCATTCCCGCCGGGGCGGCCATCACGGTTGTGGCAGCGGTGGTCGCCGGTGCGGCCGGGATCGGCGGCGGTGGCCTGCCGGGAGCCGCGGGTCCTGCGGGGGTGGCCTGGGGCGCCGCCGCCGGCGCCGCCGGCACGGCCGGCCTGCTCCTGTTCTACGTCGGTTTCTCGGTGGCGCCGATGAGCGTGGTGGCACCCATCTCGGCGCTGGCCTCGGCGCTGCTCCCGCTGGGCGTCGCGGTCGCGCAGGGCGAGCGGCCGGGGCCCCCGGTCGTCGCGGGCGGCCTGATCTGCCTGGTGGCCGTGGTCCTGGTCAGCCTGGAGCGCAAGAGCGAGGGACGTTCGGCGGCCGCCCGGCTCCGCGGCCTGGGTTACGGCCTGGCCTCGGGCACCATGTTCGGCCTGTTCTTCCTGTTCTTCAGGTCGGCCGGGGCCTCCGGGGTGCTCTGGCCGGTAGCGGTGGCGCGGCTGGCCGGGACCGCGATCGCGTTGGGTGCGTGCCTGGCGGCCCGGGTGCGCCCCGTGGGCCCGGGAGCGGCGCGCGGCGTGCTGCCGCTGGCCCTGGCGTCCGGGACCGTCGACGCGTCGGCCAACATCTGCTACGTGCTCGCGACGCGGACCGGCCTGTTCGGGATCGCGGTAGTGATCACGGCGCTGTACCCGGGGATGACCGTGCTCCTCGCGCGGTTCGTCCTCGGCGAGAAGATGCGCTGGCTGCAGCGGATCGGGCTCGTTCTCGCCGGGGTGGGGCTGGTTCTGGTAACGGCCTGAAGACTGTCCGTGACGACATTCGCGCGGACTCGTGCAGCCGGATGGATCAGCTTGGTCATCCGGCCGCACGAATCCCGGGGAAGGGAGGTACCGGAGCTAACCGGCGGTCAGTCGTCGCCGTCGTCTTTCCGGCCCGGGAAGATCAGCCCGCAGACTTCGAGGTAGAGCTGCTCGGGGTAGGGGAGATAGTCCACCACGCGCAGCGCCTGATCCAGGCCGGCCGACTCCAGGATGAACTCACCATACCCGAGCAGCCGCCCGGACGCTGAGCGCTGGAAGCTCATGTCCGTGACCTTGACGAGCGGCATCATGGCGACCTTGCGGTTGACGACCCCGGTGGCCAGCAGCATTCGCCGGGACGTGACGATGAAGTAGTCCTGTGACCACTCGATGACCTTATAAACCAGCCACAGCAGCGAAATCGCCCACGCGATCCACACGAACCCGACAACACCGGCGTTATGCCGTGCGACGGTCGTGCTGACAACCGCGGCGATCACGAGCCCGGCGAGAATGACAATGATGGGCTTGAGCAGCACGGCCGGGTGCTTACGAACCGTAATGACCTGCTGCTCGTGCGGCAAAAGGTATTTGTTGACGGCGTTGGGAACCGTGTCGGTTCCCGGCACGAGCCGCATAACGCCACCTGAACGCTGGGTGCAGGACGCCTCATAGCGAGCTCAGGAAGTTAGAGAATCCGCGCGCCACCGAGGTGAGGAAGTTACCGATATTGTTAATAATATGCGCGGCGCCGGTCGGGTCCTTGATCACGAAAAACAGAAGGAAGGCGATGATTGCCCAATTTATGATCGTCTTCAGTCTTCACGGTGCCTCCCTGGACCCGGCCCAGTCCACTTTTTTATCGCCACCATAGCTTAACCCAGGTGCGTTGCCTACCAATGATTACTGAACGTAACCCTACTGGCTGCCCCGGACGCGGCGACAGGGTGGGTCCCCTCCGAACGGGGGCGACTCCAGTTTGCCAGAACCTGGGCGATTCGGCCGGATATCGGCGGGCCGGCGTGGCGCAGCGTGACCGGGACCCGCTGCGCTGAGGCGGGCGCACGGCGCGGATCGCCCCCGGGAGCGCGGCGGGTCTTGCGCGAGCCGTCCAGCCGCCGGAAGCTGCCCTTATGCTGAATCGCCGGTTTGGCCGCCCCGATCGCCGCCATCTGGCAGCATTCCCCCCGTGCACAGGATGTTTGCAGAATGACGATGACTGACGTGAGTGCCACCGACTTTGCTGTCATCGCTTACCGGGAGGATGACCGGTGGGAAGCCGAGGTCCTCCCTGAAGTGCTGACGGCGGATCTCAGCGGCCTCATTCACGCGCTACGCCAGCAGCCGAGCGTGGCCGGGACTCTCGGTTTCGTCGGTGTCGGCGACGACTTTTTCATCGCGGCGCGGGTGATCGGCGCGGAGGCTTCCATCTTCCTGTCCGATGTCACCGCGGCCGCGGACTGGCCGCTGGCCTCGCAGGTTCTCAAGCTGCTCGATATCCCGGTGCCCGCGGACGACGACCTCGACCAGGTGCTTCCCGCAGGTGATCTGTCGATCTTCGCTGATCTGGGACTGGAGGAGTGGGAACTGTGCGCCATCGCCGGTGACCTCGACCTGTTCCCGGATGAAGCGGTGGCCAGCATCGCCGGCCGGCTGAAGTTCCGCGACGCGATGGAGCGGGCGCTCGAGGTCGCTCTCGGGCCGTGACCCTGGGCGGCAGGCGCCGGATACGGGGATGAGCACCGGGTACGAGGCCCTGTTCGCGCCCGCGATGCGACTGGCGCTGGCTGAGGCCGCCGAGGCGGCGGCCGGGGTGGAGGCCGCCGGCGCCGACGTGCCCGTGGGCGCCGTGATCCTCGACGCCGACGGTGCCGTCGCCGCGCGCGCCCGCAACCGGCGTGAGGCTGAGCACGACCCTACGGCGCACGCCGAAATGCTGGCGATCCGCGCCGCCGCCCGCCACACCGGTCAATGGCGGCTGACCGGCTGCACGCTGGTCGTGACGCTGGAGCCGTGCACCATGTGCGCGGGGGCGGTGACCGCGGCGCGGCTGGATCGCCTGGTTTACGGCGCCGCGGATCCGAAGGCCGGGGCGGTGGGCTCGCTCTGGGACGTGGTCCGGGACCGCCGCCTCGCGCATCGCCCCGAGGTGCTCGGCGGGGTACTCGCCGGTGAATGTGCCGAGTTGCTCCGCCAGTTCTTCCGGGAACGCAGGTGGGCCGGCCCCGGATGGTAAGCTCACCGACGGTGGAGTCGCCTAGTGGCCGAGGGCGCACGCCTCGAAAGCGTGTGAGGGGGCAACCCCTCCGTGGGTTCAAATCCCACCTCCACCGCCAGCAGGAATACGGAGGGCATGGCCGCCCCGCCAGGACGCGCTCCGTGCCGGGCCTTTCGCCGCGAGAGGCACATTCGTAGCGGACCCTGCGAGGTGAGTCACATGCTGGAACCGCAGGGCACCGTATTTTTCCTGATATTGATGCTGGTTTTCGCCGGCCTCCTAGCGTGGCTGGTTCTTGCCAAGCAGATAGCGTTCCGCGTGCTGGCCGCCTGCCTGGCCTTTATCCCGGCCATGCTCTTCGGTGTGGCTGCAGTCAACAAGTATTACGGCTACTACCAGACCTGGGGCTCCATCGTCGCCGACTTCACCAACCAGGGCGTGGCCACGCTTCCCGAAGTGCCGCATCTCGCCGGCAAGGTTGACGGCGGAATCAGCAAGCTCGGGCTTTCCCCGCAGGCCCGCGCGGAGGCCACCCAGACCGGATATCTCTTTGAGACCACGGTGAAGGGGCGCCTGAGCCGGATCTCCCGCGTGGTCTACGTCTATCTGCCGCCGCAATATTTCCTGACCAGATACGACAACTACCGATTCCCGGTCATTGAGTTGCTGCACGGCTCGCCCGGAAACCCGGAGCAGTGGGTCAACCCGATGAACGTGCTGCCCACCCTGGACGACATGATCGCCAACCGCCAGGCCGACCCGGTAGTGCTGGTGATGCCGGACACCGACGGCAGCGAGAAGTATTCGCTGCAGTGCCTCAACGCCATCGGCGGGGTCAAGGACGCGACATACGTGGCGGTCGACGTGCCCACCTTCGTCGCGGCCAACTACCGTGTTCAGCCCCCCGGCCGGGCATGGGGCGTGGCCGGCCTGTCCGAGGGCGGCTTCTGCGCCGCCAACCTCGCGCTCCAGTACCCGACCCGGTTCGGGTACGCGGGCGTCATAAGCGGATACTTCGCCCCCGTGGACAACATTGTTCCGGCGGGCAACCGGCCCGGGGCCCCCACGGTCTACCGGCCCCCGTTCCCCGGCAATCCGGCACTGCGGCAGAAGAACACCCCCGACATTTACATCACCCGGCTGCCGCTGGGGACGCTGATACCGCAGTTCTTCCTGTCCATGGGTGCGCAGGATGCGCAGGACGTGCAGGCCGCGGAGAGCTTCCGGCAGGAGGCACAGCTGTACCAGGCGAACGTTCCGCTGGTCCTGATCCCCAACGCCTCGCATGACGCGACCGCCTGGCGGGGAGCGCTGCGGCCGATGTTCAGCTGGATGACACCCCAGCTCGCCCACCAGGCCCAGCTGGCGGACGCGGCGCGCGCCGCCAGTGAGCGGGCCAAGGCGACCAAGAGCCCCACGGCCCCAGCCGGCCGCGCGACGCCCGCCCGGTCCGCGAAATAGCCCGGCCGCGTAGGGATCGCATTGTTCGCGGCCCGGGCCACCAGCTCACGCGATGTCACCTGGCAATCGATGGCGGTAGACGATCAGGGCCACGTCGTCCTCGTAGCCGTCTGCCGATGGTGTCCCAGATATCGGTCCATACCTCGGCCCCCGGCCGCGCCGCTCGTACCGCGCGCGCCGGTGAGGCGCTGCCCGCCCCGGTGCGGGCCCGCCGGCTGATCGGGCGGTTCCGCGAGTGATCCGGTGAACGGCCGGGCGACGAACCTTATGTGGCGGGCGCACCTGGGAGCGCCCGGAGGTGGCCACGAGGAGTCCCCGATGCCGGACGCGCTGAAGGGCGGTGCCGCCGCGGGCCTGAGCGGGCTGGCGGCCCTGGTCCTGCTGCTCCCGATGGAAGCGGGTGTGCCGATCCCGCTGCCGGCCGATCTGGTGATGTTCGGCGTGGGGGAACGGGTCGCCGCGGGAAGGTTCCCGCTCTGGCTGGCGGTGGCCGGCTTCGAGGTCATCGCCGTCATCGGCACCACCGCGCTCTTCCTCGCCTGCCGCGGCCCGGCCCACCGGGTCATTGACCGGTTCGGGCCGCGCGTCGGGCTCACCGGGGCCCGGGTCCGCCGCGCGGCTGCCTTTGCCGAGACCCGCGGCAGGCCCGGGCTGGCGATGGGGCGCGCGACGCCCGGGCTGCGTACGCTCACCCTGATCGCCGCGGGCGTATCCGGACTGAACGGACGGCGTGCGCTGCCCGCCCTCATCCTCGGGAGCAGTGTGTTCCTGCAGTTCCATCTGGTCCTCGGCCTGCTGCTCGGGCCGCTGGCCGACCGGTCCTTTGACCAGGCCAAAGGACCGACCCTGGCCGTGGTGGCCGTGCTGGCCGCCGGCGCAATGGTGTTCTGGCGGGCCAGGCGGCGCAAGCGCGCCGCGCCCGCCGCCTGGATGGAGGCCACCTGCCCGGCGTGTATCGGTGTGAGCCTGCTCGCGGCGCGCGTGCCGGGCGTGGCTGAGCTGACCGGACCCGACTCCGGTCGCCGCGCCCGGCCAGAGGACGAACCAAGGGCCGTGGTGACTTGAGGCCGCACGGAAAGTAATCCGGTCCCGCGTGCGGTGCCGTATCTGTGGACGACGTTCCGTAGCGGGAGGAGGCCGGTGCTGGCCATGCTTTCCCAGCTGAACGGCCCGGTCATGGACCGGAGGGGGGCCGGGCATTGCCCGGCGGCCAGAAGCCGGGTTAACGTCCAGGGGGTGGGGGGGAACGATGCCGTGCTGGCGGCGCGCCTGGCGGCCGGAGACGACCGCGCTCTGGCTGAGATTTTCGATCGCCTGGCCCCGGCCGTATACGCCGGTGCACGGCGGGTACTGGGGGACGATGCCGCCGCCCAGGACGTTGTGCAGGATGTGTTCGTGGATCTGTGGAGCCACCCCGACCGGTATGACCCGGTCGCCGGGACGCTGCGTACGTACCTGATCGTACTGGCCCGGCATCGTGCGGTGGATGTGGTCCGCAGTGAGCTGCGCCGGGTGGCACGGCAGGAGCGCAACTACCGGCTGGCGCCGGGGCAGCCGGGTCCTTCCCCCTGCGAGGAGGTGATGGCCTCGGAAGCCGCCGCCGCCGTGCGGGCCGCGATCCGGCTACTGCCCGACAGTCAGCGCCGGGTGGTCGAGCTCGCCTACTTCAGGGGGCTCACCTGCCGCGAGGTCGCGAACGCGGTCGACATCCCGGAAGGTACCGCCAAGTCCCGTCTCAGGCTGGGGCTGGCCAAGCTGGAGACGATGCTGGACCGGCAGTTGCTGGAGTCGTCATGACGGCCGGAGACGGCGGCCGCGTGGTGCTCCCGGCCGGCCTGCGCGAACGTGTGCTGGATGCTTCTCTGCGAGCGCGGGCGGCCGGCCAGCCCGAGCCCGCGGTTCCGGAGATCTCACCGGCCGAAGCCTTCAGCCGCGCCGCCGACGCGTTCTACGGGATGCTGTGCGCGCTCGCGGACGAGGACTGGGGCAGACCGGCGCTGCGCGGCCTGGAGGTACAGGGCTTGGTGGGTCACCTGATCGGTGTCGAGGAGGACGTACACCGCTGCCTGGCGGGCGACCCGGGCGTGGCCGAGGCGGACCACGTCGACTCGACCCAGCCGTCCGCGGCCCGCCAAACGGGACGCTGGCCGGCCCGGACACGTCGCGAGTGGCGCCGCGCGGCCGACCGCACCCTTGATCTCGTGCGCGCCGCCGGCGGATACCGCGACGAGGTCGCGGTGCACGGCATGCGGCTGCCGCTGGGCGCGCTGCTGGTGGTCCGGGCCTTTGAGGTGTGGACGCACGACAACGATATCCGCCAGGCGGTCGGGCTGCCCGCGTCGGTGCCCGACGCGTCGACACTGCGCTTGATGAGCGGGCTCGCCGCCCGGTTGCTGCCGTATGCCGCGGCGCGGGTCGGCCTGCGCGAGCCCACGTCCGTGCATCTGGTGCTGACCGGACCGGGTGGCGGTACCTGGGACGTGGCGGTGGGCGACCAGTGGCCCGGCCCGGCCGCCGTCGGCATCGTCACGGACGCTGTTGGGTTCTGTCGGCTGGTGGCCAACCGGCTCACCGCCGCCCGGCTCGACCTGCACATCACCGGTGACCCCGGCCGGGCCGCCGACGTGCTGAACGCGGCTTCGGTGCTCGCGCTCGACTGACGCGCTCCCGGGGCGGGTGATCCGGCACCGGCTCTGGCGACGTACATGTACCAGTGGCCGTGCGCCGGCCTGGCGCACGGCGTCAAGGGGAGGGATTCAGGTCATGAGCGTGCTCGCCATCGTGAAGTTCCAGGGTGACACGGCCAAGTTCCGCGCGGCCCTGGCTGATCGTGCCGACGAGTTCAGGAAGATCGCTGACACGGCCCGGACGTCGGCCGGCGCGATTCATCATCGCTTCGCGGTGGGGGACGGCTTTGTCGTCGTCGTTGATGAGTGGGAGTCCGCCGAGCACTTCCACCGGTTCTTCGCGGACCCGGCCCTGCAGGCCTTCATCGGATCGGCCGGTGCGGCGCCGGTCCCGCCAGAGATCACCGTCGCCGAGGCGATCACCGCACCGGATCAGTTCTGAACCCTCGGAGGACAGCATGCCGCGGGTGAGCCACCACTTCGTCACCGACCGCCCGATCGACGGCGTTTTCAACGTTGTCACCACCGCCCGGTTCTGGACGGAGTGGCACCCGGCCACCCGCGGCGTCGAAGGAGATGTTGATCACCCGGCCCGGCTGGGTGACCGCATCGTTGAGCATGTGACGATCGCCGGGATCGAGGGTTCGGGCACGTGGACGGTCGTCGAGTACGACCGCCCACATCACCTGGCCCTCGAGACCGATCTCGTCATGGGCCGGCTGCGGATCAGCTATCAGCTGGCCACCGTGGACGGCGGAGGTACCCGATTCCAGCGTGACCTGGACATCCCCGAGCTGGGACCGCAGGTGACGGCCGCGATGGAAGCTCAGTCCGCCACCGGCCTTGCCAACCTCGCCCGGCTCACGCAGCGCGAGATCCCCGCCCCGGGCCAGGAACAGCCAGCCAGATGACCAGAGCCGCCAGCATCGATGAGCTCGTCACCGTCATGGGCGACATACAGGCGCGCCTTTCTCAAGGAAGCCAGGGCCAAGGTCTACACCAACGCACGCCTCCTGAGCGCGGCCCGCAGCGACGGGCCGGACGCGCCGGCCAGCCGGCTAGCCCCCGGCTAGCCCAGCTCGAAGAGCTCTGCCGGGATCGGGTGGCTGACCTGCGCGCCCCGGGCCAGGTGCTCCTCAAGCTGACGTTCCGTGGCTTCGGGGTGGTTCTGCCCGCTGGCACTCCGGGCGCGTGAAAGCTAGCGCAGCCCCCGCTCGCGATCAATGACTCGACCCCAAGGCCGATGAGGGGAGAGGCACACTGAGGCCGCGTGGCGGATGTTGATCATGCTTGAGCGGGACGTTTGGCCCTTGTCTGAATGACCAGACCGGATATTCCTCACATTGACCGCCGGTGAGAGACCGGCGGTCACCGCCGCCGGCGGAACGGGGCTTCGCGCACCGGCTGGCCTGCTGTGGGTGACGGGGTCACGGGGAGGTGGCGACCAGAAACCGAGCGAAGAGTCCTGGTTGGCGACGGCGCGCACAAACCCGGAAGGAGCGCGCGCCATGCACATAGTCAAACGGGGCGTCCGTAGCGGGGCACCGGCAGGAAGCTGGAAGCGCTGGGCGATGTCACCACTCCTCGCGATGCTGGCAGGCGGCAGCGCGCTGGCCTCAATGACCACCGGCCCGGTCGCCGCTGCCGCTGTCGCGGCAGCGGCGCCGCCCGCGCCTTCCGTCAACCTGAGTGCCGCGGCGGCGTCAGCGTCGGCGGTGTACCTCGCTTACACCGGGACAGACAGGCAGGTGTACATCCTGAACGCGGCGGCACCCGCCCAGGCCCCCATCGCCCTGGGCGGCCAGCTGGTCAGCGGCCCGGCCCTGGCTGTGGTCCCGGCCGGCGTCCTGTCCGCAGGCCCGGTGCTCGCGGTCTTCGGGCGCGGGACGGGCAACGCCCTGTGGTGGCGGCACCAGACCACGGCCGGCTGGACCAGCTGGCAGTCCCTGGGCGGCATCATCAGCACCAAGCCCGCCGTGATCATCGGCGGGACCAATCAGCTCGGGGAGCTCAACGTCGTCGCCGCCGGGACCACGGGCCATATCTGGTACCGGGTCTACGGATCAGGCGGCTGGCAGGCGTGGGCCGCGCTGGGTGGCCCGCAGGTGCTCCCCGGCACGGGGCCTGGCGGCGGGTTCGCGATCACCGGTGCCAACGAGCAGATCTACCTGTTCGGCCGGACGGGCACCGCGAACGGTTACGCCGACTTCGGCGGCCTGAGCACGGCCAGCCCAGGCACGGCTGCGATCCCGGCCGGGCTCGTGGTCTTCGCGCGGGGAACCGACAACGCGCTGTGGTCCAGGCCGAGCGCGCTGCCGATCGGCCCCTCCGGCCCGTGGCAGTCACTCGGCGGCGTGCTGACCACCGGCGTGACCGCGACGACCGTCAGCGGCGGCAAGACCTACGTGTTCGGGCTCGGCACCGACCACAACATCTGGATGAGGGCGGGCACCTGGCCGTCTCTCGGCGGCTGGCAGCGGCTGTAACGGCGACCGCACGCGGCGGGCCCGGGACGCTGCACCCGGGCCCGTCCCCGTCTGCTCGCGCCTGCTGCCGGGAGGGCACCGCCGACCCGGCCATCGGTCACACAGCAAGGTTTCCCGGCTGGTTGCGCGCTCACGGTCAGCGCGTTCTGCGGCCGGCTCAGGGATGGCGGAGGACACGGCGGCGGAGGATAAGGGATTCGAACCCTTGAGGGGTTGCCCCCAACACGCTTTCCAAGCGTGCGCCCTAGGCCACTAGGCGAATCCTCCGCCGCCAGCTTACCGTCACGGCGGGCACGCTGGTGCGGCTCGGGGTCAGCGGAGCCGCAGGCGCGCCTTCGCGGTCGTCCAGTTCGCCGCGATCGCCTGCTGGGCGGCGGCACGGAACGATCTCTTGCTCATCGTCAGTTCCTTTCCGTATCGGAATGATGACGCTCAGCCAGTGCGGGCGGTGTACACGGCGCGAGACGAACGCACGGGCCGGGGCGGATTCGCGCGGACGGGCGAGGGTGGTCCGGGGGGTGGCTAGACTGTCCCGAGGTCCCCCGCGCGGCGTGCATCCTGCCAACCCCCCCAGGGCCGGAAGGCAGCAAGGGTACGCGGGCTCTGACGGGTGCGCGGGGGACCCTTTCCCATCCCCGGGACGTTCACGGGAATCCCGGCCTGGCGAGGATGGAGTCATGACACAAGCTCCCTCGGATCCGGCGCAGCCAGAAGCGGCTGGGAGCTCGGCGGCGGCCGGATCCCCGGTGACCCCGTCCGGGGCCACGGCCGGCCTGGCGCTGTACCGGAAATACCGGCCGGCCACCTTCGCCGAGGTCAAGGGCCAGGAGCAGGTCACCGAGCCGCTGCGCCAGGCGCTGCGCAGCGGGCGGATCAACCACGCCTATCTCTTCAGCGGGCCGCGCGGCTGCGGCAAGACCTCCAGCGCGCGCATCCTGGCCCGCTCGCTGAACTGCGTGAACGGGCCTACGCCGGACCCGTGCGGGGTGTGCGAGTCCTGTATCGCGCTGGCGCCGTCCGGGCCGGGCAGCATCGACGTGATCGAGATCGACGCCGCCTCCCACGGCGGTGTCGACGACGCGCGGGAACTGCGCGAGCGGGCGTTCTACGCGCCGGTCGCCGGGCGCTTCAAGGTGTACATCATCGACGAGGCGCACATGGTGACGCAGCAGGGCTTCAACGCCCTGCTCAAGCTCGTTGAGGAACCGCCGCCGCACCTCAAGTTCATCTTCGCCACCACGGAGCCGGAGAAGGTCATCCCGACCATCCGGTCCCGGACCCACCACTACCCGTTCCGGCTGGTACCGCCAGCCATCCTGCGCCGGCTTCTGGAGGACATCCTCGGCCAGGAGGGCGTCAGATTCGACCCCGATGTGCTGCCGCTGGTGGTGCGCGCGGGCGCCGGCTCCGTCCGGGACTCACTGTCGGTGCTCGACCAGCTCGTCGCGGGCTCGGACGAGGCCGGGCTCACCTATGAACGCGCCATCGCGCTGCTCGGCTACACCGATGCCACCCTGCTCGACGAGATCGCCGACGCGTTCGCGTCGGCCGACGGTGCCGCGGTCTTCCGCGTCGTGAACCGGATCATCGAGGGCGGCCACGAGCCGCGTCGGTTCGCGGCCGACATGCTGGACCATTTCCGTGACCTGATCGTGCTCGCCGCCGTGCCGGACGCGGGTGAGACGGGGCTGCTCGATGTGCCACCGGACCGGCTGGATCTGATGAGCAGGCAGGCCGAACGGTTCGGGGTGGCGAGCCTCACCCGTGCGGCCGAGATCATGAGCAATGGCCTGGACCAGATGCGCGGCGCGACGTCGCCGCGGCTGCTGCTCGAGCTGATGTGTGCGCAGGTCCTGCTGCCGTCCGCGAGCACCGACGAGAAAGCCGTGCTGGCCCGGCTGGAACGGCTGGAACGCGGAGGTGGCCTGGCCGGCCTGCCGCAGACCAGCCCGCAGCGCGCACCGGAGGCTCCTGTCCCGCCGCCGGCGCGGCCCCGCCGCCCCGCGGACGCGGCGGAAAGCCCGGCCGGCTGGCCAGGTGCGGGAGCGTCCCCGGCGCCCGACGTGGTTCCGGCCGCCCGGCCTCCGGTGGGCGGCGGAACAGCCGGCCCGCCGTCGGCCCGGCCTCGTCCGGCGGGTGACGGCGTCGCGGGCGGCCCGCTGCCTCCCGCCGCGCCGGAAGCCAGCCAGGCGGGGGGAACGGAAGGCGCCGCGCCGCCGGGTACCACTCCGCCCGCGCCTTCGGGAACTCCCCCGCTGCGCCGCCGGGTACCACTCCGCCCGCGCCCCCGGGAACTGCGCCGCTCGCACCGGCGGGTACCAACTCGACCACGCCGGCGGGAGACGCGGCGCGGCCGCGGGCGGGAGACGCCGCGGCGGCAGGCGCGGGGCAGCCGCCGGAGCCCGCGGGGCCCAGCGAGCCCGCGGCCTCCGGGGTGACGGGGGTCGAGCCGGTCAGCCGCAACTGGGCCGCGATCCTCGATGCCGTCAAGCGCGAGCGCCGGGTGGCCTGGATGCTGCTGAGCAACGCGACCGCCGTTTCTCTCGACGACGGCATTCTCACCCTGCGGTTCGCGCGGGACGGCGACGTCAAGGGCTTCACGACCAGCGGATGCGACGCGGACCTGAAGCGGGTCCTCGCGTCACAGTTCGGCCTGAACGTCCGGATCAGGGCACTGTCCGGTAACGACCCGGGCGCGGGTGGCCGGGACGGTCGGCCCCGCCTGAACGCCGTCCCCGACCGCCCGGCCGATCCGGGTGCGGGGCGTACCCCGCCGCCCGCGGGAAGCGGGGGAGCGCCCGCAGGGGAAGGCGGGACGGCGCCGGCGGGCCCGGGCCGCTCTGAGCACCGGGGAGCCGCAGGAGAGCCCGGTACCCGGGCCGCCGGGGAAGCGGGCAGGATTCCGGAGGCGCCGGGAGCCGCGGCCCGCGCGGCGGGGCGGGACGCACCGGGAATCCCGCACGCGATACGGCGGATACGCCGTCCGCCGGCCGGACCGTGGGCAACCCCCCGGTCCCGGCTGCGCCCACAGCGAACGCCGGACCGTCACCCGCCGGCGGTGCGCCGATCGGCGACCGGCGGGCGGTCCGGCGAACGGTCGGCCGATGGGCGGCCCCGCCCGCGCGGCTCCCACCAGCCCGGGAACGGCCAGCCGCGGTACGGCCTCCCGGCCCGGCGGCCGCGGGCACTACAGCCCGGACATCGCGGACGCGATCGAGACCCCGGATGCCGAGGACATGGCCGCACCCGGCCAGGCCGAAATCACCGGGATGGACCTGATCCAGCGGGAGCTCGGCGGCCAGATCATCGGTGAGATCGAGGACTGACGCGACCAGGCATGCCGCCCGGGAGTGGCGGTCGGCGTTCAGGGAACCCGCCGGGCGGGTGCAGACTAGCCATGCGGCGGCAAACCAGCCCGGCCGGCCGCCCGCCACCGGCGAACCGCCGCCGGGACCCACGCGACCGCACGCTGACGACACCCATTGGGGGCAAAGTGAACCCTGACGGCCAGCTGGACATGCAGCAACTGCTTGCCGCGGCACAGCAGATGCAGGAACAGCTCATGAATGCCCAGCAGGAGCTGGCCGACGCGGAGGTGTCGGGCACCGCGGGCGGCGGCCTCGTCACGGCCCGGGTCAACGGCCAGGGCGAGCTGGTGGATCTCAGTATCGCCCCGGAGGCGATCGATCCGGACGACCTGGAAGAGACGGCCCAGACCGTCGCCGACCTGGTGCTCGCCGCGGTGCGGGACGCCTACGGGCGGGCCGGCGACCTTCAGCAGGAGAAGATGGGCCCGTTCGCGACCGCTCTCGGCGGCGGCATGCCGGGCCTGCCCGAGATGCCGGGGATGCCGGGCGGCCTGGGCACGCCAGGTGCCGCCGGGCTGGGTGGCCCCGGCCTGCCCGGCACCGGCAGCGACGAGCCGCACGGCGAATGACGAGCCGCACGGCGAATGAGGAGTGCCGCCGCTCATCCGGGCGGCCGGTGATCTAGCGAATCAGGATCTGACGTGTACGAAGGGGTCATTCAGAACCTCATCGACGAACTCGGGCGGCTCCCGGGCGTCGGGCCGAAGGGGGCGCAGCGGATCGCCTTCCATCTGCTGGCCGCCGACCCGGAGGACGCACGGAAGCTCGCGGCGGCGCTGCTGGAGGTCACCGAGCGGGTGAAGTTCTGCCGTACCTGCGGGAACGTGGCTGAGGAGGATCAGTGCCGCATCTGCCTCGACCCGCGCCGCGACCTGTCCGTCATCTGCGTGGTCGAGGAGCCGAAGGACGTCGCGGCGGTGGAGAAGATCCGCGAGTACCGCGGGCGTTACCACGTGCTCGGCGGGGCGATCAGCCCCATCGACGGGATCGGCCCGGAGGAACTTCGGATCAGGGAGCTGATCGCGCGCCTCTCCGACGGGACGGTCACCGAGCTGATCCTCGCGACCGATCCCAACCTCGAAGGGGAAGCGACGGCGACCTACCTCGCCCGGCTGGTCAAGCCGATGGGCCTGCGCGTCACCCGGCCGGCCAGCGGACTGCCGGTCGGCGGCGACCTGGAATACGCGGACGAGGTCACGCTCGGGCGCGCGTTCGAAGGACGGAGATTGCTCGATGTCTGACCCCACAGGCGGCAACGGGCCGTCGGCGCCGGGGCCCGCGCGTGCCCGGCCGCCGGAGGAACCCGCCACCGAGCTGAGCCCGCTCGCGGACCAGATCGCTGGCAACGTCGGGCTCTTCCTCGACGGCGTTGAGCGGCTGGCGGCTGGGGACGGCGGTGATGAGGCGGTGCCGCTGCTCCTCCTCGAGGTGTCCCAGATCCTGCTGGCAGGAGCCCAGCTCGGCGCCACCACCGACGTGATCCTGCCCAGCAACCTGGAGCCGGAGGTGGGCGACGACCCCGACCTGGACGCGCTGCGCGTCGGCCTGGCCCGCCAGGTCCCCGACTGCGACGACTATGCGGAACTGTTCGACCCCTACGCGGACACGCAGGGAACGCCGTTCCGTCTGTCCGATGACATCGCGGCCGTGACGGCCGACCTCATCCACGGGCTCAAGCACTACCGGGCCGACCGGAAGCTGGAGGCCCTGTGGTGGTGGCAGTACTCCTACTTCAACCACTGGGGCACCCACGCCGGTGCGGCCCTGCGCGCCCTGCACTCGGTGGTCGCGCACGCACGCCTCGACGTCGCCGAGGAGCGCACCGTTCTCTGAGAACAAACCCTTTGCGCCGAACGAGCTTGTGCTGCAACGATTACCACCGGACTGCGAACAGGTACTCGTACCGGCCCAGCGACCCCGGCCGTCAGGCCGGCGAGCGGCCGTGATCGGCGACTTACCGCAGCGGGGCGCGCAGCGCATCGGGGGGTTCCGGGGGGTCGTTCCCCCGGGCCAGCGCAGCGCATGGGGGGTTCCGGGGGTCGTCCCCCCGGGCCAGCACGGATAAACTCCAAGCGTCCGTCGGCCAGCAACCCGAGAGGAGGCGACGCGCCGGTGGCTCTGGTCGTGCAGAAATACGGTGGCTCGTCAGTGGCCGACGCGGATGGCATCAAGCGGGTAGCGCAGCGGATCGTCTCGACGCGCAAGGCCGGCGACCGTGTCGTCGTGGTGGTCTCCGCGATGGGTGACTCAACCGACGAGCTCATTGACCTGGCCAACCAGGTCAGCCCGCTGCCCCGGCTGCGAGCTCGACATGCTGCTCACC
>CAWEFP010000050.1:0-18934 GCA_963808295.1 uncultured Actinomycetes bacterium | reverse complement strand
GCCGTTGAGCGGCCCGCCCGGCGCACACCGGGCCACATGCCGATAGAGCGGGCAGATCACGAGGCCTCACTACGGCCCGACGACTCCGGTGCGGCTCTCGGCGGCGCGATGATCCTCACCGCGACGTCGGGCACCGTAATTCCGTGAAGGGGCCGCCAGAATGGTGATCGAGACATCACGGCCGATCGCCGACGTCGGGGGCGAATACAAGATAAGCACGCGACACGCCGGAAAGCAGGGGAAGATACCGCACGCTTCATCGGGTTGCGCTACAATCGCCAGCGTTTTCATTCCGCACTCGGGTACCGGACCCCGCGAGAGGTCATGGGCGAGTACTGGGAAATGACGGCCGCTGCGCGGGATAACCGCAAATTCAGGTGTCCGGAAATCGGGGGGCGGCTCAGGGCTCAGAGCCGGGTATCGAAAGCCGTCGGGGCAACGTATGAGGGTGGGTATGGGCGACAAAGATTCTGTACGGCGCTGCGCGCGAGGCATTACACGGCGGCGTCTTCTGGAAGGGGTGGGCCTGGGTGCGGCAGCGCTGGCAGCGGGGCCGAGTCTCTTCGGCCAGGTGTCGGAAGCCCTGGCTGCGCCGCTGCCAGCAGGATACTTTCACACCCGGGGCGCGCAGATTCTCGATGCCGACAATAACCCGGTATGCCTGGCAGGAGTCAACTGGTACGGCTTCGAATGCAATAGCATGGTGCCCGGCGGGCTGAGCTATCAGACGCTCGACTACATCTGCCGGAAAGTCGTGAATCTGGGCTTCAACCTCATCCGGCTCCCCTATTCCGTCCAGGCCGTGCGGTCCAACCCGCGCATCGACAACTATCTCGATGCCAACGACCACTTGCAGGGGCGGACCGTGCTCCAAATCATGGACGCGGTGATCGCCGCGGCCGCGAGGCATGGGCTCAAGGTCGTTCTCGACAATCACCGCTCCGAGGCAGGCTGGAGCTGGGAGAGCAATGGCTTGTGGTACACACAGCCGTATCCCGAGTCTGTCTGGCTCCGCACGTGGGGGCTGCTGGTCCAGCGCTACCAGAACGATCCGACGGTCATCGGCTGCGACCTGCGCAACGAACCGGCAGCTCCCCCGGCCGACCCTTCCGTCTGGCCGCGGAACGGCGGGTCCCTGTGGGGATACGGAGATCCAAACGTGACGGGCTATCCGCGGGATTGGGCCTCGGCGGCGGAGCGCGCCGGCGACTATATCTTGAGCCTCAACCCTGACTTGCTGATCTTCGCCGAGGGCGTCCGCTACGATCCGGCCGGGCCCATCTTCGACGGCTCCGACTACCTGTACTGGGCGGGCGGCAATCTGGTCGGCGTCGGCAAAGCCGGAGGCGGGCGGCCTGCACCCCGGCCCCTCACCCTCAGCGTGCCCAACCGGCTGGTGTACTCCGCGCACGACTACGGGACGGATGCCGCCAGTGGCCTTGCCTGGTGTCAGCTCGGCACAACGGCGTCGACCCCGGACGCCTGCCGGGGCGTCTGGGATCAGACCTGGGGCTACATTGCTCAACAGGAAATAGCGCCGGTGTGGATCGGCGAGTTCGGCACGCCCAACGGCTACAAGCCGAACGACAATACGCCCCCGCAGTACTACACAAACGTGAACGACGTGAACCCGCAGGGGAATTGGTTCAGCTATCTGGTGCGGTACATCAAGGACCACAACATCAACTGGTGTTACTGGGCGCTCAACGGGACGCAGTCTGAGGCTCCTGGGCGCGACCCCAGCCAGCCGGACTGGTACGGCGTGCTTGATCCCACCTGGAAGGGCCCTGCCAGCCAGCCGATGATGAGCAAGCTCAGAATGATTCAGTAAAACAGTTGGGACGATATCCAGCCATGGAGTACGCCATCATCTACACGCCGGGACCCGCCTGGATCGCAGGCAGGCCCGCCAGCCAGCAGGCTCTCGGTCCGCACAACGCGCACCTGCAGAAGCTGCGGGCAGCTCACAAGCTGCTCCAGGTCTCACATTCCAGAGATGGCAAGACCTGGGTGGCCGTCTTCGAGGTCGAGAGCGAAGCGGAAGCCCGCCAGCTACTGACCATCGATCCGGCCGTCGGCGCCAAAATCGTGAACGCCGAGCTGCGCCTGTGGCACATCGTGTTCGGCTTGAACGCCGAAGCCAGTCTGCCGAGGCCCGTGTAGCGCCCGCCCTATCGCCGGTAGGGGGAAGCGATGAACCTCAGCCGCGACTTCGGCTGGGTGGTTCCAGCTCGGTGTGCCGGTCATCACAGCCGTGCCGCCGGCCCTGCCGCTGAAGCGGAGCGCGGATTGTTGCTGTGGACGGCCTGGATCTCAGCGGCCAGGGCCACGTCAGCCCGTTCGCGCTGGGAGGTGCGCTCTTCCTGATGCGGGTGGATGTGCTCGGTGATCACCCCGCCGGGCACGCTGCGCCAATTGAAGCGGACCAGCGCTCCGCTATTGTCCTGGGCGATGGCGGTGTAGGTGATCCACTCGCCGGTGGCCGGGTTGAAGAACGGCCGGAAGCCCCCGGTTGAGCCTTCCTCGCGGTTACCGCTCAGAGGGGTGGTCATGGCGTGCTGGTCCGGTCTCGGTACCAGGCGACGGTCTCGGCGATAGCGACGGGCAACCGGGTGCCGGCCGCCCCGAACATCGACTCGTACTTACTGGTGTCCAGGATGAAGGGCTGGTCGAACTCGTAAGCCATCTCGGGCAGCTCCCGGATCGCCGGGCTGATCAGCCCCAGGCCGCGCACGGCCAGCTTGGACAGCCCGCGGACCGCGACCGGATGCCCCACCTCTGCGGCGACCAGATCAAGCAGCACCCGGGTCGTGACGGTCTCCGGACCGGGCAGGTGCCACACCTGGCCGACGGCACGAGGGTCAGTGCCCAAGGTGGCCAGGCCCGCGGCGATGTCGGGAACGTAGCTGTAGGTGTGGGACAGGCCGGGGTTGCCGATGAAGTCGGCGCGCCGGCCAGCCAGAGCGTTGCCGAAGACCCGCTCGCCCAGCGTTGAGCCTTGGGTCACGCCGGGGCCGAAGAAGTCCGAAGCCCGCCCGATGGCGACGCGGACCCGGCCGGCCGCAGCGGCGGCCAGCAGCTCCCCGGTCATGGCCGCCCGGGTCCGGCCCTTGACGGTTGTAGCCGCCAGCGGCAGGTCCTCGGTCATGGGCTTGCCGCCGGTCGGGCCGTAACCGTAGAGATTTTCTAGGCTCACCAGCAGCGCGCCGGCGCGCTCGGCCGCACTGAGGACACCATGCTGCAGCGGGGGAAACAGTTGCGGCCACTGTGCGTACGGAGCGTTCAGGCACTGGTACACCACGGCGGCACCCTTAGCGGCATCATTGGCCGCATCCGGTTCGGTCACGTCTGCGGGGCGCCAGTCGATCCCATCAGCCAGCCCTGGCGGCCGGTGTCGCGACACTGCCCGTACCGCCAGGCCGCGTCCGGCCAGGAATGCCGTGAGGGCACGACCGACCTGCCCGGTCCCGAACACCACATGCAGCGGGTCCGCACGCACTGATGACTCCGGCCCGGCGGAAGCCTCGGTGGGCCCCTTTCCCGCGGAACCGTCAGGCATCGCCGAAGCCCACGGGATCAGGCCATGCCGAGCTGGATGCAATCGCACCGGAAGCAAGCCGACAGCCTTGATGACCTGGTGACATTGTGTCGCGGTGCAGATGGACGGCCCGTGCGTTGCGGGCACAAAACGAGGCACGCTGCCAAGAAAGTGCTGCCATATCCGACCCCGGCTTAAGTGCGCGCTGGGCGCCACCGAGGTCCAGAGCAGCCGGAAGCGATCTTGTTTTCGTCTACACGCGGATAAACGAGCACGACTTCCGCTTTCGAAGCTACGCCCGATCCGACGCGGAAACAAGGGAACCCGATGACGGGCCGGCCACTCCCCGAGGCCGCTTCCGGTCGCCGTAACGCAGTAACGCAGTAACGCAGTCCCCTCGCAGGCCGGGTGCGTAGTGGTGATAGGGATCACCACCATCCCGGTCCGGCGGCTCCAGCGCGGCGCAACGGCCGCGGGGATACCCGGCCGGGTTGCCACAAAGGGGAGCGTTACCATGAGGTACTGGATAACCAAGGCCGCCGGCGCTGCCGGGATCGGCCTGGTCGTGGCCGCTTGTTCCAGCGGCTCCGGCACAGCCACCACCAGCCCGGCCACATCACCCGCGACCACCTCCGCGAGCAGCCCCGCAGCCACAGCCACCGGCCAGGCGGCCAGCGCCAGGGTGTCGCTGCACGCCATCTCCGGGATACCGGGCCAGGCCCTGGTGAGCAGCACGGGACGCACCCTTTACCTGTTCGAGGCCGACAAGAACGGCACGTCCACGTGCACGGGAGCATGCGCCGCTGCGTGGCCGCCTGACACCGTGACCGGCACGCCCCAGGCAGGCGCCCGCTGGCTGACCCGGCTGGTCATGCCGGGCCGCCGCGCGCGGCCGGGATGGCGCCCCGGCGGGACTGTCGCTCATCCAGGGAAACATCGTCACTGAGCCTGACAGACGTACCTGACCGTGCCGTGCCCGGGCCGGGCGGAGGCGCGCGGGCAGCTGCCAAATGCCGGTGACGCTAGTGTGTATGCGTGCCCGAGACCACGCCGAACGTGCCCGAACGCCCGTCGCTCGACGGGATCGACGTCCGGTGGGCGCAGGAGTGGGAGCGGACGGGGATCTACCGGTTCCGCGGCACCGGCGGCCGCGCCACGGTGTTCTCAATCGACACGCCCCCGCCCACCGTCAGCGGCTCGCTGCACGTGGGCCACGTGTTCTCCTTCACGCACACCGACATCGTGGCCCGCTTTCAGCGGATGTCCGGCCAGGACGTGTTCTACCCCATGGGTTGGGACGACAACGGGCTGCCCACCGAGCGCCGGGTGCAGAACTACTTCGGCGTGCGCTGCGATCCGTCGCTGCCCTATGATCCGGGCTTCACCGCGCCCGAGCCGGCCAAGGGCAGGGAGCAGCGCCCGGCCGATATCTCCCGCCGCAACTTCGTCGAGCTGTGCGAAACGCTGACCGCCGAGGACGAGAAGGCGTTCGAGCGGCTGTGGCGGCGGCTAGGGCTGTCGGTGGACTGGTCGATGAGCTACACCACCATCGGGGAGCGCGCCCAGCGGGTCTCGCAGGAAGCGTTCCTGCGGCTGCTGGTGCGGGGCGAGGCCTACCAGGCCGAGGCGCCCACCCTCTGGGACGTCGGGTTCCGCACCGCCGTGGCCCAGGCGGAGCTGGAAGACCGCGAGCACCCCGGCGCGTGGTACCGGATCGCGTTTGGCGGCCCGGACGGCGGCCACGTGGACATCGAGACCACGCGGCCCGAACTGCTGCCGGCCTGCGTGGCCCTCATCGCCCACCCGGACGACGAGCGCTACCAGCCGCTGTTCGGCGGCACCGCCACCTCCCCGGTCTTCGGGGTCAGGATACCGATCCTGGCCCATCCCGCCGCCGAACGGGACCGGGGTGCGGGTATCGCCATGTGCTGCACGTTCGGCGACCTCACCGACGTCCAGTGGTGGCGCGAGCTGAAGCTGCCGGCCCGGACCATCATCGGGCGGGACGGGCGTATCCTGGCTGACGCGCCCAGCGGCCTGGACACCCCGGACGGGCGCGCGGCGTATGGGAGGCTGGCCGGCGCCACCGTGCACACCGCCCGCGAGCGAGTGCTGGCGATGCTGCGTGAGTCCGGCGACCTGGACGGCGAACCGCGCAAGACCGTCCGGCCGGTCAAGTTCTACGAGAAGGGCGATAAGCCGCTGGAGATCGTGTCCAGCCGGCAGTGGTTCATCCGCTCGCTCGCCCACGCCGGCGCGCTGCTGCGGCGCGGCGCGGAGCTGCGCTGGCACCCGCCGTACATGAAGGCCCGCTACGACGACTGGGTCCGCGGCCTCAACGGGGACTGGCTGATCAGCCGCCAGCGCTTCTTCGGGGTCCCGTTCCCGCTCTGGTACCCGCTCGACGAGAACGGCGAACCCCGCTACGACACCCCCATCCTGCCCAGCGCCGAGGCACTGCCGGTCGACCCGTCCTCGGCTGTCCCGCCCGGATACACCGAGGACCTGCGTGGCCGGGCGGGCGGCTTCGCCGCCGATCCCGACGTCATGGACACCTGGGCCACGTCCTCGCTGACCCCGCAGATCGTGTGCGGGTGGGAGGAAGACCCGGAACGGTACGCGCGGACCTACCCCATGGATCTGCGCCCGCAGGCCCACGACATCATCCGGACCTGGCTGTTCTCCACCATCCTGCGGGCCGAGCTCGAATCGGGCACGCTGCCCTGGCGGAACGTCGCACTCTCCGGCTGGATCCTGGATCCCGACCGGAAGAAGATGAGCAAGTCCAAGGGCAACGTCGTCACGCCCATCGACCTGCTGGAGCAGTTCGGGTCCGACGCCGTCCGTTACTGGGCGGCCAGCGGCCGGCCCGGCACCGACACCGCCTTCGACCAGGGCCAGATGAAGGTGGGCCTGCGACTGGCCACCAAGCTGGTCAACGCCAGCCGGTTCGTGCTCGGGTTCGGTGAACCGGACCCCGGCGCCGTGGTCACCGAAACCCTGGACCAGGCCATGCTGGCCGCCCTGGATGAGGTCATCGCGAAGGCGACCGCGGCGCTGCAGGACTTCGAGTACACCGCCGCGCTGGAGAGCACGGAGCGCTTCTTCTGGTCCTTCTGCGACGACTACCTCGAACTGGTCAAGCAGCGCGCCTACGACGACGAGGGCGGAGCGGCCGCCCAGTCGGCCCGGGTCTCGCTGCGTTCCGCGCTGTCGGTCCTGCTGCGGCTGTTCGCCCCGTTCCTGCCGTTCTGCACCGAGGAAGCGTGGTCATGGTGGCATGACGACTCGGTGCACACCAGCCCCTGGCCGGTGCCGGCCACGGCCGCCCCGGCCGCCGACGCCGGCGTCATCGCGATGGCGGGCACCGTCATCAGCGCGATCCGCAAGGCCAAGTCCGAGGCCAGGCAGTCCATGCGCGCCCCGGTGCGCACCGTGCGCATCCACGGGCCGGCCCGGCATCTGGAGTCGCTGCGGACGGTCAGCGGCGACATCACCGCCGCGGGCAACGTCGGCACCCTGGTGCTGGAACCCGACGGAGCCCAGGAACTCCGGGTTGACGTGCAACTGCCCGACGCATAATTGCCGACGAAGCCGCGGCCGAGCCGCTGATACCAGCCGGCTGCCGGCTCCTACGCGGTGATCTGCCGCGGTCCCGTCGGCCCGGGGGGCCCGCCGGGACCGCCGGGCCCGTCGCCGATCAGCGCGGTCCGGCCGACCGGCATCGGGAGCGGCACCGGGGCCGATGGGCGGGCCGTCCGCGGTGGCACGTTGGTGAGCCGCAGCGCCAGCGCCGGGCACATGTCCACCGCCTGCTGCGCGTCCTTCTGCAGCCAGTCCGGCACCGGGATGTCCAGCATCACGGGGAAGCCGTGACTGTCCAGGTGGATGATCTCCGACACGAGGTGAGCGCACAGCCCGTGGCCCTCGCAGCGCGTCCAGTCGACGACCAGGCGCTGCTGGGCCTGCACCTCCGGACCTGACGGCAGCGGCAGGATGCCGCGGACCGGGCGCCCGCAGGAGGAGTGGAACACGTGCGCCGCGAGGTCCTCGGTGAACACATCCAGCGCTGACAGAACGAACCGGGTCATGCCGTCCGGGTGGGCGCAGGCGCCGCGTCCGGACACCGATGCGGCCGACCGCCGGGCCACATCCAGGGCCTCGATGCCGCCCGAGCCGTCGATCAGCGCGGCGAGCGCCCGGGCGATGCGCGGCAGGCCCAGCTTGCAGGGCCCGCACTGCCCGGCGGACTCACCGGCCAGGTAGCTCGCTATCCGGGACACCTCGCCGAGCGGGCACGTCCCGTCGCCGAGCGGCAGCACGATGCCGGCTCCGAGCGTCCCGCCTACCGCCTCCAGCCCCGCCCGCGACACCGGCACGACATACGCGTTCTCGGCCGGCAGCCACATTCCGTGGTAGCCACCGACCAGCACGCCGTCTCCGGCGGGAGCCTGGCAGATGTCGAGGACGGAACCGAGCGGCACCCCGGTGGGCACCTCGACGACGGCCGGGCGCGCGGCGGACCCGCTCACACTGAGCAGGACGGTGCCGGGTTCCTCCGGCATGCCGACCGACGCGTAGCGCTCGGGGCCGAGCAGTGCGAGCACGGCGAGCTGCGCGAAGGTCTCGGCGTTGGACAGCAGCGTCGGCAGGCCGTACACGCCGCTCTCGGCCGCGAGCGTCTTTCGGCCGGGCGGCACCGGGCTCTTCCCGTTGATGGCCCGGATCAGCGCGCCGCTCTCTCCCGAAATAAACCGCTCCGGCACCTCGACGACCCGCACCAGGTCCCGCAGGCCCGGCTCCGCGGCGATGGCCGCATCCAGCGACCGGTTGGCCAGCTCGTTGCCTGCCACCCCGACAATGATCTCCTCGGCCCCGATCGCCTCCGCCGCCAGCGCGGCACCGGACAAGACCAGGTAGGGCGACCTCATCAGGAGCATCTTGTCCTTGAAGCTTCCTGGTTCGCCCTCGGTGGCGTTGACCACCACGATCGTCGGCTGACCGCTCTTGCGCGACGCTTCGACAACGGCCAGCAGCTTACGTGCGGAGGGGAACGCCGCACCGCCGTGACCGCGCAGATCCACCTGCTGTGCCATCGCGATGAGCTCGGCGTCCGACAGCCTCGGCAGCCTGCCGAACAGATCCCGGTGGGCCTCCAGGTCCAGCCGCGGATACCGGTCGAGCCCGGCGGTCATCCGGGCTGCTCCGATCCGCATGATGGCCGGGGTGGCGGGGCCAGCCGCAGGTCCCGGTTGCATCGCCGAATTGGAGATCATCGTCGCTCGTCACCGCCGTATGAGGGAACCCGGGGAAGGGGGCCGGTAGGTTCGTCTGACTGCGTCGCTGGTGGCTGCGGTCGGCGGCGCCGGGCAGGCTGCGGCCGGCCGGGACCGGTTCGGTAGCCCGGCGGGGGGCCGCCGTAACCGTCCTGCGTCCGCCGCGGCGCCGCCTCGTAGCCGGGGTCTGGCCCGTATGCGCCGGGCCCGTAGAAGGGCCCGGCGTCGTCACCCTGGTCCGGCCCGTAGCCGGGGTCTGGCCCGTAGTCCTGGCGGTAACCGGGGTCCGCTCCGTACGGATGGCTCCGGCCGTAATCCGGCTCCCGGCCGGCCCGGGGGCCAGAGTCGTACACGGGCTGCGGGCCCGTCCGGTAACCGGGCTGCGGGCCCGTTCCGTACGCGGCACGGGATTCCTGCCCGGCCGGTGACGGCGGGTACACGGGCTGCGGGCCCGTTCCGTACCCGGCACGGGATTCCTGCCCGGCCGGTGACGGCGGGTACACGGGCTGCGGGCCCGTTCCGTACCCGGCACGGGATTCCTGCCCGGCCGGTGACGGCGGGTACACGGGCTGCGGGCCCGTTCCGTACCCGGCACGGGATTCCTGCCCGGCCGGTGACGGCGGGTACACGGGCTGCGGGCCCGTTCCCCGGCCGGGCCGGGACCCGGCCGGGTAAGACGGCGGAGGGCCGACCGCGCCGGCGGGCGGGTAGACCGGCTGCGGCCCCGTTCCGGGCCGCGCCCCGGGGACCGGCCGGTAGGCAGGCTGCGGGCCCGTCCGGCCGGACGGCCGGGGTGCCGGGGCGCCCTCATACCGGGGCGGCCCGTCGTAGCCGGGCTCGTACCGGGGCATCCGGCCGCCTCGGGCCGGCCCAGCGGGAGCCGGCCCGGGGTGGGCCGGGTCCGGCAGCGCGGCAATGGCGCGGGCCGGCTCGGCCACCGGGGCATATGGGGCGGGAAACGGTACAGCCGATCCCGGATTCCCGCCCTGCAGGGCCGGAACGGCCCTGGTCGCCCCGCCCAGCGGCATCGCGCCACTCATCTGGCTCCGCCCCTCACTCATCAGGCCGAGCGCGGCGGCACGCACCGGCATGGACTGCGCCGGTCCGGAGCCACGGTTGCCGGCCAGCGGCGCCGCCCCCGCGACCATCTCCTTCGTCCGCAGCGAGGTGGCGAGGATACGGACGAGCACGGCTATGGCGAGCATCGCCAGGACGGCCCCGTAGCTCCAGTACACGAACGTGCCGATCGCCTTGCGGCCGGCCAGCAAACCGTGCAGCACGCCAAGAATAAGCGCGGCGTAATTTGAATAATGAATAGCGCGCCATTTCCATGCATTGCCATTCGTGGTAAAACGTCGCCGCAATATGCCGGTAATAACCAGCAGGATAATTATGTCCGAGGCTATTGTCCCCTCGGCCATGTAGAACGTCCGGTACTGCGAAAGAAACGGGATAAACGCGTCAAGCAGGTGCACGTGGAGGGTTCTGGACTCCTCCAGGTGCGGCGCCGTTATCTCCAGCGCGATGTGCACGACAAGGAACGCCAGCGTCCCGAACGCGACCGCCCGGTGCACGGCCTGGGCGATAACGCGGTGGCCCGGGTTCAGAATGATCCGGTCTGTCGCCAGGACGCCCATGCATGCCGTGGCGGTCAGCAGTATGAGCGCGAAGACACCGCTGTACTTCAGCATGAAGTGATCCGTGGCCGCCAGCACAATGTGCCCGATAGACGTCGCGAGAGCGGCGAATGCGAGCAGGATCGCGACGGCTGCCGCGGACGCGATGATCATCGGCTTGCGTTCTGCGCCTGCACGTGCGGCCGAGGCACGGGAGCCCGTATGGCCACGCGAGCGGGTGCGGGTCGTTGTCACGACATCCTCCTCAAGACCACGAGGATCTGGAGAGATCTGAGAGCGGCACACGATTCATATGCTGTTGGATCGGATGAAAAGCGCTGATATCAGCGTTTCGCCAGCCGGATCGATACCGTAGCAGGTTTGGTCACAGCTTGGGCACGAAACGATATATTACATTCCTGTGAAACTACGTTCGTCCGTTTTGTCCGGAGGGCATCCGGCGACGCGCGCGCGGCCCGCACGGGAAGGCAGATCATGCGGCCATCGGCCGGACACGAAAGAAAGGAGCTACCGGCCGGCATCGCCGCCGTGACAGTGGTCACGGATAGGCGTGCCGCGCCGGGCGGCAGAGACGGCCCCCGTGCCCGCCCGGGACCAGCGCCCGGAAAGCCGCCGGCCTGCGCGCCGCGGTCCCTGACGGGATGCGGCGCGCCCAGGATCCGGCTCACGCGTGGCACGCATGAACACGGATATGGGGACACGTTCCTCCTTCGCCGTATCCCCCGCCCACATCCGTTATACAGGCACCGGTCGCGCCGATTCCGGGGAATAGGCAATTGCCCAGCTAGCGCGCATAAGCCACGCACGCAAGCGTCCCGGCCCGCGGACGCCCGGCTAGACGCCAGCGGCGGAGACCAGTTCCGCGGCCACCAGCTCGGCGATCTGCGCGGTGTTCAGCGCGGCCCCCTTGCGCAGGTTGTCGCCGCAGACGAACAGGTCCAGCGCGCACGGGTCGTCGAGGGACCGGCGCACGCGCCCCACCCACGTCGGGTCGGTGCCCACGGCGTCCGCCGGAGTCGGGAACTCACCCCGCTCCGGGTCATCGGTGAGGACCACGCCCGGGGCGTCCCGCAGCACCTGCTGGGCGGCGGCGCGCTCGACCTCACGGCCGAAGACCGCGTGCACCGCGGCGGAGTGCGTCGTCACCACCGGCACCCGGGCACAGGTGGCCGACACCCGCAGGCCGGGCAGCCCGAGGATCTTCCGGGACTCATTGCGGATCTTCAGCTCTTCGGAGGACCAGCCGTCGTCCTTGACCGACCCGGCCCAGGGCACCACGTTCAGCGCGAGCGGGGCCGGGAACGGGCCCAGGTCACCCACGGCGCCGCGGACGTCGCCGGGGCGCTGCCCGAGGGTGCGGCTCCCCACGCGGTCCAGCTGCGCGTACAGCGTGTCGATGCCGGCCTGACCGGCTCCCGAAGCGGCCTGGTAGGAGGCGACGACCATTTCCTGCAGGCTGAATTCGCGATGCAGCGCCGCCACCGCGACGATCAGCGACAGCGTCGTGCAGTTCGGGTTGGCGATGATCCCCTTGGGCCGCCTTCCCGCGTCCTGCGGGTTGACCTCGGGCACCACGAGCGGGACATCCGGGTCCATCCGGAACGACCCGGAGTTGTCCACGGCCACGGCACCGCGCGCGGCGGCCACCGGAGCCCACTGCGCGGAGACCTCGTCCGGGACGTCGAACATGGCCACGTCGATGCCGTCGAAGGCCTCTTCCGACAGCGTCACGACCTCGCATGCCTGGCCGCGGACCCGCAGCAGGCGCCCGGCCGACCGCGGCGAGGCGATCAGCCGGATCTCACCCCAGACGTCCGCACGCGTCGAGAGCAGGTCGAGCATCACCGTGCCGACGGCGCCGGTCGCCCCGACAACGGCCAGCGATGGCTTGGTGGTCATCGTCCCGTCCCTCCGTACACGACCGCCTCGACCTCGTCCGCGTCGAGCTCGAACGCCTTGTGCGTGGCGTTGACCGCCGCATCCACGTTCTTCTGGTCGACCACGACCGAGATGCGGATCTCCGACGTCGAGATCATCTCGATGTTCACGCCGGCCTCGGCGAGAGCGCCGAAAAACGTGGCCGTGACCCCGGGGTGGGAACGCATGCCGGCACCGATCAGCGAGACCTTGCCGATCCGGTCGTCATAGAGCAGGGACTCGAAGCCGATGGTGTCCTGCAACCGCCGGAGCGCGGACATGGCGGCCTGGCCGTCATCGCGCGGCAGGGTGAAGGAGATGTCGGTCCGGCCCGTGGCCACGGCCGAGACGTTCTGCACGATCATGTCGATGTTGATGCCGGAGGCCGCGATCACGCGGAAGATCCTCGCCGCCTCGCCGATCCGGTCGGGCACGCCGACGACGGTGATCTTCGCCTCGCTCCGGTCGTGCGCCACGCCGGAGATAATCGCCTGCTCCACTTGGGAATCCTCCGCGTCGTGCCCGGCGCCGGCCAGCGCCGTGCTCAGTTGGCCCGTGTTTGTCCTGTGCCCGGTGTGCCCGCTGACCCAGGTGCCCACCTTGTTGCTGAAGGAGGAACGGACGTGGATCGGCAGGTCGTACCGCCGGGCGTACTCGACGCAGCGCAGATGGAGCACCTTGGCGCCGCAGGCGGCCATCTCGAGCATTTCCTCGTAGCTGAGCCGCGGTATCTGCCTCGCGGCGGCGACGATCCTCGGGTCAGCCGTGAAAACGCCGTCCACGTCGGTGTAGATCTCGCAGACGTCGGCGTTCAGCGCGGCGGCCAGCGCCACCGCTGTCGTGTCGGATCCGCCCCGGCCCAGCGTCGTGATGTCCTTGCTGGTCTGTGAGACGCCCTGGAAGCCGGCCACGATGGGGATCGCCCCGCCGTCGAGCGCGGTGGCGATCCGGCCCGGCGTCACGTCGATGATGCGCGCCTTGCCGTGCGTGGAGTCGGTGATGACACCCGCCTGCGACCCGGTGAACGACTGGGCCTCCAGGCCCAGGTTGGCGATCGCCATCGCCAGCAGCGCCATCGAGATCCGCTCGCCCGCGGTGAGCAGCATGTCGAGCTCGCGGCCCGGGGGCAGCGGGCTGACCTGGTTGGCCAGGTCGATGAGCTCGTCGGTTGAGTCACCCATCGCGGAGACCACCACGACGACACGGTCGCCGGCCTTGCGCGTCGAGACGATCCGCTGCGCTACCCGCTTGATGCCATCCGCGTCGGCCACTGACGAGCCACCGTATTTCTGCACGACCAGAGCCACCGAGCGCGTCGCTCCTCTCGGGTTGCTGGCCGACGGACGCTTGGAGTTTATCCGTGCTGGCCCGGGGGGACGACCCCCCGGAGCCCCCGATGCGCTGTGCTGGCCCGGGGGGTCGTCCCCCCGGAGCCCCCCGATGCGCTTCGCGCCCCGCTGCGGTACCTCGCCGATACACCGGCCGCTCACCCGGGCCGTTGGCCCGGGGTCGCTGGGCCGGTACGAGCGCCTGTTCGCAGTCCGGTGGTGATCGTTGCAGCACAAGCTCGTTCGGCGCAAAGGGTTTGTTCTCAGAGAACGGTGCGCTCCTCGGCGACGTCGAGGCGTGCGTGCGCGACCACCGCGTGCAGGGCGCGCAGGGCCGCACCGGCGTGGGTGCCCCAGTGATTGAAGTAGGAGTACTGCCACCACCACAGGGCCTCCAGCTTCCGGTCGGCCCGGTAGTGCTTGAGCCCGTGGATGAGGTCGGCCGCGACGGCCGCGATGTCATCGGACAGACGGAACGGCGTTCCCTGCGTGTCCGCGTAGGGGTCGAACAGTTCCGCGTAGTCGTCGCAGTCGGGGACCTGACGGGCCAGGCCGACGCGCAGCGCGTCCAGGTCGGGGTCGTCGCCCACCTCCGGCTCCAGGTTGCTGGGCAGGATCACGTCGGTGGTGGCGCCGAGCTGGGCTCCCGCCAGCAGGATCTGGGACACCTCGAGGAGGAGCAGCGGCACCGCCTCATCACCGCCGTCCCCGGCCGCCAGCCGCTCGACGCCGTCGAGGAAGAGCCCGACGTTGCCGGCGATCTGGTCCGCGAGCGGGCTCAGCTCGGTGGCGGGTTCCTCCGGCGGCCGGGCACGCGCGGGCCCCGGCGCTGACGGCCCGTTGCCGCCTGTGGGGTCAGACATCGAGCAATCTCCGTCCTTCGAACGCGCGCCCGAGCGTGACCTCGTCCGCGTACTCCAGGTCGCCGCCGACCGGCAGTCCGCTGGCCGGCCGGGTGACGCGCAGGCCCATCGGCTTGACCAGCCGGGCGAGGTAGGTCGCCGTCGCTTCCCCTTCGAGGTTGGGATCGGTCGCGAGGATCAGCTCGGTGACCGTCCCGTCGGAGAGGCGCGCGATCAGCTCCCTGATCCGAAGTTCCTCCGGGCCGATCCCGTCGATGGGGCTGATCGCCCCGCCGAGCACGTGGTAACGCCCGCGGTACTCGCGGATCTTCTCCACCGCCGCGACGTCCTTCGGCTCCTCGACCACGCAGATGACGGACAGGTCGCGGCGCGGGTCGAGGCAGATGCGGCACTGATCCTCCTCAGCCACGTTCCCGCAGGTACGGCAGAACTTCACCCGCTCGGTGACCTCCAGCAGCGCCGCCGCGAGCTTCCGTGCGTCCTCCGGGTCGGCGGCCAGCAGATGGAAGGCGATCCGCTGCGCCCCCTTCGGCCCGACGCCCGGGAGCCGCCCGAGTTCGTCGATGAGGTTCTGTATGACCCCTTCGTACACGTCAGATCCTGATTCGCTAGATCACCGGCCGCCCGGATGAGCGGCGGCACTCCTCATTCGCCGTGCGGCTCGTCGCTGCCGGTGCCGGGCAGGCCGGGGCCCCCCAGCCCGGCGGCACCTGGCGTGCCCAGGCCGCCCGGCATCCCCGGCATCTCGGGCAGGCCCGGCATGCCGCCGCCGAGAGCGGTCGCGAACGGGCCCATCTTCTCCTGCTGAAGGTCGCCGGCCCGCCCGTAGGCGTCCCGCACCGCGGCGAGCACCAGGTCGGCGACGGTCTGGGCCGTCTCTTCCAGGTCGTCCGGATCGATCGCCTCCGGGGCGATACTGAGATCCACCAGCTCGCCCTGGCCGTTGACCCGGGCCGTGACGAGGCCGCCGCCCGCGGTGCCCGACACCTCCGCGTCGGCCAGCTCCTGCTGGGCATTCATGAGCTGTTCCTGCATCTGCTGTGCCGCGGCAAGCAGTTGCTGCATGTCCAGTTGGCCGTCAGGGTTCACTTTGCCCCCCAATGGGTGTCGTCAGCGTGCGGTCGCGTGGGTCCCGGCGGCGGTTCGCCGGTGGCGGGCGGCCGGCCGGGCTGGTTTGCCGCCGCATGGCTAGTCTGCACCCGCCCGGCGGGTTCCCTGAACGCCGACCGCCACTCCCGGGCGGCATGCCTGGTCGCGTCAGTCCTCGATCTCACCGATGATCTGGCCGCCGAGCTCCCGCTGGATCAGGTCCATCCCGGTGATTTCGGCCTGGCCGGGTGCGGCCATGTCCTCGGCATCCGGGGTCTCGATCGCGTCCGCGATGTCCGGGCTGTAGTGCCCGCGGCCGCCGGGCCGGGAGGCCGTACCGCGGCTGGCCGTTCCCGGGCTGGTGGGAGCCGCGCGGGCCGGGCCGCCCATCGGCCGACCGTTCGCCGGGCCGCCCGGCGGGCCGCCGATCGGCGCACCGCCGGGGTGACGGTCCGGCGTTCGCTATGGGCGCAGCCGGGACCGGGGGGTTGCCCACGGTCCGGCCGGCGGACGGCGTATCCGCCGTATCGCGTGCGGGATTCCGGTGCGTCCTGCCCCGCCGCGCGGGCCGCGGCTCCCGGCGCCTCCGGAGTCCTGCCCGCTTCCCCAGCGGCCCGGGTACCGGGCTCTCCTGCGGCTCCCCGGTGCTCAGAGCGGCCCGGGCCCGCCGGCGCCGTCCCGCCTTCCCCTGCGGGCGCTCCCCCGCTTCCCGCGGGCGGCGGGGTACGCCCCGCACCCGGATCGGCCGGGCGGTCGGGGACGGCGTTCAGGCGGGGCCGGCCGTCCCGGCCACCCGCGCCCGGGTCGTTACCGGACAGTGCCCTGATCCGGACGTTCAGGCCGAACTGTGACGCGAGGACCCGCTTCAGGTCCGCGTCGCATCCGCTGGTCGTGAAGCCCTTGACGTCGCCGTCCCGCGCGAACCGCAGGGTGAGAATGCCGTCGTCGAGAGAAACGGCGGTCGCGTTGCTCAGCAGCATCCAGGCCACCCGGCGCTCGCGCTTGACGGCATCGAGGATCGCGGCCCAGTTGCGGCTGACCGGCTCGACCCCCGTCACCCCGGAGGCCCCGGGCTCCCTGGGCCCCGCGGGCTCCGGCGGCTGCCCCGCGCCTGCCGCCGCGGCGTCTCCCGCCGGCGGCCGCGCCGCGTCTCCCGCCAGCGGCCGCGCCGCGTCCCCCGCCCGCGGGTCGAGTTGGTACCCGCCGGTGCGAGCGGAGCAGTTCCCGGGGGGGCGGGCGTAGTGGTACCCGGCGGCGCGACGCCTTCCGTTCCCCCCGCCTGGCTGGCTTCCGGCGCGGCGGGAGGCAGCGGGCCGCCTCGACGCCGTCACCCGCCGGACGAGGCCGGGCCGGCGGCGGGCCGGCTGCTCCGCCGCCCACGGCAGGCCGGGCGGCCGGAACCACGTCGGGCGCCGGGGACGCTCCCGCACCTGGCCAGCCGGCCGGGCTTTCCGCCGCGTCCACGGGGCGGCGGGGCCGCGCCGGCGGCGGGACAGGAGCCTCCGGTGCGCGCTGCGGGCTGGTCTGCGGCAGGCCGGCCAGGCCACCTCCGCGTTCCAGCCGTTCCAGCCGGGCCAGCACGGCTTTCTCGTCGGTGCTCGCGGACGGCAGCAGGACCTGCGCACACATCAGCTCGAGCAGCAGCCGCGGCGACGTCGCGCCGCGCATCTGGTCCAGGCCGTTGCTCATGATCTCGGCCGCACGGGTGAGGCTCGCCACCCCGAACCGTTCAGCCTGCCTGCTCATCAGATCCAGCCGGTCCGGTGGCACGTCGAGCAGCCCCGTCTGGCCCGCGTCCGGCACGGCGGCGAGCACGATCAGGTCACGGAAATGGTCCAGTATGTCGGCCGCGAACCGGCGCGGCTCGTGGCCGCCCTCGATGATCCGGTTCACGACGCGGAAGACCGCGCCACCGTCGGCCGACGCGAACGCGTCGGCGATCTCGTCGAGCAGGGTGGCATCGGTGTAGCCGAGCAGCGCGATGGCGCGTTCATAGGTGAGCCCGGCCTCGTCCGAGCCCGCGACGAGCTGGTCGAGCACCGACAGTGAGTCCCGGACGAAGCCGGCGCCGCGCGCACCACCAGCGGCAGCACGTCGGGGTCGAACCTGACGCCCTCCTGGCCGAGGATGTCCTCCAGAAGCCGGCGCAGGATGGCCGGCGGTACCAGCCGGAACGGGTAGTGGTGGGTCCGGGACCGGATGGTCGGGATGACCTTCTCCGGCTCCGTGGTGGCGAAGATGAACTTGAGGTGCGGCGGCGGTTCCTCGACAAGCTTGAGCAGGGCGTTGAAGCCCTGTTGCGTCACCATGTGCGCCTCGTCGATGATGTACACCTTGAAGCGCCGGCGACCGGAGCGTAGAACGCCCGCTCGCGCAGTTCCCGCGCGTCGTCGACGCCACCGTGGGAGGCGGCGTCGATCTCGATCACGTCGATGCTGCCCGGCCCGGACGGCGCCAGCGCGATACAGGACTCGCACACCCCGCACGGGTCCGGCGTGGGCCCGTTCACGCAGTTCAGCGAGCGGGCCAGGATGCGCGCGCTGGAGGTCTTGCCGCAGCCGCGCGGCCCGCTGAAGAGATAGGCGTGGTTCATCTGCCGCTGCGCAGCGCCTGGCGCAGCGGCTCGGTGACCTGCTCCTGACCCTTGACCTCGGCGAAGGTGGCCGGCCGGTACTTCCGGTACAGCGCCAGGCCTGCCGCAGCCGGACGGGGTCGACCGGGGATCCGGCCGCGGCGGCTCCCAGCCGCTTCTGGCTGCGCCGGATCCGAGGGAGCTTGTGTCATGACTCCATCCTCGCCAGGCCGGGATTCCCGTGAATGTCCCAGGGACGGGAAAGGGTCCCCCGCGCACCCGTCAGAGCCCGCGTACCCTTGCTGCCTTCCGGCCCTGGGGGGGTTGGCAGGATGCACGCCGCGCGGGGGACCTCGGGACAGTCTAGCCACCCCCCGGACCACCTCGCCCGTCCGCGCGAATCCACCCCGCCGTGCTTCTCCCGCGCCGTATACACCGCCCGCTCAGCTGAACGTCACGTTCCGATACGAAAGGAACTGACGAAGCACGAATCGTCTCCGTGGCCGCCGCCCAGCAGGCGATCGCGGCGGACTGGACGACCACGAAGGCGCGTCTCGGCTCCGCTGAGGCGCGAGCCGCACCAGCGTGCCCGCCGTACGGTCAGCTGGCCGGCGGAAGATTCGCCTAGTGGCCTAGGGCGCACGCTTGGAAAGCGTGTTGGGTGCAACCCCTCGCGAGTTCGAATCCCTCATCCTCCGCCATCCCCGGCCCGCA
>CAWEFP010000049.1:0-24231 GCA_963808295.1 uncultured Actinomycetes bacterium | reverse complement strand
CCACCGACTGGGTGTCCCGCGACGACGTGCGCGCCAAGCTGCGTTCCACGATCAAGCGGCTGCTGGCCAAGCACGGCTATCCACCCGACGCGCAGCCGACCGCGACCGAACTGGTCCTGCGGCAGATGGAGACATTCGCCGAAGAATGGTCACCCCGCGCCAGCTGAGAGCGTGCGCACGAGTTCCGCACCGTGTCGCCGATACGTTCGGCAGCGGAGCGTTTTCCTACCGGGGGCTGAGGGGGAGGGAACGGCCGGCCAGGCTGCGGGCCCGGTGGGCCAGGCCGCTCGCGATCTTGGCCAGCTCGGCGGCCGCGGGTGCGTCCGGGGCGCTGAGCACCAGCGGCCGCCCCTCGTCGCCGCCCTCGCGCAGCCGGGTGTCGATCGGCACCTGGCCGAGCAGCGGGACCGGTGCCCCGGTGATCCGGGTCAGCCCCGCGGCGACCGCTTCGCCGCCGCCGGAGCCGAAGATGTCGGTGTGCTCCCCGCAGTGCGGCAAGGCCAGGTACGACATGTTCTCGATGACCCCGGCGATGCGCTGATGGGTCTGCGTGGACAGCGCGCCGGCCCGCTCCGCGACCTCGGCCGCCGCGAGCTGCGGGGTGGTGACCACGAGCAGCTCGGCGCTGGGCAGCAACTGGGCCACCGAGATGGCGATGTCCCCGGTGCCGGGCGGCAGATCGAGGAGCAGGACGTCCAGGTCTCCCCAGAACACGTCGGCGAGGAATTGCTGCAGGGCACGGTGCAGCATCGGGCCACGCCAGACCACGGGCACGTTGCCCTTGGTGAACATCCCGATCGAGATGGCCTTCACCCCGTATGCCGCCGGCGGCATGATCATCTTTTCCACCTGGGTCGGCGTCCCGGTGACCCCGAGCATCCGGGGCACCGAATGCCCGTAGATGTCGGCGTCCGCGAGCCCGACCTTCGCCCCGGCGGCGGCCATTGCCACGGCCAGGTTCACCGTCACCGACGACTTGCCGACGCCGCCCTTGCCGCTGGCCACCGCGAAGACCCGGGTGAGCGAGCTGGGCTGGGCGAAGGGGATCTCCGGGGCCTCCTGGCCGCCGCGCAGCTGGGTCTGCAGCGCCCGGCGCTGCTCGTCGCTCATCACGTCGAGTTCCACCCGCACCCGGGACACGCCCTCGACGGCGCTGACCGCGGCGGTGACCTCGCGGGTGATCGTGTCACGCAGCGGGCAGCCGGCGACCGTGAGCCAGACGTCCACCCGGACCGCGCCGTCCGGCGAGATGTCGATGTTCTTGACCATGCCGAGGTCCGTGATCGGCTTGCGGATTTCGGGATCGTTCACGCGGGCGAGCGCGCGGGACACCTGCTCGGTGGTAGGGGAGGACATGGTGGGAGACGTCATGCCCTCATGCTATGGAGCGCGGACGATTGGCGAAACAGGTGGAGGTGTAACAAGGCCGGAGGAGCCTAAGGCCAACCCCAGCACGCCCCATGAGGTCAGCGCCGCGGCCAGGCCGGACGTCAGCGGCAGGCGCGGCACGTCCGCGGCGGCCACCCAGCGGGCGTCGGCGGCGTCGTCCCCGGCGGCCAGCGTGCCACCCGTCACGGTGGCCGCGTAGTCGCGGATGTCGATGACGCTGCCGCCGGGCCCGGGCCGTTCCACCGCGCCGAGGAGTGGCCCCGGCTGCACGCTCAGCCCGGTTTCCTCGCGCATCTCCCGCACCAGGGCCTGCGCGTCGGTCTCGCCGGGCTCGATCCGGCCGCCGGGCAGCGACCAGCGCCCGGCCTCGGGGTCATGCCCGCGCCTGATGAGCAGCAGCCGCCCGGCGCCGTCCCGGACGACGGCGCCGACGCAGGGAATACGGGTGGCATTCACCGCTCACGGGCCGGTGTTCTCATGTCGCCGTCTTCCCGCATTGTTCGTTTGCGGCATATTTCCTGCGCATGTTCACAGCCTAACCATGGCCACCGCCACGCGATCCGTCCCGGAAAATTCCGGGCGCAGTCCCGCCCGGACAGGGGCGAACGGCTACTTAATGTCACTGTTTTGGATCGTCTGTCCGGTTGTCACGCAACGTGCACGTCTGGTCCGAAAACAACAATTTCCGCAGGACAGACAGGTCACAGTTCGGTTGCGGGTGGTTGCCGTACCGGGCATCGTGTATACACTCAGTTAGCGATCAGATGCGAACAACATAAAGATATGATTACGGAGAGCAATAGCCTCTCGGCTGTGTCAACCGCGTTACGCCGTCCTGCGTCTTGCTTATGCGAGGCGTCGAAAGGGCCGGTTAACCGCAGTAAACCGGCACGGTGATGGCCGCCGCAAAGAAAGGCGGCTCTGCCCAGTGACCGCAATTCACCGGGCAGAGCCTTGAATCTCGCCCTGCACAGGAGGGACGGAGACCAGTGTGCAACCTTAGCAATGCCGCCTATGCCGCGGCTGCGGCGCTTGTACCGAAATCGCGTCGCTTGGGTAACGCGTCGCTGAACTCGTCGGCGTTGCCCCTTTTGCGGTCCGCCTGACCGCGCCCATGCCGCCCCGGCCCGCCGCACCCGGCCCGGCTAGCGCCGTGCTCTGACCCGGCTGATCCTCAGCACATTTCAGACCGGGACCACTCACGAGCAGACGTCAGCACGCACCGTAATCACCTGCGTGCGGAAAGCTGCCGCCTGCTGGGGGGTGGTCCCCCTTTAATCCGTGCCCGGAGCACGGTCGTCGTTCCATTGGGAGGAACCCGAATGTCCTTCAAGGCAAAGATCGCGGCCGGTGCCGCCACGTTCGCGCTGGTTGGCGGTGGCCTTGGCACGGTCAGCACGCTGAGCGCCAGCGCGGCGACCCCGTCGTGCGGTCACAACTGCACCAGCTACTACACGCAGAAGTACCACCTGCCTACGTCCTGGACGTCCTGCACGGTTCGGCGTCGCGGGCAACGAGATCATCCTCTTCCAGCGGTCCAACAGCGACCCGGCCGAGGACTTCGTGACCACGGACCTGGGCACGGTGGGCAGCTTCTACAACCACAAACGCGGCCTGATCTCCCCCGGCTTCGACCAGGCCTACCACAACGAAGAGGCCTATCGAGATCCAGTACGAGCCGTCCGGCCGGCAACAGCAACTTCTGCGTCGGCACCTGGCCGGGCGAGACCGCGCAGCCCGGGTGGAAGGTGCGCCTGGAGACCTGCGGCCAGACCAGCACGATCTGGGCCGTGGACACCAGGACCAGCCACACTTCGCACGGCTACACCCCGCTCGTCACCGGGACCGACACGACTTCAGCAACCCGCTGGTGCTGAACTACCCGGCCGGCAACCCGACCGACAAGCCGCGCCCCTGGCTGGACGTCCAGCCGCTGAGCAACTACAGCAATGGCGACGTTTACGACAACCAGGAGTGGAGGGACCACTACGGCGTCCCTCCCTAAGGACCCGGACGTGACTGCATAGTCACCGGCCAGCAGACGGGCGGCAGGCCTCGTGCCTGCCGCCCGTCTGTGCGTTGTGCCGGGTGTCACGCCCGCGGCCGGAGCGCGCTGCTGCGTACTATGGGCCGGTGCGCATCGACCTGCACACGCACAGCAGCGCCTCCGACGGGACCGATCCGCCCGCCGAGGTCATGCGGCGTGCCCGCGCACGCGGGGTCGACGTGGTGGCGCTGACCGACCACGACACGGTGGCGGGTCATGCCGAGGCCCGCCGTTCGCTCGGGCCGGGCCCGCCGGGCGCGCCGGGCCCGCCGGGCCTGACCCTCGTCCCCGGCATGGAACTGTCCTGCCGCCTGGACGGGCGGAGCCTGCACCTGCTGGCCTACCTGTTCGACCCGGCCCATCCCGGCCTGGCCGCGGAGGGCGAGAACATCCGCGGCGACCGGGTGCGCCGGGCCCGCGCCATGGTGGCCAAGCTGGCGGCCCTCGGCGCCGGCGTCACCTGGGAGCAGGTCGCCGCGATCGCCGGTGACGGCGTGGTGGGCCGCCCGCACATCGCCCGCGCGATGGCCGCCGCCGGCGTGGTCAGCGACCCGGCCCAGGCGTTCACCGCGGCATGGATCGGTGACGGCGGCCGCGCGTATGAGGACAAGTACGCCCTCGACCCGGCGGTGGCGATCGGCCTGGTGCGCGAGGCGGGCGGGGTCAGCGTGCTGGCGCACCCGGGCACGCCAGGGTATGAGGTGGCCGACGGGGTCATCGCCGGGCTGGCCGCCGCCGGGCTGGCCGGCGTCGAGGTCTGGCATCCCGAGCAACCCCCAGCCGAACGATCCCGGCTGCGGGTCCTGGCCGATGAACTGGGGCTCGTCGCGACGGGCGGCAGCGACGATCACGGCGCGCTGACCGGCTACCGGATCGGCTGCGAGACCACCCCGCCGGATGCCTGGGAGCGCCTGGCCAGCCAGTCCTCCCGTGCCATCTGACCCGGTGGAACTGCTGACCCGCATCGCCGGCCTGCTGCTGTCGGCGATCGCCGTCCAGCTGGTCGCGACCGCGGTGCTCGCCTTCGCGCACCAGCACTGAGAGGCCCGCGATGGGCCGGCGGCAGCGCGGCAGCGCGGCGGGACGCAAGTGTCGGCGGCGGCTGATAGCGTGCGGACGGCGGCAAGGAGGGGCCCATGTGCGCGGCGGAACAGCTCACCTTCGGTGGGATGCCGCAGCGGCTGTACGCGTGCACCCCGACGCGGCTGACCTCCTGGCTGGATTGCCCGCGACGTTACCGGATGACCTACCTGGACCGGCCGTCCCCGCCCAAGGGCCCACCCTGGGCGCACAACAGCCTCGGCGCCAGCGTGCACAACGCGCTGGCGGGCTGGTGGCGGCGGCCGCTGCCCGAGCGCACCGTGACGGCGGCCGGTGACCTGCTGCAGGCCGGGTGGATCGGCCAGGGCTTCGCGGACGAGCAGCAGTCCGCGCGGCAGCGCTCGCGGGCCCGCGCGATGGTGGAGTCCTACGTGGCAACGCTGGACCCGGCCGATGAACCGCTGGGCGTGGAGCGGACGGTCGCGACCCGCACCGACCGCATCGCGGTGTCCGGGCGCATCGACCGGCTGGACGAGCGGCCCGCCGCCGGGGACGGTACCGAGCTCGTGGTCGTGGACTACAAGACCGGGCGTCATCTGCTCAGTACGGACGACGCGCGCAGCTCGCTCGCGCTCGCGCTGTACGCGGTCGCGGCGGCGCGTTCGCTGCGCCGGCCCTGCCGCCGGGTGGAGCTGCACCATCTGCCGAGCGGGAGCGTCCTGCGCTGGGAGCACACCGACGACACGCTGGCCCGGCAGGTGCGCCGGGCCGAGGAGATCGCCGCCGAGTGCGCCGGAGCGGACGAGGCCTACCGCGGCGGGCTGGCGCCCGCGCGGTACGACGACGTTTTCCCGCCGCAGCCCGGCCCGGGCTGCGGCTGGTGCGACTACCGGCAGCACTGCGCCGAGGGAGCCGCGGCCAGCCGCGCCCGCCAGCCCTGGGACGGCATCGCCGATGCGGAGAGCCCGTAGCCGCTCGGGCCGGCCGCTAGGGCTGGCCGGCGTCGTGCGCCGCGTGCTGCCGGGCCCGGGCTTCTCGCCCGGCGGCGCGGTCCCGCCCGTCCGCCGCGGCCTCGGCGGCGTGCCAGAACGCGTTGAGCGCGCTGGCGGTGGTCTCCGGCGCGTCCACGGCGGGTGAGTGCGCCGCGGCCGGGATGCAGACCCGTTCGGCGCCCAGCCGGGCCGCCATCTCCTCCTGAGCGTCCGGCTCCCACTTGTCGTCATCCTCGCCGTACAGCACGAGGACGGGGGCCTCGGCGGACCGGGCCAGCTCGGCCGTGCGGTCCGGGGCGCTGAGCAGGTACCGCCCCATGACGTGCAGGCCGACGGGGGAGTTGCGCAGCAGCCGGTTCCGCAGGAAGGCCACGATCTCGGCGTCGACGCCCGCGGCGGTGGCCTGGGGCGCCAGGGTGGTGTCCCAGATGTGCCGGATCGTCCGCCGCATGACCTCCGGGCTGCTGCCGTCGAGGCTGGCGATCAGCAGGGCCAGGTCGGCGGCCGCCGTGCCGGTCAGGCGGCCCGGCCCGGAGCTCATGAACGTGAGCGATCCGATGCCGGAGGCACCGGCCAGGACGGCTTCCCGCACCACCAGGCCGGCGAAGGAGTGGCCGGCCACGTGCACCAGCCCGCGGCCCGCGCCGCCCGGGGCCGCGGCCGCCGCGCGGGCCGCCACCGCGTCGATGACCGCGGCGATGTCGAAGCCGAGCTCGGCGATCGTGTAGGCCCGGGGATCGTCCGGGCCGGCGGTCTCGTACTGCCCGCGCATGTCGAGCGCGAGGACCCGGCGCCCGGCCGCGGCCAGCTGGACCATGATGGCCAGGAAATCTTCCTTGCTCCCGGTGTAACCGGGTAGCAGGACGGCGGGCTGCCGCTCGCAGACTCCCGAGCCGGGCATGGCCTCGAGCGCCGCGAAAGCCCCGCGGCTTGTCTCGATGGCCGTCCGCCGGACGCCGTCAGGCAGGACGAGGGACGTAGGTGTGCTCACCGTGGGAACCCTTTACCGAGCACTGCTGATGCCCATGCTGATAGACATACGGGGGACGTCGCTGCTGCCATTGAATCACGCGGACGGTGCCGGGATCACATGCTAACGCCGCCGCTGGCCGGGCCGTGCGGTCCCGGCGGCCAGCGGCCGGCGCGGTGGTTCAGGAGGCCGGCTGGCCGCCGCGCGTCCGGCGCCGCCGGGGCCGGGCGCTGCGCTCGGCGCCGCCCGCGGCCGGGTGCGCGGCCGGCTGGCCGGTCCCCTCACGCGGCTCGTGCGGCGCCTGTGCGTCCGGGGTCCTGGTGTCGCGGCCACTGCGGGTGCGCCGGCGTACCCTGGCCCGTTCCCGCGGTGCGGCGGTGTCGTGGTCGTCGCTGCCGTCGGTGCCACGGCCGCCGTCCGGGTGCCCGCCTGCCGTCCGGCCGTCCGGCGCCGGTGCGGTCCCGCGCCGCCGGCCGCGGCCGCGGCCGCCCCGGCCCTCCGGGTTCCGCGAGCCCTGCGTGGCCGCGGCGGCCTGCCGCCCGGTCTCGCCGATGTCCTCGACGTCCTCGGCGTCCAGGCCGGCCCGCTGCCGCATGGCCTGCGGCAGGGTGCCGGTCGCGGACCGCGGTATGCCCAGCTCGGTGAAGAGGTGCTCCGACGTGGAGTACGTCTCGGCCGGCTCGGCCCGGGCCAGGCCGAGGGCCTCGTCGATGAGCTTCCAGCGGTGCATGTCGCGCCAGTCGACGAACGTCACCGCGACACCGTCGCGCCCCGCGCGCCCGGTGCGCCCGATGCGGTGCAGGTAGGCCTTCTCGTCGTCGGGGCATTCGAAGTTCACGACGTGCGTGACGTCCTCGACGTCGAGCCCGCGCGCGGCCACGTCGGTGGCCACGAGCACATCGACCTTGCCGCTGCGGAACGCGCGCAGCGCGCGTTCCCGCTGGCCCTGGCCGAGGTCGCCGTGCACGGTCGCGACCGCGAAGCCCCGGGTGGCCAGCGCGCCCGCGACCTGATCCGCCGCCCGCTTGGTCTGGCAGAACACCATCGTCAGGCCCCGGCCCTCGGCCTGCAGCACACGGGCCAGTACCTCGATCTTGTCGAGATGGTGGATGCGGAAGACGTGCTGCCGCGTGGTCGGGACCGGCGCGGGGGCGTCGATGGTCTCGGCGCGCACGTGGGTTGGCCGGTGCAGGTGCCGCCGGGCCAGCGTGACGACCTCACCGGGCATCGTGGCCGAGAACAGCATGGTCTGCCGGCCGTCGGGGGTGAGCTGCAGAATGCGCTCGACGTCCGGCAGGAAGCCGAGGTCGAGCATCTTGTCCGCCTCGTCCAGGACGAGGGTGCGGACGTCGCCCAGCCCCAGGTGGCGCTGCCCGACCAGATCGAGCAGCCGCCCGGGCGTGCTGACGACGACGTTGATGCCCGCGCGGAGCGCGTCGATCTGCGGCTCATAGGCCCGGCCGCCGTAGAGCGTCAGCACCCGGGTGCCCAGGCCGGAGCCCGCCATCCGCAGGTCGTCGGCGACCTGGATCGCCAGTTCACGGGTGGGCACGACCACCAGGGCGCGCGGCGCCTTCGGGGCGGCGGCCGGCCCGTCCTGCAGCCGCTGCAGCAGCGGGATACCGAAGCCGAGCGTCTTGCCGGTGCCGGTCCGTGCCTGGCCGATGATGTCATGCCCGCCCAGTGCGATCGGCAGGGTCAGGGCCTGAATGGGAAAGGTGGTGTAAATTCCCGCGGCCTCGAGGGCCGCGCAGATCGTGTCGCGAGACACCGAGTTCGCGGAACGGTACCGCGTGCGTGGCGTCCGCGCCTGCGGCCGGCTCATCGTCCAGCACGCTGGTGTCATCCAGCACGCTCGTGTCATCCAGCACGCTCTCGCTGCCGGGCCCGTGCCCGGTCAAAGTTTCGCTGGTCAGGGGTTTCAGCCTCCATCGATAACCCCTTTGCCCCGCTGCCCTCGGGCCGGCCGGGCGAAGGTCCGTCGTGTGCCACCGCGTTGTTGGCCACGCGGTGCCTGTTCCGTGCACGGGGGCGTATCCCGCTGCCGGCGCCATGTTCGGCGGGCTGCGGTCGCCGCATCCGTACCACCGGATAACGCAAAGTATAGCAGTAAGCTTCCCGGCCAGCCCGGAGGCCCGGCCCGGACCGCCCGGCCCGGACCGCCCGGCCCGGACCGCGCGGGCGGGCTCAGAGGTTGCCGAAGCCGATCGGGCGGCCCTCCGCACCGATGAACTCGAGGTAGGCGATCTTGTCCGCCGGCACGAACACCTTGCCCCCCTTCTCCACGGCGAGCGTGAAGACGCCGTCGCTGGCCAGGGCGTCCGTCAGGGCCCGCTCGATCTGGTCGGCCGGGGTGCTGGTCTCCACGGCAAGCTCACGCGGGGCGGACTGGACTCCAATACGTACTTCCACCGGGCTCCTTCGATCGGGATTGGCCGCGTGTCAGCTGCTGAGGGGCCAGCCGCTGATTCCCCGCCAGGCCAGCCGGGCCATCAGCTGCTCGGCCTCCGCCTGCGGGATGCGGCCCTCGCTGCCGAGCCAGTATCGCGCGGTGACCTGAGCCGTGCCCACCAGGCCCACGCTGAGCAGGTGCGCGGCGTCGTCCGGAATGCGGGTGTCTTCCTTGATGACCTCGCTGATCATCTCCGCGCATTCCTGGACCGACCGGTCGAGCCGGGCCCGGACGGCGGGCTCGTTGCCCAGATCGGACTCGAAGACCAGCCGGTATGCTCCGCCCTGGTTGGCCACGAAGCCGAAGTAGGCGCCGAACGTCGCGGCGACCCGCTGCTTGTTGTCGTTCGTCGAGCTCAGCGCCTTGCGCACGGTGTCGATGAGCGCGTCCACGCTTTCGTCCAGCAGTGCGAGGTACAGCTCGAGCTTGCTCGGGAAGTGCTGGTAGAGCACGGGCTTGCTGATCCCGGCCCGTTCCGCGATCTCGTCCATCGCAGCGGCGTGATAACCCTGCGAGACGAACACCTCCTGAGCCGCGCCGAGCAGTTGGCGGCGGCGGGCCTGCCGTGGCAGCCGCGCGCCTCGTGGCCGTGCATCGGACGGTGCGGTCACCAGCGTCTCCGAGGTCCGTGAGCTGAGCGGAGGGCTATTCTCCATGTTCCCGGTCATGGTAAGGCCAAGCAGACCGGCCAGCCAGTTCAGCGGTAGTCGTCATCGTCTCCTTCGATCGCCCGTCCCTGCTCCGCCGCGTCGGCTTCGTTCGCGTCGAACGGTATGTCCGAACGCTGCGGCGCATCCTCCTCGTCGGTCTCGACCAGGGCCCGCTCCTGCTCGAAGACGTCGTCCGACGGCTTCTCGATGTCCATGTCGCTCAACGCGCGGCACTCCTCGTCTGTCCGTCCGCGGCCGGTCCCGCGGCTGCTTCCACGTGCCTGGGGGTCACGGGAGCTGGCTGGCCAGATCCCTGATGGCCGCTCGAGCGCCTCACTCCAGGTGGGGAAAGCGTGCACCGTATCGGCCAGGATCGCCAGGGGGAGTCCGGCCCGGATGGCCACGGTCACCTCGCCCATCCAGTCCGGCGCGTGCGGCCCGACCGCCGCGGCCCCCAGCAGCTGTCCCGATTCCGGATGAGCGTACAGCTCGACGCGCCCGGCGTCCTCACCCGCCACGGCGGCCCGCGCGGTACCCGCCAGGTCGGCGCCCGCGGTCAGCACGGATATCCCGGCCTCGGCGGCGGCCTGCGGGGAGGCGCCGACCGCGAACACGGCCGGCCTGGTGTACACGGCGCGCGGGATGGCGCGGTAGTCGGCCTCCCGCCGCCGCCCCAGGATGTTCGCGGCGACCACCCCGCCCTGGTACCTCGCGGTGTGCGTGTGCGTCCCGAGCCCGGTGACATCCCCCGCCGCCCACAGGCCGGCCCGCTTCTCGTCCGCCGCGGGATCGGGCGTGATCACCCGGCACGTGCTGTCCACCGGGATCGCGGCGCCGGGCTTGACGTCGACCCCGAGCCGGTCCAGGCCGAGGCCGCCGAGCCGGGGACGCCGGCCGGTCGCCAGCAGCACCCGGTCCGCCTCGATCCGCGTCCCGTCCCCCAGCGTGAGCGCCAGTCCTTCGTCCATCCGCTCGGCCTTCGCCGCCGCGGACCCGAGGCGCACGTCGACGCCGGTCCGGCGCAGGGCCTCGGCCAGGATCTCCCCGGTGAAGGCGGCCTCGGCCGGCAGCAGCACGTTTTCCGTCTCGACCAGCGTCACCTGTGAGCCGAACGCCGCGTAGATCTGCGCCAGCTCGCACCCGGCGGAGCCGCCGCCGAGGACCACCAGCCGCCGCGGCAGGTCCGGGCAGCTCAGGGCCTCGGCGCTGGTCCAGGCGGGAATGTCGGGCAGGCCCTCGATCGGCGGCGCGACCGGCTCGCTGCCCGTCGACAGCACGAGGTCGGTATAGCCGAGCGTGCTGGCCGGGCCGGGATTCCCCGCGCCGTCCGCCCCCTCCGGGCCGGACCGGCCCGCGGCGCCCGCAGGGGCCGCCGGGCCCGCCGTGACCTCGACCGTTCCCGGCCCGGTCACCTTGGCGGTGCCGCGGAACAGCGTCACCCCCGCGTCGGTCAGGCGTGCGGCTGCCGCGGTGTCGTCCAGGTGGCTGGCGGCCTCGTCCCGCCGGGCGACCGCGTTCTCCCAGGCCTCGCCGCGGCCGGCCGCCTCCAGCAGGGCCTTGGCGGGCAGGCACGCCAGATAGGGGGACTCACCGCCCACCAGCCCGGCCTCGGCCAGCGCGACCGAACGGCCTGCCCGCGCGACCTCGGCGGCGACGTGCACGCCCGCGGTCCCGCCGCCGAGGACGACGACATCGAACTCGGGCATAAGATCACCTTCCCATCCCCCCTGCCCCGGGACCGTGCCCAGGTTGCGCAGGTCCGCCCATCATCTCAGCCAGGCCGCTGGTTCGCCCGCTCTTTACTGCCCGCTGCCGGTGGGTATTACTCGGGCCATGCGCAATCTGTGGGCCGGTGCGATCTCGTTCGGCCTGGTGGACATCCCCGTCCGGCTCTACCCGGCGACGGAGCAGCGTGACCTGGCCTTCCGCCAGCTGCACCGGGAAGACGGCGGGAAGATCTCGTTCCGCCGGGTCTGCACGGCCTGCGGCCGGGACGTCCCCTACGCCGAGGTGGCCAAGGGCTACGAGCGGCCCGGCGGCGACCTGGTGATGCTGAGCGACGAGGAGCTGGCCGGCCTGCCGCGGGAGCGCACGCACCGCATCGACGTGCTCTCCTTCACCCGGGCCCGGGAGATCGACCCCATCCTGGCGGCCCGCAGCTACTACCTCGAGCCGGAGGAGTCCGCCACCCCGGCCTACCTCGTGTTCCGCGAGGCGCTGCAGCGCACCGGCAAGGTCGCCATCGTCACGGTGACGCTGCGGCAGCGGGAGTCCCTGGCCTGGCTGCGCGCCCGGGACGGGGTCCTCGTCCTGCATACCCTGCTGCGGCCCGGCGAGATCCGCGCCGCCGATTTCCCGTTCCTGGACTCCGGCACCGAGGTCCTCCGGCCGGAACTGGCGCTGGCGACGGCACTGATCGACGCGATGACGGCGGAGTTCGGCCCGGCCGCTCACCAGGACCGCTACCGGGCGGAACTGGAGGACCTGATCCGCGCGAAGGTGTCGGGCGCCGGGGAGCAGGCCGCCCCGGACGACGACCCCGCCGGGCCCGCCGGGCCCGCCCCGGAGCCGGGCCTCGCCGGGACGCTGCGGGCCAGCCTGGCCGCGGCCAGGTCCCGCCGGGCGCCCGTCTGAGCGCCGCACCCCCGCAAGGGTGTTTGCCGCACCCCCGAAGGGTGTTTTAGGTTAACGGGGAGTTTATTAACCTGAAGTCTCAGTAAACGCCGTGTTCACCTGGCGGGAGGCGGTTCATGGCACAGCCCGTTCCGGCGTGGCCGGGGGAGTTCGTCAGCCTGGCTGACGGCGAGGTCTTCGTCCGGACCGCGCCCGCGGCGCCGGGCACCGGCTACGAGGCCGGCGCCGAGGCCGAGCCGGCGTTGTTCGTGCACGGTTTCGGCGGCTCGTCGACCAACTGGACCGACCTCATGCACCTGCTCGCCGCGCCCGCCGGCGGCGCGGGTCTCGCGTGCGACGCGCTCGACCTGCCCGGCTTCGGGCACTCCCCGCCCGCGGCGGCGAGCTGCTCGGTGAGCGGCCAGGCGGCGACGGCCGCCGCCCTGATCGAACGGCGCGGCCGCGGCCCGGTCCACCTGTTCGGCAACTCCCTGGGCGGCGCCGTCTGCACCCGCGTCGCCGCGACCCGCCCCGACCTGGTCCGGACGCTCACCCTCGTCGCCCCCGCCATGCCGGACCTGTGGCTGCGCCCGGCCACCGCCCGCTTTCCCGCCCTGTGCGTCCCCAAGTTCGGCAACTGGGTGCTGAGCCGGGTGCAGAAGATGTCCCCGCAGGCCCGGGTCGAGGCGTCGATCGCGACCATCTACTACGACGGCAGCTGCGTGCACCCGGAGCGTATCGCCGCGGACATCGCCGAGATCGAGCGCCGGGACCAGCTCGGTTACGGCGGGGCGGTGCTGGTCCGCTGCGCGCGGTCCATCGTCTCGGAGTACCTGCGCCGCGGCAGCAGCTCGCTGTGGCGCGACGCCGCGCGGGTCAGCGCTCCCTCGCTGATCATCTACGGCAGCCACGACCGGATCGTCGACCCCCGGATGGCCGGCCGCGCGGCGCGCACGTTCCGCCCGGCCCGGGTCGTCGTGCTGCCCCGGACCGGGCACGTCGCCCAGATGGAGCGCCCGGCCGCGGTGGCGGCCGAGTTCCGCCGGATGCTCACCGGGAATGAGCCACTGTCGGTCCCGGTTGTGCAGTAGAGCCCATTACGAGCAAACGAAATCTGGAGAGCACTGTGTCGTTGCCACCCCTGGTCTCACCGGCCGACGAGCTCTCCGTGGACGAGGTGAAGCGCTACTCCCGCCACCTCATCATCCCCGACGTGGGGATGACCGGGCAGAAGCGGCTGAAGAACGCCAAGGTGCTGGTCGTCGGCGCCGGCGGTCTCGGCTCGCCCGCTCTGCTCTACCTGGCCGCCGCCGGCGTCGGGACCCTCGGCATCGTCGACTTCGACGTCGTGGACGAGTCCAACCTGCAGCGCCAGATCATCCACGGAGTGTCGGACGTCGGCCACCTCAAGGCGGAGTCCGCCCGGGACAGCATCCGCGAGGTCAACCCCTACGTGAACGTGGTGCTGCACACCGAACGGCTCGACTCCGACAACGCCCTGGCGATCTTCGGGCCGTATGACCTGATCGTCGACGGCACGGACAACTTCGCCACCCGTTACCTCGTCAACGACGCCGCGGTCCTGCTCGGCAAGCCCTACGTGTGGGGCTCGATCTACCGCTTCGACGGCCAGGCGAGCGTGTTCTGGGCCGAGTACGGCCCGTGCTACCGCTGCCTGTACCCTGAGCCGCCGCCGCCCGGGATGGTGCCGTCCTGCGCCGAGGGCGGCGTCCTCGGCGTGCTGTGCGCGTCGATCGGGTCGATTCAGGTCAACGAGGCCATCAAGGTCATCACCGGGATCGGCGAGCCGCTGGTCGGGCGCCTGATGATCTACGACGCGCTGGAGATGGCCTACCGGTCGGTCCAGGTCCGCAAGGACCCGGAGTGCCCGGTATGCGGCAAGAACCCCACGATCACCGAGCTGATCGACTACGAGGCGTTCTGCGGCGCGGTCTCCGAGGAGGCCCAGGAGGCCGCCCAGGGCTCGACGATCACCGCGCGCGACCTCAAGGCCATGATGGACGCGGGCGAGAACATCTTCGTCGTGGACGTCCGCGAGCCGAACGAGTACGAGATCGTGTCCATCCCCGGCGCCACCCTGATCCCCAAGGGTGAGTTCGTCTCCGGCGCCGCGCTGGAGAAGCTGCCGCAGGACAAGCGCATCGTGCTGCACTGCAAGAGCGGTGCGCGCAGCGCCGCGGCCCTCGCGATCGTGAAGGACGCGGGTTTCTCCGACGCCGTGCACGTCGGCGGCGGCGTCCTGGCCTGGGTCAGCCAGATCGACCCGAGCCTGCCGACCTACTGACCGCGCACGCTGCCCGTGATGGCCGCCGGGTGACCGGCGGCCATCGGCGTCTGCGGCACGATCAGCATGAAACAGGCGTCAGCCTGCCCAGACCAGGCCGTACCATTCGCTTGTGCCGAACGAGCCGGATGCGTGGAGTGACGAACTGCGCTCGTTGCGCCATTCCAGCGCCGCCCGACCGGGCCGCCCGGCTGCCCCGGCTGCCCCGGCGCCCCGGCGCCCCGGCCGCCGGCCCGGGGGCGTCGGCACCACCGCCGCGCTGGCCGCCGCCATCTTCGGCGGCGTCGGCCTGATCGTCTCGCTGGCCGGGCTGGCCGTCCAGCTGCTGCCGCGGCACTTCAGCGCCGCCCAGCAGCGGCAGATCATGGCGTGGGAGATCAGCAAGCGGTGGCGGTCCCGGCCGGCCGGGGACATCTTTCCCGCCTCCGTCCGCTACCAGTTGCCCGCCGCGACGCTCGCCGACCTGACCGGGGTGAACCTGGAGGCCGCACGGGTCGGCATCGCCCGGCAGTCCGGCTGTGCCGACGGGACCGACGCGGCCGCGGCGCGGCTGCTGGACGCCGGGGGCTGCCAGGCGCTGCTGCGGGCGAGCTACACCGACGAGTCCGCCACCTACGTCATGACCGTGGGGGTCGCGGTGCTGGGCAGCGCCGCCCACGCGGCCACCGCCCAGGCGGCGATCACGCGCGCGGGGGACGGCGGCGCCCTGGACCCCGGTGTCCACGCGGTGGCGTTCGGCGGGACCCCGGCCGGCACGTTCGGTGACGCGCAGCGCCAGGTCGCCCGGAGCCTCGCGGCGGGCCCCTACGTCATCCTGTACACCGCCGGGTACGCGGACGGCCGGCCGCGGGTGCCGATCGGGGAGGACACCTACGCCGAGAGCGAGATGACCAGCGCGGCGCGCGGCGTGGCCCAGGCGGTCGCCGCCACCCTGGCCACGCCGCCCCCGGCCCCGTCCTGCCCCGGGGCCCCCGGATGCTGAGGCGCCGCCTGGCCACCGCGCTGGGCCTGGCCGCCACGTGCGCCGGGGCGCTCGGCGCGCTGGGCGTGACCGCCCCGCCGGCGGCGGCGGACAGCGTCCGCGACGGCCAGCAGGAGGTCCTCGGCATGCTGAACGTCCCGGCCGCGTGGGCCACGAGCCGGGGTCAGGGCGTCACCGTGGCGGTGCTGGACAGCGGCGTGCAGCCCGCGGTCTCCGATCTGGCCGGCTCGGTGGTCCCCGGTCCGGACCTGACCGGGGTCAGCACCTCCCCGCGCAGCGCCGACTGGGGCCAGCACGGTACCTGGATGGCGTCCATCATCGCCGGGCACGGGCAGGGCTTCGGCGCGCAGGACGGCATCATCGGCGTCGCGCCGGAGGCCAGGATCCTGTCCGTCCGGGTCATCCCGGACCGCGACGATCCCGGCTACAGCGGCTACGAGCGCGAACAGGGGGACCGGGTCCAGGACTCGCTGGCGCAGGGCATCCGGTACGCCGTCGACCACGGTGCGGGTGTCATCAGCATGTCCATCGGCTACGGCGCGCCCAGCGCCAACGTCCGTTCGGCCCTGCAGTACGCGTACGGGCATGGCGTGGCCGTGGTGGCCTCCTCCGGCAACTCGGGCGACACGTCGACCGCCAGCCGGAACGGGTACGCGCCGCTCAAGTTCCCCGCCGACTATCCAGGCGTGATCGGCGTCGCGGCGGTCAGCGACAGCGGCAGCGTCGCCGGATTCTCCAGCGATAACCTCTCCGTCGAGGTGGCCGCGCCGGGCGTGAACATCTCGGCCCAGGGCCGGGACGGGCAGTACTGGCTGGTGACCGGGACCAGCCCGGCGTGCGCGCTGGTCGCGGGCGTCGCGGCCCTGATCAAGTCGAGATACCCGGGGCTCGCGCCGGACCTGCTGGCCCGCGCGCTCAGCTCCACCACCCAGTTCCGGCCCGCGGGCGGTTACGACCAGCAGGTCGGCTTCGGCACGGTGAACGCGGCCGCCGCGCTGGCCGCGGCCGGCCAGCTGGCCGCCCAGCGGGCCGCCGGAGTGGGGGCGACGTCGGCCATGGACTTCGGCGGCGGCCCGTCCGCGGTCCCGCCCCCACCGGTCGCGCCGCGCAGCCGCGGGCAGCTCGTCCTGTTCGCCGTCCTGGCCCTGACCGCGCTCGTGCTGGTCGCGGCGGCGGTCAGCCGTCTTGCCACGGCGAGCCGGATGCGGCGCCGTCCGCCGGACCCGCCGCCGTCCGCCACCGTGCCGTTCAGCGCGGCCAGCCCGCCCGGCTACCCGGCTGCCCGTGACTGAGCTCGACGACTTCGCCAGCGACGTCCTCGACACGGTGGAGGCGATCCCGCCCGGCCACGTGATGTCCTACGGCGACATCGCCGAATACCTGGGCCGCGGCGGGCCCCGCCAGGTCGGCCGGGTCCTGGCCACCAGCGGCGGCGCGGTCCCCTGGTGGCGGGTCATCCACGCCGACGGCTCGCTGCTGGCCGGGCACGAGCGTGCGGCCCTGGGCCACTACCGCGCCGAAGGCACCCCGCTGCGCTCCGCCGCGGGCGGTGCGCCGGACCGCGTCGACATGCGCCGCGCCCGCTGGCGTGGCCCGCTGCCGCGGGCACCGCGCTAGCCGGAAATCCCGCGGAATGTCAGTGGGCTCTGCTGGAATGCCGTTGAGATGGAAAGCAGCCCACCCCCGGCGCACGCCGCCCACCCGTACCGGCTGGTCCGCCACCCGGCCGCGGCCGCCGCGCGGCTCAGCCTCGACGCCGCGCAGCAGCGGGTGGTCAGCCATTCCGGCGGCCCGCTGCTGGTACTGGCCGGGCCGGGCACCGGCAAGACGGCCACCATCGTCGAGACGGTGGCGCACCGGATCGAGCATCGCGGCCTGGACCCGGCCCGGGTGCTGGTGCTCACCTTCAGCCGCAAGGCGGCCGGCGAGCTGCGCGAGCGCATCGCGGGTCGGCTGCACCGCACGATCAGGGAGCCGCTCGCGCTCACCTTCCACAGCTACGCCTACGCCCTCGTGCGCCGGGAGTTCGCGCTGCTGGGCGAGGAACCGCCCCGCCTGCTGTCCGGGCCCGAACAGCTGCTCGAGGTCCGTCGGCTGCTGCGCGGGGAGCTCGCCGACGGGGCCGCGCACTGGCCGGAGGCGCTCCGCCCGGCCCTCGCCACCCGCGGGTTCGCCGAGGAGCTGCGCGACTTCCTGCTCCGGGCCGCCGAACGCGGGATGGACGGCCGCCGGGTCACCGCGCTCGGCCGCCAGCGCAGGCGCGAGGACTGGATGGCCGCCGGGCGGTTCCTCGACCGCTACGCGGCGCGCTTCGACCTCGCACCGGTCGCCGCCTACGACTACGCGGAGATCGTCCGGATCGCCGCGGCCCTGCTGAGCCGGGCCGCGACCCGTCAGCGTGAGCGCCAGGCCTACGACGTCGTCCTGGTGGATGAGTACCAGGACAGCGACCCGGCCCAGGAATCGCTGCTGCGGGCGCTGGCCGGTGACGGGCGCGAGCTGATCGCCGTCGGGGATCCCGACCAGTCGATCTACGCCTTCCGCGGCGCCGACGTCCGGGCCATCACCGAGTTCCCGGACCGGTTCCGCGCGGCCGACGGCCGCCCCGCCCCGGTCGTCGCGCTCGGCACCAACCGTCGCAGCGGCCCAGTTCTGCTCGCGGCCAGCCGCCGTATCGCGCAGCGCCTGCCGGGCGCCCAGGCCGGCCATCGCGAGCTCGCTAGTCGGCCCGGCGCCGAGCCCGGCGAGATCCGGATCGCGGTCGCGGAGAGCGCGAGCCAGGAGGCCGCGCTCATCGCGGACACGCTCCGCCGCGCGCACCTGGCGGGCGGGGTCCCGTGGTCGTCGATGGCGATCCTGGTGCGCTCGGCGACCCGGCAGGTCCCGCTGCTGCGGCGGGCCCTGAGCGCGTCGGGGGTCCCGGTGTCCGTGGCCGGCGACGAGCTGCCGCTGCCCGAGGAACCGGGGACCAGGCCGCTGCTGACCCTGCTGCGCTGCGCGCTGCGGCCCGGGACGCTGGACGAGCAGACCGCCGCGGACCTGCTCACCGGGCCGCTCGGCGGTACCGACGCGCTCGGGCTGCGCCGCCTGCGCCGCTGGCTGCGCACGGTATCGGACACCGCTTCCGCCGGTACCGGCCCGCGGCGTGACGCCGCGGGCGACCTGCTGGCCGCCGCCATCCTGGACCCGCGCGAGCTGATCATGGTGCCGAAGACGGTCGCGGCGCCCGCGGACAAGCTGGCGCGGCTGCTGTCCATCGCGCGGGACGCGATCGCGGCGGGCCACACCGCGGAGGAGACGCTCTGGGCCGTCTGGGACGCGTCCGGCCTCGCCCCGGCCTGGCAGGCCGCCAGCGCCGCGGGCGGCGCGGCGGGGGCGGCGGCCGACCGGGACCTGGACGCCGTGCTGGCCCTGTTCGACGCGGCCGCGCGGTTCACCGATACGCTGCCGCCCGGCACGCCGGCCCTGTTCCTCGACAGCCTGGCCGGCCAGGAGATCGCCGGGGACACGCTGGCCGAGCAGGCCACCCGGGACGAGGCGGTCCGCATCCTGACCGCGCACCGGTCCAAGGGCCTGGAGTGGGACCTGGTCGTGGTGGCCGGCGTCCAGGAAGAAACCTGGCCCGACCTGCGCCTGCGCGGATCGCTGCTGGGAACCGGCGAGCTCGCCGACGCGGTGTCCAGCCCGGCCGCCGACGCGGCGGCCGCGGATGCCGCCGCGGCCGCCCTCGCCTCCAAACTGCTGGCCGAGGAGCGCCGCCTGTTCTACGTGGCCGTCACGCGGGCCCGGCGCACCCTGCTGGTCACCGCAGTCGGCGGCGACGGCGCCGACACCCGGCCGTCCCGGTTCCTGGCCGAGCTGGCCGGCGACGACATCGAGGTGCGACGGGCGCGCGAGCCCGGGCACCGGTGGCTGTCCCTGGCCGCGCTCACCGCCGATCTGCGCCGCACGGCGGCGGACCGGTCCCGCCCGCTCCCGGTCCGCCGCGCGGCCGCCGCCGAGCTCGCCCGGCTGGCCGGCGCCGGGGCGCGGGGCGCCCATCCGGGGCACTGGTACGCGCTCATGCCGCTGTCCGACGCCGGGCCCATCGCCACCGCGGGCGAGCAGGTCCGGCTGTCACCCTCCCAGGTCGAGGCGTTCACCCGGTGCGGGCTCCGCTGGCTGCTCGAATCGGCCGCCGGCGCGGGCCGGTCCGATGTACTGCGCCACCTCGGCACGGTCATCCACGCCGCCGCCGTGCTCGCGGCGGGCGGCGCCTCCGACGGCGAGATCAGCAGCCGGATCGACGACATCTGGCACCACCTCGACTTCGGCAGCGTCTGGTACAGCGCCAAGCAGCGCGAGCAGGCGGAGCGGATGGTGCGCAAGTTCCTCGACTGGCATGCCGCCAACCCGCGGGAGCTCATCGCCGTCGAGCAGGCCCTCCAGGTCCAGATCGGGCAGGTGCAGATCACCGGGCGGGTCGACCGGCTCGAGCGCGACGACCGCAGCCGGGCGGTGGTCGTCGACCTGAAGACCGGCGCCACCGCGCCCCGCGAGGAGGACCTGGGCCGCCACCCGCAGCTCGGCGTGTACCAGCTCGCGGTGCTGCTCGGCGCGTTCGAGCGGTTCGGGCTCACCGATCCGGGCGGCGCCGAGCTCGTCCAGGTCGGCAAGGCGGCGCTCACCGCGCGGGCCAGGATCCAGCCGCAGCGGGCGCTCGGCGACGACGATGACCCGGCCTGGGCCAAGGATCTGGTCGAGACCGTCGCCGCCGGGATGGCCGGCCCGGTCTTCACCGCGCGGGTCAATCCCGGCTGCCGGACCTGCCCGGTGGCGTCCTGCTGCCCGGTCAACGACAGCGGGACACAGGTCCAGCCGTGACCGCCCGGTTCACCCCCGAGGACGTTGCGCGGCTGCTGGGCCTCCCCGGGCCGACCCCCGAGCAGTCCGCCGTGATCGCCGCCCCCGCCGAGCCGCTCGCCGTGATCGCCGGCGCCGGGTCGGGCAAGAGCGAGACCATGGCCGCCCGGCTGGTCTGGCTCGTCGCCAACGGCCTGGTCCGCCCCGACCGGGTGCTGGGCCTGACCTTCACCCGCAAGGCGGCCGCCGAGCTTGCCGACCGGGTCCGGGCCCGACTGGACCGGTTGCGCCGCTCGAGTATTACGGTCACGGCGGAATCGCCCGCCGGTGACCCGGTCATCAGCACCTACCACGCCTACGCGGGCCGCCTGGTCGGCGACCACGCGCTGCGTGAGGGCCTGGAACCGTCCATGCGGCTGATCACCCCCGCCGAGTCCTGGCAGCTCGCCGCGCGCATCGTGGCCGCCTACGACGGCCCCATGGGTGACGTCGGCTGGGGGCCGCCGACCGTGACCGCGGCCGTGCTCGCGCTGGCCGGCGAGCTGAGCGAGCACCTGCGCGACCCGGCCGACGTGCGCGCGGTGAGCGAGTGGCTGCAGACCCGCCGCGCCGCCCTCGGCGGCCGCCTGCCGGCGTACGTGCGGAAGATGCAGGAGAGCCAGCGCGCCCGCGAGCAGCTGCTGCCGCTGGTGACCCGGTACGCCGCGGCGAAGACCGCGCGTGAGGTGCTCGACCACGGCGACCAGATGGCGCTGGCCGCCCGGATCGCCGCCCGCCATCCGCAGGTCGGCCTGGCCGAGCGGGGCCGCTACAACGTCGTCCTGCTCGATGAGTACCAGGACACCAGCCACGCCCAGCTGGTGCTGCTGCGCGCGCTGTTCAGCGGCGGCCATCCCGTCACGGCGGTGGGCGACCCGTGCCAGTCGATCTACGGCTGGCGCGGCGCGAGCGCCGGGAACCTGCGGCGCTTCGCCCAGGACTTCCCGGTGCTGCCGCGGCCGTTCCGGCCCGGCGCGGCGGGCTATCCCGCGCCGGTGAAGCTGCTGTCGACGAGCTTCCGCAACGCCGGGCGGGTGCTGGAGGTCGCCGCGGTCCTGCAGGAGCGGCTGCGTGCCGAGGCGCCGGACGTGCCGCGGCTGGTGCCCGCCCCGGACCGGACCGGGCGCGGTGACGTCGCCTGCGCCCTGCTCGGCACCGTCGCCGGCGAAGCCGACTGGGCCGCGGCGCGGATCGCGGGCCTGCTGGCCCTGCCGCCGGGCACCGCGCCGGACGGCGCCCCGTGGCCGGACGGGCGCGACACCCCGGTCCGCCCGTCCGACATCGCCATCCTGTGCCGCAAACGGTCGCAGTTTCCCGCGCTGCGCCGGGCGCTCGAAGCACGCGGCATACCCGTCGAGGTCGTCGGGCTCGGCGGCCTGCTGACCGTGCCCGAGGTGCAGGACGTGGTGGCGACGCTGCGGGTGCTGAACGACGCGGCCGCCTCCGACGCGCTGGTCCGCCTGCTCACCGGGCCGCGCTGGCGGATCGGGCCGCGGGACCTGGTGGCGCTGGGCCGCCGGGCACGCGCGCTCGCGCGATCGGACCGGGCCGCCCAGGAGTCCCGCCCCGCCGAGCCGTCCGATGACCCGCTGACCGAGGCGCTGACCGACCTGACCACCGAGGCCGGCAGCCTCGTCGAGGCGCTCGACGATCTGGGCGAGTTGGCGGCCTACTCGCCGGCCGCCGGCGCCCGGTTCCGCGCGCTGGCCGCCGAGCTCCGCGCGCTCCGCGGCCAGCTGCGCCGGCCGCTGCCGGACCTGATCGGCGAGGTGGAGCGCACCCTCGGCCTCGACATCGAGATCGCCTCCCGCCCGGGCGTGGACCCGCTGTCCGCCCGCGCCGACCTTGACGCGTTCGCCGACGCCGCGGACGCGTTCGCCGGGTCGCGGGAGGAGCCGACGCTCGGGGCGTTCCTGGCCTACCTGGCCGCCGCGGAGACCGAGGAGTTCGGCCTGGAAACCGGGCGCGTGGGCGAGACGGATTCGGTCAAGCTGGCCACCGTGCACACCGCCAAGGGCCTGCAGTGGGCCGCCGTCCTCGTTCCCGGGCTCGCCGCCGGGGAGCGGGCGCAGGTCTTTCCCGCGCGTCCGCGGCTGTCCACCCGGTGGACGGACAACCCCCGGCTGCTGCCGTTCGGCCTGCGCGGCGACGCCACCGACCTGCCGGACCTGCGTGACCTGGACCCCGGCTCGGTCGACGCCTTCACCCAGCGCTGCGCCGACCGCGATCTGGCCGAGGAGCGGCGGCTCATGTACGTGGCGGCGACCCGGGCGGCGTTCTGGCTCGGCTGCTCGGGCTACTGGTGGGGGGAGGGCGCCAGCCGGCTGGGGCCGTCGCCGTTCCTGGAAGAGGTGCGGCTCGCCTGCGCCGCCGGCGCCGGCCGGGTGGATGCCTGGGCCCCGCCGCCCCCGGCGGACGCCGAAAACCCCGCCCTCGCCGAGCCTCCCGCCGCGGACTGGCCCGCCAGCCCCACCGGCCAGCGCTATGCGGCCGTCCGGGAAGCAGCCGCGATGGTCAGCGCCGCGATGAAGACCGGCCCGGGCAGCTCCGGCCGGGACCGCGCCGGCCGGGACCGCGCCGGCGACGACGACCTGGCCACGCTCACCCCGGCCGACCGGGAGCTGGTGGCGGCATGGCGGCGGGACGCGGATCTGCTGCTCACCGAGCGGGAGCGGCGGCGCGCCGAGGGCGGCCTGCGCGTCACCCTGCCCGGCCACCTGTCGGTCTCGGCGCTGGTGACGCTGGCCCGTGACCCGGCCGAGCTGGCCCGCCAGGTCCGCCTGCCCATGCCCCGGCCGCCAGCCCCGTACGCGCGCCGCGGCACGGCCTTCCACCGCTGGCTGGAGGAGCGCTTCGGCCAGCAGCGGCTGATCGACGCCGACGATCTGTTCGGCGCGGACGACGACGGCGACGCCACCGGGACGGACGCCGACCTCACCGCCCTGCGTGACCGGTTCGAGGCCAGCGCCTGGTCCGGGCGATGGCCCCGCGAGGTGGAGGTGCCGTTCGAGACGCTGATCGGGGACCGGCTGGTCCGCGGGCGGATCGACGCGGTCTTCGACGACGCCGGCGACGGCATGTTCGACGTGGTGGACTGGAAAACGGGGCAGCCGCCCGCCTCAGCCGGTGAACGGCACGCCGTCGCGGTCCAGCTCGCCGCCTACCGGCTGGCCTGGGCCGCCCTGGCCGGCGTCCCGGTGCAGCAGGTCCGCGCCGCCTTCCACTACGTCCGGCCCGGCCTGACCGTCCGCCCCGCCGACCTGCTCGACGAGGCGGGCCTCGCCGCCCTCATCGAGGCCGTCCCGGCCGACGCCCGCTGAGGTTCAGCCCGCCTGACGGGCCCGGGCGCGCCACAGGACATGGCGGCGCATCGGGTGCCCCGCGGGCAGCCGCGGGTGGTCGAAGTCATCGGCCGGGTCGTGGGTCATGCCGATGCGCCGCATGACCGCCTGGGAACGGACGTTGCCGACGCTGGTGAACGAGACCACCTCGGCCAGCCTGTGGTCGGCAAACCCGCTGGTCAGGGCGCGCCGGGCCGCTTCGGTGGCGTAGCCGTGTCCCCAGCTGGGCCGCGACAGCCGCCAGCCGATCTCCACCGCCGGGGTGAAAGGCGCGTCGAAGCCCGGCACCGACAGCCCGGTGAAGCCGATGAACTCCCCGGTCGCCGCCACGTCCACGGCCCACAGCCCGAACCCATGGGCATCGAATCCCGCCTCGATCTGGTCGATCAGCGCATCGCTCTGCTCGCGGGTCAGCGCGGACGGGAAGTGCTCCATCACCGCGGGGTCGGCGTTCATCGCCGCGACCGGGGCGCGGTCACTTTCCCGCCAGCGCCGCAGTACCAGACGTTCGGTCCGCAATGCACTCGAATCGGCCACCGGCCGATTGTAGAGGCTCAGGAACGCAGAT
>CAWEFP010000048.1:0-21348 GCA_963808295.1 uncultured Actinomycetes bacterium | reverse complement strand
GGTCAGGAGACGCCAACCGGGCGGTTGCCGGGCCTGCGGCCTCAGACGGCTATCAGAGCTATCGCACAGCCCAGGCCAAGGCAATAGAACCGCGCTCAGCATTGGGATAGGCCGGTCCAAACGGGACCCATACGGCGCCGTTTCGCTTCCTAACAGAACCCATGCACCCGTCCGCGTGCCCCCGCGTGTACCTGCGGCGGGGCCAGCGAGCACCGTCGGCGGGGCGCCCGCGCGTACCGTCGGGGGGGCGCCCTCCTGTACCGCCCCGGGAACGCCCTTGTGCACCGCTCCCCAGCACCCTTTGACCGTTAGTCTCTGCATAGATAATCTATATACAGACTAACTAGCGAGCGCGCCCGGCATGGACGAAGTCCCGACCGCTGGACAGCGCAGATGAGGGAGACGAGGCAGCATGTGGACCCATGAGCACACCGCCGAGACGGCCCTGGCCCCCGAGGCGATCTGGAACGTCCTGCGTGATCTGGACAATTGGCCGCGCTGGGACACCTCGATGGAGAACGTCTCCATGCAGGGCCCGTTCGAGGTCGGCACCTGGGTATCGATGACCCCGAAGGGGCAGGCGCTGATCATCTCTGCCGACCATCACCGGGATCAAGGAGAACGAGTTCTATGCTGACGAGACGGACCTCGGTAACGTGAAGCTGCACTTCAGCCACACTCTCGACCCGGCTGGCGGACGCGGGTACTCGGGTGACACACCGGCTGGAGATCACCGGCCCGGCGGCCGACGAGATAGGCCCTCCGATGGAACCCGCGATCACGGCTGACTTCCCTGAAGCGATGGATGCGCTGCTGGCTTACGCCTCGGCATGACCATCGACGGGCCCCACTACAGCCCGGGTTTCTGGCTGTGGCACGCGACGCTGCGCTGGCAACGGGAAATCGCGGCGGTGCTGGCCCCCCTCGACCTGACACACGTGCAGTTCGTGCTGCTATCGTGCGCCTGGTGGCTCAACGATCACGGCCACGTCCCTAATCAGCTCGCGCTGGCCCGCCAGGCGGGCACCGACGTCAAGATGACATCCGAGGTAGTCCGCAAGCTGGAGGCCAAGGGCCTTCTCCAGCGCGAGATCGATCCCGAGGACACCCGAGCCCGCCGCCTGCGCATCACCCCCCAGGGGGTGGCGGTGGCGTTGCGTGCCATCACCGAGGTCGAACGCGCCGACGCGAGGTTCTTCCGCCCCATCGCCGGTACGGACGCGGACACCGACCGTATCGCGACCCTGCTCCGGCGCCTGGCCGAAGCCCCTCCCCCCGACGAATGCCGCCGCACGAACGGGCAGGCAGCGACGCCCCGGCAGCGGGGCGAGGCGAGCTTTACCCGTAGAGGCACCATCGCGTGTCCCCCCGTGTCCGCTGCCGAATGGCACGAATGATCTTCGGTGGCGGGCGCGGGGGGCCGGTGCTGGGTGGCGCGGTCGGTGCGGGGGTCGGCGAGGAGGTTCGGCGATGGCCTGGGGGGTGGCGTCGGTCAGGGTGGCGTTGATGGTGACCTGGTGGAGGTCGTTGTTGTAGACGGCGCCGATGCCGAACACGTCCCGCAGGCTGCTCGATGAGCCAGTCCGGGGCGCACGGTGAGAACATCCCCAAGGAGGGGCAGCTCGTCCAGGAGGGCGGGGTCGTTGTCCTGGGTAGTGGCGGTCTCCAGAGCGGCTAGCTCGGCCTCGATACGGGTGCGTTCGGTGAACAGGCCGGTGAACCGGGCGCCGGATCCGCTGCCGGAGGGCCTGGGCCGCACGGGTCGCCGGGTCCGGCGGGTGCTTCCAGCTCGCTGATCAGCGCTGATTCAGAGGTGTCAATCTTGGTGAGCTGGCGGCGGAGCGCGGCGGCTTTGTCCTGCGCTGGCCGGCTTGCTCGTGGCGCTTTCGGGAAGGGCGGTGGCGAGCATGGCGGCCCGGTCCGGCCCGAACACCCGTCGCTGAGGAAAGTGGTGAGGGCGGTCATTAGGTCGTCTTCGCGGACGGTGACCGTTGGGTGGCCGGGGTGGGCGGCGGCCTGGCGGGGGATGGAGCGGTCGTGGGGTACCGGTAGTAGGTGCAGGGGGCACGGTAGGTGGGGCCTTTCCGCCCGGTCTCAATCTTCACCTTGAACCGGGCCTTCAGCCCACCCGGCCTTTCTTCCTCCCTCAAATTATAGCTGATAATGGACGGTCCTTTAACGGCCTGCGGTGAATTACCGGCCTGTTTTTCCGGCCTTTCTTTCCCGTGGCCTTGGTGTTCGTCGCTCATTCTGTAACGGTTCCTTTTCCCCTCGCGTGCGGCAATTGGTCTTTTATGCGCGCCAGTGCATGCCGGCGCGGCCCGGCCCGCTCGGCTCGTCCCGGGACGGTGGCGGCGGGTTCCGGCAGGCTTCCACCCCGGCCCGCTACGGCGGCCCGGCCTGGTGTGGCCGCTCCCGGACCCGGAGGCCCCCGCCGGAGGCACCTATTTTTCGCCGTTCTGGTGGCGGTGCCTGGTCATCGCGTGCGGTGCGGGCGTGCCCGGCCGGGACACGTACGGGTTGTTCCCTGTCCGTGACCCTTAGTTCTACCGTGTCCCCCTTTGTGCCCGGAGGCTCTTTTACTACCGGGGATTCCGGGGGCGGTGGGGGTATGGGACCGCCAGGCACAGCACCGGGCACGCCACCGAGGAAACCGCCCAGGCATAGCGAAAGGGGGCGTTCCCGGACACAGGAACGCCCCCCAGCAAAACGTGCGAGGCGGCAGGATGGCCTCAGCTCACCCTGGCCTCCCAGCCTTCAGCCCAGCAGCGAACCGCCGCCACTGCCCAGGCTCAAACACCAGCCCCGGACCGTGCCGGTCCTTGCTGTCACGTACGGCGATCCGGCCAGGACGCGCCGCGGTAACCTCCACGCAGTTACCCTCTTGAGCGCTGTAACTGCTCTTGCGCCATACGCCAGCCTCAATGCAGTTACCCTGCTGATCGCCATAGCCGCTCTTGCGCCACGCGACGCCGTACCGGTCCATCGTGCGCACCCGCACCTTCTTCGTTTCCTCCGTCAGGTCATCTCATCGGCCACTCGCGCGATGAAGGCCCGCGACTCATCCGGCCCCAGCGCCCTTGCGCGCAGATGGTCGAACACCTCAGCGTAGTAGCCGACATCGGACGGTTCCTCCAAGTAGAGGCTACCTCGGCGGTACTGGATGTACGCCACAGCTGGATCGGCGGGTTCCGGGAACTGCAGGATGACAAACGAGCCATCCAGCGCCGGATGCGCGCCCGCGCCGTACGTGAGAACCTGAATGACGACCTTGTTGGGCCGCGAGACATCCGTCAGGTGCCGCAGCTGCTCCCGCATGGTCTCCCGGCCGCCCACTTCGCGGCGCAACGCCGCTTCGTTCAGCACGACCCACATCTTCGGCGCGTCCTCACCCTCAAGACGCTCCTGGCGCTTCATCCGGACCGCTATCCGCCGCTCGATCTCCTCATCGGGCGGAACGACGACATCCGCGAGCATGACCGCCCGGGTGTACCCCTCGGTCTGCAGCAGCCCGGGGATGGTTCAGGCTCGTACGTCCGGATCTCGGAGGCTTCCTCCTCAAGCCCGACGTAGACCTCGAACCATGCTGGGATGGCACCCGAATGCTGCTGCCACCAGCTCCGCCTGCGCGCCTCCCGGCAAAGGGTGATCAGCACCTCTCTGCGATCACCTGTAACGCCATACATCTCCAGCATCCGCGCCGCGTCGGCCACCCTCGGGGCGCTCTGCCCGCTTTCAATGCGCGTCACCGTTACCGGCGAGCAGCCCACGAACTCGGCCACCTGCTCGCGCGTCTTCTCTGACTCCTTGCGGAGCTTCCGCAGCTCAGCCGCCAGGCGGCGGCGCCGCACCGTTGGGCTTGACCGGTTTGGCACTTGATCACCTCACTCATCCGGTACGTCCATCTTCTCTGAACTATTTAATTTGAACTCGTTTAGAGGAAACTCGTTTCACATAGCGTTCAGTTAGATGCATGCTGGGACTGTACAGCACTAGCCACTCTTGAAGATGCACGTCTGTCCAGCAACAGGGACGTGCTCGCCACTGGAGCCACCCGACTGGGGCACAAGCAAGCTGCCCGCGCTGGTGACAGAGGTAAGAGCCAGGGAGGACGAAGCGATGCGTGAACGGGCCACACTGCCACCCCCGCCGGTTTCGTGGCAGAACTGCGCACGGTCCTTTCCCGGCCGCACTAACCAGGTCAGCGCCGTCCGGGCGCTGCTGGCTGATTTCCTCGCCGGGTTCCCGGCCGCGGATGAGGCGGTCCTGCTGGCCAGCGAGCTGTGCGCGAACGCGGTCACTCATTCGGCCAGCGGCCGGCCCGGTGGCACGTTCACCGTCCGCGTCCGGCTGGCTGGCACCTATTTGCAGGCCCAGGTTGAAGACCAGGGAAGCGGGTGGGATGGCAGCCTCGGCCCCGCCGGGCCCCCGCATGGCCTGTACCTGCTCCGTGCCCTGTCGGCTGCCTGCGGCACCTTCCCCGGCACCTGCGGATGGGTGACCTGGTTCACCCTCACCCCCGGCCATCAGCCCCGCCGCTCCCCGCCGCCGGCAGAACTGGTCACCGGCCCGTAGACCGCCGCGCGGCCGGGTCACGCCCCCTGCTCACCCCGGCCGCGCGGCCCAGCGGGTGCCGCGCGTCAAGCCACCTCCCGCGCCTTTCGCGGGATGAGGGGAGCCAGGGCACGGGCACGGAGCTCTTGTCCGGGACGGGGGGCTCCGCGGAGCCTGGCCTGCGCGCGGCACCCGCCCTCTATCCCCCCGTCACCGGCCCCGAACGGAACCCAGCCTCATGAACACCCCCGGCCGGCCCCCGCCGATGAGGTCACCCTGGATGGCGTACGCCGCGAGTTCGGGGACCGGTGGGACATCACCGAAATCACCGCCGGTTACAAGGCGACCGCCCGCGAGCCGGGCGGCACGCCGGTTCCCCGCTACGGCCGGACCCCCGCCGAACTGGCCGAAAGCATCCGCGCCGTGGAAAACGCCCCGTGACCGGCTGGCCGCCGCCATGACCCACCCGGACTTGACCAGTGACGCCGCCGGCGGTACCACCGCCGCCGCCCACCCCGGGCCGGGCACATGAAACCTCCGCCCTACCTCGCGGCCCCCGCTCCCAATTCCCGGCAGCGGCCGGCCGCCGCGCTCCGGGCCCTGGCCGCCCAGCTCCGCGCCGCAGGCATCACCCGGCTATACGGCTCCGCGTGCGCGCTGTTCGGCGTCCTGAGCGTGGCTTACGGCCTGACGGTGTGGACGAACGGCCGCCTGCTGTGGTGGCAAACCGGCGATGACCAGGAAAGCTGGCCCGCTGCCGACCCGCAGGGCGCGGCCCGTGCCCTCACCGCTCTGGCCGTCGGCCCCAGCCCGCCGCCGCCCCCGGACGGCCCCTGACGGCTCGCCATCCGCACCCATGTAAGGGGGGATCAGGTACACGCCGTCCGCGTGCGTACGGGGCATTGTGGCGTTCCTTGCTGCTACCGTCGCATCGGGTGCGGGCTGTACCGGGATGCCTCGCTTTCCGTGGTCACCAGTGCCCGCCGGTACCGGGGTGCTGTGCTCCTTCCCCGGTCATTGCCTGCGGGCAGGTACCTGTGCTGCCTGCACCTTCCGTGGTCACCAGTTACGGGCGGTCATGTGCGTGAGCGTGCACCTTCCTCGGTCATTGGTGTGGTGAGTTACCACCGTGGGTTTTGACCTTGACCTTGATCCCGGTGGTTAATTCGCGACACGCCGACCAGCTTGCCTGGTTTTTGGCGTCGTCCAGCTCATGATCTGGCCTGCGGTCATTCTTCCCCTCGCCTCGGCCGCAGAATTACGCCGACTGGGGTACCTCAGCGCCGCCTTGGTGGTCAGCGAGGCTGCCCGGTACGGCATCGCAATGATCGGGCCGCTGCTGGCTGATACCTCCGCGCAGGCCCGCGCCGGCCACGGCTACGCCCGCGCCGACTTCACCATCGATTACGACACCAAGACCGCCACCTGCCCGCAGGGAAAGACATCAGTGTCCTGGACGCCGTGCGCCCAAAGAGGCCAGGCCGCTGCCCCCGGGGAGTCGCCCGTGGCTACGGCGCGGGCGGCCGCGTTGATCCCGTCGAGGTAGCCCGCGCGCTTGCTGGCGGCGGCGTGCTGGCGGCGTCCCCAGACGGCGATCTCGGTGACCGCGACGCCGACGGCGAGCAGCAGGACGGTGGTCTCGATGTCGGTCCGCCGGGTGATGGTGAACCGCTGGTAGGGCTGGGTGAGGAAGAAGTCGAACCACACCGCCGCGGATAGCGCGGCGAGGCCCCCGGCGAGCCGGCACCCGTTCGCGGCGACGGCCACCACGACCAGCAGCAGAGCCAGCGCGGCGTCGGTGTTGGGGAAACTGGCCCGGAACGGGATGAGAACCGCCGCCAGGGCCAGCGGGGCCGCCAGCCCCGCCAGTATCGCCAGGCGGTCCCGGCTCAGCGCTCCGGTCATCGTCCGGACCGCTCGCGCCACAGCTTGACGCCTGCGACGGCCATCGTTGCCAGGGCGGGAACGAAGAACAACCCGGTATGCAATATCCCGCCGAGGATCCAGCCACCAGGACCGCTACGTCCAGCACGGCGGCCAGCCTGGCGACCGGCTGATGCCAAATAATTTTTTTTTTTTTTTTTTTTTTTTTTTTTTTTTTTTTTTTTTTTTTTTTTTTTTTTTTTTTTTTTTTTTTTTTTTTTTTTTTTTTTTTTTTTTTTTTAAAAAAAAAAAAAAAAAAAAAAAAAAAAAAAAAAAAAAAAAAAAAAAAAAAAAAAAAAAAAAAAAAAAAAAAAAAAAAAAAAAAAAAAAAAAAAAAAAAAAAAAAAAAAAAAAAAAAAAAAAAAAAAAAAAAAAAAAAAAAAAAAAAAAAAAAAAAAAAAAAAAAAAAAAAAAAAAAAAAAAAAAAAAAAAAAAAAAAAAAAAAAAAAAAAAAAAAAAAAAAAAAAAAAAAAAAAAAAAAAAAAAAAAAAAAAAAAAAAAAAAAAAAAAAAAAAAAAAAAAAAAAAAAAAAAAAAAAAAAAAAAAAAGGATTAGCCTGGATGTGCACGACGAACTTGTACGCGGGAGCGCCTATCCTCCGGCTTCCCCGCGAGATGCCGGGAAGGGGTATTGGTATGCGGCCGCCGGGCGGACCTATCCTGGGTGGCGGCAATGAAGAGCGCCACGCCCCCGCCGGCAGTTCCGGCTGCGGCGGGTGTGCATCTGGCTGGCGGTTGCCAGGGAACAGATGTGGCGGGGCGATGACGGCCGCGTGGCTGCTGCTGTTCGTTGCGGGCGTGGTGGTGAGCCTGTCCGCCAGCTGGCTGCTCGTCTCACGGCTTGAGCGGCTCGGGGACCGTGCCGGTCTTTCGGAGGCCTGGCTGGGGCTGGTCGCGGCGCTCGCCGCTGATGCGCCGGAGATCACCTCGGCGGTGACCGCGCTGGCCCGCGGCCAGTCCAGCATCGGGGCCGGGGTAGTGATCGGCTCGAACGTGTTTAACCTGGCGGCGCTGCTGGGGCTGAGCGCGGTGGTGGCCGGGCGGATCGCCTTCCATCGCCGGGTGGTGCTGCTGGCCGGCCTGCCGGGCGTGTGGGTCGCCGTGGTGTGCCTGCTGACGGTGGCCGCCGTGGTATCCCCGGTGGCCGGGCTGGCGCTGGCCCTGGCGGTGGGAATGCCGTATGTGGCGCTGCTGGGTATGCGCCGGGCGCGGATGGAACGCCTCCGGCTCCCGGCCGGGTGGGCGAGCTGGCTGACCGCAGCGGTCCATGAGGAGGAGGCCGAACTTGCCGAGGCGATCAGGCCCCGCCCGGGAACCTGGCGGGACGGGCTCGCCGCCGCAGTTGCCCTGATCGCGGTGGTCGGGGCGAGCATCACCATGGAACAGGCGGCCACCACTCTCGGCCGCCGCTACGCGGTCGCTGACATTATCGTGGGCGCGCTGGTCCTGGCCGTGGTCACCAGCCTGCCGAACGCGGTGACGGCCGTCTACCTTGCCAGGCGGGGCCGTGGCGCCGCGGTGCTGAGCACCGCCCTGAACAGCAACGCGATCAACGTCACGGCCGGGCTGCTGGTCCCGGCCAGCCTGACCGGGCTCGGGCCGCGTTCCGGGCAGGACATCCTCGTGGCCGCGTGGTATGCCGGCCTGACCGTCTTCGCGCTGGCCTTCGCCTACCGCGACCGCGGCCTGGGCCGGATACCGGGAAGAGCGATCATCGCGGGCTACCTGGCGTTCGTGACCGCGCTGCTCATCAGCGTGGCGCAGGGAAAGGTCAGCCCAGCGGTCGCCGCGCTTCCCGCCGCCGGCGATGGCGGCTGCCGGTGCGCTGCTCGTGACCCGGTCGTTGCGCTGGCAGCCATCCGGCCGCACGGTGATGGCCAGCCTGGCCCGCGAGTGGCGGCGTGAATCGCTGCTGCCCGGCTGGAGCGTCGGCCGCCTGTGGAAGCTCAGCTTCATCCTGTGTTCTGCGGTCGCGGCCTGCGACGCTGCCAGCGGGCCCCGCCTGATCCTGATCGGCCTGCTGATCGTCGGCCCGTGCTGCGCGCTGCTGACCGGCCGCTGGGCCCTCACCGCCACCGCCAGCTGCTTCGCCTTCGCACTAGGAGTCGTGCTCGGTCGTCCCCGACCAGATCTTCGCCACCATCACCCAGTACGCGTTCCTGGCCGCCGTCGCAGCCGTCAGCCTGACCGCCACCATCAGCGCGGCGATCCTCCAGCGCCAGCGTCCCTGAACACCGGCGTGGGAGGGGGCCGGGCGGGCGGGCCGCCATTCCTTGCCGTCGCTGCTAATGAGAGGCCGGTGCGCGGCCGGGGACGAGTGCGGGGGTGTCCGTCCCCGGCCTGGCGGTGCTTTCCTCAGGCTGCGGTTGTGGTCACATTGCCCGCGTTTGCTGGCCGGTTGCCGTCACAGCTGAGCCGTCCACTCAATGACCAGGCGCCGGGCCCGGTTGAGGTTTTGCCATTTGGCATCGCGCACCCCGGTACACGTAGAGGCGCCAACGCGGGTACCCAGCCGGCAAACGCGACAAGCAACTCGCCTACTTCGAGGCCAGCGCCACCGCATGCAATACGCCCGGTTCCGCCGGCTCGGCGTGTTCGACGGCTCGGGCACCGTCGGAGCAGGCTGCCGGGCCGTCATCGGCCAGCGCCTGAAACTCCCGGGCATGCTCGCGGGCCGGAGGAGCCCGCCGCCTCGGCGAACCCACCGGGGCGCACCGGAGGCGGACGAGAAATGGCGTTGTCAAACTCGTCACCGGGACCGTTCGGCAGGATTATCCAGCGCGCAGGTGCCGCTCACCCGCACCGCGCCGGCCGTCGTTCAGTGCCGCCAGGCCTCGGGGTGATCGAGGGCGGGCAGGCGCTGTTTCCGGTGCCAGAGGTGCAGGCCGTGGCTTGCCTCCTCCATCAGGACCGACGGCGGGACGGCGACCACCGGGCAGCGGGCGTGGGCGAGGCAGTAGCGGCTCGCCGAACGGCCCGCCAGCAGGCGCAGGCCACGGCGCCCGGTCCCGATGACGAGGAGGTCGTCGGGGTCGTCGGCGCATTCGACCAGGACGGGGCCCGCCGGGCCGCGGACTACGAGCGCCTCGATGCTCAGGTCCTCGGGCAGACCGCCGAGTCCCATGTCAAAGGCATCCCAGAGCCGTTCCTGAGCCGCGTCCCGCCACATCTTCCGAAGGTAAAGATTGGGCTGGCGCCGCTCGGCGAGATCGCCGCCCGGCGGGACCCAGGCGATGATCGGCACGAGCCGCGCGCCCCGGTTCCGGGCCTCATTCGCCGCATAGCGCAGCGCCTGCAGGCTGCCAAGGGAACCATGCACGCCAGCGAAGACTCGCCGCACCCCGGACACGGCACATCGCCTCCTGCTCTCGAACCGGGACCTAGTCCATCTAACCTCGCGTTCGGCGTGCACGGGTACCGTCCTCGCGGTCTGTTCACACCGCGTGGGGATTACGGACACGGAACACGGTCCCGGCCTCCGCGACCGGAACGGTCCGGCGTCAGCGCGGAACAGTCCCGGCGTCAGTCCACGTAACCCCGGACGCCGAGTTCGTCGAGCCGGGCCAGCAGGTCAGCCGGGTCGCTGTAGACGCGGAAGGCGCCGGCCCGCTCGAGTTCCTCCCGGCCGTACCCGCCGGACAGCAGGCCGACGCCGAGCGCCCCGGCGCGGCGCGCCGCCAGCAGGTCCCACACGCTGTCGCCCACCACCATCGCCTGCCGCGGGTCCACATTCAGCAGCGCGGCGGCGGCCAGGAACAGATCCGGATCGGGCTTGGCGTGGCGCACCAGGTCGCGGGTGACCATCGGCGTGTTTTCCGGCAGGCCGAGCAGCTTGAGGGCCGGCCGGGCCGTCACGGCGTTCCCGCTCGTTGCGATGGCCCATTTGACGCCGCGTTCGGTCAGTGCGGCCAGCAGATCCGCCGAGCCCGGCAGCGGCAGCACCGAATCCATCTGGGCGCGGTACTCATCGGCGTGCGCCCGCTGCAGGCGCTCGATCTCCTCGGGCGACAGCGACAGCCTGGTCTCGCGCAGCAGCGCCGAAACGAACAGCCCACCGCTCATCCCGATGCGCCGGTGAATGCGCCACACGGACAGGTCGATACCCATCCCGGCGAGCGCCGCCCGCCAGGCGATGACGTGCTGGTACACGCTGTCGATCAGCGTGCCGTCCAGATCGAACAGAAAGGACGGTGCGGGTGATTCGGTATACGTCACCGGTGAGGTCATGCGAACAGTCTGCCCATCCGGTGCCAGCCCCACCAGGCTCCCGCGTCACCGAGGGAGGGGTGCCCGCGCTGCCGGACCAGGCGGCCCGCCGGTCAGGCCCCCCGCACGGCGGTGACGCCGTCGTCGGTGCCGACGAACGCCAGCGACCCGGCCAGCGACAGTGACGCGAAGTGCGGCAGGGTGGCGCCCAGGCTGACCGAGTCGCGCACTCCGCCGTTGGCCGGGTTCAGCTCGTACAGCGTCCCCGAGTCCCAGTTGTTCACCCAGACGGCACCGCCGCCGAGCACCGGTGAGCCCGACGCGCCGGCGGGCCCGGTCCACAGCACGCGGAGCTGGTTTCCCGCCGTGCTCACGGCCTTCATCCCGCTGCTCTCGCACGGCTCGTAGACGGTCGTGCCGCTGACCGCCGCCGCGCCGAACGCCTTGCACACGGAGCCCGAGGCGATCTGGCCTCCCACCCCACCGAGATGAGAGGCCCGCAGCAGGTAGCCGGTCCCGCGCTTCCCGACGGCGAGTAGCGTGCCGTTGGCCAGCAGCGCGGGCTGCGTGGAGCCGAGATCCAGGTCGTTGGCGTTGTCCTGCCCCCACGTCACGGGCGCGAAGATCCCCGTCCGCTCCAGGTCAGGGGACAGCGCCGTCACCGAGTCGCTGCCGTCGAACGTGCCACCCTCGGCGGCGCCGTTGCCCGAGCTGACGTAGAGCGTCCCGCCCGGGCCCGCCACCGCGCCGGCGGTTCCCCAGATGGCGCCGCCCTTGCTGGTGGGCACCCGGTAGGAGACCAGCGCGCCCGCCCCGGAGACCGGCACCCCGACGACGGAGCCGACGTAGGGACCGCAGTCGCCGTACAGGCCGCCGAACGTCAGGTAGACCCGGCCGTCCTCGATGGTCAATGCCGGCCGCTGCTGGTCGTAGCGCGGCTGGCCGTCCGGCGCGGGGATGTCCCGCTCCACCTTCACCGCGCCGCTGGACAGCGACAGCCCGAACAGCACGTGCCGGTACCCGGCCGTCTCCGCGAGCGCGTAGACCAGGCCGTTGTCCCGGTCGTAGGCGGGCGTGCCGGTGATGCCGAGCGGGTCGATGTCGCCGCACGGCAGATCGGACAGGGGCACCGGGGAGCCCAGGTGCGTGCGCCAGGCCACCTGCCCGGTGGTTTCGTTCAGTCCGTAGAACGAATCGTTCTCGGTGGCGGCAATGACGAGCTGGCCGATGACCAGAGGCTGGCCGTACACGGCCCCGTCCAGTGCAGCGCGCCAGGCGACCGACAGGTGCCCGTCCGCCGGGAGGCCCGTGGCCACGCCGCTCTTCGCCGCGTTGTTGCCGAACTGCCCCCAGGCCGCCGCGGGGTACGCCGCCCCCGCGCCGCTGGCGCCCCCCGCGCCGCCGCTTCCGCCGCCCGTGCCGCTGGAGGCCGCGGAGCTGGCAGGGACGGTGCGGGTCGAGGGGGTCGGGCCCGTCGACTGGCCGCCCGGGCAGGCTGAACTGCACGCGGCCAGCCCGGCGACCACGGCGGCCGCCGCGGCGAATCGCGACATGGGCAGGCGCGTCATTGCCCTCACCCTAGCTCCCGCCACCCCCGCCCGGCCGCTTCCGGCCGCCGCCATCCCTCCTGGCCAGGTCCCGGCTGATCCCGGCCGTGCCCGCCTGTCCGGTTTGAACAGGTGTCGGACCCGGCGGCATCATTGGAAGATATGGACGGACGTGCTACGGCCGAGACAATCGGCTCATTCGCCGCACTTGGTGACAGCTTTACCGAGGGGCTGAACGACCGGCTGCCGGGAGGTACCTACCGTGGCTGGGCTGACCGGTTCGCGGACATGCTGTCGGTCCACCAGCCGGGCCTGCGGTACGCCAACCTGGCCGTCCGCGGCAAGCTGCTGGGGGAGGTGGCGGAGGAGCAGGTGCCCTGGGCGGTCCAGATGGCACCCGACCTGGTGAGCATCGCCGCGGGCGGCAACGACATCCTGCGGCCGGGCACCGACCCGGACGCGCTGGCCGAGGTGTTCGACGACTGCGTGGCGAGCCTGCGCGCGGCGGGGTGCCGGGTGCTGCTGTTCACGGGGTTCGACCCGTCCGCGTTCCCGGTGATCCGGATGCTGCGCGGGAAGGTCGCCGCGTACAACATGCACCTGCGCACGATCTCGGCCGCCCGGCAGTGTGACCTGGTGGACCTGTGGTCCATGCGGGTCCTGTGCGACCGGCGGATGTGGAGCGCGGACCGGCTGCACCTCACCGCGGAGGGGCATCAGCGGGTCGCGCTGTTCGCCTGCGAGACGGCCGGGGTGCCGGTCACCGGGAACTGGCGGGACCCGCTGCCCGACGTGCCCCGTCCCGGGCAGATTCCCCGTCCGGTCGCGGGCGCGGCCGCCGTCGCCGCCGCCGAGGCCTCCGCGGCCGGCCTGGCCGTGACGCGGCTGCGTATCCGGCTGCAGAGCGCCCGCAGCGCGTCCGACCGCAGTCTGGCGTGGATGAACGCCCGCCGGCAGGACACCCGCTGGGCCGTCGAGTACGCGATCCCGTGGGCCCGCCGCCGGCTGACCGGCCGGTCGTCGGGCGAGGGGGTGCCGCCGAAGCGCCCGGAACTGCTGCCGCTCGACGCACTGGGCCGGTTCCGCGGCCCGGGGGCGTCCAAGTCCGCGTAAGTTCATATTCCTGCCGAACGGAACCCGGTTCGCGCGGCCCCCGGTGCGGGCCGCCGGTCAGCCGGTGAGGTCGCCCAGCACCGCCTCGATCCGGGCGAGCGACGCCGCGATCCACGGAACGGACCCGGCCTCGGCCGATTCCAGCGCGGACTCGCGCTGCCGGTCGGCGCGCTGCCCGGCGGGGACCGTTAGGCTGCGCGGGTGGAACTGGACCTGTCGGCCGACGCGGCCGTGCTCACCGCGAGCATCGTCGACGTCCCCTCGGTGAGCGGCGACGAAGGCCGCCTCGCCGACGTGATCGAAACCGCGCTGCGCGCGCTGCCCCACCTGACCGTCCAGCGGGACGGCAACTCCATCGTGGCCCGCACGGACCTGGGCCGCCCGCAACGGGTCGTTCTGGCCGGGCACATCGACACGGTGCCGGTCGCCGCCAACCTCCCGTCCCGCCGCGAGCGCGACGCGCCGTCGGGGCAGGACCGGCTCTACGGCTGCGGGACCACCGACATGAAGGCCGGCGTCGCGGTCCAGCTGCGGCTGGCGGCCAGTGTGCCCGAGCCGGTGCGCGACGTGACCTACGTCTTCTACGACTGCGAGGAGATCGAGGCGGCGCGCAATGGGCTGGGCCTGGCTGAGCCGGAGCCACCCCGACCTGCTCGGCGGCGACTTCGCGGTCCTGATGGAGCCGAGCGGCTGCGAGATCGAGGGCGGCTGCCAGGGCACCATGCGGGCCGAGGTGACCGCGACCGGGCGCCGCGCGCACAGCGCGCGGTCCTGGATGGGCCGCAACGCCATCCACGAGGCGGGCGGCATCATCGACGTCCTCCGCCGTTACGAGCCGAGGCAGCCCGAGGTGGACGGCCTCGTCTACCACGAGGGGCTGAACGCGGTCGGCATCACCGGCGGCGTCGCGGGCAACGTGATACCCGACCGCTGCGTGGTCACCGTGAACTACCGGTTCGCGCCGGACCGGGACATCGCGGCGGCCGAACGGCACCTCAGCGAGGTGTTCGGCGGCTGGGACCTGACCGTCGTTGACGTTGCCCCCGGGGCCCGGCCTGGGCTCGACCAGGGACCGGCCGCGTCGTTCGCCGCGGCCGTGGGCGGCGTGCCGCGGGCCAAGCTCGGGTGGACCGACGTGGCCAGGTTCGCGGAGCTCGGCATCCCGGCCGTCAACTACGGCCCGGGCATCTCGGAGATCGCGCACACCCCGGACGAGTACGTCGAGGTGCCGAAGATCTTCGACTGTGAGGAACGCATGCGCGGCTGGCTCACCCGCCCCTGACGCCGCGGTCGGGCCGGGCCATACCGCGGCTTCACCGCCCAGGGCCGCCCGAGCCGCCGGAGCCGCCCGCGGTCCGCACAGCGATCGGGCCGCCGTCCAGGTGGCCGGCGGCCCGATCGCGTCGGGGGCCCTTCGCCGTTTACTTGGCTGGGCTCGTGCCCAGCGTCAGCGACACGTTCTGCTTGGCGCCGTTCGTTCCGGTGTAGCTGACGGTCACCTTGTCGCCGCCGTGGAACTTGGACATGATCGTCGTCAGCGAGCTGGGCGTCGTGACGGCCTGGCCGTTGACGGCGGTGATGACGTCGCCCGCGCCGAGGCCGGCCGTGGCGGCCGCGCTTCCGCACAGCACGTTGTCGATCAGCGCGCCCGAGCTGGCGGGCGCGATCGTGGTCGGGACCGAGTTGGACGTGGCGCTGTTGACGCAGCTCTGGCTGCCGCCGCCGGTCCCGCCGAAGCCGCCGAAGCCGCTGCCCTGGCCCTGCTGCTGCTGTGCCTGCTGCTGCGGGTTCGAGCTGTTGCTCTGCGGCACCAGGACGCCGAGGAAGCCCGGCAGGCCGATCTGGATCGTCGAGCTGCCGTGCCCCGCCGCGATCTCCCGGGCGATGGACAGCGCCGTGTTGATCGGGATGGCGTAGCCCATGGTCGAGCCGCTGGACGATGATGTTGCGCTGGAACTGCTCGCGGCGGTGTCCATGCCGATGACCTTGCCCGCGGCGTTGGCCAGCGGGCCGCCGGAGTCGCCGGGCTGAATCTCCGCGCTGGTCTGCAGCATGCCGTGCAGGGTCTCGGTCGTCCCGCTGCCCTGGTCCCCGGCCGTGATCGTCCGGTTGGTGGCGTTGATGATGCCCGGCGCGATGGTGGGGTTACCGCCCTGGCCGCCCGCGTTACCGATGGCCAGGACCGGGGTGCCCAGCGAGACCTGGGCGGAGTTGCCCACCGAGACCGTCTTCAGGCCCGACGCGTTCTGCAGCTGGAGCAGCGCCACGTCCTCGGCGGCGTCATAGCCGACGACCCGCGCCGTGTAGGTCTTGCCCGTGGTGACCTCGGTGGCCTTGATCGCGGTGGCGCCGTTGATCACGTGATTGTTGGTGAGCACGAGACCATTGGAGTTGAGCACCATCCCGGTGCCTTCCGCCGTCTCGCTCTGGTAGTTCAGCGTGGACGTGATGTCGACGACCCCCGGCTCCACCTTGGCCGCGACCGCGGCGGTGTTGAGGCTGGAGCCGGTGTTGCCGTTGTTATTGCCGTTGCTCTGCGGGGCCGGGACGTCGTTGGAGGAGACGCCGGTCGAGCCGCCGTTGCCGCTGTTCAGCGCCACCGCGGTGCCGGCCCCGGCCGCCGCGGCCAGCACGGCGACCACCAGGAGGACGGCCAGGCCACGGCGCTTGCGCGGCGGCGGCTCGCCGTAGCCGCCGGCCGGGCTGCCCCAGCCGCCGTACCCGCCGCCCGGGGAGCCGTATCCGCCGGACCCGTATCCGCCCGGCGGGCCGTAGCCGCCGGACTGGCCGTAATCACCGGGCTGGCCGTAGCTCCCGGCGGCCTCCCTGGCTGACCGTACCCGCCGGGCTGGCCGTAGCTCCCGGCCTGGCCGTAGCTCCCTGGCTGACCGGACCCGCCGGCCTGGCCGTAGCTCCCGGGCTGGCCGTACCCGCCGGGCTGGCCGTAGCTCCCGGGCTGGCCGTAGCTCCCGGCTGGCCGTAGCCGCCGGGCTGCTGGCCGTACGCGCCGGGTCCGCCGGGCTGCTGCCCGTAGCCGCCATAGCCGTAGCTGGCGGCGGGCAGCGTCCCGGCCCCGCCGGCCCGCTGCTCGCGGGCCGCGTCCGCAGGTGGCTCGCCCTGCCTGCCGAAGGACACTGTGTCGCCGCGTCCGGTGTCGCCGAAGGCCCTGGTGTCGTCCGCGCTCTTCCAGGGCGTGGTTCCGCCGGCGGGCGGAGAGACCTGAGGGCCCACGTTCTCAGGCGGCTGCTGTGCCCCGCCCGGCCCGTTCTCGCTACCGCTCTGGTCTTCCTGCATCACTATCGCCCTTGTGTTGAGACCGGGTGAGAAAGTCTCGCCCGGTTCCGCTAGTCCCGGTAGGCGTCCTGGTTGCCGCCCGCCGCTTCGATCCCTAGTTAGCCATCCGTCCCTGAGCGTTACCTGAATGCCCCCTTCAGGTTATGAAGGGAACTGTGGCGTGGCTCACCGCATCGTTCAGGAATCACATGCCCCATCGCGCTCTCACTATCGCGGTCTGCTCGGGTGCGCCGCGCCGGCGGCCGGAAAACGTCACGAGGTGCACATTAACCGGCACGAGGGCGCGGGCCCCCGGACCGTTTGTGACGTAAATCACCGGGCTGGCTCACGGGCTGCCTACCGCGCCGGGGCTGCCCCCAGCGTGAGGGCGCCCGCCTTCCGCTGACCGCCGGCGGTTTCCCAGCTGAGCGTCACCTTGGTGCCCGGGCGGAACCTGGACATCATCGCGGTCAGGGAGCCGGGTGTGGTCACGGCCTGGCCGTTGACGGCGGTGATCACGTCTCCGCTGACCAGGCCGGCGGTCGCGGCGGCGGTGCCGCACAGCACGCCGTCGACGAGGGCCCCGGAGCTGGCCGGTGCGATGGACGACGGCACGGAGGTGTCCGCGTCATCGTTGCTGCAGGCCGCGCGTCGCGGAGGCTGGCCGCTGCCCGTCCCGCTGCCGGGCAGCCCGGTTCCCTGTTGCTGTTGCTGTTGCTGCTGCTGCTGCTGTATCTGCTGCCGCTGCTGCTGTGCCTGCTGTACCGGGCTGGTGCTGTTGCTCTGCGGGACCAGGACGCCGAGGAACCCCGGCAGGCCGATCTGCACCGTGGCACTGGGCTGCCCCGCCGCGATCTGGTGCGCGAACGACAGCACGGTGTTGATCGGGATGGCGTAGCCGAGCACGGACGAGGAGCCTTGCGAGCTCGATGCGTTCGCGGTGTCCATGCCGATCACCTGGCCCGCCGAGTTGGCCAGCGGGCCGCCGGAGTCGCCGGACACGATGTCGGCGTCGGTCTGCAGCATGCCGTGCAGGGTCTCGGTGGCGCCGGTGCTCTCGTCGGTGGGGCTGATCGTCTTGTTCAGGCTGTTGACGATGCCCTCCGCGAGGCTCGGCAGGCCGCCCTGGCCTTCGGCGTTGCCCAGGGCCAGCACCGGGGTGCCCGGCGTGACCTGCGAGGAGTTGCCGACCGCGACGGCCCTCAGCCGGGTGGCGCCGTCGAGCTTGAGCAGCGCAACATCGTGGGTGGAGTCGTAGCCGACCACCGTGGCCCGGAAGACCTTGCCGCTGGTCGCCAGCGTCGCCTTGATCGTCGTTGCCCCGTCGATCACGTGGTTGTTCGTGAGCACCAGGCCGTCCGCGCTGATGACCATTCCGGTTCCCTCGGACGAGGTGCCGCCCGAGTACTGGATGGCCGCGTCGATGTCCACGACGGCGGGCTCGACCCTGGCCGCGACGAACGCCTTGTTCAGCGAGCCGTTCCCGGTGTTTCCCGCGTCGTTCTGCGGGCCGGGGATCTGATGGGAGGAGACCCCGGTGGACAGTCCCGCCTGACTGCCGCTCAGGCCGACTGTGGCGGCCGCGCCGAGGCCGGCGGCGAGCAGGGCCACGACAGCGTACACGGCGACCCGGCCGCGCCGGCGCTTCCGGGGCGGCCCCGTGTGGCCGCGGCGGCCCGTGTGGCCGCGGCCGGTCCCGCCCAGGCACCGAACCCGCCGTCAGCGGGTCCCTCCGGGCCGCCCACGTCGCCGAGGTCGCCCGGGCCTCCGGCCGCTGGCCATCCGTGTCCGCCTGGCTCGGAGCCGGTCTCGTCGTCCTGCATTCTCATCGCCTCTGCCGTCGTAGCGCCTGCGGTCGCTACGGGTGCTGTGTCCGGCTACCGGGCTCCGTGCTGCCGCCGCGCTCTTTCCTGTTCCTTCCCCGAAGATGGGCGCACTCTCCACACTCCCTAAGGGTTCTCACAGGAAGGGTTCGGTTCCGCCAGCCAAGATCCCCCTGCGGGCCCGCGCCGTGTGCGCGAACGCACCAGCGGCCCCGTCGCCCGACGAAGGCGACATATCGAAAAACAGGCACGCCATCATGGTAGGCTACGGCCGAACGCGATATAACGTGAGTTGGGCAAGGCTATGGTCCGCACAAGGAGCTGAAATGTCCGCACCAACCCAGATGAACGAGCCGGGCCTGTCCCGGCGCGAGGAGATGTCGGTCTCGGGAGACGCGCTGTCGCAGGCTCCGTGGACCGGCGCCGCCGTCACCGGCGGGATCATCGCCCTGGGCGACTTCGGCTGGCACGTGATCGGCGGGAGCTTCGGGCTCGGCGGCCTCAGCGACGCGCTGTCGCTCGGTGTGGTCGCGTTCTTCGTCGTCGCGGCGGCCGGTGCGCTGTTCCGCCAGCGGTCGGGCCGGGCCATCCGGTGGGCTCGCGCCAACCCCTGGCGCTTCGCCCTGCTGCCCGGGGTGGCGGCCGCAGCGATCGTCTTCGTGCTCTCCGTGGTCCTCGGCGGGGGCATCGTCGGCGGTGTGCTCACCGGGCTCTGGCATGGCGCGGTGACCTTCGGCCTGACCGGCGCGGCCGGCATGGTCGCGCGGTCCCGCCGCCGGGCCGCCTGAGCAAGCTACCGGGCCGCCCGCGCGAGCCGCCGGCCGTCTGCGCGAGGGCGGCCCGTCCCGGCCTCAGCTTCCGTTTCCGGGTGATGCGGCCGCCGCCGGGGCCACCGGCTTGCCCATGAGCGCCACCCCCTTGGCCAGATCCGCGGCGGTCACTGCGCCGAAGACGCGGTCCACCATGCGGCGCTGGGCGTTGAGGAAGAACGTCTGCGGGAGCTCCGCGACCCCGAACGCGCCCGCCGCCGTGGCCACGGGGTCGTACGCCAGGGGATAGCTGACGCTGGCTGTTCGGTGAACGTAACGGCCGCGGCCCGGCTGTCGTTGCTGTCGATGCCCAGCATGTCCACCGTGCCGTGCGCGGCGCGGTAGTACCGCGCCAGCAGCGGGTCTCCTGCTGGCACGGCACGCACCAGGACGCGAAGAAGTTGACGATGACCGGCTGGCCGGCGTAGGCGGCGAGCGATACCCGGCCGGATGAGCCGCCGAGGGCCGGGCAGCGTGAAGCCCGGCGCCGGCTGATCGCTGGCCTGGCGCGACGGGCTGGCGGCGGTCCCCGGCGTGCCGGTCCCGGATGTCGCGGTCCCGGAGGCAGCGGCGAAGGCCCCCAGGGCCACAATGGCCGCCAGGCTGGCGCCGAACACCGCGGTCGTGACCTTGTGCTCGCGGGCGGCACGGAACATGCGGGCCACCGTCTCCCGCGCTCGTGCTGGCATGTCCGCGCACCTCGATCTCGACCGGGATCCCGGCGGGGGCCTCCGCCTCGGGCCGGCCGCAGATCAGGCTAACCGCTCCGCGGGAGTGCCTGCGGCGGCCCGCCCCTGGCCCCGTGAGCGGTCCGGCCGGCGGCCCAGTCAGCGGCCCCGTGAACGGTCCGGCCGGCGGTACTGCCGCGGGCACCGCCGCAGGCGCAGCCGTTGGCCCCGCCGGTGTCCCGGCCAGCGGCAGCCGGACCGCGACCCGCAGCCCGGGCCCGGCGTTTCCAGCCAGGCGGTGCCCCCGTGCGCGTGCGCGGTCGCCCGGACGATGGCCAGCCCCAGCCCCGCGCCGCTGGCATCACCGTCGCGGCGCGCCCGCGCGTCGTCCAGCGTCGTGAACCGCTCGAACGCCCGCTCCTGGTCGCACGCGGCGATCCCCGGGCCGTCGTCGGAGACGGTAACCAGGGCCGACCCGTCCTTGGGGCCTGCCGCCACCGTGACCCGGGTGCGCGCGTACCGGACCGCGTTATCGATCAGGTTGACCAGCATCCGGCGCAGCGCGTCGGCGTCACCCGCCACGCGGCACGGCTCCGGCGCGGCCGCGGACACCGGCACCCGGGCCTGGGCGTAGCAGTCGGCGGTCCCGGTCACCAGCCCGGCCAGGTCGATCGTCCCGCCGCCGCCATGCTGGCCGCCATGCCCGCGGCCGGTGCGCTCCTCCAGCCGGGCCAGCACCAGCAGGTCCTCGGCCAACTGGGAGAGCCGCATCGTGTCGGCGAGCACGTCCCGCGCCGTCCGCTCCACTCCTGGCCGTCCGGGTGATCGAGCGCCACCTTCAGCTGAGCCCGGATGCTCGCGATCGGGCTGCGCAGCTCGTGCGCTGTGTCCGAGACGAACTGCCGCTGCCGTTGCTGCGCCGCCTCCAGCCGGGACAGCATGTCGTTCAGCGTCACGGCGAGGCTGTGCACCTCGTCCCGGGCCTCGGGAACCGGCAGCCCACGGGGCACCCCGGTGGCGGTGACCTGTTCCGCGCCGCGCCGCAGCGCCGTGATGGGCCGCAGCGTGGACCCGGCGATCAGCCAGCGACCCCAGATCATCAGCAGCAGCAGTGCCGGCGTGCCGAACAGCAGCACATGCGCCACGGTGGCCAGCGTGTCGTGGACCGCGTTGTAGGACACGGCGGCGATGACCGTCTCGCCGCGCTGGCCCGGGACCGCGGCGACCCGCAGCGATTCCGGCAGCCCGTAGGGCCGGCCGTTGAGCAGGATCCCGGTCTGGGTCCGCGCCACCATGGCGGCCCGGGCCGGGGCAGCAGCGGCACCAGCCGGTCCGCGCCGGCCGAGGCGGCCACGATCCGCCCGTGGGCGTCGATGACCTGAACGACCGCGGTCCCGGCCGCCACCGGCACCGGGTTGGGGCAGCCGGTTCGC
>CAWEFP010000047.1:0-73818 GCA_963808295.1 uncultured Actinomycetes bacterium | reverse complement strand
GCCACCGGATGGTGGCGGTGAGCCCCTCCGCGAAGGACGTACGGGGCCGGAAGCCCATCCCGCGCAGCAGCGAGTCGTCCAGCGAGTAGCGGCGGTCGTGTCCCTTGCGGTCACCGGCCCGGCACACCATCTCCCAGCCCGCTCCGCAGCCGTCCAGCAGCGCCTGCGTCAGCTCGGTGTCCGTCAGCTCGGTGTCGCCGCGGACGTGGTACACCCGGCAGGGCTCGCGCGCTTGAGCACCAGCTGGATACCCCGGCAGTGGTCGTCGACGTGAACCCAGCCGCGCACGTGGCCACGAGGTCCCCGCCCCGCCGGTCACCAGGACTCCCATGGATTGACCTATACCTCGCTGCGGGCGGCCAGAATACCGGATACCGTTCGCAACGTTTGCGCATCGCTTGTAACGGCTACGTATCAACTCGGGCGGCCGTGCACCGTCGCGCGGTGACGAGCGTCTTTTATGACGTATCCCGTGTCCAGCGAGGGGAGCCCCAGGATGGTTTCCAGTCGACACAGCGGCCAGGGCAACGGACGGAGATGGCGACGCCGCCGGGGCCAGAGATCCGGGCGAGGCCGACAGCGCGCCCTTCTGCGCCGCCTGCGGCACCTCCGGGTCGGCATGTTCGCGGCCGGGGACGACTGGCGGCACTTTCGCGGCAACCCGGCGCCGGACGGCACGCGGGCACTGTTCAACGCCGGCCACGACGTCGAGCTGGCCTGGTGCGTTCCCCGGCCCGTTCCATCTCCCCGGCCCAGCACGCGCAACTGCTCGCCGCCCTGGACGATGCCATCGCCTACCGTGAGCACGCGGCAGCCTCCGGCTACGCCACCGCGTACCGGATGCTGCGCCGCCAGCTCGCCGGCCCGGCCCGCCCGGAACCCGGGGCGGCCCCGGCCCCTGGACTGACCCTTCCGGTCACCCGCCCGGGCTGGTCCGTTTCACTGTCTCGCGCTGACATCGCAGCAGCCTTGCGGGCGTGGCACGCTCCGGTTCGGGGACGGCCCGTCCTCCCGCGGGTCGTCCTCCCCAGCTTGGCGGTACAACTGCAAAAGTGAGTTCTCTCCCGCCCGGCCACGGCCAGGCCTGAACGGTTCTCGGCTACGGCTTGCTGCGGACGGCGATCTGGCAGAGCTGAGGCAGCCTCTTCTCGGCCGCGCCGCAGGCGGATCCGAGCGGGTGAGCACCGCACCGAGTACCACCCGGCTGACCGCCACCGCCGCGCCGAGGTCGCAGACCTGTTCGACCAGCTCCATCACGTGGCTGGAGAACAGCACGGTCGAGCCGGAGCCGACGAAACGGGTCAGCAGGCGGCGGATCACATCGGCAGAGACCGGATCCACACCTTCGAGCGGCTCGTCCAGGAACAGCACCGAAGGATTGTGGATCAGGGCGCAGCCCAGCGTGGCCTTCTTGCGCATGCCGGTGGAGTAGTCGGCGACCAGCCGCTTCGCATCTGCGGCCAAGTCCAGCACGTCCAGCAGCTGCGCGGACCGGGAGCGCGCCTCGGCGACCGGCAGCCCCCGCAGCCGCCCGGCGTATTCCAGCAGCTCCTCACCGCTCAGTCGCTCGAACAGCCGGGCCTCCGCCGGCACCACCCCGATGACCGCCTTGGCGGCCGCCGGGTCGGCCCACACGTCCAGCCCGTTGATCAGAACCCGGCCGATGTCCGGCCGCAGCAGGCCGGTCATCATCGACAGGGACGTGGTCTTCCCCGCCCCGTTCGGCCCGACGAGCCCGGCGAAGGAACCCGCCGCGATGTCCAGATCGATCCCGGCCACCGCCTCCTTCGCACCGAAACTCTTGCGCAGTCCGCGTACCGCGATGGCAGGCTCGGCCATGGGCGCCTCCTCGACAGCCAGGCAAAGCCTACGGCTCCAGCCGGGCCGGCCGGAGAGCCGGACGCGGGGGCAGCGCCCACCACCCGGACAGGATGATGTCAGGGCGGCCCGTCAGGTGCGATCATGCGGCTGGTCGTCCATCACAGGGATGGGGTTGATCGGTCACCGGGATGGGGTGAATCGGATGGATCTGAGCGGGACACTGCCGCGGGCCAGGCCGCCGGGCGCGCGGCTGCGGCGGCCGGGACCGTGCTGCTGACGCTGGCCTCGGCGCAGTTCCTGATGACGCTGGACAGCTCGGTCATGAACGTGTCGATCGCCACCGTGGCCAAGGATGTGGGCACTACGGTGACCGGGATCCAGACCGCGATTACCTTCTACACGCTGGTGATGGCCTCGCTCATGATCACCGGCGGCAAGCTGGGCCAGATCCTCGGCCGCAAGCGCGCCTTCGCCATCGGGTGCGTCATCTACGGGTGCGGGTCGTTCACCACCGCGCTCGCACCGAATCTTGCTGTGCTGATCCTGGGATGGTCAGTCCTGGAAGGCGTCGGCGCCGCGCTGATCATGCCGGCGATCGTCGCGCTGGTGGCATCGAACTTCGCACGTGATCAGCGCCCGCGCGCGTACGGGCTGGTCGCCTCCGCCGGTGCGATCGCGGTGGCGGCCGGGCCGCTGATCGGCGGCCTGTTCACCACCTACGCCTCCTGGCGGTGGGTATTCGCCGGTGAGGTCCTGGTGGTGCTCATCATCCTGGGGCTCCCGCCGCATCGCCGATATGCCGGCCGAGGAGGGCGCGCAGCTCGACGTCGTGGGGACCGTGCTGTCGGCGCTGGGCCTTGGCCTCATCGTGTACGGTATCCTGCGTCGGGGACGTGGGGTTTCGTCCAGCCCAAGGCCGATGCTCCGAAGTGGCTGGGGTTGTCGCCGGTGATCTGGCTGATCCTGGCGGGTGGGGTGGTGCTGCGGATCTTCTTGTGGTGGGAGAATCACCGCCTTGCGCACGGCGCCGCCGCGCTGGTTGATCCGGCGATGCTGCGGAACCCGATCCTGCGGGGCGGGCTTATCTCGTTCTTCTTCCAGTACCTCCTGCAGGCCGGCCTGTTTTTCGTGGTTCCGCTGTTCCTGTCGTGGCGCTCGGGCTGTCGGCGGTCGCGACCGGCGTCCGGCTGCTGCCGCTGTCCATCACGCTGCTGCTGGCCGCCGTGGGCGTCCCCAGACTCTTCCCGCACGCCTCCCCACGCCGCGTGGTCCGGATCGGGTTCCTCGCGCTGTTCGCGGGCATCGTGATCATGGTCGCCGCGCTCGACGCCGGCGCCGGACCCGAGATCGTGACCTGGCCGATGCTGCTCGCTGGCCTTGGCGTCGGCGCGCTGGCCTCGCAGCTCGGCAGCGTGACCGTCTCGTCGGTGCCCGACGAGCAAAGCGGTGAAGTCGGCGGAATCCAGAACACGGTGACCAACCTCGGCGCCTCGATCGGAACCGCACTGGCCGGCGCCGTGCTCATCTCGGCGCTGACCGCAACGTTCCTCGCCGGCGTCCAGAACAACCCCGACGTCCCTAAGGATCTCGCCTCCAAGGCGCAGGTGGAACTGGCCGGAGGTATCCCGTTCATATCCGACAAGGACCTGCAGGCCCAGCTCGACAAGGCTGGCGTGCCCGCCAAGACGGCCGACGCGATCGTCGCCGAGAACGCAAAGGCCCGCATCAAAGGGCTGCGCGCATCACTGTCGCTGCTGGCCGTCGTCGCGCTGATCGCACTGTTCGCCAGCCGCCGGATCCCGACGCAGCAGCCGTCCCCGCCGCCGCCCTAGCAGGCATCGCCGCCACCGCCACCTTCACCCCGGTCACCGTGACCCGCATCGCTGCCCACGCCCGGACGCTGGCGGGTGGTCCATGACGTCTGACGGCGCTGGCAACGGCTGCGCATCAGTCTGGCGCAATGTGCACCGTCGAGCTGGGGTATGCGTCTCTCATGCGTGTCCCATGCACGGCAAGAGGAACGTGGTGATGAGCACCGACGGCGACGGCGACCACGGCAACGGACGGCGATGGCGACACCGCCGGGGCTCACGAACTGGACAACGCCAGGCACCGCCGCTTTCATCCGGCTACGCCGCCATATAATCCTGATGTGCCGCTATTATTCACAATGACAGTAAGACATGCCGTGATTTGTGAAGTGTCCTAGCTTACGCATCCACAGTGCCAGGCATAATAGACCGAGGGGGAAATGTGAGCTACACCGCGGCGAGTTGGGTGAGGCGGGTACGCCCCACTGGTGGTGGCTGCCGGAGATGACTGCTCACGATGGCAACCTCAGAGTAAGCGTTGTCATATGCGCCTACAGCGAGAAGCGGTGGGAGCAGACGTGCGCTGCGGTCGAATCCATACTCACACAGGACCCAGCACCGGCTAAGGTACTGCTGGTTATTGACCACAACCCAGGCCTGGCCAAACGAGCCCAGAACAAACTTTCCGGCATAACAGTCGTGGAGAGTGACGACGTCCCAGGCCTGTCAGGCGCCCGCAACACGGGGCTGCGAGCGGCAACCCAGCCCGTCACCGCCTTTCTGGATGATGACGCCCAGGCACGCCCAGGCTTGGTTGGCCTCGCTGGTGGAGCCCTATCGTTCGCCCGACGTGGTTGCCACAGGAGGCACGGTAAATCCTTGGTGGCCGGAACGTCGGCCCCGGTGGCTGCCTCTCGAGTTTGACTGGGTCGTCGGCTGCGGGTCTTAGGGACTGCCCGACTCACTGGGCCCCGTGCGCAACCCGATCGGTGCCAACATGAGCATGCGGACAGATCTGGCACTCGAGGTCGGCGCCTTCGACACCGCTGTGGGACGGGTGGGTACGCGCCCGGTTGGATGCGAGGAAACGGAACTGTCCATCCGGTTGACCGCTCAGAGACCAGGATCAGCAATTCTCTATGTTCCCGCCGCTGCGGTGGACCATCATGTCAGCCAGGACCGCATCCGAGTGAGCTACTTTCTACGCCGGTGCTGGCACGAAGGCATATCGAAAGCTACGGTGGTCCGCCTGGCCGGTGCATCATCTGGACTCGAGCGCGAACGGCGCCATGTCGCAATTGTTATACCGATGTCCCTATTGCAGGGAATTACTCGCGGGTTCCTCACGGGAGACGCGGGCGGACTCATGAGATTCACCGCCACTCTGTCCGGTCTAAGTTCAGCTGCGGCCGGATACCTGATCGGCCGCATACGGCTAGCTTACGGTTCGGTCCGGGGCGCAGACCATATAAGAGACACCGAATCGCAGGCCGTTAAAGCTGCTCTTCCGGCGAAAGAATAGTAGCGGTACCGCCGGACAGTTAGCGGGTGGACCGCCGAACGCTGCATCGTCCTTCAGGATATAGCCTACGAAGTTAACTTCAGCCTCTTCCCTTTGATATAGCGCCACGGGCCCGCAACCATGCCATAGAACTCACGACACATAACCCGCGAGGCAAAAGGCGCGCACTTCTGGCCTTGTGTGTCGATCTGATCATATGTCGGACACCACGGAGTTTCGCGACAGCAGATCGACCGCGCGGCCTGGATCCGACAGTTGTTTCGTCAGGAAAGCCGTCAATCCGCAGCCGTAATTGAAGAGCTGACGATCGAGATGGTGACGTCGGCTCGGTGGATGTGGGTAACGATTGCAGACGGTTCGTACACCAGCCGGTGCCCCGCCAGTATCGTACGCACGAATATGTCGAGATCCTCACCGCCCCCAGATTGAGTGCCCGCCCAGCGCCTCATCGAAACCCCCGAGAATCTGCAACATCTTGGTCGACTGCAAAGTTTGCCCCCGTGCCGAACAGGCCTGCGGCGTATGGGTACAGGGACGATTCGCCACGGTTCGCTGTCAAGTCGAAAACTTGTGGTTTGCACCGAGATCCCCACGTATACCGTTGATCGAAGTAAAGCTGGGACGGGGTTCCAGCTGAGCAGAGGGCACCAGGCCCGTTACACAGCCCACTCCCTCGGCTCTCGCGAAGCCCCGTGCAATACCACGAAGCCACAACGGGTCGACGTTCACATCGTCATCGGTAAAGGCAACCAGTGAGCTTCTTGCTTCGAGCAGCCCACGATTACGTGCACAGGACAATCCGGGTCGCAGCTCACGCACATATCGCACCACCGGCTCATTCTCGAATGCACGTGCAACCGCGTCGAAGGTGCGCTCGTCGTTTGGCGCATTGTCGACAAGGATCACCTCGAAATGGGGATACTCCACTGCCATGACATTCACGAGAGTACGGAGCGCATAGTAGATGCGAGCGAGTAGAGGACATTGTGCGCTCCGTACTCTCGTGAATGTCATGGCAGTGGAGTATCCCCATTTCGAGGTGATCCTTGTCGACAATGCGCCAAACGACGAGCGCACCTTCGACGCGGTTGCACGTGCATTCGAGAATGAGCCGGTGGTGCGATATGTGCGTGAGCTGCGACCCGGATTGTCCTGTGCACGTAATCGTGGGGCTGCTCGAAGCAAGAAGCTTCACTGGTTGCCTTTACCGATGACGATGTGAACGTCGACCCGTTGTGGCTTCGTGGTATTGCACGGGGCTTCGCGAGAGCCGAGGGAGTGGGCTGTGTAACGGGCCTGGTGCCCTCTGCTCAGCTGGAGACCCCGTCCCAGCTTTACTTCGATCAACGGTATCCTGTGGGGATCTCGGTGCAAACCACAAGTTTTCGACTTGACAGCGAACCGTGGCGAATCGTCCCTGAACCCATACGCCGCAGGCCTGTTCAGGCACGGGGGCAAACTTTGCAGTCGGCCAAGATGTTGCAGATTCTCTCGGGGGTTTCGAGTCAGGCGCTCGGGGCCGGCACTCAATCTCGGGGCGGTGCAGGATCTCGACATATTCGTGCGTACGATACTGGCGGGGCACCGGCTGGTGTACGAACCGTCTGCAATCGTCACCCACATCCACCGAGCCGACGTCACCGATCATCTGGATCGTCAGCTCTTCAATTACGGCTGCGGATTGACGGCTTTCCTGACGAAACAACTGTCGGATCCAGGCCGCGCGGTCGATCTGCTGTTCGCGAATACCCCGTGGTGTCCGACATATGATCAGATCGACACACAAGGCCAGAAGTGCGCGCCTTTTGCCTCGCGCGGTCACGCGTCGTGAGTTCTATGGCATGGTTGCGGGCCCGTGGCGCTATATCAAAGGGAAGAGGCTGAAGTTAACTTCGTAGGCTATATCCTGAAGGACGATGCAGCGTTCGGCGGTCCACCCGCTAACTGTCCGGCGGTACCGCTACTATTCTTTCGCCGGAAGAGCAGCTTTAACGGCCTGCGATTCGGTGTCTCTTATATGGTCTGCGCCCCGGACCGAACCGTAAGCTAGCCGTATGCGGCCGATCAGGTATCCGGCCGCAGCTGAACTTAGACCGGACAGAGTGGCGGTGAATCTCATGTGTCCCGCCCAGCATCTCCCGTGAGGAACCCGCGAGGAGATTCCCAGCAATAGGGACATCGGTATAACAATTGGAACATGGCGCCGTTCGCGCTCAAGTCGAGTGTCCGCACCGGCGAGGCGGAGGACCGTAGCTTTCGATCAGCCTTCGTGCCAGCACCGGCGTGGAAGGTGGCTCACTCGGATGCGGTCCTGGCTGACATGATGGTCCGCCGCCGCAGCAGGAACATAGAATGATGCTGATCCTGGTCTCTCCGAGCGGTCAACCGGATGGACAGTTCCGTTTCCTCGCATCCAACCGGGCGCGTACCCACCCGTCCGGCAGCGACGTCGAAGGCGCCGACCTCGAGTGCCAGATCTGTCCGCATGCTCATGTTGGCACCGATCGGGTTGCGCCCGCGGGCCCCGTGAGTCGGGCAGTCCCTGATAACTGCAGCCGACAACCCGTGCAACTTGGAGGGGCGAAGCTTCACCGGGGCCGACGACTCCGGCCACCAAGGATTTACCCCAGTCCAGCTCCTGTGGCAACCACGTCGGGCGAACGATAGGGCTCCGCCAGCGAGGCCGACCGACCTGGGCGTGCCTGGGCGTCATCATCCAGAAAGGCGGTGACGGGCTGGGTTTCAGACTCGCAGCCCCCGTGTTTGCGGGCACCTGACAGGCCTGGAACATCGTCGCTCCGCACGACTGTTATGCCGGAAAGTCCGTTCTGGCTCGTTTCGCCAGGCCTGGGTTGTCGTCGATGACAAGCAGTACCTGGGCCGGTGCTGGGTCCTGTGTGACCCTGGGTCCCGTTACCGCAGCGGCCGCTGTCTGCTGCCACCGCTGGCTCGCTGTCACGCCGATGTGGCGACGGCTCCTCTCCGGGTTGCCATCGTTAGACAGTCATCTCCGGCAGCCACCACCAGTGGGGCGTCCCCGCCTGGCCCGACTCGCCGCGGTGTAGCTGAGCATTTACCCCTCGGTCTATTATGCCTGGCACTGTGGATGCGTAAGCTAGGACAGCTCACAAATCACGGCATGTCTTACTGGGATTCTGAATAATAGCGGCACATCAGGGGTATGTGGCGGCGTAGCCGGATGAAGGGCGCGGTCCCGGCGTCGTCCAGTTCGTGAGCCCCGGCGATCTGTTCGCCATCGCCGTCCGTTGCCGTGGTCGCCGTCGCTGTCGGTGCCTCATCGCCCACGTTCCTCTTGCCGTGCATCGGACACGCATGAGAGACGCATACCCCAGCTCGACGGTGCACGTTGCGCCGGCGGCTGATTCGCCAACGATTACCGGCGATACCCCAGCGTCATGGACCACCCGCCAGCGTCCGGGCGTAGGGCAGACGATGCAGGTCACGGTAAGCCGGGTGAAGGTGGCGGTGGCGGCGATGCCACGTGCTCAGGCGGACGGCGCCGGGGACGGCTGCTGCGTCGGGATCCGGCGGCTGAAGAACAGTGCGGCCAGCGCGACGACGGCCAGCAGCGACAGCGCTGCCCGCAGCCCGTTGATGCGGGCCTTCGCGTTCTCGTCGACGATCGCGTTAGCTGTCTTGGCGGGCACGCCGGCCTTGTCGAGCGCGGCCTTCAGGTCTTTGTCGGACACGAACGGGATGCCTCCGGCCAGCTCCACCTGAGCCTTTGAGGCGAGGGCCGCGGGGATGTCGGGGTTGTTCTGAACGGCGCCGAGGAACGTTGTGGTCAGCGCCGAGATGAGCACGGCCCCGGCCAGTGCGGTCCCGATGGAGGCGCCGAGGTTGGTCACCGTGTTCTGGATTCCGCCGACTTCGCCGCTTTGCTCGTCGGGCACCGATGAGACGGTCACGCTGCCGAGCTGCGAGGCCAGCGCGCCGACACCAAGGCCAGCCAGCAGCATCGGCCAGGTAACGATCTCGGGTCCGGCGCCGGCGTCCAGCGCGGCCACCAGGATCACGAGGCCGGCGAACAGCGCGAGGAACCCGATCCGGACCACGCGGCGGGGCGACGCGTGCGGGAAGACCCGGGGGACGCCCGCGGCGGCCAGCAGCAGCGTGATCGACAGCGGCAGCAGCCGGACGCCGGTCGCGACCGCCGACAGCCCCAGCGCCACCGACAGGAACAGCGGAACCACGAAGAACAGGCCAGCCTGCAGGAAGTACTGGAAGAAGAACGACGTCAACCCGCCGCGCAGGGTCCGGTTGCGCAGCATCGCCGGATCGACCAGCGCGGCGTCGCCGTGCGCCAGGCGGCGACTCTCCCACCACAAGAAGAGCCGCAGCACGACCCCGCCGGACAGAACCAGCCAGATCACCGGCGACAAGCCCAGCCAATTCGGGGCATCAGCCTTCGGCTGGACGAAACCCCACGTCCCGGAGCGCAGAATGCCGTACACGATGAGCCCCAGGCCGAGCGCCGACAGCACGGTGCCCACCAGGTCGAGCCGGGCGCCCTGCTCAGGCGGCGTATCGCTGACGCGGCGGGCCAGTCCCAAGATGATCAGCACCACCAGGACCTCGCCGACGAATACCCACCGCCAGGACAGATAGGTGGTGAACAGGCCGCCGATCAGCGGCCCGGCCGCCACCGCGATCGCGCCCGCCGAGGCGACCAGCCCGTAGGCGCGCGGGCGCTGGGGCTGCGCGAAGTTCGATGCGACCAGTGCGACGATCGCGGGCATGATCAGCGCCGCCCCGACTCCTTCCAGAACCGACCAGCCCAGCACCAGCACGACCAGATTCGGTGCGAGCGCCGTGATCAGCGACCCGCAGCCGTAGATGGCACAGCCGATGGCGAAGGCGCGCTTGCGGCCGAGGATCTGGCCCAGCTTGCCGCCGGTGATCATGAGCGAGGCCATCACCAGCGTGTAGAAGGTAATCGCGGTCTGGATCCCGGTCACCGTCGTGCCCACATCCTTGGCCACGGTGGCGATCGACACGTTCATGACCGAGCTGTCCAGCGTCATCAGGAACTGCGCCGAGGCCAGCGTCAGCAGCACGGTCCCGGCCGCCGCAGCCGCGCGCCCGGCGGCCTGGCCCGCGGCAGTGTCCCGGCTCAGATCCATCCGATTCACCCCATCCCGGTGACCGATCAACCGCATCCCTGTGATGGACAACCAGCCGCATGATCGCACCTGACGGGCCGCCCTGACATCATCCTGTCCGGGTGGTGGGCGCTGCCCCGCGTCCGGCTCTCCGGCCCGGCCCGGCTGGAGCCGTAGGCTTTGCCTGGCTGTCGAGGAGGCGCCCATGGCCGAGCCTGCCATCGCGGTGCGGTACGCGGACTGCGCAAGAGTTTCGGTGCGAAGGAGGCGGTGGCCGGGATCGGTTGGACATCGCGGCGGGTTCCTTCGCCGGGCTCGTCGGGCCGAACGGGGCAGGCGGGAGAGAACTCACTTTTGCGGTTGTACCGCCAGGCTGGGGAGGACGACCCGCGGGAGGACGGGCCGTCCCCGAACCGGAGCGTGCCACGCCCGCAAGGCTGCTGCGATGTCAGCGCGAGACAGTGAAACGGGCCAGCCCGGGCGGGTGACCGGAAGGGTCAGTCCGGGGGCCGGGCCGCCCCGGGTTCCGGGCGGGCCGGGCCCGCGAGCTGGCGGCGCAGCATCCGGTACGCGGTGGCGTAGCCGGAGGCGGCCGCGTGCTCACGGTAGGCGATGGCATCGTCCAGGGCGGCGAGCAGTTGCTCGTGCTGGGCCGGGGAGATGGAACGGGCCGGGGGAACGCACCAGGCCAGCTCGACGTCGTGGCCGGCGTCGAACGGTGCCCGCGTGCCGTCCGGCGCCGGGTTGCCGCGAAAGTGCCGCCAGCCGTCCCCGGCCGCGAACATGCCCACCCAGGTGCCGCAGGCGGCGCAGAAGGGCGCGCTGTCGGCCTCGCCCGGATCTCTGGCCCCGGCGGCGTCGCCATCTCCGTCCGTTGCCCTGGCCGCCGTGTCGATGGTCATCCCTGGGTTCCTCTCGCTGGACACGGGATACGTCATAAAAGACGCTCGTCACCGCGCGACGGTGCACGGCCGCCCGAGTTGATACGTAGCCGTTACAAGCGATGCGCAAACGTTGCGAACGGTGTCCGGTGTTCTGGCCGCCCGCAGCGAGGTATAGGTCAATCCATGAGAGTCCTGGTGACCGGCGGGGCGGACTTCATCGGATCGCACTATGTCCGGACGCTGCTCGGCGGCGGCTTCGCCGGAACCGCTCCGGCGAAGGTCACGGTCGTCCGCGGCGACACCGAACTGACGAACACCGAGCTGACGCAGGCGCTGCTGGACGGCTGCGGAGCTGGCTGGGAGATGGTGTGCCGGGCCGGTGACCGCAAGGGACACGACCGCCGCTACTCGCTGGACGACTCACTGCTGCGCGGGATGGGCTACCGGCCCCGTACGTCCTTCGCGGAGGGGCTCACCGCCACCATCCGGTAGTACCAGGACAACCGCCCGTGGTGGGAGCCGCTGAAGCGAGCCACGGGCGAAGGGTCTTCTGCGGCCGGGGAACCGGCGGGCTGACCGGCTCGTTCGCGGCCCGGCGGCGCCCAGCCGGTCAGCGCCATCACCGCGAAGGCGGCGGCCACCGGGATCAGGGTGAGCTGGGGCAGCTGGTAGCGCCAGTCGAACGGGGCGAAGGCCGCGGCGGCGGCGACCGCGGCGACCGCACCCGCCGTGAAGAGCAGGTCCGCCGAACGCACGCCGCGCCGCCGGGACCGGCGGGTACCTGCCAGGCCCGCCAGGCCCGCGAGCAGCCCGGCCGCGAGCACCGGGCCGGGCAGGTAGCAGAACCGGCCGTACCCGGTGAGGAAGGCGGCCAGCGCCGGCTGCACCTGCGGCCCGGTGCGGCCGTAGCTGTGGAGGGCCGTCTCCACCTCGGCGTACGGGGGGAAGCCGGTCTGGAACTTCAGGTACGAGGCGGGGTACCGTTCCGGGCCGTTCCCGCGGACCGGTGCGAATCCGTAGCCGGCGTCGGTCGCCACCGCGGCCAGGTAGCTGAGCGGCTGGTGAGCGAGAACCCGGCGGCTGAAGTCGAGGACCACTGCCTGCCTGGTCATGCCCGGCGGCGGGCGGAACTGCCACTGGGGGGACCGCGCCGACCACATGTAGAAGTCGTAATTGCGCTGGGCTGGGGGCTGGGCGGGGCACAGCGGCCGCTCGTAGGCCGGCAGCCGCATCCCGGTACAGTCGGCGAACTGGACCACCCGGCCGTAGAGGAAGGTCCCGTTGTAGCTGGTGAGACCCCATTGCCCGTGGGAGGACGCGAACCAGCCCGCGTAACCCGCGACCGGCAGCAGGAAGCAGCCGGCCAGGATGCCGCCGGACATGGCCAGGCGCCGCCACGGCCTCATCACGACCGCGAGGTAGAGCACGGCCGGGACGATCAGCACCAGGTCCGCCACCCGGGTCAGCGCGGCCGCCGCCAGCAGCAGCCCGGACGCGGTGATGGCCGCCCATCCAGCCCGGTTACCCCGCCACACCAGGATGACCAGCGCGGTGACGACGAAGAACGCCGCGAGGACATCGCTCAGCACGTACTGCTCCAAGTCGAGCTGGAGCGGGTCGAACAGCACCGGGACGGCCGCGAGCGCGGCGAGCCAGCGGCGGCAGCCCCGGTGGACGAGCACGGCGTAGATCATCGCGCCCTCGGCCAGCCCGAGCACGTGCTGCGCCAGCGGGATCAGCGCCAGCATGTGGACCGCGGCCGCGGGGGTGATGAGGATGGAATACCCGCTCGGGCGGATCGTGTCGGGTGACCAGTGGCCGGTCGCGAAACGCTGCGCGAACTGCAGATACCGCAGGCTGTCAGGGAAGATCAGGGTCGGCCGGTACGCATACTGCACCATGGCCCGCAACGCGGCGGCCAGCACGACGAGCGCCGTGATCAGCCAGTGCCGCCGCAGCCCGCGCTGCCCACGCCGAACGAAGCCTGGCATGGGCGTCAGCCGCAACGTTTCTCGTGCAGCAGCAGCAGGGCGTACGCGGCCAGGGTGGAGTCGTCGGTGATGGCGCCGTCCCGGACCATGGACTCGAACTGGGCGCGCGGCACCCATTGCTGCCGCATGTCCTGCTCCTCGGGTTCCCGGTCGGGCTCCCCGTGCTCCAGACCGGTCGCGAGGTAGATGTGAAAGCCCTGGTCGGTGGTGCCGTGCGCGCCGTGCAGGAACCCGAGGCGGGTCAGCTCGCGCGCCCGCAGCCCCGTCTCCTGGCGCAGCTCCAGGCGTGCGAGGTCCGCCGGGTCACCGGTCGTGCCGCCGGGCCAGCCGCCCTGGGGGAACGACCAGCTACGGCGCGCGATGGGGTACCTGTACTCCTCGACCAGGTGAAAGCCGCCGTTCTCGGCCGGAACGACCAGGGCGAAGTCGGGTTTCTCCACGACGGCGTAGATCCCCCGGGAACCGTCCCGCCGCTCGATCCTGTCCTGCCTCAGCCGGATCCAGGAGTCCTGGTAGACGACGCGGGAATCAAGGGTCCGGATGTCGGGCTGCTCGCGCTCGCTGGGCACCTGCCCAACGTTACTGCCGGATCCAGGGCGCTCGTGGTGGAGGCCTTCCGGCGGCCGGTGCCGCGGATCCAGCCCTGGATGACGCTGGCCCCGAGCGCACCGGCGGCCGGCAGCGTGACCAGGGCCGGCAGCTGGTAGCGCCAGGAGAACTGATACAGGTCGGCCCCGAGCAGCGCCGCGGCGCCCGCACCGGTGACCAGCAGGCAGGCCAGGGCGGCGGTGGCATCGCGCCGGCCATATCCGGCGGCCACGCCGCCGATCCCGGCCAGCAGCGACAGGAGCAGGAACGGCCCGGGAGTGTAACCGCCGTCCAGCTGGTAGTCCCGGAGGAAGACGGCGAGCGGCCGGACCGCGGTCGGGGCGCCGCCGCCTCCGGTGCTCCGGAACAGGGCGGACGCGGACGCCAAGGTGATGGTCGGGGGGTAGGACGGGTACGTGACCTGGAATTGCCATCGCCAGATCGGCGTGTCACCCGGAGCCGTGTTCCTGGTGAGGGCGAAGAGCTTCACGGCGTCGTGGGCGATCGCCCCGGCCACGCGGAGCGGCTGCTGCTCCAGCACGGAGTAGGAGAACCGCTTGGCGGCTTCCGCCCGGCTGAGCCCGGCCGGCAGCCGGGCCGTGTACGCCGGTGACGCCGGGTCGTTGACCAGTTCATCCACGCCGAAAGACCTGGCTACCTGCGGGGACGGGCACAGCGGCCGTTCGGCCGCCGGGACGCGGAGCGCCGCGCAGTCGGCGGCCGCCGCCACGCGCCCGTACAGGACCGCGTCTCCCTGATCCGACAGCTCGAAGCGGTCGTGCAGGATGACCGCCGAGTACGTCATGTACACCAGGACCGGGATCGCGAAGCTGACCGTCAGCAGGCTCGCGGCGGACAGCCGGGTCCGCCAGCCCCGCGCGGCCAGCAGGCAGACCGCGAGGGCGGGGACGATGAGCGCCTCGCCCACCTGCCGCACGGTGGCCGACAGGCCGAGTACGAAGCCGCCCAGCGCCAGGGTGTGGGCCGTCGGCCGGGGTTTCCACAGGAGGATGGCGAGCCCGGCGACGATGAGGGTTTCGAAGGTGACGTCGGGCATGATGGTTTGTTCCATCTGGAGCTGGTAGGCGTCCAGGAGGAGGGGGGCGGTGGCGAGGGCGGCGGCCCAGCGGGGGGTGTGGCGGCGGAGCAGGGTGGTGTAGAGGGCCAGGGCCATGGCCAGGCCGAGCAGGTGCTGGAAGCCGGCGGCCACGGCCAGGTTCCCCACCCACAGCAGCGGTTTGAGCAGGAAAACGCGGTAGCCCTGCGGGTCGTACTTCTCCAGCCCGGCGGTGAGATACTTGGGTGAGTCGATGTAGAGCAGCGCGGGCCGGTAGGCGAGCTGGGTGACGACCCGCAATCCGAGCCCGGCCGCCAGCAGGACGAGCAGCATCCAGTGGCGCCGGACCTGCCTTGCCATGGCCCCCGCGATCTGCCGCCGGGAATTAGGGCTATCGGCGCCAACACGGGGACCGGCTACCTCTGGGGTCACACGGAATCGTTGAATGTGTTCCTGGGGCGGGCTCGGGGAAAAGCTCAGGGTCTTCTGGGAACCACCCTCAGCGGCCAGCGACATCGGACATTCCCATCCAGACAGACAATTGACTGATGACGTCGACCCGGGGACGTTCTCGGCAGGGCAGGCAGGGCAGGCAGGGCAGGGCAGGGCAGGCAGGGCAGGGCAGGGGCTCCGTGATCATGTTCCGGGCGGAGCTGGCCTCCTCGTCGGCCACCATTGTGCCGGGCCGGCCGCGCTGTCGGTGGCGGCTCTTACGATTAGTTCATGTCTGAGCACTCTTGGTCACATGGGTGGGCTCGCTGCCCGCCGGGCTCCCGCATGACCTGGGAGCAACTGAGGGCCGCGGTGGGCCGGGACGCGGCTGAGCTGTGGCCGCCGCAGCCGGCGGGTGCCGGATGCTGCACCGTGTGCCGGGGGGCCGTCCAGCCCGGATACGCCCGCTGCTATCAGTGCGGTACGCACCTGGATGGGGCGCCGGGGATGCTGGCGGATGCGGTCGTCCCCATCTCGTACGCGGTCAAGGGCGAAGGCCACGCCGCGCGGCTGCGGCTGTATAAGACCGGCGCGCCCGGAGCGGCCGCCGCCGCGGCGTCGCTGCAGGCCCTCATGCTCGTGTTTCTCCATGACCACGCGCGGTGTCTCTGGCGGCACGCGGCGATGCCGCCGCCGACGTGGCTGGCCGTGGTGCCCAGCGGTCAGGGGCGGCCCGGGGCGCATCCGCTGCTCAGGCTGCTTTCGCCGCTGACGCTTCGCCCGGTGACACTGGCGGTGCGGCCGGGTGAGCAGCTGGGGCGGGCGCTCAACCCCTGGCGGTTCCGGGCCGAGTCCCCCCTCGCCGGGGCGAGCGTCCTGCTCATCGACGACACCTGGGTGTCCGGGGCCAGCGCGCAGTCCGCCGCGGTGGCCCTGCGCGCGGCCGGAGCGGGCCACGTGGCCGTGGTGGTGCTCGGGCGTCACGTCGATCCTGGTGACCCGCACTCGCAGCGGCTCTGCGCCGCGCTCCGGGCCACCTCATACGACCCCGGCGGCTGCGCCGTGCATCCGCTGACGGCACTGCGTAACTATCGCGTTGCGTAACGAGGACGGCGAATGTCGTCCGGATGCCCGGAAACCGCCAGCAGCCTGGGTGATCAGCCTCGCCGTAGTCAGGAAATAGCGGCATCAAGGCCCTACATTTTACCGTTTCGGTAGTCGACCGACTACTCTCGGTACTACCTTCTTCGCTATGAACTCACCCGATGCAGTCGCGGCCCTGCGCGCGGGAGCCCCGGACGCGGCCGGGCAGCTCTATGCCGCTCATGCGGAAGGCCTCTATCAGTACTGCTGGCTGGTGCTGCGCAGCCGCCAGACAGCCCAGGTGGCGTCGCGTGACGCCGTCTTCCTCGCCGACGTGCGCATGAGCGAGCTGCGGGATCCGTCGATGCTCAAGGCCTGGCTCTTCGCCATCGCGCGAGCCGAATGTGACCGCCACTGCCCGGGGTCGGCCGGCGAGAGCGACGAGCCGGTGGCCCGCCCACAGCAACCGGACGCGGCCCTGCGGATCATGGCGTGGAACGCGGTGATCGCACTGACCCCCGATGAGCGGGAGGCGCTCGATCTCGTTACCCGCCACGGGATGACGCCGCCGGAGGTGGCCCTCGTCCTCGGTCTGCCCGCGCCCGAGGTGCCGGCGCTGATCGGCTCGGCGCGGCGGCACCTGGAGCAGGCTCTCGCGGCGGAGATCCTCATCGGCCGGGAAGGCCAGGAATGCGCGGGCCGGGGCGATGCCCTGCGCGGCTGGACCGGAACCGTGACCCCGGCGGTCCGTGAGCGGCTGCTCGAGCACGCCGACTCGTGCCCGGCGTGCTCGCCGCGGCTGCCCCGGAACGTGTCCGTGGCGAGAATCTTCGGCCTGCTGCCGCGCCCGGCCCTGACCGGGGGCGGCTGGGCGGGCGTGCTGAGCCGCCTCAGCGATCCGGAGCCACTGGACGCGGGCGGGCGCGGCGTGGCGGACGGGGGCGGGCCCGGCGTGGCGGACGTGGCGGACGGGGGCGGGCCCGGCGTGGCGGACGCAGCGGACGCGGAAGACCGCGGTGGGCCGGGCCGGGCGGACGACGAGCCGCCGGACGTCCCGACCCTGCCGCGGGACCCGGGCGACGGTGCAGCCCCAGTCAGGGACGCTCGGTCCAGGGTCGTACCGGGCGGTGCGTCCCGCCGTCGGCGCGGCAGGCGGGTCTACGCCGCGATCGCCGCGACCGCGGCGGTCGGCGTCGCGGCGGCGCTGGCGGCCGGGAGCCTCGGCGGCCCCGCCGCGCTGAGCGGGGCCGCCCGCCGCCTTCCCGCGGCGGCCGCCTCGGCGCAGGCTGGGGTGGGCCAGCCGATCCCGCAGCCGGACTCCGGCCCGGCCACGCCTGGTGCCAGTGTCCGGCACCCGAACCCGCCACGGCGAGCCGCCTCCGCCGGTGCCGGGCGGGCCGGCGATCCGGGGCAGGCCGGGGATCCCGATGATCCAGGGCAGCTGGCGCGCGCGACCGTGCTCGCTACGCCCTCCGTCATCACCCCGCGCCGCGTACCGTGGCGCGCCCCGAACGGCACGGTCCTCCCCGGTCCGGCGGCCCCGGCTCCGGCCGGCGCCCCGGCCCGGTCCCCGGGGCCGTCCGCGTCCGCGAGAACGGCAGCAGCAGGCCAGCTCGAGGTCAGCCCCGGCCGTCTCGATCTCGGTGCCGGCTCCTCCGGGCAGATCGTGCTGACGGCCAGGGGCGGCCCGGTGAGCTGGTCGGCGAGCGCGTCATCGGCAGACCTCACGCTGGGCCAGTCGTCCGGCCAGCTGAGCCCGGGCCAGAGTGTGACGCTCGTGATTGACGTGCGGCGCCAGGATGACGCGGGCGGCGACGCCACGATCTCCATCGCCGCTCGGCTCCGGCTCCGCCGCCGCGGTGCAAGTGACCTGGGACGCGGACGGCGGCCCGCCGCCCGGCAGGCACCGGCACCCGTACCGGTACCGGTACCGGCACCGGCCGGACCAGCCGCAGGCGCCTGCCCCCGCGGCCTCGTAGTCCCGCGGCCGCGTAGTCCCGCCGCTTCATGCCGGCCGCCCCGGTGGCCGGCCCGGGCGCGGAGGCTGGCCACCGGGGCGGCCCGCAGTCAATAGGCTGGTGACCGTGATCGCCGAAGCTGAGTCGCGAACCGCGCTGGTCCGGCGCGCGCGCCGGATCAACCGCGAACTGGCCGTGCTCTACCCCGACGCGCATACGGAGCTGAACTTCAGTTCACCGCTCGAACTGCTCGTCGCCACCATCTTGTCCGCGCAATGCACGGACAAGATCGTGAACATGGTGACGCCGACGTTGTTCGCGCGGTACCGGTCGGCCGCGGACTACGCCGCCGCCGACCGCGCGGAGCTGGAAAAGATGATCCAGTCCACGGGGTTCTTCCGCGCGAAAGCGAACAGCCTCATCGGGCTCGGCCAGGCCCTCTGCGACCGTTTCGGCGGGGAGGTTCCCGGTAACCTGCGTGACCTCGTGACCCTGCCCGGAGTGGGCCGGAAGACGGCCAACGTGGTGCTCGGCAACGCGTTCGGGGTCCCGGGCATCACCGTGGACACCCACTTCGCCCGGCTTTCCCGGCGCTTCCGCTGGACCTCCAGCACCGACCCGGTCAAGATCGAGGCGGAGGTCGGTTCGCTGTTCCCCCGTTCGGACTGGACCGACCTGTCGCAGCGGCTGATCTGGCACGGCCGCCGTGTCTGCCACGCCCGCCGCCCTGCGTGCGGCGCCTGCGGCGTCGCCCGGCTCTGCCCGTCGTTCGGCGAGGGGCCCACCGACCCTGAGGTCGCGGCCAAGCTCGTCAAGACCGGGCCGTTCTCGTGACCGGCGGTGGCCAGCCCGAACGTACCGATACCCGGATCCGGTTCCGGCCGTGCGCGCCGCGCCCCGGATGGCGCTGGTGCGGCCCGGCCGTGCCCCCGGCCCCCGGCCGCACCGCGCTGGCTCACCGAGCTGGCCGGATCGGCGGCCCGCATGGACGTGGCGCCGCCGCTGCAGCCGCCCCCGTCCGGCGGACGGCCAGCCGCGGTCCTCATCCTGTTCGCCGACGGCCCGGGCGGTCCCGATCTGCTGTTCACTCAGCGCAGTCAGGGACTGCGCCAGCATCCGGGCCAGCCGGCGTTTCCCGGCGGCGCCATCGAGGACGCGGATTCGGGCCCGGCCGCGGCGGCGGTGCGCGAGGCCGCGGAGGAAGCCGGGGTGAAACCGGGCGACGTCGAGGTCCTGGCCACGCTGCCCGAGCTGTTCATCGCGTACAGCGGTTTCCGGGTGGTCCCCGTCCTGGCGTGGTGGCATTCTCCGGGGCCGGTCTCGGCGGTGGACCCCCGCGAGGTGGCGGCCGTGGAACGGATTCGCCTCGCCGAGCTGGCCGACCCGGCCTGCCGGGTAACGGTCCGCAGCCCGACCGGCCGGATCGGCCCGGCATTCCGGGTGCGGGGCCTGCTCATCTGGGGCTTCACCGCGGCCCTGGTAGATCGCTTGCTGAGGCTCGGGGGCTGGGAAATTCCCTGGAACACCGATGCCGTGCACGAGCTAGGGGTCGGACGGCGGACCGGGTGAACTGTTCCCGGGCACTCAGGATCGCCCGATACCGTAAGCTCTGTGCACGCTGACTTGCTGGACCTGGCGCTGCTTGTGGTCGCCGCCGCATTTGCCGTCTCCGGTTACCGGCAGGGTTTCGTCGTCGGCGCCCTGAGCTTCGCCGGATTCCTCGGCGGCGCGGTCGCCGGGGCGCTGTTCGCCCCCGCGATCTCCCGCGCCATCGTCGGTGGCCAGAACCAGCAGGACGTGGTCGCGGTCGTGATCCTCGTCCTGTTCGCCATCATCGGGCAGTTCGCCGCCTCCGCCATCGGCACGGCCCTGCGATCGCACATGACGTGGCGGCCGGCCGCCTTCGTCGACAGCGTGGGCGGGGCCGCGGTCAGCGTGCTGTCCGTCCTGCTCATCGCGTGGGTGATCGGCTCCGTCCTGGTGGCTTCCCCCTTCAACGGGGTTGTTTCGCAGGTCAACAACTCGGCGGTGCTGCGGACGACGGACCGGCTGATGCCCACGCCGGCCCGGACGATGTTCTCCGATTTCCGCCGCCTGCTGGCCAGCGGGCCGTTCCCCGAGGTCTTCAGCGGAATCGGCGCGGCGCATGTCCTGTCGGTCGGCGCCCGCGGACAGCGCCGTCCTGGACAGTGCCGGGTACCTGGCCGCCCGGAGCCGGGTGGTCAAGATCAGGGGAACGGCGCCGAGCTGCTCCCGCGTCATCGAGGGCTCCGGGTTTGTCTACGCCCCGGATCACATCATCACCAATGCGCACGTCGTGGCGGGCGTTACCCAGGGCCCGCAGGTCTACGCGGAGAACGGCGCGGCGTACCAGGCGACGGTGGTGTTCTACGATCCCCAGGTCGATATCGCGGTGCTGTACGTGCCCGGCCTCGACATGACGCCCCTCGGTTTCGCCGGCCAGGCCCAGGTGGGCGCGGACGCCGTGGTCGCGGGATACCCGCTCGACCACGCCTTCACCGCCGTGCCGGCCCGTGTCGGCGGAATCCAGGATGCGACGGGCCCTGATATCTACCAGACGAGCCAGGTCACGCGGCAGATCTACCAGGTGAAGGCCAACGTCGAGCCGGGTAACTCCGGTGGCCCGCTCATCGCGCCGAACGGGACGGTCTACGGAGTCGTCTTCGCGGCGGCCGTCGGCGTGCCCGACACCGGCTTCGTGCTCACCGCCGCCGAGGTCGCGGCGGATGCCCAGGCCGGCAGCGGCGCCACCGTTCCGGTGTCCACCGAAGGGTGCGATTAGCGGCCCGGCGGCGGCCGGTGATCACGAGTGCAGACGGAGTACCAGGGTCTCCGCCGGGATCTGGGCCAGGCCGTCGCGGGTGATCCGGTCCGCGAGATCTTCCGCGTCGGCGGCCACCCTGGTCACCCGCACGCCGTGCGGATCTGCCGCCGCATACGGGCGGATGCCCGCCGCGCCGCGGCGGAGCAGTGCCACGGCGCCACGGGCGTTGCCGCGCCGGGCATGGGTCAGGCCCACCGCGAGCTGGGCCAGGCCCTGCCAGAAGCCACGTTCGCCGGCCGGCCCGGATTTCCAGGACGCCTCGAGCACCTCGTGCGCGTGGAAGGGCGGCCGGACGCCAGCAGTTCGTCCGCCAGGTCAAGGCTCTCGCCGGGCGGCAGGACGAGATCGTCCGGCACCCGGGGCTCGCCCGCCGCGCCCCTGGGCAGCGGCCGCCCGAGGCCGTCACGGGGCCGGCCGCTGCGCGGCCACGCCGGTCACGGTCCCGGGCGGTCCGGGTCACGATCGCGGGCGGCCGGGCCATGGTCCGGGCCGGCCGGGTGAGTCATCGCTCTGGCTCGGGGTCTGTCAGCCAGCCGCGGAGTTCGGCGTCGAACCGGCTGGCCTGTTCCTCGTGCGGGAAGTGCCCGGCGCCGTCGATCATCCGCCACCGGTACGGGCCCTCCACGTGCCGCCCGGCGCCGCGGGCGGTGCCGGGCGGCACGCAGGTGTCCAGGGCCCCGTGCACCTGCAGGGTGGGGGCCTGGATGGGCACCCGCATCCGGTGGGTATAGCGCATGCCGTCGGGGCGCAGCGTCGAGCGGAAGAACCAGCGGTAGTACTCCAGCGCGGAATGGGCCACGGACGGGATCCGGATGGCTCGCCGGTACACCAGCTCCGTCTGGTCGTCGGGCCACCCCGGTGCCGACCAGTCGGTCAGTATGCGCCCGACCAGTTCCGCGTCGTCGCGCAGGAGCTGGCGTTCCGGCATGACCGGCAGCTGGAAGGCGAGCATGTGACCGTTGCGGCGGCGGGGGCTCAGCGGTTCGGTGAACATGGCCCCCCGCATGCGCAGCGGATGCGCGACCGACACCACCGCCAGGCGCCGGACCAATTTCGGAAAGTACGCGCCGACCGTCCAGGCCACCAGGCCGCCCCAGTCGTGGCCCACCACGATGGCGTTCGCCTCGCCGAGGGCGCGGACGAGCCCGGCCACGTCCGAGGCCGCGGTCACGAGATCGTAGCCGCGCGGTGGCTTGTCGCTGCCGCCGTACCCGCGCAGGTCGGCGGCGACGGCGCGAAAGCCCGCCGCCGGGAGGGACGCGAGCTGGTGCCGCCAGGTCCACCAGAACTCGGGGAACCCATGCAGCAGCAGGACCAGCGGGCCGTCGCCGGCCTCCGCGATGTGAAAGCGGGTGCCGTTGGCGCTTACGGACCGGTGGGTCCACGGCCCGTCGATATGGATGGCCGAATCAGCGGCGGCGGTCATCGGGGCGTGCTCACCGCTGCGTCGGGCCGGTGATTTCCGCGCGCTGGTCGCCGCCGCGCAGGGCCGCCATCGTGTCGTGCACCGATGCCCTGGTCGTGCGCAGGCCCGTCACTCCGCGCACCCGCAGCAGGGCGATCAGCGCGGCCGCGGCGATGAGCAGCAGGCAGACCCCGGCCACGATGAGGAACGAGGCCCACCCCCAGATGCCCAGTGACATCAGGCCGTAGGCGAAGGCGAAGCAGAGGAGCACGAGCATCAGGCAGGCGACAAAGGCCGACATGCCGACCAAGGCCACGGCCACGCCGATCCGGCGCAGGTCGCCGCGCAGCTCGACCTTGGCGAGATTCATCTCGCCCCGGATCAGCTGGGAGACGTCCTTCGCCGCCTGGGCCACGAGCTCACCCAGTGACTGGTCGCTGACTGCGGTACGCGGCGTTCCGGTCTGGGCCATCGATTCTTCTCCCATCGTGCGCTCGCCATCTGTCCGCTCATCGCGCGGGATGGGTGCCGCGTCCCGTCCCTGGCGCCGTTTCCCCCGGCACCCGCCATGTCCCAGGCTAGCGTCCGCGACCGCCGCCGCCGGCGAGGCACGCACCGTAAAGGATCATTATGCCGGGTGGCATGCCCCGGACATAATTCGCGCCTGCGGCGTGGCCGGCCGGGCCACGCCGCAGGCGCGGGGACAGCACGGGACCAGCGGCGGCTGGGCTCAGTCGTCCGATTTCGCCGTGGGCAGCTGCTCCTTGATCAGGTCCATGACCGCGCTGTCGGTCAGGGTGGTCACGTCACCGAGCGAACGGTTCTCGGCCACGTCACGCAGCAGGCGCCGCATGATCTTGCCGGACCGCGTCTTCGGCAGTTCGGCGACGACCAGGATCTGCCGCGGGCGGGCGATCGGCCCGAGCACCTGGGCCACGTAGTTGCGCAGCTCGGCGGCCAGGTCGTCACCTTCCTGCCCGCCATCCCCGCGCAGGATCGTGAACGCGACGATCGCCTGCCCGGAGACCGGGTCGCTGGCCCCGACGACGGCGGCCTCGGCGACCCGGGGATGGGAGACAAGAGCGGATTCGACCTCCGTGGTGGAGATGTTGTGGCCGGACACGAGCATGACGTCGTCCACGCGGCCGAGCAGCCACAGGTCGCCGTCCGCGTCCTTCTTGGCCCCGTCCCCGGCGAAGTACATCCCATCGAACCGTGACCAGTACGTCTTGATGTACCGCTCGTCGTCACCCCAGATGGTGCGGAGCATCGATGGCCACGGCTCCTTGATGACGAGGAATCCGCCCCCGCCGTTCGGCACGCTCTGGCCCTTGTCGTCCACGACGTCCACGGTGATCCCGGGGAGCGGCTGCATGGCCGCACCGGGCTTGCCTGACGTCACCCCCGGCAGCGGGCTGATCATGATCGAGCCGGTTTCGGTCTGCCACCAGGTGTCGACCACGGGGCAGCGGCCCCCGCCGATGTTCTGGCGGTACCAGACGTAGGCCTCGGGGTTGATGGGCTCGCCGACCGAGCCCAGCAGCCGCAGGCTGGACAGGTCGTATTTGGCGGGGATGTCCTCGCCCCACTTCATGAAGGTGCGGATCGCCGTGGGCGCGCAGTACAGGATGGAGACCTTGTACTTGCTGACGATCTCCCACCACCGGCCGCGGCTCGGGAAGTCCGGTGTGCCCTCGTACATGACCGAGGTCGCGCCGTTGGCGAGCGGGCCGTAGACGATGTAGGAGTGGCCGGTGACCCAGCCGATGTCGGCGGCCGTCCAGAAGATGTCGGTCTCCGGCTTGATGTCGAAGACCTCCCAGTGCGTCCACGCGACCTGGGTCAGGTAACCGCCGGTCGTGTGCAGGATGCCCTTGGGCTTGGCGGTCGTGCCCGAGGTGTACATCACGTACAGCGGGTGCTCCGCGTCGTGCGCCTCCGGCGTGTGCTCGGCCGATTGCCGGGCCACCAGGTCGTGCCACCACACGTCGCGGCCCTCGGTCCAGCCGATGTCCTGGCCGGTGCGCCGCACCACGAGCACGGACCTGACGTCCGGGCAGTCCTTGAGCGCCTCGTCCACCGCCGGCTTGAGCGCGGTGGCGTTCCCGCGCCGGTACCCGCCGTCGGAGGTGATGATGACGTGCGCGTCGCAGTCGAGAACCCGGGAGCTCAGCGCGTCCGCGGAGAACCCGCCGAAGACCACCATGTGCGGGGCCCCGAGGCGGGCGCACGCGAGCATCGCGACCACGGTCTCCGGGATCATCGGCATGTAGATGGCCACCCGGTCGCCCTTGTGCACGCCCAGCTCGGTGAGCGCATTGGCGGTGCGGCAGACCTCATCCTTGAGCTCGGCGTAAGTGATCACCCGCTCGTCGCCCGGCTCGCCTTCCCAGTAGTACGCGACCCTGTCGCCGTGCCCCGCGGCCACGTGCCGGTCCACGCAGTTGACGGAGGCGTTGAGCGTGCCGCCGGTGAACCACTCGGCGAACGGAGCGCGGGACCAGTCAAGGACCTGATCCCACCGCTTGTCCCAGGTGAGCCAGCCGGCCTTGTCCGCCCAGAAGGCGAGCCGGTCGGTGGCGGCCTCGGTATATGCGTCGGCCGTCACGTTGGCGTGGGCCGCGAGTTCGGCGGGCGGGTCGAACCGCCGCGATTCCTGCAGCAGATTGGAGAGAGTCTCTTTGGTCAACGCTGACTCCGTTCTTACGCGAACTGTATGAGGCGAGCTGTTTGCGTCCGCCGAATCGCGGCAATTGCGGTATTTGGCATAATTACCGCTCAGGTAATTGTCTCACCAGCGATGAAATGAGCTCCTCCTCACCTGCTGCCGCGCAGTCCGAGTCTGATGCCGAGCGGCACGCGCGTCGCCCGTCACGCCTCATCGGTACCGGACGTCCGCCACCAGTTCAGCGCTATCCCCGGTGCGGCGCAAGGGCGGGACCGTACCCTGGCCGTTGGTATAGGTGCAGCTAGGGCCGCTGCGGCGGGTTTGTGCCGGTGTGCATGGGGGGCGACTCCAGGGCGTGACGAAAGGCCTGTCATCCGGCCCGCATGCGAACGGCGCCCCCGGAAGGGGCGCCGTCGCAATGCACTGTCTGCCGCGGTACCAGGCGTGCACCTCGTCCTTTGTCGGCCAGGCCGCCGCCTCCGCCTGCGCCGGTGTGAGCGCTAAGGCGTCTCCGGCGTTCCTGGCCGGCAAGCCTCTCGTGGCTGGTCGCGCGTGGGTTCCCGGCTGCCGTGCCCGGACGTTTCGGTGTCCGTAACTCCTTTTTACGACGAACGTGAGCACTTGAAAAGGCCTTGACGTAATCAATTCGTGACATCGATCAGTAGGCCTGCTCACATGCCGTGAACTGGTGGTTTAGCGAATGGACGGTGTTCGGTTAGGGAATCGCGGGCGCGCTAGGCGGCTGCGCCGCGGCGCCGGGAAGGACAGGACTGGCCAGCCGCGTGCGGCCGCGACGCGCCGCAGCGTCCGGTCAGGATTGACCGCGGCCGGATGACCCACGCTCTCCAGCATCGGCAGGTCGGTGATGGAGTCGCTGTAGGCGTAGGAGTCGGCCAGCCGGTATCCGCGCTCGGCCGCCAGCTCGCGTATCTTCGCGGCCTTCGCATCGCCGTAGGCATAGAAGGCGACATCGCCGGTGTACCGGCCGTCGGCGATCACCATCTGCGTCGCGATCACGGTATCCGCCCCGAGCAGCGCGGCGATCGGATCGACCACCTCATGACCCGACGCGCTGACGACGATGACATCCCGCCCCGCCGCACGATGCCCGGACACAAGTGACCGGGCCTCCGTGTACAGGTGCGGGACGATGATCTCGTCGAGGTTGGCCCGGACGATCTCGCGCACCCGATCCGCGGGCCAGCCACGGCAGAGCTGGCTGGCCTCGATGCGGATGCGTTCCATCCGCTCATGATCGGCGCCCGCCCGCTTGAACACGGCCTGGGCAAAGGCGCCGCGGATCATCGCCGTACGGGAGATCAGGCCATCACGGTAGAAGGGACGGGTGAACGCCAGCGTGCTTGATCTCGAGATGAGGGTCTTGTCGAGGTCAAAGAATGCGGCGCCGCTTCTCGTCATCTCCCCAGCCGTGCTATAGAGATCAGTCCTCGCCCGCGCTATCCAGATCGCGCGGTATATGTTCTAATTCTTGTGCGGAAGGTCCTTCGTTGTCCCGATGTGTCTCCGCAAGCCCGTTTCAAGATAAGCTTTACTAGAAGCCGGTTCGGCTCCTCCCCCCCAGGGCCGGACCGTGCGGCGGCCCCCGCTCTCCCCCCCGGCGGGGGCCGCCCCCCTTTTGCCGTTGAGGCTGGTCAGGGGGTTGCGGGTGGCGAGCAGGGTGCCCAGCAGCGCCAGCGCCCCCGTCTTGGACAGCGGCGTGTTCCCGTTTCCGCACTTCGGTGACTGTATGCACGACGGGCAGCCCGCTTCGCATTCGCACGATGCGATCGCCTGGCGGGTGGCCGTCAGCCAGGCGGCCGCCGCGTCGTAGCCGCGCTCGGCGAATCCCGCCCCGCCTTCGTGCCCGTCGTAGACGAACACGGTCAGCCGCCCGGTCGCGGGGTGCAGGTCGGTGGAGACACCGCCGATGTCCCAGCGATCGCACGTCGCGAACAGCGGGAGCAGGCCGATGGACGCGTGCTCGGCCGCGTGCGCGGCGCCCGGGAGATCCACCCCGGCCCCGGCCAGCCGGTCGGCCTGCGGGCCGGAGATCGTCCACCACATCGCGCGGGTGCGCAGGGTCCGGGGGGGCAGGTCCAGCGGGGTCTCGCCGAGCGGACGGCCGTTGTCGGCCCGGCGCCGGGTGTACGAGGTGACCTGCCGGGTGACCTCGACGTCCCCGAAGCACACCCGTGCGTCGCCCCATTCCATCTGGCGCCGCTGGCCGATCACCTCAATGTCGGTCACCTGCCGGGCTGAGGTCACATACCCGGGATCGCCCAGGCCGACCAGGGCGACCCCGTCGGCCAGGTCCAGCGTGCTGACCAGGTAGGTGTCGCCCTGGTGCAGGTAGGTGGCGCCGTCGTGCGCGAGCAGGTGCGCGGACGGCTCGTCCACCGTGCCGACGAGCCGCCCCGTGGTTTCCTCCACGATCTTCACCGGCTCCGCGCCCGTGCCGCGCAGGCTGGTCATCCGGGCCGCGTGCGCGCGGCGGGTCCAGTACCAGCCCGACGGCCGGCGGCGCAGCAGGGCGCGGCGGCACAGATCCTCGGCCACCGCGCCGGCGCCAGGGCCGAACAATGCCAGGTCCGCCTGCGTGAGCGGCAGCTCGGCCGCCGCCGCGCACAGGTGCGGGGCCAGGACGTACGGGTTCTCCGGGTCGAGCACGGTCGCCTCGACCGGATGACGCAGGATCTCCGGGTGGTGGACCAGGTAGGTATCGAGCGGGTCGTCCCGGGCGATCAGGACCGCGACCGCGCTGGCGCCCCGCCGCCCGGCCCGCCCCGCCTGCTGCCAGAGCGACGCCTTGGTCCCCGGCCACCCGGCGATGAGCACCGCGTCCAGGCCGGTGATGTTGACGCCCAGTTCGAGGGCTGTCGTGGTGGCCAGGCCGATGAGACGGCCGCCGCGCAGCGCCGCCTCGACGCCGCGCCGGTCCTCGGCCAGGTATCCCGACCGGTACGCCGCGACCCGCGTGGCGTGGTCGGGGGCGCCCTGCTCGGCCAGCAGCCGTTTGGCATGCAGGGCCACGGCCTCGGCGCCCCGGCGCGAGCGGATGAACGCCAGCGTCGCGACGTCGTCGCGGACCAGGCCGGCGAGGAGTTCCGCGGCCTCGGCCGTGGCCGTCCGGCGTACCGGCGCGCCCGCTTCGCCGCGGGCCGCCGTCAGCGGCGGCTCCCACATGGCGAACGACACCGGCCCGTGCGGTGATCCGTCGGCGGTGACTTCCTGGGCCGGCAGGCCGGTCAGCCGGCGCGCGGTCTCGCCCGGCTGCCCCGCCGTGGCGGAGGCCAGCACGAAGACCGGGTGCCCCGCCCGGGCGTGATAGGCCGAAACCCGGCGCAGCCTGCGCAGCACGTGTCCGACGTGGGAGCCGAAGACCCCCCGGTATCCGTGGCACTCGTCGATGATCACGTACCGCAGGCGGGCGAAGAACCCTGACCACCGCCGGTGCTGGGGAAGCAGCACGTGATGCAGCATGTCGGGGTTGGTGAGCAGGTAATCGGCGTGGGAACGGGCCCAGGCCCGCATCCCCGGGCTGGTGTCAGCGTCCAGGGTGGTGGCCCGGACGCCGGGCAGGCCGAGCCCCTGGACCGCGGCGAGCTGATCGGCGGCCAGGGCCTTGGTCGGCGCGATGTACAGCGCCGTTCCGCCCTCCAGGACCCCGGTCAGGGCCGGCAGCAGGTAGCCGAGCGATTTCCCCGAGGCGGTGCCCGTCGAGATGATCACGTTCCGGCCGGAGCGTGCGTGATCGGCCGCCGTGACCTGGTGGGACCACGGCGTGCGGACCCCGCGCCGCCCCAGCGCCGCGGTGATCTCGGCCGGGACCCAGTTCCGGCCAGGCGGCCGGGACGCCGGCCCGCGCCGGGATCTGCTCGAGATGGAGCAGCCGCCCGGTCCGCTGGCCCTCCCGCAGCATCCGGAGGGCGGGGGCCGCCTCGTGCTCGGGCGCCGCCGCACGGCCGCCGGCTGCGCCGGGAGCGGCGCGCAGGGGGCGTATTCCCGTGCGGCCGGCGCCGGAGCCGGCCGCGGCGGGCCAGCCCGCGCGGGGGTCCTGCTCAGGCCGCGGCTCACTCGGGAGGGGCGTGATCGAAGCCACGGTTTTCAGTGCCTCATCTGTCGTCGCGGCGTGCCTGGGACCCGGAATTCGTATAGACATGACACCGGAGCGTGGTTGAATGCCCCGAGGATCGTCTCGCGTCCCGGGTCCACCAGACCGCGCGGCAGGGCGGGACGCTGAGACGACGACCGCATGGCGCTGGAGGATTTTGTGGAACTGAAGCTAGGTCACCACACACAGGACGGCATCGAGGTCGTCGATGTTGAGGGCGAGATCGACGTGTATACCGCACCGCGGCTCCGGGAGCTGCTGATCGATCTGGTCAATAAGAACAACTACAACCTGGTCGTGAACATGGAGAGGGTCGAGTTTCTCGACTCTACAGGTCTCGGCGTTCTCGTTGGGGGACTTAAGCGCGTGCGCGCCTACGACGGTTCCCTCGACCTGGTCTGCACTCAGGAGCGAATCCTCAAGATCTTCCGTATCACGGGGCTCACGAAGGTCTTCGGCATCCACGACACGGTGGATGCGGCCATCGCCGCCCGCAAAGCTGAGAAGTAGCACGTGGCTGGCTGACGCATCCGTGATGGCCACCGTTGAAGTCACGTTTACGCCGCTGCCCGCGCATGTCCGCACGGCGCGGCTGGTCGCCACCGCCGTCGCCCGCCGCAGCGGCGTCGCGGAGGCACTGCTGGATGAGGTGCGGCTCGCCGTCGGCGAGGCATGTTCGCGGGCGGTGGAAGCACACCGCCGCTATTGCCCCGCCGAACCGGTCCGGATCGAGCTGACCGACCTGGGCGGGCGTTTCGAGGTCGTGGTGACCGATGCCGCCCCTCCGGAGGCCGGGTCCGGCGCGGACGGGTTCGCTCCGGTCATGGACACGGCGGCCGTGTCGGCCGCGAGCGGCGGCTCGGCCCCGTTTCATCCGGTCCCCGCCGAGGCGAGGGACGGCGCGTTCCCGGCCGCCTTCGGCTTGGCCGTGATCTCGGGGCTGGCCGACGACGTGCAGGTCTCGTCGACGGAATCCGGGCTCAGCGTGCGCATGAGCTGGCCCGCCGTGCCAGCGGCCAGGTAACAGGCACCGGTTGGGGTCCGCTGACCCGTGACGTATCGGTTCAGCTGTGTTTCTATTACGGAATCATCTCGGAACCGTTAGGAACGACCCTGTCTTTACCATTGCCGTCCGGCCTGCGTAGACTCCCGCCACTGTCTTGGTGGCACCAATCAGTGCATGCGCCACCTGCCTGGCGCCGGGCGCGGCGGACCGCCGCCCCGGGCGCGCGCCAGCGCGTGGCCAGTGCGGCGAAGAAACGCACGGCCGCCCGGGGCGGGCACCAAGCCTGGCTTTGAGCGTCAAGGAGGACGACGAATTGTCTAGCTTTAGCGCCGCCGCCGCGGCGGGCGGGTCCGTCAGCGTAAGCGGCCGGAACCTGCTGTGGATCGTCATCGCCGCGGTCATCGCGCTGCTGGCCTTGGGCGTGGCCGCCGGGCTGGTTCGCGAGGTGCTGGCCGCGAGCCAGGGCACCGAGAAAATGCAGGAAATCGCCCGGGCGGTACAGGAGGGCGCGGCGGCCTATCTCAAGCGCCAGTTCCGGACGCTCGGCGTCTTCGTTGTGATCATCTTCTTCATCCTGCTGGTGCTGCCCGCGGACGGCACCGGAGTCCGCTGGGGCCGGAGCATATTTTTCCTGGTCGGCGCGCTTTTCTCGGGACTGACCGGCTTCACGGGTATGTCGCTGACGGTCCGCGGCAACGTCCGGGTGGCCGCGGCGGCGCGCGAGGACGGCAAGAATCGCGCGATGCGGATCGCGTTCCGGACCGGCGGCGTGGCCGGGATGTTCACGGTCGGGCTCGGCCTGTTCGGTGCGTGCGTCGTGGTGCTGATCTACAAGGCGAACGCGCCGAGCGTGCTGGAGGGCTTCGGCTTCGGGGCCGCGCTGCTGGCGATGTTCATGCGTGTCGGCGGCGGCATCTACACCAAGGCCGCCGACGTCGGCGCCGACCTGGTCGGCAAGGTGGAGCAGGGCATCCCCGAAGACGACCCGCGGAACGCGGCGACGATCGCCGACAACGTGGGTGACAACGTGGGTGACTGCGCGGGCATGGCGGCCGACCTGTTCGAGTCGTATGCGGTCATGCTCGTGGCCTCGCTGATCCTCGGCAAGGTCGCGTTCGGCAACGATGGCCTGGTCTTCCCGCTGATCATCCCCGCGATCGGCATCATCACCGCGGTCATCGGCATCTTCTCCGTCGTCCCGCGGAAGAACGACCGCAGCGGGATGACCGCGATCAACCGCGGCTTCTTCATCTCCGCCGTGATCTCGGTAATCGGCGTGGCGATCGCCTGCTTCACGTACCTGCCGAACACGTTCAGCCAGCTCAAGGGCGTCACCGACCTCGGCATCCTGCACCACGGCGGCAGCCCGCGCTGGATCGCGTTCGGCGCCATCCTGATCGGCATCGTGCTGGCCTGCGCCATCCAGCTGCTCACCGGGTACTTCACCGAGACCAACCGCAAGCCGGTCCGCGACATCGCGGAAAGCTCGCGCACCGGTGCGGCCACGGTCATCCTGTCCGGCATCTCGACCGGCCTGGAGTCCGGCGTGTACGCCGCGCTGCTGATCGGCGGCGCGGTCTTCGGCGGGTTCCTGCTCGGCACCGGGAACGCCACCATCGCGCTGTTCGCGGTGGCCATGGCGGGCCTCGGCCTGCTGACCACGGTCGGCGTCATCGTCTCGATGGACTCCTTCGGCCCGGTCACCGACAACGCGCAGGGCATCGCCGAGATGTCCGGCGACGTCGAAGGAGAGGGCGCGCAGATCCTCACCCAGCTGGACGCGGTGGGCAATACCACCAAGGCGATCACCAAGGGCATCGCCATCGCGACCGCGGTACTCGCGGCGACGGCCCTGTTCGGCTCGTTCCGTACCACGGTCGAGCAGTCCCTGGGCAAGGCGGCGGGCTCGTTCAGCCTCTCGGTGGACCGGCCCAACGTCCTCGTCGGCGTGATCGTCGGCGCCGCCGTGGTGTTCATGTTCTCCAGCCTGCTGATCAGTGCGGTCGGGCGGGCGGCCCAGCGGGTCGTCCTCGAGGTCCGCAACCAGTTCCGCACGCACCCGGGGATCATGAACTACACCGAGAAGCCCGAGTACGGCCGGGTGGTGGACATCTGCACCCGGGATTCGCTGCGTGAACTGGTCACCCCGGGCCTGCTGGCCGTACTGGCGCCGATCGCGATCGGTTTCGCGTTTGGCTACGCGCCGCTCGGCTCCTACCTGGCCGGCGCGATCGCGGCCGGTGTCCTCATGGCGGTTTTCCTGGCCAACTCCGGCGGTGCCTGGGACAACGCCAAGAAGCTCGTCGAGGACGGCAACTACGGCGGCAAGGGCTCGGAGGCGCACGAAGCCACCATCATCGGCGACACCGTGGGCGACCCGTTCAAGGACACCGCGGGACCCGCCATCAACCCGCTGCTCAAGGTGATGAACCTGGTGTCGCTGCTGATCGCGACCAGCGTGGTCAAGTACAGCAGCAACGTCGGGCTGCGGACCGGGGTCGCGGTCGGCGCCGTGATCATCATCGTCGCCGCGATCGTGATCTCCAAGCGGCGCTCGGCCAGCCTGGATGCCGGAGACGACGCCGGCGGCACGGCGGCGGTGGCCGCCGGGACCGCGGACGAGATCGCCCCGGCTGCCCCGGCTGCCTCGCTGGCCCGGGGAGGGGCACCCAAGGCCCCGGCCGCGCCGGGCGTCCCGGTCGGCCCGGACGTGTCGAACGGCAAGGGGGCCTCGGCCGCTCAGGGTGTTCCGACGCCCGACTCCTGACCGGGCCGGAACCGCCAGCCGGGGCGGGCACGCGCGATCCAGCGCGCGGCCCCGCCCGCGGCGTCCGCCGCGGCGTGCCGCGGCGTCAGGGCCCGCGCGGGCGTCAGGGCCCGGCGGCGTCGGCCGCTTCCACGTCGTCGCTGGAGATGCCCAGCAGGTACAGGACCGGTCCAGGTAGGGCAGGCTGAGCGCGGTATCGGCCGCGTCGCGGACGACCGGCTTGGCGTTGAACGCGATACCCAGCCCCGCCAGGGCGATCATGTCCAGGTCGTTGGCACCGTCGCCGATCGCGACCGCCTGGGTCAGCGGAACGCCGGCCTGTCCGGCGAACCGCCGCAGCGCCGCTGCCTTCCCGGGGCGGTCGATGACCGGCCCGCACAGCCGCCCGGTCAGCGTGCCGCCCGCGATGTCCAGCACGTTGGCGGCCACGTAATCGATGCCGAGCTCGGCGGCCAGCGGGTCGATGATCTGGGCGAAGCCGCCGCTGACGATCCCGCACCGGTAGCCGAGCCGCTTGAGCGTCCTGATCAGCGTGCGGGCCCCGGGCGTGAGCCGGAGCTGACGCCGGACGTCGGCCAGCACGGCTTCGCTGAGCCCGGCGAGCAGGGCCACCCGTTCCCGCAGGGATGCCGCGAAGTCCAGGTCGCCGCGCATCGTCGCCTCGGTGACCTTCGCCACCTCCTCGGCGCACCCGGCCCGCGCGGCGAGCAGGTCGATGACCTCGTCGCGGATGAGCGTCGAGTCGACGTCCATGACGATCAGCCGCATGGCCCGCCGCTGCAGGCCGCCGTGCTGCACCGCCACGTCCACCTGCTGCTGCGCCGCCTCGCGGGACAGTTCCGAGCGCAGCGAGACCGGGTCGGCGCCGGACACGTCCATCTCGATGCACGTCACCGGGTCCTGGGCGAGCCGGGTGATCCGGTCGATGTTGGCGCCGCTCGCGGAGATGCGGCCGGCGATGGCGGTGACGGCACCGGGGGACAGCGGGCTGCCGATCAGGGAGACGTGCAGCCGCCCCCGCCGCCGCGGCGTGTCGGGCGAGCCGGCGGTGATCTCCGCGTCCAGCCCGAGATCGGCGGCCAGGCCGCTGACCTTCCGGTGAATGGCGGTCAGGTCCGGCGGTACGGCGGACGCGCACAGCACCCCGAGCACGAGCCGTCCGCGGATGACCACCTGCTCGATGTCCAGCACGCTGAGGTCGTGCCCGGTCAGCGCGCCGAACAGGCGCGCCGTGACGCCCGGCCGGTCCCGGCCGGTGAGGGTGATCAGCAGCGTGGTACGGGTGGCATTCATCGCGTGAGCAACGCTACCTGGCTGGCCTCAACTACGGGAGCAGCAGATGCACATCGCCGAACTCGTGCCACAGGTACCGGCCGCCGATGGCCGCCGTGTAGCAGCGGCTCAGCAGTTCCGGGCCGGCGAACGCTTCCAGCATCCGCAGGTGCGACGAGCGCGGCTCGTGCAGCCCGGTCAGCAGGCCGTCAACGGCCAGTACCCCGGAGGCGGGCGTCACGATGTGATCGGTCCACCCCGCGGACGCCGCCACCATGCCGTCCGTGGCCGGCCGTGCCCGGGCCGCGGTTTCCAGCGCGCGGACCACCGTGGTGCCGGCCGTGATGACCCGGCCGCCGTCCCGTCTGGCCAGGTTGACCAGCCGCGCGGTGGCGGGCGGCACATCGTAGGGCTCGGGGTAAGGTTCCTCGTCTGCCTTCCAGCGAGGACACACCGGTGTCGAGCATCAGCGGGGCGAACGTGACGCCCCGCGCGACCAGCCGGGTCACCACCTCGGGGGTGAATGGCCGGCTGGCGCTCGGCATCTCCGCGCTGCCCGGCCGGGTGGCGAAGACGGTCTGGTAGGCGGCCAGCGGCCACTCCCGCCGGACGTAGGAGTAACGGATCGGGATGCCGTGCCGAAGCAGGTACGGCACCACCGCCGTGGACAGCCGGGCGCGCCAGAGGCGGCCGGTGACGCGCCCGGCCAGCGTCAGCCGCGCCCCGGCGGGCAGCCGTATGGTGTCCCCCGCCGCCCCGGCCTGGTTCGGTATCGTGGCCGGGCCGGCGATCGTGCGCAGCTCGACGAGCCAGCTGCCGTCCGGCAGCGGGGTGGAAAAGTGCACGGCCTGCCTGTCGTCGGCGCGGACCTCGGCGGGCAGCGTGCCGGAGGTGTTGACCACGATCAGGTCGCCGGGCAGCAGCAGGCCGGGCAGGTCGCCGAAGTCGTGGTGGCTGATCCGGCCCGCCGTGCGCCGGTGCACGAGCATCCTTACGCCGTCGCGCGGGGTGCCGCGCGCCTCGGGCGGGTCGTGGGCTTCCAGATCTGCGGGCAGGGTGAAGTCGATGCTCACCGTCGGTCTCCTTCCTCGGGCCCGTTGAGCCGGGGGCGCGTTGGGCCGGGGCCCGTCGAGCCAGGGCGCGTCGAGCTGGGGGCGCGTTGGGCCGGGGCCCGTCGAGCCAGGGCGCGTCGAGCTGGGGGCGCGTTGGGCCGGGGCCCGCTGGGCCGGGCGGCTAGCTAGCGTCCGGGCGGCAGTGGGACGGCCGGCATCAGCTCCGCGGCGCGGTACCGCCCGCTCGGCAGGCGGTCGCTGATCAGCTTGCCGAAGCCGGGGATCACCTCCTCCGGTCGCGGCCGGTCCGAGATGTCCTCGCCGGGGAACGCCTGCTGGTGCATGCGGGTGCGCAGATCACCGGGATCGACCCACCAGACGCGGACCGTGGTCTCCTCGGCGGCCAGGACGTTCGACGCCTGCTCCAGTGCGGCCTTGGCCGCGCCGTACCCGCCCCAGCCCGCGTAGGCGCCGGTGGCCGCGTCGGAAGTGATGTTGAGGACCGCCCCGCCGCGCCGCCGCAGCGACGGCAGCAGCGCCTGGGTGAGGGCGACCGGCGCGATCACGTTGACCTCGAACGCGGCTCGCCGACATCCGCACCGACCCGCGCTTCGAGGGCTGGCCGTCGGCCCATCCCGGGATGTCCGGGTTCCTCGGCGTGCCTGTCAAGGATGGCGAGCAGGTACTCGCCATCATCTTCGTGGCCAACAGAGCCGGTCCGGGCAGCGCCGAGTTCACCGCACGGGACCAGGAACTGCTCTCCCTGTTCGCCGCACACGCCGCGATCGCGCTGACGAACGCCCGGCTGTCGGAGCGCAACCGCGAGCTGTCGGTGCTGGAGGAACGGTCCCGGCTGGCGCGTGACCTGCACGACGCGGTGTCACAGAAGCTGTTCAGCCTCCGCGCCCGGGCCCGCGCCGCCGCGGTGCTGGCCGTCCGGGACGCCGGGCGGGCCGCGGCCGAGATGGAAGCGGTCGCCGCCCTGGGGGCCGAGGCGCACGCGGAGCTGCGCGCCGTCATCGACGGGCTGGCGCCGCCGGACCTCGGCGAGGCCGGGCTGGCCGAGTCGCTGCGGCGGTACGCGGTGCTCGCGGGGCGCGCGCACGGGGTGGCGGTCCGGTTCACCGCGGCAGAACTGCCTGCGCTGGGCGAGGACCAGGACGCCGCGCTGTACCGGGTCGCGCAGGAGGCGCTGCACAACGCGCTGCGGCACTCGGGGGCCACCCGGATCGGCGTCACGCTGTCCCGCACTCCCCGGCGGGTCATCCTGGAGGTGGCCGACGACGGCTCCGGGTTCGCGCCGGGCGCGCCGGGCGGCCTCGGGTTCGCCTCGATGCACGGGCGCGCCGCATCCGCCGGGGGGACGCTGACGATCCGGTCCGCTCCCGGTGCGGGCACCACCATCAAGCTGGCCGTCCCGCTCCGCCCGCAGGCGGCCCGGCCTGCGGGTGACCCGGCCCGGACCGCGGGGGCGGCCCGTGCCTGACCGGATGACGGTGCTGATTGTGGACGACCATCCGGTCGTCCGGCAGGGCCTGCGCGTCCTGCTGGAGGTCCACGACGGCATCGAGGTGAGCGGCGAGGCTGCCGACGGGGAGCAGGCGCTCGCGCTGGCCGGCGAGTTCGCCCCCGACGTGATCCTGCTGGACCTGAAGCTGCCCGGCATGGACGGCATCACGGTGCTCCGCGAGCTGCGCGCCCGCGGGGGCACTGCCCGCATCCTGGTGCTGACCAGCGGGAATGACCCCGCGCAGGTGAGCCTCGCGCTGCGGTCGGGTGCGTCCGGCTTCCTGTACAAGGACGTCGACCCGGACGCGCTCGTCCGCGCCATCCGGGCCGTCAACGACGGGAACATGCTGCTCGCCCCGGGTGCGGCGGGCTCGCTGGTGCCGCCGGGCGGCGGGAACGGCGGATGGATCCCGGGGCGGCCGCCCGGCTGGGGCGGCCTGGGCGCGCTGACCGCCCGGGAGCGCGAGGTTCTCGACCAGATCGCGCGCGGCCTGTCCAACCGGGAGATCGCCCGCCTGCTGCACGTGTCCGAGAAGACGGTCAAGACGCACGTCAGCTCGGTACTGGCCAAACTGGGTGTGCAGGACCGCACCCAGGCCGCGCTGTACGCGGTCCGGAATTCCGGGCGCTGATGTCGCTTATCCAGGGTGTTTTCTCATCGCTCGGGTCGTGAACCCGCTGAGCGTAGACGATGATTGTCTCCGGGGCCCGGTGCGGCCCGGTGCGGCTCGCCCGGGCCCGCGGCGGCACCCGGCGTAGGTTCGGTGTGGTGCTGGCGGCTCGCCGCGCCGGAGAGGGAGGGAACCAGATGTCCGACGAGGTCTTGCGGTTGCGCGGCGTGGGCGTTCGGCGTGAGACGTCGATGCTGCTGCGCAACATCGACTGGACCGCACACGAGGACGAGCGCTGGATCCTGATCGGCCCGAACGGGGCGGGCAAGACGACCCTCCTCCAGGTCGCCGCGACGACGCTGTTCCCCACCGAGGGCACGGTGGACGTCCTCGGCGAGCGGCTCGGCGACGTGGACGTCTTCGACCTGCGGCCCCGGATCGGCATGGCGAGCGCGTCGCTGGCGGAGAAGGTGCCGCCGGGGGAGAAGGTCATCGACCTGGTGCTCACCGCCTCGTACGCGATTCTCGGGCGGTGGAAGGAGGAGTACGAGTCCTCCGACGTCACGCGGGCGGTGGAACTGCTGGACGCGCTCGGATGCGCGCACCTGATCCGGCGCCGGTTCGCGACCCTGTCCGAGGGGGAGCGCAAGCGGGTGCAGATCGCGCGGGCGCTGATGCCCGATCCGGAACTGCTGCTGCTCGACGAGCCGGCCGCTGGCCTGGATCTCGGTGGCCGGGAAGACCTGGTGCGCCGCCTGTCCACCCTGGCCCGTGACGCCAAGGCGCCGATGATGGTGCTGGTCACGCACCACGTGGAGGAGGTGCCCGACGGGTTCACCCACGCGATGCTGCTGCGCCGCGGGTCCGTGCTGGCCGCGGGCCCGATCGCCGAGGTCTTCACCGAGCGGAACCTGTCGAAATGCTTTGGCGTGCCGCTGCAGGTCGAGTACCGGCACGCCCGCTGGGCGGCGCGGGCGGTCCAGCCCTGAGCGTCGTCACCCTGCCTGAGGCCATCGCGGTCTTCGCCGCCGGGGTGGCCGCCGGGGGCATCAACGCCATCGTCGGCTCCGGCTCCCTGATCACCTTCCCCACCCTGCTCGCCTTCGGCGTCCCGCCGGTCCTGGCCAACGTGACCAACAACGTCGGCCTGGTACCCGGCTCCGCCAGCGGCGCGTACGGTTACCGGCACGAGCTCGCCGGCCAGCGCGGCCGCCTGCTGCGGCTCGGCGTCGGGTCCGCCTGCGGCGCGGCGGCCGGCGCGGTCCTGCTGCTGAAGCTCCCGGCCAGTACGTTCAAGGTGATCGTCCCGGTACTGATCCTGATCGCCTGTGTCCTGGTCATCCTGCAGCCACGGCTGAACGGCTGGCTGGCGGCGCACCGCAGCAAGGGCAGCCGGCACGGCGGGCCGCCCCTGTTCGCCGGGGTAGTCGGGTCCGGCGTCTACGGCGGTTACTTCGGCGCCGCCCAGGGCGTGCTGATGATCGGGCTGCTCGGCGTCTTCCTGGAAGAGCCGCTGCAGCGCATCAACGGCCTGAAGAACGTTCTCACCTGCGTCGTCAACGGGGTCGCGGCGATCGTGTTCATCGCGCTCACCCACGTCGCGTGGCTGCTCGCGGCGCTGATCGCCGTCGGCTCCACCGTTGGCGGCCTGATCGGCGCGCGGTACGGCCGCCGGCTGCCCCCGATGGCGCTGCGCGTGCTGGTGGTCATCATCGGCGTGATCTCCGCCGTCCGGCTCATCCTCTTCTAGGCCAGCTGCTCATCCCGCGGGCGCGCGGTCAGGTGCGCGGCTGCACCTGGACCACGCCGTCGTCGGTGATCCGGCAGTGGAACGAGGGCTGCCGGGCCGTCGCGGGCCCGTGCACCACCGAGCCGTCCCCGACCCGGAACGTGCTGCCGTGCCACGGGCAGGTCACGCAGTCGCCGTCCTCGCCGCTGACCGTGCGCCCCTGATGCAGCGGGCCGCCGAGGTGGGCGCAATGATCGGACAGGACGCTGACCTGCGGGCCGCGCCGCAGCACGAACAGGCTCAGGTACCCCAGCTGACGGCGTACCGGCCGGCCGTCCGGGAGCTCGTAGACCCGGCACAGCTCGTGCCAGCCGAGCCCCGCCAGGTGGCCGATGGGCTCGGCGTGGCTGGCGCCCGCGCCGAGGCGCAGCGCCAGGTGGCCGCCGAGATAACCGCCGATCGTCGCGGCGGTCAGGCCGCCCGCGGACAGCAGTTTGCCGGCCCGGCCGCACCCGCCCGCTCTGGCGATGAGCGACGCGCCGAACAGCGTGGCCGCGCAGGCCCCGGACGCCGCGTGCACCAGCCCGACCCGCTGCTGATGGCGATGCAGCGCGGACCAGTCGGCCAGCCCGGTGGCCGTGGCAGGCAGCGAGGTGGCGAGGCCCGCGGCGATCAGCGTCCGGGAGGCGCGCTCGGTACCGGGAAACAGGTCGAGCAGGGCCGCCGACGTCCAGCAGCCCAGCGGCAGGCGCACCAGGGCCGGGTGCGCCGGCTGGCCGAACGGGACGCCGTGCAGCGCGTCGGCCCGCGGCCCCGGGGGCAGCGCGCGGACCACGCCGTCGGACAGCGACCGGACCGCGGCGTCCAGCGCGGGGGCCCGCTCGATCCGCTCGGCGACATCCACGGGACGGGGGAACGGGAAGCGCCGGCGCGGTTTCTCCTCCGGCGCAGGCTTCACATGGCTACCGAGGGCGAACAATCTGGACAGGGGTCGGCTCACGTATGACCCGTACCCGCTCGGGCGGCCGGTTTATCGCCTGAAACCCCGTCGACCGGCCAGAACTTCGTCCCGTCAGGCCGGGCCGGGCAACAGGATGCCGCGCTGGACGGCGTCCGAGACGAGGGCACGGGCATACTGGCCCAGCTCCGGCGAGCCATCCTCGATCAGCCGGACCCTCGCCAGCACCTGATCCGCGGTGATGCCGTTGGCCTGCCACGTCTTCCCGCCCGCCTCGTAGTTGGCGATCAGGGGCTGAAGCCGGTCGAGTGCGCGGCGCGAACCGGGCCTCCGGGGTGATCCGCTGCTCGAACTCGTCCCAGAGCGCCCGCAGCGCGGCGCCCTGCTCCGCCGGCAGCAGCCCGAAGAGGCGGTCGGCCGCGGCGCGCTCGGCCACCGCCTGCCGCCGCTGCGCGGCCTCGTCGGCGTACACGTAGAGATCTCCCGCGTCGATCTCGACCAGATCGTGCAGCACGACCATGGCGCTCACCTTGCTCAGGTCGGTGCCGGGCGGCGCATGCTCCCCGAGGACCAGCGCCATCAGCGCCAGGTGCCAGGAGTGCTCGGCCGAGTTCTCCCGGCGCGAGCCGTCGTTCAGCGTGCTGCGCCGCAGGACGCTCTTGAGCCGGTCGGCTTCGAGCACGAAACGGAGCTGACTGTCCAGCGGGTCCATGCCTCCCATCTGACCAGCCGCGCCGCCGGGGAGGCAAGCCGGTTAACGGCCTCGTTACGGCGCGTTGATCGGCAGCTGCTCGTCTGTTCTGGGGGCAGGCGCTGGCGCCAACGCGCCGGAACGGGCGTCGTGTAGTGGATCGCAGGTGCTCGTCGCGGGCCTCCTCGGCTCGTCTGCGGCGCAGCCCCCCGCTTCATTACTAGCCAGTAATCACCCGGTTCGCTAGGTCAAAACCGCCGCGGCCAACGGATGGTCACGTAACGGCACGCACATGGCCGAATGGAACATGGCCGAACGGAACATGGTGGACCGGTACGGCGGCCGGGGCTGATCAGTCCTGGAAGCGATAGCCCATCCCCGGCTCGGTGAGCAGGTAGCGCGGGCGGGACGGCTCCGGCTCCAGCTTGCGGCGAAGCTGGGCCAGGTAGACGCGCAGGTAGTTGCTCTCGGTCTCGTACGTGGGCCCCCACACCTCCTGAAGCAGCTGGCGCTGGGTGACCAGGCGCCCGCGATTGCGCACCAGGATCTCCAGCAGCTGCCACTCCGTCGGAGTGAGCCGGGCGTCGCCGCCGGCGGCCCGGACCACCCGTTTGGCGGCGAGGTCGACGGTGAAGTGATCGGTGGTCACCACCGGCTCGTCGGGCGCGGGCGCGGCGCGGCGCACGGCGGCGCGCAGCCGGGCGAGCAGTTCATCCATGCCGAACGGCTTGGTGACGTAGTTGTCGGCGCCCGCGTCCAGCGCCGCGACCTTCTGGCTCTCCTGCCCCCAGACGGACAGCACGATGATTGGGATGGACGTCCAGCCGCGGAGCCCGCTGATCACCTCGGTGCCGTCCATGTCCGGCAGACCGAGGTCGAGGATGAGCACGTCGGGGCGGTCCCGGGCGACCGCGGCCAGCCCTGAGGCGCCGTCGGCGGCAGTACTCACCTCGTACTGGCGCGCGCGGAGGTTGATCCGCAGCGCGCGCAGGATGGACGGTTCGTCGTCGATCACCAGCACCCGCGTCACTGTCCCGCTCCGAGCACGGAACGGTCGTCGCTGGCGGCCACCGGCAGCGCGACCCGGATGGTCAGGCCGCCGCCGGGGGTGTCGACGGCGGCGATCGTCCCGCCCATCGCCTCGGCGAAGCCCTTGGCTACGGCGAGGCCCAGGCCCACGCCGCCGTGCCGGTCTTCGAGCCGCTGGAACGGCTCGAAGATGCGCTCCTTGAGACCGTCGCCGGGGACGCCCGGCCCGTGGTCGACGACCTCGAGGAGCACCGTCTCGCCGGCCTGGCGGGCGCGCAGCGCGGGCGGCCGCGACGTGGGCGAGTGCCGCAGCGCATTGGAGAAGATGTTGGCCAGCACCTGTTCCAGCAGGCCCGGATCGGCGCGGACCAGCGGCACGCCGTCGGGCACCGCGATCTCCAGCTGGGCGGCAGCGTCCAGCCCGCGCAGCGCGACCGGTGCGACCTCATCGATCGCGGTCGGGCGCAGGAACGGCTCGAGCGAGCCGGTGTGCAGGCGGCTCAGGTCGAGCAGGTTCCCGATCAGCGCGTCCAGCCGGTCGGCGTTCTGCTCGATCGTTGCGAGCAGGTCCGCCTCGTCGGCGGCCGTCCACTCGACGTCGGTCTGCCGGAGGCTGCTGACGCTGGCCTTGATCGAGGCGAGCGGGGTGCGCAGGTCGTGGCTGACGGCGGCGAGCAGGGCGGTGCGGATCCGGTTGCCCTCCGCGAGCGCCTCGGCCTGCGAGGCCTGCATGCGCAGCCGCTCCCGGTCCAGGGCGGCCGCCGCCTGGGCCCCGAAGCCGGCCAGCAGGGCGGTGGTGACCGCGCTGGGCTGGCCGTTGGTGAGCAGCGCCAGCCCCGGCCGCGGATGAATGCGGGTGCCCTCGGTGTCCGCACCCGGGCCTCCGCTGACCGCGACGCGGATCCAGCGCCCGGCGGTGAGCTCCTGCAGCTCGGCCCGGCCGCCGAAGGTGCTGGTGAGGTGGTCCAGGACGGCCGTGGGGGTGTCCGCGCCGCCCAGCACGGTCCGGGCCAGCCCGAGCAGCGACGCGGTCTCCTCACGGCTGGACGCGGCCTGCACGGCGCGGCGGGCGGCGAGATGCACCACGCTGCTGACCGCGACCGCGACCGTCACGAAAAGGACCAGGGCCAGCAGGTTCCTTGGCTCCTGGATGGTGAACGTGTGCAGCGGCGGGCTGAGGTACCAGTTGAGCAGCAGGCTGGACGCCACGGCGGCCAGCACGGCCGGCCAGAATCCGCCGACCACGGTGACGGTGACCACGGCGAGCAGGAACAGCAGCAGGTCATCGGCGAGGTTCAGGTGCTGGCGCGCGGCGACCAGGAGCAGCGTCAGCAACGGGAGGCCGGCCAGCGCCAGGGCCACGCCGGACAGCCGGCGCCGGGAATTGATCGCCCCGGTCCAGGCGACGCGGTCCCGCAGCGACCGGGCCTGGTTCCCGCCCGCGTTCCCGTCGGCGCCTACGCTCACGTTCTCCAGTGTGAACCGCCTGGCCAGCCAGCGAAACAGCATCCCCAGGGCGGCACCGCCCAGCGCGGTAGCGCTGATCACGATCGCGGCGCCCGCGGCAGCCTTCCCGGTCGGCCGCAGGTCGGCGTAGGGCGGCCGGGAGAAGCCGGTCACCGTCAGCCAGCCGATGACACCCAGCGGAACCGACGTCAGCGGCTCGGCGATCAGCGCGGTGACACCGACCACGACCGCGGCGGCGACCAGCACCCCGGTACCCGGCAGCCGGCCACGGCGGCCGCCGCCACCGTGCCCACGGCGAACAGCGTGGCGAAGGCCGCCGGCAGCGCGTACGGTGCCGGGACCCCGCTTCGTCCCCTGCGTAGAGTCATCTCCCTGCCATTCGACCGCCGACCTGGCACATTTCTGATGATCTTGATAGATCCTTAACGCCCGGCTCACCGGTATTGACGTGGCGCTAGCAGATGTCGCCACGACCGCGGCCTAGCCTTTAAATTGCCTGCTGGAGGAATCAATCGCTGGAGCTGCCTAACGCACCAAGGCCCGAGGCCCGGACCGCACGCAGACGTTGGTCCCCGTCGCGCAGACCGCCGTGCTCAGGGCCATTGGTCAGTTCAGGCCGTGCCCATCGCCCTTGGCGCGGCACGGCCGGAAGAGTGATGCTGGCGGGAGGCGCGCGGCGGGTGCCGCGCCGATGCGCGGAAGATGCGCCGGGAAGCGCGCGGACAGAACGGTCACCGCGGTCACTGGCGGGTTCCGCCCGGGCCGTGAGCCAGCGAAGGCCTGCTCGTTGGCCGGAGAGATGGAGGCGGAGATCTAGTGGCCGTTCGTAAGGCGGCTGGCCTGCTCGGAGGCGGAGACAGCCTTCCCGAGACCTTTGGGTACTCGGTGAAGCGCCGCCTGCTCGGGCCCCCGCTGGTCAACGAGCAGCTCGGCGAGGAGCGGCTGTCGGTTCCGCTGGCGCTGGGCGTGCTGTCCCCGGACGGGATCTCCTCGTCGGCGTACGGCACCGAGGAAATCCTCATCGAGCTGCTCAAGAGCGGCCTGCTCATCGCGGCCTTCACGGTGCTGCTCCCGATCACCGGCGTGGTCCTGTTCGTGCTCGCCCTGGTCGTGCTCTCCTACCGCGAGGTCGTCACCGTCTACACCAGGACGGGGGGTTCGTACGTCGTCGCCCGGGACAACTTCGGGCCGCGGGTGGCGCAGATCGCGGCGGTCGCCCTGCTCATCGACTACACGGTCACGGTCGCGGTGCAGACGGCGGCGGGCGCGGCGGCCATCGTGTCCGCGTTCCCGGCGCTGAGCACGCTGCACTTCATCAGCGCGGAGGAAGTCCTGCTGATCATCTCGGTGGCCGCGATCCTGATCATGTGCTACGGGAACCTGCGCGGCATCCGGGAGGCGGGCCGCTCGTTCGCCCTGCCGACGTACCTGTTCTCCGGCTCGGTGAGCCTGATGATCCTGGTCGGGCTCGCCCGGGAGGCGTTCGGCCACCTGCCGGTCGTCGACGTCAACACGCTGCCGCCGGGCGCGACGTACTACGACCACCACAACAACAAGATGTCGCTGCTGATCTCCGTCGCCCTGGTCCTCACCCTGCTCCGCGCCTTCGCCAACGGCGGTTCGTCGCTGACCGGCATCGAGGCGGTGTCCAACGCGGTCAGCGCGCTGAAACCGCCGGAGGGGCCCAACGCCCGGAAGGTGCTGGTCACCCAGGGCTTCATCCTCGCCTTCCTGGTCGGCGGGATCTCCTGGCTGGCGCACGTGCAGCACGCGACGCCGTACACGGTCGGGACGCCGACCGTGCTGTCCCAGGAGGCGAGCCTCATCTTCGGCGGCGGGGCCGGCCGCATCCTGTTCTACTTCGTCCAGGCCGCGACCGCGCTGATCCTGTTCACCGGCGGCAACACCAGCTTCAACGGCTTCCCGTTCCTGGCCAGCTTCGTCGCGCAGGACGCCTTCCTGCCGCGCTGGCTGACCAAGCGCGGGCACCGCCTGGTGTTCTCCAACGGCATCATCGTGCTCACCGTCGTGTCGCTGGCCCTGATGCTGGCGGTCGGGGCGAACGTCAACAACCTGGTGCCGTTCTACGCGATCGGCGTGTTCACCGGGTTCTCGATGGCCGGCTTCGGGATGTGCAAGTACCACCTGCGGCACAAGGAGCGGGGCTGGCGGCGGCGCCTGGTCATCAACTTCTCGGCGGGCGTGCTCACCGGTTTCATCGTGCTCATCTTCGCGGTCACGAAGTTCACCGAGGGCGCGTGGCTGGTGGTCGTGGTGGGGCCCATCGGGGTGTTCGTCCTGATCCGGCTGAACCGCGAATACCGCTCCGAGGACCGGGTTCTGGAGAACATCGGGGACCGCCGGGCGGCCGGCATCGCCCCGCGCCAGCCCAACTACACCCGCCGCACGGTGTTCGTGTTCGTGGACAGCATGGACCTGGCCACGCTGGCTGCGCTGCGCTACGCGCGCAGCCTGCGGCCGACGTCGCTGCGCGCGGTCCACTTCGTCATCGACAGTGCCAAGGCGGACCGGCTGCGCGAGCGGTGGGTCCGCTTCGGCCAGGACGTGCCGTTCGAGATGATCGACACGCCGGACCGGCGGCTGGTGCACGCGTCCCAGGAGCTCGTCCAGCGCGAGGCCGAGCAGCCGGGCACCCAGGTCACCGTGGTGCTGCCGCGGCGCAGCTTCTCGGCCTTCATCGGCCGGATGCTGCACGACCGGACGGCGGACAAGATCGCCGCGGCGGTGAGCCGGATCCCGGACGCGGCCGCCACCATCATCCCGTTCGACGTGGAGAGCCGCGTCCGGGTGCTGGAGGAGCGGCACGCCGCCCGGGCCGCCAAGGCCGACGGGACGACGGACGTCGACGCGGCCGTGGAACAGCCCCCTGTGGCGGGCGGGCCCGCTGTGCCGGGCGGCCGCCAGAGTGTGGCCAGCGCGCCCGCCGAACGGCCCCCGGACGGTGCCGGTCGGCATCCTCCCCGGTACCGCCGGAGCGAGCGGGCCGGCGACGGTACCGCCGGGCGAGCAGGCCGGCGGACGGGGCAGGTAGCCGCCACCGAGGTCACGCCGATCGGCTCGCTGCACGGGCCGGGAAAGGTCACCGTCGAAGGGCGGGTCATGTCGCTGGCCATCCGCCCGGTCGAGCAGAACTCGGTGCTGGCCTGCGAGATCGCCGACGAGACGGGCTCGCTGACCGCGCTGTTCTACGGGCGCAAGCAGATACCGGGGGTGGACTGCGGCAGCCGGTCCGGCTGCAGGGCTCCGTGGGCATGCGCGAGGGCAGGCCGGTGATGATCAACCCGATGTACGAACTGCTCGGGTAGCCCGCTGCCGCGCGGCTGCGCGGTTACTGCGCAGCTACTGCCCGCCGCCGAGCTGACGAGCTCGTAGGCGGGATTGACCATCACGGGATGGCCGTCACGGAGGCCGACCGGCCCGCGCAGCCGGATCGTCGATCCGCAGATCACGCCGGCGATATGCGACCGGCCGTAGAACAGCGCCGTCAGGTCACCGGTCGAATCGGAGATCTCGCAGGCCAGGACGGAGTTGTGCTCCACGGGACGGATCTCCATGGCCCGGACGCGGCCCTCCACGGTGGCCTTACCCGGGTCGGTCAGCGAGCCGATCGGCTTGACCCCGGCCGGGGGTTTCGGCCGCTCGTAGGCATCCATCTTCTCCGCGGCGGCCGAGCCGTCCCTGGCCTGCCGCCCCTTCACCAGGTCGCGAAGTTTGCGCACTGCTGTCATCTCCTGATCGGGGGAACCTTCCTGCCCCTCGGCCACGGTCCCGGAGGCCAGCCGTCGCCCGGCTGCCCGCCCCCTCCGGCCGTCCGCGCCTCCGTCGAGAACGTCCACCGCCTTCCGAATGGCCAAGTATCTTGCGCCTTCCCCCTTTCCACACCCTGACCTGGACTTCATACCACCCGTCCCGACCTGCCGGGAACGCGCGCGGTGCGAAAGCGATGCACGGCCGGCCGGACACCGGATGTTCACCTTCGTCTGGCAGGGTGAGCGGGCGGCAGGTGCTCCCGGCCTGGGTGATGTGGAAACCGCCGCGCACGCGCCATGATCGTGACAGGAAAGCACGATCGCTGACTGATCAGAAGAGTGAACCGCCATGACGACGACACCGCCCGCGGCGCCAGCGCCGGGAACGCAGCAGGACACGCTGCGGCTGTCCGGACTGCTCAAGCGCCCGCTCGTGGACCGCAGCGGAGAATCTCTCGGGCGCCTGGCCGACGTGATCGTCCGGCTGCGCGGCGACGACTACCCGCTGGTTACCGGCCTGGTCGCCTTGGTGGGCGGGCGCGAGGTCTATGTCCCCATCGAGCAGGTCAGCACCTTCGACGGGGACGTGCTGCGGCTGACCAGCGCCCGGCTGGACCTGCGGCGCTTCGAGCGGCGGCACGGCGAGGTACTGCTGAAGCGTGACGTGCTCGGTCACCGGCTGATCGACGTGGAGACCGCGCACCTGGTCCGGGCGGCCGACATCGAGCTGGAGCGCCGGAACGGTGACCGCGTGGTGACCGGCGTCGACACCCGCCGCCGGCCCGCCGCGGCTGCTCAAGGCCCTGCATCTCGGGGCGTCCGGGTCGCCCGACGGGGCCGATCTCCACACGTTTTCCGGGACTGGAAAGCGTTCGAGCCGCTGATCGGGCACACCGGCAGCGCGCTGCTGCGCGGCCCGTTCGGCCGCATCAGGCGGCTGAAACCGGCCCAGATCGCCGACCTGCTGGAGGATGCCTCGAAGGAGGAGGAGACCGAGATCCTCGGGCAGGTCCACGCGGACCCCGAACTGGAGGCGGACGTCTTCGAGGAACTCGACGAGGACCGGGCGTCCAAGCTGCTCGGCGCGCGCACCGACCGCGAGATCGCCGAGGTCCTGACCCGGATGCGGGCCGACGACGCGGCCGACGCGATCGCCGAACTGCCGTAGAACCGGCGCCAGCCGGTCATCGACCTGCTGCCGCCCGGCACGCGCACCAAGGTGCTGACGCTGATGGGCTTCAACCCGACCAGCGCGGGCGGCCGATGGGCGTCGACTACCTGGCGATGCCGTCCGATACGCCGGTGGCGGACGCCCTCGCCGCCGTCGGCGCCGCCGCCACGCTGCAGCCCGAGGCGCTGACCAGCGTGCACGCGGTGGACGGAGACAACTGCCTGCGCGGCGTGGCCCGGCTCGTCACGCTGCTCCAGTCCGACCGGGCGGCCCGCCTCATCGAGGTGTGCGATACCGACCCGGTCCGGGTCGGCGCGGGCACGGACGTCGTGGACGTTGCCGTGCTGATGACCGACTACAACCTGATCACCATCCCGGTCGTCGACGAGCACAGCCGGATCGTCGGCGTGATCACCGTCGATGACGTCCTGGAGGTGATTCTGCCGAACGACTGGCGGCGCCGTGAGGCGGCCGATCCGCCGGACGCCTATCACGAAGATTCCTGATGACCGGGAAGAGACCATGACGGCAGATCACAACGACCCGCCGCCGGCTGGCCGGGGCCGTCGGCTTCGCCGCCGTCCGGCCCGCCGCAGGCTGCGCCGCCCGGCCCGCCGCAGCCGGGTCCGCCCGAATCGCCCCGGCCGGGTCCGCCCGAATCGCCGCAGGTTGCCCCTCCGCGGCCCGGCCCGGCCCGTACGCAGGCTCCGGGGCCGGGCCTCGCCGCCCGGTCCGCACGCTCCCGGCCCGGCTCATCCGCCGGCTTCCGGCCCGGCTCATCCGCCGGCTTCCGGCCCGGCTCATCCGACGGCTTCCGGCCCGGCTCATCCGACGGCTTCCGGCCCGGCTCATCCGACGGCTTCCGGCCCGGCTCATCCCGGGGCGGGGTCCCCGCCGGTGTCTGCCCTGAGCCGTCCCCGAAGTGTCCCGCAGAGCGCCGTCCTCGACGAGGCGCACGTCGGCGACATCGAGGGAGCGCTCGGCCGGATCCGGCTCGACGATACGCAGCGCAGCGGGCTACGGCGGCGCCTCATCACGTTCCTGGCGATCATCGGGCCCGGCCTGATCGTGATGGTCGGCGACAACGACGCCGGCGGCGTGTCCACCTACGCCCAGGCGGGCCAGGACTACGGCTACAGCCTGCTGTGGACGCTGCTCCTGCTCATCCCGGTGCTGATCGTCAACCAGGAGATGGTGGTCCGGCTGGGGGCCGTGACGGGCGTCGGGCATGCGCGGCTCATCAACGAGCGATTCGGCCGGTTCTGGGGCTGGTTCAGCGTCGGTGACCTCTTCGTGCTCAACTTCCTGACCATCGTCACGGAGTTCATCGGCGTGTCACTCGGGCTGCAGTACTTCGGTGTCAGCTCCTACATCTCGGTGCCGCTGGCCGCCGTCGTGCTGGTGCTGATCACCGCGAGCGGCAGCTTCCGCCGGTGGGAGCAGGCCATGTTCCTGTTCATCGCGGTGAGCGCCATCATGTTCCCGATGGCGCTGCTGTCGGGCCCGCACTGGGGCTCGATCGCCTACCACTTCGTCGTGCCCGGCGTCCAGGGGGGTGTCAGCTCCAACGCGGTCCTGCTCATCATCGCGATCGTCGGCACCACCGTGGCGCCCTGGCAGCTGTTCTTCCAGCAGTCCAACGTCATCGACAAGCGGATCACGCCGCGGTTCATTCGGTACGAGCGCGCCGACACCACGCTCGGCGCGCTCGTGGTGATTACCGGCGCGACGGCGATCCTCGTGACCGCCGTCTTCGCGGTCCGCGGGACCAACCTGGCCGGGCACTTCACGAACGCGCTCGGCGTCGCGAACACGCTCGGGCAGCACCACAGCCGGGTGCTCGGCGCCTTTTTCGCGATCGTCCTGCTGGACGCGAGCATCATCGGCGCGGCGGCCGTCACCCTGTCCACCAGCTATGCGTTCGGTGACGTGTTCGGCATCAAGCACTCGCTGCACCGCAGCTTCAAGGACGCCCGGCCCTTCTACGCCAGCTACACGGGGATGATCGTCCTGGCGGCAGGGATCGTCCTCATTCCCGGCGCGCCCCTCGGGCTGCTCACCACGGCCGTGCAGGCGCTGGCCGGCATCCTGCTGCCCAGCGCGAGCGTCTTCCTCCTGCTGCTGTGCAACGACCGCGAGGTGCTCGGCCCCTGGATGAACTCCCGGTGGCTCAACATCCTGGCGGGCTTCATCATCGGGGTGCTGTTGATATTGTCGGGCACCCTCGTGGTCACGACGCTGTTCTCCGGCTTCAACGCGGCGCGGACGGCGATCTGGATCACGGTGGGGCTGACGGCAGGCGCCGCGGCGGCCGGGGCGTGGCTCTGGCTCACGCGCTCGCGGCGGCCGCCCCGGGAGCCGCACCCGCGCGAGGCGATGAGCGAGGCCGACCGGATGAGATGGCGGATGCCGCCGCTGGCGCTGCTGAAACCGGTCGACTGGTCAGCCGGGACCAAGATGGGTGTCCTGCTGCTGCGGGGCTATCTCGTGGTGTCCGTCGTCCTGCTGGTGGTCAAGGCGGTCGAGCTCGGCAGCCACGGCTGAACGGGAATTGCCGTGGTGCGGCCAACGTTCAGCTGATTTGCAGGTCCGCCGATCGGCGGGCTATCGTGTGGAGGCTCCGCCGGGTGCGGACGCCCCCGAAAGCCCCGATGCGACGCGGTTTCCGGATGGAAGCCGCGGCCCCGTCATGTACGCCGGTTCCCGGCGCGCGCGGTGCCCGCGGGAGCAGGGATGGTCGCGAGTCAAGGAGGTGAGGGCCGTGCCAGACGGCAGTCATAGTTGCAGCCGCAGCTCAAGCGAACCTCACCCATTCGCGCAGATCTCGCAGCGCTGACCGCGGCGCCAACCTGACTTCGTTCGTCCTGTCGTTACCGCGCCGTATGCCCGCGCCTGGGGCCGGGTCCCGCCATGGTCGGTTCGGCGGATTTTCATGCTCGCATGATTCCCCGGCCTGCCCGGGCGTACGGCGCCCGGCCCCTCGGTCAGCGATGCCTGATCCGCGCCACCGGATACCCCACGGGGTAGATCGCCCCACGGGATAGATCGGACGTTGCGTCATGGCAAACCTCTTCGGCTTCGGTTCCTGGTCACAGCGGCGTGCCGCGCTCCGGCAGGCCGGCACGGCGACCGGCACGGCCGTACGGGACCCGGCCCACATCGGCGACATCCAGGGTGCCTTCGGCACGGTACGGGCCGCGGACCTCGACCGCTCACCGAGCTGGCCGCGCCGGCTCCGGTACCTGCTGGCGATCATGGGACCGGGCCTCATCGTGATGGTCGGCGACAACGACGCCGGCGGCGTGGCCACCTACGCGCAGGCCGGGCAGGACTACGGCACCCGCCTGCTGTGGGTCCTCGCCCTCCTGATCCCGGTCCTGATCGTCAACCAGGAGATGGTGGTCAGGCTCGGGGCGGTGACCGGCGTCGGGCACGCGCGACTCATCCACGAGCGGTTCGGCCGGTTCTGGGCCGCCTTCTCCATCGGTGATCTGGTGCTGGTGAACGGGCTCACGATCGTGACCGAGTTCATCGGCGTCGCGCTCGCCGGGAGTTATTTCGGCCTTCCCCGCTGGCTCAGCGTGGCCGGCGCGGCCGCGGTCCTGGTGACCTTCACGGTCACCGGGAGCTTCCGCCGCTGGGAGCGGTGGATGTACGTGCTGATCGGCGTCAACGTGCTCATGCTGCCGCTCATCTTCCGCACCCACCCGCGCCCGGCGCAGATGGCCCACGACTTCCTGCTGCCCGGCTTCCCGGCCGGGCCCGGCGGGCACGGCGGCCTGAACGCGGGCGTGCTGCTGCTGGTCATCGCGATCATCGGCACCACGGTGGCCCCGTGGCAGCTGTTCTTCCAGCAGTCCAACGTCGTGGACAAGCGGATCACGCCGCGGTGGATCGGCTACGAGCGCGCGGACACCGTGATCGGCTCGTTCGTGGTCGTGATCGGGGCTGCCGTGCTGATCGGCGTGACCGCCTCCGGCCTGGGCGGCACCGTCCTGCACGGTCACTTCACCGACGCCGGGGCCGTGGCCGCCGGGCTGGGCCGGGCCGTCGGGCATCACGCCGGCGCGATGTTCGCGCTGGTGCTGCTGGACGCGTCGCTGATCGGCGCGGCGGCGGTGACGCTGGCCACCTCCTACGCGCTGGGTGACATCGCCGGGGCCCGGCACTCGCTGCACCGCGGCATCAAGGACGCGCCCGTGTTCTACGGCTGCTACGCCTTCTTCCTCGCCGTCGCGGCGACAGTCGTGCTCATCCCCGGGGCGCCCCTCGGGCTGATCACGGAGGGGGTCCAGGCGCTCGCCGGGGTGCTGCTGCCGTCCGCGGCGGTGTTCCTGGTCCTGCTGTGCAACGACAAGGACGTGCTCGGGCCGTGGGTGAACCGGCCGTGGCTCAACGCCGTCGCCGGGGTCATCATCGGGGGCCTGGTGCTGCTGTCGCTCGTGCTCACCGCGGCGACGCTGTTCCCGTCGCTGCGCGGCGGGCAGCTCGCCGCGCTCGTGGCCGGCGGCGCGGCCGCCGGGCTGGCCGGCACGGCGGCCTGGGCGGTGGCCCGGTGGCGCTCGGCGCGGCGCGCGGGGCTGCCCGACGATCCGGAGGGGGAACTCGACACCGGGGTGGTGCTGCAGGCGGAGCGGCTCACCTGGCGGATGCCGCCGCTGGCCGAACTGCCGCGCCCGCGGTGGTCGCCGGGCCGCCGTCTCGGCCTGCTGTCGCTGCGCTGCTACCTGGTGGTGGCCGTCGGCCTGGTCGTCGTGAAGATCGTCGAACTGTCCGTGCCGCACTGAGCGCTGGCCGGCCGCGGAACCGGGGGGCAGCGCCGGGCGTCCAACTCGCAGCGACCGCTACGAGAGGGGTGTCATGGCTGTCCCGCCGCGCGAGGATGGCGGTACGCCGCTGCGCGTCGGCACGCGCGCCGGCCGGGGCGCGTCCCCGGCCGGCCCGGCGCGGCGCGCCCGGCTGCCGTGGCCGGCCCTCACGGTGCTGCTGGCCATGGGGCTGGTCGCGGGATGCGCTGGATCCGCGCCAGCGGTCTCCGGGACGGCCCGGTCTGCCGCGCAGGCGGGCTGTGCGTCCTGGCCGGCCGGGTCAACCGGGACGGTCCTGCTCATCACCGCCGGCAGCGACGGGCAGAGTTACTGCGTGCGGCGGGGGCAGACCGTGCGGGTACTGCTGGCGGGCCCGCGGGCGCTCGGCGGCGGATCGGAGCCGCGGCTGACCGGGAATGCCCTCGCGGTCGCGCCGCCGCAGGCGCAGCTGCCCAGGATGCCCTCGGTTTCCTACACGGCCGTACGCCCGGGCACGGCGGTGCTCATCATCGTCCGGCTCCCCTGCCGCGCGGTGCAACCGGCGCACGGCGCGGCGGACGCCGAGTGCGCCATGCGCCAGGCGGTGCGCGTGACCATCACCGTGACGTAAACCTGGGCATCCTGATCCCGGAAGGGGCCCTCTCTTTCACACAATGCCGTTATTCGATCACTTTATGTACGGTAAGCTCACGCTCCGGATTCAGCTAATTCCGAGGCGTGAGAAGGGTCTGCTCATGTTCGATGTCCGTTGGTCCCGCCTGCCGGGGATGATGGCCGTGCCCGCCCTCGCGGCCCTCGCCGTGACCGGATGTTCGTCCGGCGGCCCGGCCCCGCATGCCGCGCCGCCGGCCAGCGAACCTTCGGCCCGCCCGAGCGTCCAGATCGGCTACACCGCCGCCCAGCTTCGCGGCGCGCTGCTCACCAAGATCAACGGCGAGTCGCCGGCGGCCCCGGTCGAGTCGGGCGCGTACGGCTCGCTGGCGCAGGTCAGGGCGACCAGGAACGCGATGAACGGCGTGACCGTCAACCCGGCCGAATGCGCGCAGACCACGGTCACCGGCTTCAGCTCACCGTCGTTCGCCGGAGTCCCGGCCACGGTCTCGACGTTCCGTGTCGGCAGCAACGGCGTTTCCGAGGTTCTCCTCGCGCCGCCGCCGGCGACCGCCGCGCTGGCGCTCGGCCATCAGGTGCCGGCCGCCTGCACCCGGTACACCGCCACCGTGAAGGGCAGCACCTTCGTTTACACGGTCAGCGAGCGGACCGTGCGCAACCTCGGCCAGGCGGCGCGGGCCATGAACATCAGGGCGACCGGCTCGGAGAGCATCGACGTCTGGTCCGTGGTCTACCGGGCCAGCGGCTTCGTCGGCGCGGTCACCATCGTCGGCCCCGACGCGTCGGCGGACACCGCCACCGCGCTCGCCGCCCAGGCCTACGCGCACGCGGCCAGGACCCTGCACTGACGGCCACCGCGGGGGCGGCTGGCCACCGCGGCGGCCGTCCCCGGACGGGTGGTACCCGCCGCTGCCGCCGGGATGCGAGACTGGGCAGGTGAGTGACGTATCGCCGCGGTTCCGCCGCATTCTCCAGGACCTGCCCGGCTACCGGCCGGGCGCGACGGCACCCGCAGCGGGCGGCCGGTCGTTCAAGCTGTCGTCCAATGAGTGCCCGTTCGGCCCGCTGCCGTCGGTCGTCAAGGTCATCGCCGAAGCGGCGCAGAGCGTCAACCGGTACCCCGACCACGGCGCGGAGCTGCTGACCGCGGCGATCGCCCAGCGGTTCGGCGTGCCGCCGGAGCACGTCGCGGTGGGATGCGGCTCCGTCGGGGTGGCCCAGCAGCTCCTGGAGGCCGTCGGTGAGCCGGGCGCCGAGATCCTCTACGCCTGGCGGTCGTTCGAGGCGTACCCGATCCTCGCCGACCTGGCCGCCGCGACCTCGGTCCGCGTTCCGCTCCGCGGCGAGGCCCACGACCTCCCGGCCATGGCGGACGCGATCACGGCCCGCACCCGGCTCATCTTCGTCTGCAACCCGAACAACCCCACCGGCACGGTGGTGCACACCGGCGAGCTGACCGAGTTCCTGGACCGCGTTCCGCCCGACTGCCTGGTCGTGCTGGACGAGGCCTACCGGGAATACATCCGCGACGAGTCCGTCCCCGACGGGCTGAGCCTGTACCGGGACCGGCCGAACGTCGCCGTCCTGCGTACCTTCTCCAAGGCGTACGGCCTGGCCGGCCTGCGGGCCGGGTTCATGATCGCGCATCCGCCGGTGGCGCAGGCCGCCCGCACAACGATGCTGCCGTTCACGGTCAGCAGCATCGCGCAAGCGGCGGCGGTCGCGTCCCTGGCGGCCGAGGCGGAGCTGCTCGAGCGGGTGGAGGCGACGGTCAAGGAACGGACCCGGGTCCGGGAGGCGCTGCTCGCCGACGGCTGGACGGTGCCCCCGACCGAGGCCAACTTCGTCTGGCTGCGGCTCGGGGAGGCGACCGTTGACTTCGCGGCGGCTTGCGCCCGGGCCGGGATCAGCGTCCGGCCCTTCGGGGGGGAGGGGGCCCGGGTCTCGATCGCCGAGCCCGAGGCCAACGACGCGTTCCTCGCCGTGGCGCGGGCCTACCCGCACCGCGGCTGATCAGGGTGTGCGGGACGGCTCCATCTCCTCGAGCTTCTCCGTGATCAGCCGGTAGAACTGGCGGGGGCGCCCCGGCTGCGCGGCCCGGCTGGGCGGCAGTGGCCAGGCCAGCCCCTCGTCGACGAGGCCGCGCAGCAGCCGCCGCGCGGTCCGTGAGGTCACGCCCAGCAGGCGGCCGGCCGTTTCGGCGTCCACGACCAGGGCCGTCTCCGACCCCTCGAGCCGTCCGGCCAGGCGCGACAGCGTCTCGATCCCCCGCGAGGGCGCGCGCGGCGCGGGCGGCGCGGGCGGCGCGGCCCGGCGGGGCGGCGGGACCAGCGGCTGGCCCTCCCGGGGCGGCGCCGGCCCGGGTCCGGCGCCACCGGACCGGGACCGGATGAGGGCGGTCCGCGCGTGCGTCTCCGCCTCCTGCGCGGTCCGCCCCATCCCGACCCCCACCTCGATCGTGATGCCGAGCTCGGCCCGGGCGCGGTCGGCGAACGGGAGCTGACTGAAGTCGCCGGTCGCCGCCGCCAGCGACCCTCTCGTCGCCGCGACCACGAAGGAGTGGTCGTCGGCCGGGGCGACCATCGCCTGGATGCGCTGCGCCTCGCTGGTCAGGAACCGGTGCACCGTCAGGCGCAGCTCGTCACGCGAATACCGGGACAGGGCACGCCTGGCCCCCTCCCGCAGCCGCGGCACCTCCACCACCACCAGCGCGAGCTGAGCCGCCTCGAGCCGGTGATGCCCGCCGAGCAGGACGGCGTTCCAGACCGCCATCCGGATGGCCCCGTCGGTCGGCCGGATGTTAAGCACCGGGACCCCGGCCCGGGTCAGCCGCCGGCTGACCGACTCCATGCAGGTCAGCGCGACCGATGTTTCACCCATGCGCCAGAGCCGCTCGTGAAAGGCCGCGAGGGCCGCGGGGCTGCCGGGGTCCTGGCGCAGCCGCACGCCGTCCGGGGGGATGCCCAGCTCGGCGTAGGCCTCCTCGACCGAGCTGCGCGGCAGCACGTCCACGCTGATCCGCTCGATGTCATGGCCCGGGTCCCGGCTGGCCCGCAGCAGCGCCGCGTACAGGGATCCGCCATCGAGCCGCACGCAGGTGGAGGGCACCGTGATGACCCCGGCGCGGCGCGCGTACTCGTACGGCACGGGGCTGGCGAACAGGCAGACGTCGATTGCGGCGCCGAGCCGGGCGACCTTTTCCGGCGCCTCCCGCTCGCGCCGGTACGCGGCGGCGATCAGCCGGCGCGGCAGCATGCCGCCGATGAGCCCGCGCGGATCCTCGCGCGGCCAGGCCAGGGCGCCGGAACCGGCCGGGCCTGCGGGACCCGCCAGCAGGCCCGGAGCACCCAGGTCCGCTGGGGACTCCGCCGTCTCCAGCCGCGATGGCCCCGCCGTCTCGCCCCGCGGCTGGCCCGGTGACGCCCCGGCCGGCTGGCCCGCAGGTGCCCCCGGCGGCAGAGCCGCGCCGAAGGCCTCGTCCCGCGCCGCCGCGCCGGACAGCATGATCCGCTCCACCAGATCGTATGGCCCCACGACACCGATAATGAGCTCGCTGGGCAGGTGCCTCCTCGCGGTCATCGGCCTTTTCCCCCGTAGACCCTTAACCCCAGGCAGGCCGTAAGGTCGCTGCTGACGTGCGTGCTCAACGTTCACCCCATCCGTATTCGGTAACCAACCGCCCGCCGTATCCCGCACAACCACGCCACCTCATCGCCCCGATAGTTGCCGGTCAGTACTTTTCGTAACTCATCCAGCTCAATTTGTGAAGAGGTGCACGAGGCCGAAAAAAATCACGCTCCACCGAACCAAAAACCGGTTTATCGCCGGCTACACGGCGCAGCCGTCTCGTAGCCGGCGATAATGCCCCGGGTCTGGTTCGGCTAAACCGGGCCTGCCTGCTCGACCGTGATATCGGCTCCGAGGGTGGTGAGCCGCTGGGCGATCGAGGCGTGCCCGCGGTCGATCAGGTAGCCCGGCGCCACCACCGTCTCGCCCTCGGCGATCAGGCCCGCCAGGATCAGGGCGATGCCGGTGCGCAGATCGTGCGCCACCACCTCGGCACCGCGCAGGGTGTTCGGGCCGTGCACGATCACCGCGTTCCCGTCCACCTCGACCTTCGCGCCCATCTTGTTCAGCTCGCCCACCAGCGTGTAGCGGCCGTCGAAGATGGTCTCGCGGATGTAGCTCGAACCGTCGGCCAGGCAGGCGAGCGCCATGATCGGTGACTGGAGGTCGGTCGCGAAGCCGGGGTAGGGGGAGGTGATGACGTTGATCGGCCGGAGCGGGTTGGTCCGCCGCACCTGCAGGACCGCTCCCTGGGTGGAGAACTCCACGCCCATCTGCTCCAGCTTCCAGCGCACGACGCCGAAGTGCTCCAGCGAGCCGCCCACCAGGTTCAGCTCACCACCGGTGATCGCGGCGGCCATGGCGAAGACACCCGCGTCGATCCGGTCCGGCATCACCGTGTGCTCGACCGCCGCCAGCTCACTGACCCCTTCCACGGTCACGAAGCCGGTCCCGCCGCCGGTGATGCGCGCGCCCATCTTGGTGAGGAAGGCGATGACATCGAGTACTTCCGGCTCGAGCGCCGCGTTGTCGATGACCGTCGTGCCGGGGGCGAGGGATGCGGCCATGATCAGGTTCTCGGTGCCGGTGTGCGACGGGGTGTCCAGGTACAGGTGAGCCCCGCGCAGGCCGCCGGTACCGGCCTTGATGTGGATGACCGATTCGCCCTCGTCGACCACGGCGCCGAGCCGGGCGAAGCCGCGGTAGTGGAAGTCGAGGTTGCGGTTGCCGAGGTTGCAGCCGCCGACGCCCTCGATGACGGCCTCGCCGAGCCGGTGCAGGAGCGGCGGCACGAACAGCACCGAGCTGCGGAACTTCCGGGCGATCTCGGCGGGCAGCACCGGGCTGCTGAGCCGGGACGCGTCCACCACCAGCGTCCGCTCCGACTCGTGGAACTCGACGATGGCCCCGACCGCCTGGGCCAGTTCGACGGCACGGCGTACATCTTCAATGGGCGGCACGTTCCGCAGGACCGTACGGCCCTTGGCGGCGAGGAGGGAGGCCGCAATCATCTTGAGCGCGGCGTTCTTCGCGCCCTGGACGAATACGGTGCCGTGCAGCGGCGCTCCGCCCCGTACGCGGTAACGGGTCTCAGTGCCCATCGTCATATGGATGCAACTCCTGTCGAGGGGTAGTGAATGAAACCGGCGTGTGGCCGGGGGCAGGCCAGGCGGGCCAGGGCATCCTCCCGGCGGCGGCGGGGCTGGCCGGGACCGCGGCGGGCTCCCCGCGCAAGTGCGTTGTCCAGTATTCCATCAGCCTCACCGCAGAGCGGTGGCTTGACACGATTTGCGGTCACGCCAGCCCCTCCAGTCTGGAGAACACCGGTCCCAGGCGCGCCACGTACCGTTCGGGGCGGCACGCTTCGTCCAGCCGCGCCTCATCGATCGACTGCCCGCGGGCGGCGGCCTCCTTGCGCAGCGCATCCCGGAACGGGACGCCCGCGTTCCAGGTCTCCATCGCCGCCGCCTGGACCAGCGTGTACGCGTCCTCGCGGGCCATACCGGAGGCGACCAGCTCCAGCAGCGCCGCCGACGAGTAGATGAGGCCGCCGGTGGCGTCCAGGTTGGCCCGCATCCGCTTGGCGTCGACGACCAGGCCGCCGACGAGCCCGGTGGTGAGGTGCAGCAGGTAGTCCACGGTGATCGCCACGTCCGGCAGCGCGATCCGTTCCACGCTGGAGTGCGAGATGTCGCGCTCGTGCCAGAGCGGCACGCCTTCCATCACCGGCGTGATGTAGCCGCGCACCACCCGCGCCAGCCCGCAGATCCGCTCGGAGCGGATCGGGTTCTTCTTGTGCGGCATCGCCGAGGAACCCTTCTGGCCCCGGCCGAAGGGCTCGGACAACTCGCGCACCTCGGTGCGCTGGCCGTGCCGCACCTCCAGCGCCACCGCCTCGCACACCGTGGCGGCCAGGGCCAGCGCGCTGACCCACTCCGCGATCCCGTCCCGCATCACGACCTGGGTGGCAACGTCCGCGGGCCGCAGCCCGAGCGCCGGCATGACCGCCGCCTCGACCTCCGGCGCGATGTTCGAGTAGTTGCCGACCGGGCCGGACAGCTTGCCGACCGCCACGGCGTCCCTGGCCCGGCGAATGCGGTCCCGGGCACGCGCCGCCGCGAAGGCGAAGTCCGCCACGCGGTGGCCCCATACATCCGGCTCGGCGTGGATCCCGTGGGTCCGGCCCGGCCGCAGGGTGGCGCGGTGTGCCAGCGCATGATCACGCAACGCGGCCACCAGGGCGCCGGCCTTGGCCAGCAGGATGTCGGTCGCCTCGGTGAGCTGCACGCCCAGCGCCGTGTCCACCAGGTCCGACGACGTCATCCCGAAGTGGACGTAGGCCGCGGCGCTGCGCGGTGAGGTGTTGTCCGCCCACGCGGTCAGGAACGCGATCACGTCGTGGTCGGTGACCGCCTCCACCTCGGCGACCGCCTCCGGCGTGGGCGGCGGAGCCGCGCGCACCGGGGCGACGCTGTCCGCCGGAACGGTCCCGGCCCGGGCGTTGGCCTCCAGGACCAGGGTTTCGACCCGGCACCAGAGCTCGTATTTGTGCGCCTCGCTCCAGACCCGGCCCATCTCGGGAAGCGTGTACCGGCTGATCATGACCCGATTCCGCCTCTCTCCCCGGTGGCGCCGGCCGCCGGGGTGTCCGCTCCCGCCGGAGCCCCGGCGCGGGCGGCGGCCGCGGCGATGTCGCCACGCCACCAGGCCCCGCGTATCTGGATCTTGCCCGCCGCCTCGTAGGCGGCGGCGCGGGCGGCCCCGATATCTCCGCCCGTGCCGACGACGTCCAGCACCCGGCCGCCGGCCGACCGGAGCACGCCATCGGGCCCGGTGGCCGTGCCGGCCTGCAGGACGTACGCGCCCGGCACTCGTTCGGACTGATCCAGGCCGCTGATGGCATCGCCGGTGGCGGGGCGCCCGGGGTAGCCCTCGGCCGCGATGACGACCGTCACCGCGGCGCCGGGACGCCAGCGCAGCACGTCCAGCCGGGCGAGGTCGCCGGTGGCGGCGGCGTACAGCAGGCCGGCCAGGGGCGTGTCCAGCCGGTCCAGGATCACCTGCGTCTCCGGGTCGCCGAAGCGGGCGTTGAACTCGACCACCCGGATGCCCGCGGCGGTGAGGGCGAGGCCCGCGTACAGCAGCCCGCGGTACGGCGTGCCGCGGCGGCGCATCGCGTCGACCGCGGGCTGCACCACCGTCGCCATCACCTCGTCGGTCAGGCCGGCCGGGGCCCAGGGCAGCGGCGTGTAGGCCCCCATGCCGCCGGTATTGGGGCCGAGATCGCCGTCGTGGGCGCGCTTGAAGTCCTGCGCCGCGAGCAGCGGCACGGCCGTGGTCCCGTCGCAGACCGCGAACAGCGACACCTCGGGGCCGTCGAGGAACTCCTCGATGACGACCTTGGCGGCGGACCGCGCGTGCGCACGCGCGGCGCCCGCGTCCGTGCTGACCAGGACGCCCTTGCCGGCCGCCAGCCCGTCGTCCTTCACCACGTACGGCGGCCCGAACTCCGCCAGGGCCGCGTCCGCTTCCGCGGCCGTCACGCAGGTGCGCGACGCGGCGGTCGGGATGCCGGCCTCGGCCATGACCTGCTTGGCGAACGTCTTGGAGCCCTCGATCATGGCCGCGTCGGCGCCGGGCCCGAAGCAGGGGATCCCGGTGTCGCGCACCGCGTCGGCCGCGCCGGCCACGAGCGGCGCCTCCGGTCCGATCACCACCAGGTCGGCCGGCAGTTTCCGGGCCAGCGCGGCGATGTCCGCCGGATCGGACGCGGCGACCTGACAGGTGTCGGCCAGCGCCGCGATCCCCGGGTTGCCGGGCGCGGCATGCAGGCTGGTCACGGCCGGGTCCCGGGCGAGCGCGCGGACGATCGCGTGCTCGCGGCCCCCGGAACCGATCACTAGAACGCGCACGCCGGCGAGCCTACCGGCTAATTTCTGGCGGGAGGCGCCGCATCAGATCAGGTCGCGGATCTGGAGGGTCTGGTCGCGCCGGGGGCCGACGCCGACCGCGCAGACCGGGGCACCGATCATCTCCTCGATGGCCTGCACGTAGCGCTGGGCGTTCGGCGGCAGGTCCGCGAAGGACCGCGCCTGCGAGACGTCCTCCCACCAGCCGTCCAGGTACTCATACAGCGGGCGCGCGTGATGGAACTCGGTCTGTGTCGTGGGCAGGTCGTCGCAGCGCTTCCCGTCGATCTCATACGCCACGCACACGGGCACCTTGTCCAGGCTGGACAGCACGTCCAGCTTGGTGAGGAAGTAGTCGGTGATGCCGTTCACCCGGGTCGAGTACCGCGCGACAACGGCGTCGAACCAGCCGGTGCGGCGGGCCCGCCCCGTCGTGACGCCGTATTCGCCGCCGGTCTTGCGCAGCCATTCGCCCTGCTCGTCGGTCAGTTCGGTGGGGAAAGGACCGGCACCGACCCGCGTGGTGTAGGCCTTGGCGATCCCGATGACCTTCGTGATCCGGGTGGGGCCGATGCCCGATCCCGCGCACGCGCCGCCGGCGGTCGGCGAGGAGGAGGTGACGAACGGGTAGGTGCCGTGGTCGACGTCCAGCATGGTGGCCTGGGCGCCTTCGAGCAGCACGACGCGGCCCGCGTCCAGCGCCCGGCCGAGGACCAGGCCGGTGTCCGCCACGTAGGGCCGCAGCCGTTCGCCGTAGCCGATGTACTCGTCGGCGATCCCGGCCGGCTCGATGGCGCGGCGGTTGTAGACCTTGGTCAGCACCTGGTTCTTCTCGCGCAGCACCAGTTCCAGCTTCTGGCGGAAGATCCCGGGGTCGAACAGGTCCTGGACGCGTATCCCGACCCGGGCGATCTTGTCGCCGTAGGTGGGGCCGATCCCGCGGCCGGTGGTACCGATCCGCGCACTGCCCAGGTAGCGTTCCGTCACCTTGTCGAGGGCCCGGTGGTACGGCATGATCAGGTGCGCGTTCGCCGAGATCAGCAGCTTCGCGCAGGACACCCCGCGCGCCTGCAGGGCGTCGATCTCCTCCAGCAGCACGCGGGGATCGACGACGACACCGTTGCCGATGACCGGCACCACCTCGGGCGAGAGCACCCCGGAGGGCAGCATGTGCAGGGCGTAGCTCTCTTCACCGATGACCACCGTGTGGCCCGCGTTGTTGCCGCCCTGGTATCTGACGACGTAATGGACCCGGTCGCCGAGCAGGTCGGTCGCCTTGCCCTTGCCTTCGTCGCCCCACTGGGCGCCGACGAGCACAATGGCCGGCACGGGGCTTGTCCCTTCTGCATAAGGCACTGCGAAGCCCCTGGCGGCTCCGCGTCGTCAGGACACGACACCACGGCCGCAGGGGCTCTTACCCATCGAGACTACCCTGTGCTGGCCCGGGGGGACGACCCCCCGGAACCCCCGCTGCGCTTCGCGCCCCGCTGGGCTGCTCGCCGTGACACCGCCACTCACCGGGCCAAAGGCCCGGTTCGCTAGGCGGTCGGAGCTTCGCTCCGCCTGTCCGTAACCCGCGTGCGGTGCCCGCCGTAATACCGCCTCCGGGCTACACACAGACAGTTCCTTTAGCCGCGGTGGGGCTGCTGTCGGCCAGGAACCGCCGGCAGCGTGCCGCCTCGTCGTCCTCGCCGATGGCCGCCGCCGACGCCGCGAGCACGTGCAGGGACCGGAGGAACCCCTGGTTGGGTTCGTGCTCCCAGGGCACCGGGCCGTTGCCGCGCCAGCCGGCCCGGCGCAGCTGGTCGAGCCCGCGGTGGTACCCGGTCCGGGCGTACGCGTACGCGGTGACCACCTCGCCGCTGCCGAATGCCCGCTCGGCCAGGGCGGCCCAAGCCGCCGACGAGGCCGGGAAGCGTGCGGCCACGTCGGCGAGGTCCTTCCCGGACCGGAGCGCCTCGTCCGCGTCCGGTTCGGCGGGCAGGTAGGTCGCCGCGGGCCCGGCGCTGAGGCCGGGCCCGGCGAGCAGGTCCTTGTGTTCCATCCGTTATCCGTTATCCCGTCGGCGGCTCAGGCCATGCGGTGGCCCGCGGACAGCAGGTCCTCGCAGGCGTGCACCACGCGGTCGGCCATCCCCTGCTCGGCCGCCTTGCCCCAGGCCCGCGGGTCGTAGTCCTTCTTCCGGCCGACGTCGCCGTCCACCTTGAGCACGCCATCGTATTTGGTGAACATGAACCCGGCGACCGGCCGGGTGAAGGCGTACTGCGTGTCGGTGTCGACGTTCATCTTGACCACCCCGTAGGAGATGGCCTCGCGGATCTCCTCCAGCGCCGATCCCGAGCCGCCGTGGAAGACCAGGTCGAACGGCTTCTCCTTGCCGTACTTGGCGCCGACCGCTTCCTGGATCTCCTTGAGCACCGGCGGGCGCAGCTTGACGTGGCCGGGCTTGTAGACGCCGTGGACGTTACCGAACGTCGCGGCCAGGATGTACCGGCCGCGCTCACCCAGGCCGAGCTTCTCGGCGACCGCGAGCGCGTCGTCCGGGGTGGTGTACAGCTTCTCGTTGATCTCGCCGACGACGCCGTCTTCCTCGCCGCCGACCACGCCGATCTCCATCTCCATGATGATGTGGGCCTTGGCACACTCATCGAGCAGCTCGGACGCGATCTCGAGGTTCTCGCCCAGCGGTACGGCGGAACCGTCCCACATGTGCGACTGGAACAGCGGGTCCTGGCCCCGCGCGACCCGTTCGGCGGAGATCTTGACCAGCGGCCGCATGTAGCCGTCCAGCTTGTTCTTGGGGCAGTGGTCGGTGTGCAGCGCGACGTTGACCGGGACCTTGGCGGCGACCACGCGGGCGAACTCCGCGAGCCCGCTGGCCCCGGTGACCATGTCCTTGACCGAGCCCGACAGGTACTCGGCGCCTCCCGTGGAGATCTGGATGATCCCGTCGCTCTCGGCGGTGGCGAAGCCGCGCAGAGCGGCATTCATCGTCTGCGTGGACGTCACGTTGATCGCCGGATACGCGAAGCCGTGCTGCTTGGCCCGGTCGAGCATCTCGGCGTAGATCTCCGGAGTCGCGATAGGCATGGCCTTGGCCCTCTCTTATTGCCTCTGAGGTTCCCAGTATTGCGAAAGCGGGGCGCATTGGGTACCAGGGGCTCCGGCACGTCGCGAATGCGGTACAACTGAAGGCCTATGGAGAGTTTCCTGACCTCAGCGGGCTATGGCGCGCTCATCCTCTTCGGATTTCTCGAAGCGTGCTGTGTGCCGATCTCCTCGGAGGTCACCTTCGGCTTCGCCGGGGTGCTGGCCTACCAGGGGCACCTGAGCCTCGCCCTGGTGATCATCCTCGGGACGCTGGCCGAGCTCGCCGGGTCGTGCACATCCTTCGCCGTGGGCCGCTGGGGTGGCCGCCCGCTGGTCGACAAGGTCGGCCGGTACGTGCTGATCACCCGCTCGGACGTCGACCGGGCCGAGCGGTTCCTGGAAGGGCGCGGGGCCTGGGCCGTCCCCGTGGGCCGGATGATTCCGGTCGTGCGCGCCTTCACCTCCATCGTCGCGGGTCTCATCGAGATGCCGCTGGCCCGGTTCGCCGTCCTCAGCCTGATCGGCACGGTCATCTACGTGTCTGCGTTCTCGGCCCTCGGCTACGCGGTCGGCAGCGCCTGGAACAGCGTCGCCCACGACGTCTCGATCATCGGCTACGTCGTCGTCGTCCTCGTGGTGGCCGCCATCGTCGGCTTCGTCGTCATCCGGCTGCGCGCGTTCCGCCGGGAAGCGGCCGCGCCGGCCATGGCCGCCGCGCCGCCGGACCGCAACATCGGCCCGGCGGGCCACCGGACCGGCCAGCCGAACGGCACCGTCCGTGACCGGAACGGCCGGACGGGCGCCGACCGTGGCTGAATCGGGGATGCCGACCATGGCTGAATCCGGGATAAAGCCACCCATCTGTCGGCTTCGGGGTTAACCTCCCCCCGTGGGCCGCCATAAGTCAGACCCTCATGGAACCGGCCGCTACGTGGCGGTCGGCAGCGGCATCTTTGTGCTCATCGTCCTGCTGGTCGTGGGAGGGCTCGCCCTGTACGGGTCGCTCTGAGCCCGGGCAGGTCCCGGCTCGGCCCTGGTACGCCCGGCTTACGGTCGCCGGGGTTCACACCCCCAGGTCCGCCTGGACGTACGCGGCGCGGTAGGGCAGCCCGAGACCGGTGATGCGCTCCCGGGCACCGCGGTCGACGAGCACCGCTACGCCGGCTACCTCCGCCCCGGCCTCCTGCAGGGCCTCGACGGCCGCCAGTACGGAACTGCCCGTCGTCGAGGTGTCCTCCACGGCGAGCACCCGCCGGCCCGTGACGTCGGGGCCCTCGATCCGCCGCTGCAGCCCGTGCGCCTTTTCGCCCTTGCGGACCACGAAGGCGTCCAGGATGCGGCCGTCGCGCGCGGCCGCGTGCATCATCGCGGCCGCGACCGGATCCGCTCCCATCGTGAGACCGCCGACGGCCTCGTACGACAGGTCGGCCGTGGCCGCCAGCAGCACGCGGCCGGCCAGCGGCGCGAACCGCCCGGCCAGCAGAACGCGCCGCAGATCCACGTACCAACTGGCCCGCTGCCCCGACGACAGCACGAAGTCGCCCCGGACCACGGCATCGGTCCTGATGGCGCGGAGTAGTTCGTCTCGGTCGCCCACGGCCGGATCTTAGCCGCCCCGCGCCGGGCGGGCCGCCGGCGCCGTGTCCCGTCCCCTCCACGGGACGCCGGCGCCGGCGGCGTCAGTGGGCCAGCCCGTCCAGGAGTCGCTCGGCGTCCTCCGGCCGGGCCGGCAGCCTGATCATGCGCACCTCCGTGCCGAGGGCGGCCCGGATCGTGCGCCGGAGGCTGGTGACGCGGGCGGCAAGCTCGTGGGTCACCTGCACCAGCGCGATCGCGGGCCCCGGGCGGTCCAGCGACAGCGTGTCGCCGCCGGGGAAAGCCGCCCGCAGATCGTGGCCGACGAGGATGACCAGCGATATCCGCCGCAACGGGTCGGGGCGGCGGGGCAGTTCGACCACGACGAGCCGGTGGGTGGCCTGCGGGCGGGTGCCCTGCTGCCGGGCGTCCCGGTACACCTCGCGCAGGCGCGTTCGCAGGTAGGCGAAGGACACCAGGCCGGTCAGCGGGTCCTCGCAGGCGGCATCCGACATGCGGGCGAGGCCCGCGTCGGCCCAGCCCTCGGCCAGAGAGGTGATCACGTCCAGCGGGGGCGTGCCCGCACCGAGCACCCGGTACAGCGCGGCGACGTCGGTCATCGCCTCGGTGATCCCGACGCCCGCCTGCGCGCGGGCCCGGCCGAGCATGGCGCACGCCTGCCGCAGGCTCCCGTCCCGGCACGCGGCCCGGGCCACGGCGTCCACCGCCGCCGTCCACCAGTCATCTTCGGCCAGCCAGCCCGCGGACAGGCTCTGCCGCCGCCACGCCGCCCGGAGCCGCCGGGGGTCTCCCCGCTTGAGCTCATGCTCCTGGCTCCCCCCTCCCGCATCCGCGGGGTCCGGAACACTGGTCCGCCGCATGCCGTCTGACCTCATGAGATGTCCTCCGCCCGCCGGTTTCCCACTGTCCAGACGGCGTACGCGCTCCGGTATGACGCGGATCGCGCGAGAACTTCTCGTGACAGGATGAAATCACACAACTACATAGAGTCATTTAACCAGCCGGCGTTTCCCCCGGAACGCTGGCGCCCGGGCGAACATCGCCTGAGCAGCAGCTAATACACGGAAAGGCATACGCAGGAAGCTGGCTTCACTACGCTATGACCGGAGCGCGGGACGGCAGGCGACCCCCCACTGTGACGCCATGGTTTCTAAGAGTCTCCGCGCTAACGGAAGGACGGTGTTGCGTGGATCGTTGCGCGCTGTTCGTAGACGCGGGCTACATGCTCGCGGACGGCGCGATGGCCGTCCACGGGACGCGCCGACGAGAGTCGGTCAGCTGGGATTACGAGGGACTGCTGCAGCTCCTCGGCAACCTGGCCCGGGACCGCACCGGCCTGCCGCTGCTGCGCTGCTACTGGTACGAGGCCACCGTCGAGGGCCGGCGGACGGCCGAGCACGACGCGCTCGCGGACATGCCGGGCCTCAAGTTGCGCCTGGCCAAGCTGCGCCCCGGCCGCCGCGAAGGCGTGGAGACCGAGATTCACCGCGATCTGGTGGTCCTGGCGCGCAACCGCGCGGTCAGTGACGCCGTGGTGGTCAGCGCGGAGGAGGACCTCGCGCAGGTCCTCTCCGACGTCCAGGATCTCGGCATGCGGGTCACCATCGTGCACGTCGCGGTGGACGGCAACTGGACGATCGCGCGGTCACTCCGGCAGGAGTGCGACGACATCATGGAGCTCACCACCGCGCACCTGCGCCCGTATGTGGAGCTGATCCCCGGTGCCGAGCCCGCTCGCGGGGACGATCAGTACTCCGCCGGGGCCGCGCTCACCCGGTCGGTTTCCAACGGCCACTCGAACGGGAGCACCGGCTCCTACCAGGCGCTGCCGTCGGGAAGCGGCCACTCCGGGCCGCCGTCCATCTACACCGCGCCGGTGGTCGCCGAGTACCAGCGCCCCGCCCAGCCGATCACGCCGCCGCGCCGTGACGAGCCGGAGCCGCCCGCCCGCGACGATCCCGCGGCGGCGCCGGGCGCGCCGCTGCTGTTCGGGCGGCCCGAGGCGCCCTCGGCGCCGGGAGCCCCGGAGCGGGTCGAGTCGGCCAGGCCGGAACCCTCGCGCCCGGATCCCATCCGGGGCGACGCCTCCCGCGCCGACGTCCGGCGCGGCGACCTGGCGTCCAGCGGAATGCGCAGCGACTTCGACCGCCCCGGCTTCGACCCCCCCGAGCCGGGTCAGCGCGATCGCGGTGACCGGGGCCGGGCCGACCGGGGCCGGGGCGAGCCGCCGCCGCCGTGCCCCCCTCGATGGGGCGCAGCGACGCCGTTGAGGCGGAGACGCCCCCCCGGCAGGACCTGTACGGGGCGCCGGTGTCCATGCCCTTCCGGGGCACCCCGTCGGCGGATGACCTGCCCGGCCGCCCGGAGGCCGGGGGACACGGCCGTTCACTCCCACCGGGCGACCAGCCGGTCCAGCCCCTCCCGGCGGGGCCGGGCCAGGGGCCGCAGCCGCCGAACGGCCCGGCGGGCCCGATGAGCCCGCCAGGCCCGGCGAGCCGTGGCCGTTCGTCCTCCAGCGACTACTTCCCCCGCAGCCGGGAGGCGGAGGAGCCGGCCGGCTACGAGACGGGCGGTGCGCAGGATCAGTTCCGCGGGGAATCGCCCGACCCGCACCGCGGGATGTCGCCGTCGCCGGGGCCGTTCCGCCGCCCGGGCGGCGGGTCACCGCCGCCGCTGGGGCCCGCGCCGGGCGGGCCGGGTTCGCGGGGCCCGCAGGGGTCGCCCACGCGCCCCGGCGCCCACGGGGCCCCCGGGCCTCCAGGGATCCCCGGTCCCGCCGGGCTCGCCGCCGCCGGGTGCCCCTGTCCCGCAGCTGCCGCAGGGGCCGTCAGCCTACGTCCCGTCACAGAACGGGCCCTACAGCGGGCCCCAGCCAACCGCCGCACCCGGTCGCCCGTCGTCGTCGGCCCCGGTTTCACTGACCGACGCGGTGCAGTCGGCACATGAGGAAGGCAAGGAGTTCGGCGAGTCGGTGGCCCGTGAGGCGCCCGCGCTCTGGCTGGAGGCGGTGCTGGCCCGCAAGCCGCGGATGCCGTCCGACCTGGAGGCACGTCTGCTGCAGGGTTCGGCGCTGCCCATCGATTTCCTGCTTCACGATGAGGTCAGGCACGCGCTCAGGCGCGGGTTCTGGGACGCCCTGGAGAGCTCACGGCGCTGACCGGGCGACGGGATGATCAATCAGGCAGAACCAACGGACGGGACAATGGTGAGCAATCCGGTCCGCGGCGCCGGTCGGCCGCAGGTAACAGCCTGAGTACCGGTGCTGGCGGAGGGTTGGATATGGGGGACCTGGGTAGGTCCACACACATGGTTGTCCTTACCGATGACCTGTTCGACGAGATCGAATTCGACGCCGCCCGTACCGGTGATCACCGCCGTGCGGCGCTGCGCATGAACCATCTCGCGTCGACGGCCGAACAGGCGGGGAGCATGTCCCGGGCTGAGGCGTACATGCGGGCGGGCGATCAGTGGCTGCTCGCCGATGAGCCCGCGATAGCCGCCGAACGCTTCGAGCTCGCCATGGCGGACGGCGGGGCGACGTTCGCCGACCCGCGGGCGTCGCTGGCCCGGGCAATGTTCGCGCTCGGGCGCCGCGACGAAGGTCAGGCGCTGATCCGCGAGCTCGACAACGAGGGCGCCGAGGGCAAACGCGATCCGCGTACCTGCGACCTGATCGCCGAGCTGCTCGCCGAACAGGGTGACATGGACGGAGCCCTGCACTGGGCCACGGCAGGCGCGGACGAGTGCAGACGGCGTGGCGACCGGGCCGAGCTGCGGTTGCTGCTCAGCCTGCGTTACCGGATCCGCAACGACCTCGCAATGCCGGAAGACGACTACGACCGGCTGCTGGACGAGCTGACCGCCGATGCGGGAGAAGGCCCGCGACTCCGGCCGGCCAGGCCCGCCGGAGGGACCGCCGACAGCTAGGCCCGTCAGCGCACGGCAGCCCGCACGGTCGGCGGGCTGCCGTGTGCGCGGCCGGTCAGGCCTGGCTGGCTGCTTCCTCCGCGGGCCGGATGGTCAGCGAGTCCGTGCCCTGATCGACGTCGACGACCACCTGGTCGCCGTCGGCGATCTCCCCCGAGAGCAGGGCGCGCGCCAGCTGGTCCCCGATGGCGGACTGCACCAGGCGGCGCAGCGGCCGGGCCCCGTAGACCGGATCGAATCCGGTCAGCGCCAGCCACTCGCGGGCCGCCGGGGTGACGGTCAGCGTGAGCCGCCGGTCACCCAGCCGCCGGGCCAGGCGGGCCACCTGCAGATCGACGATCTGGCCGAGCTCGTCGGTGCCGAGGGCATCGAACACGATCACGTCATCCAGCCGGTTGAGGAACTCCGGCTTGAAGGTGGACCGGACGACGTTCATGACCGCCGCCCGCTTGGCCGCCTCGTCGCTGTTCGCCGGGTCCGCGATGAACTGCGAGCCCAGGTTCGACGTGAGGATCAGGATCGTGTTGCGGAAGTCCACCGTCCGGCCCTGACCGTCGGTGAGCCGGCCGTCGTCGAGCACCTGCAGCAGGATGTCGAAGACCTCCGGGTGCGCCTTCTCCACCTCGTCCAGCAGGATGACGCAGTACGGCCGCCGCCGCACGGCCTCGGTGAGCTGGCCGCCCTCCTCGTAACCGACATAACCGGGCGGCGCGCCGACCAGCCGCGCGACCGAGTGCTTCTCGCTGTACTCGCTCATGTCGATGCGGATCATGGCCCGCTCGTCATCGAAAAGGAACTCGGCGAGCGCCTTGGCCAGCTCTGTCTTACCGACCCCGGTCGGCCCCAGGAACAGGAACGATCCCGTCGGGCGGTCCGGGTCGGCGACGCCGGCCCGCGCCCGGCGGACCGCGTCGGAGACCGCCTGCACCGCGCTGGCCTGCCCGATGATCCGGTGCCCGAGCTCGTCCTCCATCCGGAGCAGCTTGCCCGTCTCACCCTCCAGCAGGCGGCCGGCCGGGATGCCGGTCCACGCCGAGACGACGTCCGCGACGTCATCCGGGCCGACTTCCTCCTTGACCATGGGGGCTTCGGCCGGGATCGCGCCGGTGGAAGCGGGCGTGCTCCCCTCGCCGCCGGCTCCCGCATCGGAGGCGGCCGCGGCGGTCGCCTCGGCGAGCTCGTGCTCCAGCGCGGGAATCTCGCCGTACATCAGCCGGGAGGCGGCCTCGAAGTCCGCGTCCCGCTGGGCCCGTTCGGCCTGTCCCTTGAGGTCATCGAGGCGCTTCTTCAGCTCGCCGACCCGGTTGAGGCCGGCCTTCTCCTGGTCCCAGCGCGCGGTGAGCGCGGTGAGCTGCTCCTGCCGGTCGGCCAGGTCAGCGCGCAGCCGCTCCAGCCGGTCCTTGCTCGCGGCGTCGGATTCCCGCGCGAGCGCCAGCTCCTCCATCTTCATCCGGTCCACGGCGCGCTGCAGCTCGTCGATCTCTACCGGCCGCGAGTCGATCTCCATGCGCAGCCGGGAGCCGGCCTCGTCGATCAGGTCGATCGCCTTGTCCGGCAGGAACCGGGCGGTGATGTAGCGGTCGGACAGCGTCGCCGCGGCGACCAGCGCCGCGTCGGAGATCTGCACCTCGTGGTGCGCCTCGTAGCGTCCCTTCAGGCCGCGCAGGATCGCGATCGTGTCCTCGACGGAGGGCTCACCCACGAACACCTGCTGAAACCTGCGCTCCAGCGCCGGGTCCTTCTCGATCCGCTCGCGGAACTCATCCAGGGTGGTGGCGCCGACCATGCGCAGCTCACCACGGGCCAGCATCGGCTTGAGCATGTTGCCGGCGTCCATGGCGCCCTCGGCCGCTCCCGCGCCCACGACGGTGTGCAGCTCGTCGATGAACGTGATGACCTGGCCCTCGCTCTGCTTGATCTCGTTCAGGACGGCCTTGAGCCGCTCCTCGAACTCGCCGCGGTACTTGGCCCCGGCCACCATCGCGCTGAGGTCGAGGGCGATCAGGCGCTTGCCGCGCAGCGACTCGGGCACGTCGCCCGCCACGATGCGCTGGGCCAGTCCTTCCACCACCGCCGTCTTGCCGACCCCCGGCTCGCCGATCAGGACCGGGTTGTTCTTGGTCCGCCGGGACAGCACCTGGATGACACGCCGGATCTCGGCGTCCCGGCCGATCACCGGGTCCAGGGCACCGTCACGCGCCTGCTGGGTCAGGTCGACGCCGTACTTCTCCAGCGCCTGGTAGGTCTCCTCCGGATTCTCGGTCGTCACCCGGCCGCTCCCGCGGACCTGGGTGAACGCCTCCAGAAGCGCGTCGGAGGTGGCTCCCGCGTCGCGGAGCAGCGTAGCGGCCTGGCCGCCGTCGGCGGCGAGGCCCACCAGGAGGTGCTCGGTCGACACGTACTCGTCGTTCATCTTCTTGGCCCGCGACACCGCCGTGTTGATCACCGCGAGCAGCGGCCGGGACGTTTCCGGCGCGCTCAGCGTCTGCCCGTTGGCACGCGGGAGCCGGCTGAGGCGGGTCTCCGCGTCCTTGGCCACGACCGCCGGGTCCGCGCCGACGGCCCGCAGCAGCGGGGCCGCGGTGCCCCCGTTCTGCGCGATCAGCGTGACGAGCAGGTGCAGCGGGTCGACCTGGGGGTTGCCGTCCGCGGCGGCGCGCCGGACGGCGGCCGACAGGGCGTCCTGGCTCTTCCTCGTAAGTTTGTCGTCCATTTAGCTCTTACGCTCTGTTCTCGTTCTCTCGCTCGTGCGTTTTCTTCGGCTCTGGGTTCGGCTATCGGTTCAGCTCTCGGCCGGGCGCGTCTCGGTGCCCGCCGTGTCGTCGGGGCCGCGATTCGCGGCCCGGGCCCGCCCTCCCGGGCTGCCGGACCCCGGCTCCGATCCGGCGACCGGCTCCCAGACCGCGACCCGCGCGCTGCGGGCCGGGACGATCCCGGGGCCTTGCCGGCCCCTCCGGAGCAGGTCGGCCAGCCGCGCGGCCACCGAACGGGTGGATTCGAGCTCCACCCGGAGTTGCGCGACCTCGCTGTGCAGCTCGGCGATCAGCCGCCGCGACCGGTCCAGCTCGTCGTTCAGCTCCAGGATCCGCTTGATCCCGGACAGGTTGACGCCCTCGTCCTGCGAGAGGCGCTGCACCTCGCGCAGCGCCAGAACGTCCCGCATGGAATAGCGCCGGCCCCGGCCCGTGCTCCGGCCGGGCGACACAAGCCCCAGCCGGTCGTAGGCCCGCAGCGTCTGCGGATGCAGTCCAGACAGCTGGGCGGCGACGGAGATGACGTAGACCGGCGTCTCGTCGGACATGTCATACGGGCTTGTCATGTCATCTCCTTCTCGCCCTGTTCATCGTGTCTCCTTCTTTCCTGGCCGGCCTTAGGCTTCCCTGGCCCGCAGGAGGAGTTCCTCCCTCGGGTCCTCGCCGGCCGTGGCCTCGCGCAGGTCTTCCAGCGCCTTGCGGCCCTTCGTGCTCACGTTCTTCGG
>CAWEFP010000046.1:0-42859 GCA_963808295.1 uncultured Actinomycetes bacterium | reverse complement strand
GCATGGAGGCGCCACATTCCGGTCGACAGTCCCTGGCGCAGCTCGGTGTGCCGGTGCCGGAGCCGGCGTGCCTGCACGTCCCGTTCCGGGAACCGTTCGGCCATCCCGGCGGCCAGCCGTTCGCACCGGGCGGCCTCGTCGGCCAGCCATTCCAGGTCGATCGGTGCCACCGGCTCGGCCACGACCATCCAGCCGAACGGCCCGGCCCAGGCGGGCAGCAGGCACTCCTCGAGGGACGGTGCGGCCTGCACGCGGTCGGGCTGCGGCTCCCCGGCGGCCACCAGAAGCCCGTCGCTGATCCCGCCGATGGCCCGCCAGCAGGCCAGCCCGGACATGGCCGGCGCGAGCGCGCCACGGCCCAGGGCCCGCCCCCGGGCGCCGCCGGGGAGGGCCAGCACCGCGTCCCCGGCACCCGTGCTCCCGCCCAGTACCGCTCCCGCGGCCAGGATCTGGACCGGGCCGCCGGTCTGGAGGCGCATCCAGCCGAACGCAACGGTGCCTCCGGCGTGGTAGGCGGCGACGAGTGCGGCGATCCGCTGGGCCCGCCCCGGGTCACGGTCCGCGTTCGGCCCGGCCGCCGTCTCGGGGTCAGCCCGTCGCGGGATTTCGGTGATCCGGAAGGCATCCAGCCCGCACAGCTGGCGCCAGGGGGACGTCAGCCGCTATCCGGCCCACTTCTGCCGGAACCGCTCAATCAGCGCCTCAGCCTCCCCCCGACTGATCTCGTGGAGTTCCTCGACGGCATCGCCGCGTCGCCACTCGGTGATGAGGCTATCCGACCGCCAGCTCATATCGTGACGGAGCATTTCGTCTTCGATTCGGCCGTCATCAAGCTGCCGACGGCGTGCCACGCCGGCAGGGTTATCATTAGAACCGTCGGCCAGTGTAACTGCGTAGTAAACTACTTTCTCACTCATCTGCTTCCTTTGCGTTGTAATTAGCGATTTCTGCGGCACCTTCGGGGACCGTAATGCTGGCGGTTATCCTGCGCTGCTCCGCTGCAAGCTGTGAATGCGCTGAGGCGGCGTTCTCGGGTCGGCCAGCTTCTCGTAGATGTCATGCGTAGCCTGTTTGGCTTCCCAGCTTTCATGAGTATGGAACTGAACCTCGAACAGAAAACCATTTTCCGGGTCACGCCAGCGGCTATTGACCCCCTTGTAATCAGGATCATTCCACGAGGCTTCAGCAGCTTGAGCGTGTAGCCTTCTTCAGTTAGCTTTTCCTGCGCGTCGCCGACGCCATCAACATATCTCGAATTATCAAAGATAAATGTGTAGCGGATGCCATCGTGAATTGCTGACGAAAGCTGCTCTGGACTGCGATCAGGGTAGCGCTCGATCAGTTTGGCGAGCTTTTCTTTGAAGCGGTCGGGGGATTTTAAGGCGAACTTTTCTGTGTCCGGGATGAGGGTGCCGTGCTCCAGTATCGCCTCGAAGCGCCGCATGGCCGGGGTGATGCCGCGATCGCGGTAGCTGCCGTCGCCGCTTCGGCCCTCGGCGGTGCGCCGCGCGGATAGTTCCTCGTCGGCGACGCGGTTGGCCTCCGGTCCGAGTCGCAGGCCTTTCCATTCCCAGCCGCCGTCTTTGGTCGTGCGGGGGGCGTCCGGGCTGGATGGCGGATGGTGATCAGCCGCAGCGTCGGTATCGCGCAGGGCGGAATACAGGTCACTCCGGCTGCGCCGTTCGTCCGGGACCGGGCGATCTCCCGTCATCTCCCGCGGGAACGAGCCGGCCTGCCGTTCGCAGCGGTCGCCCGCGGCCGGGGCGTCATCGACGGCGGAGCCGTTGTTGTCGTGGCGGTCGATCGCCATAAGGAACGAGCGCTCCGGGGCCAGGGGACGGCACGTACGAATGCCCGCCATAAGGGGCACCCCTCAACTTCACGGATACCTTAACCGGGTGGTTCGGAGCGCGGGAGAAGTTTCCGTCCCTAGATGAGCGGCTGCAGGACCGGAGACGCACCGGACGAGAGGCCCGCCTTCGGCCGCCGCCAGCCCCAGAGCCCCCTCCAACCGGGGAACAGGCACAGCACGACGAACGCCACGGCCACCACGAGCCGGGCGTAGGCGGACAGGTCAACCCCCTCGAAGCCCACCACGCGGTTGATCCAGGCGGGCGGGTTGCCGGGGATCCCCGGCATATACACCGGAGCGGCCAGGATCAGGCGCACCAGCACCAGCCAGTCCAGGCGGGACGCAGGATAAACCGCCAGCAGGCAGATGGCCATCACGTCGTACCAGGGCCGCTGGTAGGACCACACCAGCAGCCACGCGAGGCTGAGCGCCAGCGCCGGGCTCAGCGCCGGCAGGCTGGGGGTGCCGTCCGGGAAGCGGAAAAACGCGAGGATGGCGACGGCGCCGAAGGCGATCCCGGCCACCAGCGTCAGATTGGGCGGCATGACGAAGGCGCCGAACGTCTGGTAGCCGAGCGGCCGGTAGAAGATCTGGTACATGGTGTCCCAGGTGGTACCGGGACCGCGGCTGATGAGCACCGAAATGGCGGGCTGGCCGGCCGCCGCGTACACCGGCACGAAGATCAGCGCGAATCCGGCGACCGAGGCGGCCAGCGCCGCGAACGACTTGCGGCCGGCCCACACCACACCGACCCCGAACGCCGCGTAGGGGATCTTGATGGCCGCGGCGATCCCGATGAACAGGCCGGCGAGCAGGAATTTCCGCAGCGCCGGCCGCTCGCCGTTCTGGCCGGTCGTGAGGACCAGGATCCCCAGCAGGCCGAACGCGGCAGCCAGGCCGTCGATGTGGCCGCCGGCGACGATCTCCCACAGCAGCAGCGGATTGACCGTCCACAGCAGGTGCCCGCGCAGCCGGCGGGCCGGGTCCGGCCGCAGTACCCGGTCCAGCATCAGCGTCACGGCGCCGAACGCGATCGAGGTCAGGAGCTTCAGCCAGAACGTGATCCGGGCTACCGACGTGCCGCCCAGCTCCGCCGCCGCCCACTCCTCGGCCGTCGCCACCGGGCCGTAGACCGAGACGTTGGTCTGCCATGCCGACGGGATCCACTGGCCGACCGGGTCACCCGAGTTCTTCAGCTCCAGCGGCGTCATGACGTACGGGCTGTGGCCGGTGGCGGCCATCCGCCCGTTGGCCGCGTAGCTGAGGATGTCGGTGGATCCCCCGGCCGGCAGCACGGTGAGGATCGCCACGACCAGGAAAGAGAAAACGATCAGCGCTCGCGCCGAGGGGCGGGCGCCGCGCGCCACGGCGACGAGACCCGCGATGACCCCGACCCCACCAGTGCCGGCCGCCGTCCACAACGCGAAGGTCACGAGCGGAATGGACGGGTGCAGGGAGAACCACCACGGAGGGCCGGCGGCAGGCCTCGGCATGAGAACGACGGCCATGCTGGGGCCAGCCGCCAGCACCGCGATCATGATGGCGACCGAGATGACGATCAGGACCGCCGCGGTCCAGCCCAGGACGAGGCTCAGCCGGTCACGGGCAGGCCTGGACGGGGCTGCGGCCGGCGGTGCGGCGGGAGGCCTGCCGGCGCGCCGGGGGGCACCGTCCGGCGCGTACCGGACGGGTCCGTCCGGATGCGGCCACACACTGGTGCTCGTCGCGGACGCTGCCCGCCGCGGGAGGCCCGGGCCGGAGGCGCGTGGAAATGCCGAACGGGACGGTCCGCCGCCTCTTCCCGAACTGCTCGCCATCCCTGCCCACCGAATCAAGATCGCCAATGACGGCCTTCCGCACCAGGCCCACGGCACGGCATCCGCACCAAGAGCGCGGGCCCGCCCAGCCGCCAGCGCGCATGCCCTCCAAAATTACCGGACGAGTCCAGGAAGGGAGCGCATGGCCACACAAGACCATGCGCGGTCGGGAAGAACCGGCGGCCGGGCTGGCGCCGCGGGTCATCCCCTCCATGATCCGCGGGCCCACCGCCGACCGCTCCCGACTGCCGCGCCGGGTCGAGGCGCCGGACCACCTCTCCGGTCGCGACTTCCGTATACAAAATTAGGTGGGATGCGGATCGTGTCAAGCTGAACGCATAATGTTCCGGGGGGGACGTCTGGGCCCGGAGGTGTCACCGTGCAGGAACGTCCCGCCTATCTTATTGTTGCTGACGAACTGCGCCAGCAGATATTGTCCGGCCGCCATGCGCCGGGCGCGCGGCTGCCCACCATGGAGGAACTGCGCCGCGCCTATGGCGTATCGGAAATCGTGATCAGGCACGCGGTGTCCCTGCTCCGGCTCGAGGGCCTGGTGGAAACGCGTCGCGGCGGCGGCACCGTGGTGCGCTCCCGGCCTCAGGTCCGGCGGCGGGCGATGGAGCGGTACGCCATTGATGCGCGCCAGGTGGCCGAAAGGTACGCCCCTGGCACCGGCCAGGCCACTGAATCCCGCACGTCGTTTACCGAAGACCATGCCATCGAGTGGCAGGAATACCAGCTCACCACCCACTACTCCGAAGTCTCCGCAGATGAGGAACTGGCGGCCCTGTTCGGCGTTGAGCCGGGAACGGCCCTGCTGCGCAGGCATTTCGTGTTCTACGCCCGCGGAGAACCGGAACAGATCAGCATCAACTACCTGCCCCTGGATCTCGTGGCGGGCACCCCCGTGGCCGACGCCGCACACGAGCCATGGCCGGGCGGAACCTTCGCCCAGCTGGCTTATCTCGGTCATCCCGTATCGCGGGTTGAAGAGGCGGTCAGGGCCCGCATGCCGAGCGAACCGGAAGCACGGACGCTGCGGGTGGCGCAGGGGGTCCCGGTTTTTGCGATCCTCCGGCGGCTGATTTCCGGCGACGCGGTCCTGGAGGTCTGCCGGCACATCGTGATTCCCGCCGACCGGGTGGTCCTCGAATACGGGATCGACCTCAGCGCACCGACCGCGGGCGATTTAGCGGACACGGCGCATGGGGCGTCATCGGCGCGGCGCCCCATGCGCCGTCCGGCGGGCATGCTGTTGACCGGGCGCCTCAGGGCTGGCGAACGCGGCCGTTCGCCTCAGCGTCCAGGCCCGCCGGAGCCGCTGAGTCCGCCGCGTCCTCGGCCTCCTCGCCCGGGTAGGGCGGCGGGGGTTCCGGCTGGCGCTTGCGCAGCACGATCGCCGCGGCCGCGCCCGCGGCCACGAGGACGGCGAGACCCACTGCGCCGGGCCAGCCCAGCAGTCGCCGCGCCTTCGAAGGCGCCGGGTCGACCCGCCGCGCGGTCGCCTTGAGGGCCGCGGAGACCTTGGGCGCGACCGTCTCAGTGACCGCGTTGGCGGCCTCCTCGATCCGCGGTGCCGCCCACTCGCGGGCATCGTGGACACCGCGATCCACGCTCTGCGCGGTCGTCGCCCCGACCCGCTTGCTCAGCGGCACGACCTGCGCCGCCGCGTCCTGGGCCCGGCTGAGGGCGACATCGGCCGCCTCCCGTGCACGGCTAAGAGCGATGTCCGCCGCGTCCTGGGCCCGGCTGAGGGCGAGGTCGCCGACGTCCTGGGCCCGGCTGCGGGCCACGTTCGCCGCGTCCTGGGTGGCCGCCCTGGCTTTCTTAGATGTCGTAAGGGACACAGTAGACCTCCTGCAAATAATCTCGACTCAAACACTTCCCGTGACCAGCGTCCTCAACCCTCCGCAATTGCCTGGCGGTGCTGGCCGCCCGAGCCGGGCCGGCCCGGCGGCCGGGGCGCCGTCAGCCCGGCCGGTGGCCGGCCGCCGCGGCGACCGGCACGCGATATTGCTTGTACCGTGGAAGTCTACGGAAGATGTATCTGCCCATTCGGCCGGGCACGACGCCGGCTATGCGAGGATTCCCGGCATGACCAATACGCTTACCGCAACGCTCAACACCAACCAGGGCGCGATCAAGGTCCGGCTTTTCCCTGACCAGGCGCCGAAGACCGTGCGTAACTTCGTCGAACTGGCCGAGGGGGCCAGGAAGTGGACCGATCCCCGCACGGGGGCCGAGACCAGCGACAAGCTCTACGACGGGACCATCTTCCACCGCGTGATCGCGGACTTCATGATCCAGGGCGGTGACCCGCTCGGCACCGGGACCGGCGGCCCGGGGTACAAGTTCGGCGACGAGATCCACCCCGACCTCGCCTTCACCCGCCCCTACCTGCTGGCGATGGCCAACGCCGGCCCGGGGACCAACGGATCGCAGTTCTTCATCACGGTCGTCCCCACGCCGTGGCTCAACGGTAAGCACACCATCTTCGGTGAGGTCATCGAGGGAGCCGACCTCGTGCAGGCGATCAGCCAGGCCAAGACCGACCGGCGGGACCGCCCGGCTCAGGACGTCGTGCTCGAGTCAGTGGTGATCGACCGCGACGGCGACACGCCCGGCGTGTCCAGGTAGACGTCGTTGGACGCCCCCGCTTCCGGGCAGCCCGACGGCCGCACGGGTGAGCCGGCGGCCGCCGCGGTGCCGACCTGTTTCCGGCACCCAGGCCGTGAAACGTACGTCTCGTGCGTGCGCTGCGGGCGCCCCGCGTGCCCGGACTGCCTGCGATCCGCTGCGGTGGGCCAGCAGTGCGTGGAGTGCATCCGGGGGGCAAACAAGGGCGCCCGCCAGGCGAGAACGGAATTTGGCGGCCGGGTGGTGACGGCCCCCGTCGTCACCTGGACGCTGGTCGGCATCAACGTTCTCCTCTACCTGGCCGTCCTGGCGCGCCCCAGCATCGCGGACAACCTGGAGATGGTGGGTTACGCCAGGACTGGCAGCGGTGCCATCGGTGTCGGAGCGGGCCAGTGGTACCGCCTGGTCACGTCGGCCTTCGTGGCACCGACCGGCGGGCTCGGCATCACGGACATCGCCTTCAACATGTGGGCCCTGATCGTGGTGGGGCCGCCCCTGGAGCGGATGCTGGGGTCCACGCGCTACCTCGCCGTGTACCTGCTCAGTGCGCTCGGTGGCGGGGTGTTCCTCTACTACCTGGTGGCCCTCAACCAGCCCGCGCTCGGTGCCTCCGGGGCCGTATTCGGCCTCTTCGGCGCCTGGTTCGTGGTGTCCCGGCGGCGGGGCTTCGACAGCCGCGGCATCCTCGGGCTGATCGTGATCAACCTGGCGCTCGGCTTCGTGGTGCCGCACATCGCGTGGCAGGACCACATCGGCGGCCTTATCACCGGGACGGTGATCACGGCCGCGTACGCCTACGCCCCGCGTTCCCGGCGGTACCTCATCCAGGGCGCCGCCACGGTGGCCGTGCTCGCCGTGCTGATTCTTGCTGTGGCCGTGCGGAACGGCCAGATCGGCGTGGCCGGATTCTGACCCCGGCGCGGCGGTGGGCGCCCGGCCGATGGCGTTGCGCGCCTACCGCCACCGGGTGGCCAGCACCACCCCGCCGATGATCAGGGCGAAGCCGATCACCATGTTCCAGTCACCCAGCGCGGACATCCCGGCCAGATCGCCGTTGGTGACGTAGAAGAGAGCGATCCACACCAGCCCGATGACCAGGCACGCCACCATCGTGGGAGCCAGCCACGGGGGGCTGACCCTGGCCCTCACCGACCTCGGCGGAGGCGTGTACACCGCCTTCTTGCGGACGCGGGACTTCGGCACCGTCATCTCCTGGTCTGGGGGCGGGTGCTCGCGCACCCGGCTGCTGGCGTAATCGTAGTGGGTGACGCCGTCGGCGTGCAGTCGCCCGCGATGCCCGCCGTACCGGAGCTACATCTACCAGGTGACCGGTCAGCGGACCGTCTGGCGGCGGACACCGCGGTCCTCGACCCGGTTCCCGGTCACCCCGGACAGCGCGCCACCCAGCGCATGATCACGTTGATCACCTGCGATCCGGCCTGGACCGGCACGCACCGCGTGATCGTGACGGGCGTGCTGGTCTCGGCGGCGGCCCGGTCATCAGCCCCAGCCGCCGCCGCGGCCCGTTGAGAGGGGGAGCCCATGTATGGCTGGCTCTGGCGGAAGCTGCCTGGAGGCACGGGCGGCAAAACCGCCTGGACGGTCCTGATCGCCGCGGTGATTGCCGCCGCCCTGTGGTTCGGTGTCTTCCCGTGGCTGCAGCTGCACGTTCCGGTGGACGGCAGCGCGATCAACGGCTGACCGCACGGCGCCTGAGCAGACCGGCGCTGAACGCGAAGCGGCGGCCGGTCCGAAGACAGGCCGCCGCCAGAGACCGGTGAACTCAGCCGTTCCCGTTCCCGTTGCCGCCACCGTTCCCGTTGCCGCCACCGTTCCCGTTGCCGCCACCGGTGTTGCCGCCGCCGGGCAGGCCACTGTCCGTCGCCGTGGGCGTCGGGTTGGTGGACTGCGTTGCGCTCGGTGTCGGGCTGGGGGTCGGGCTGGCCGACTGCGCCGCGATGTAGATCGTCACCGTCGAGCCCTGGGCCACTGGACTATTGCCCGACGGGGTTCTGCTGGAAGACGTTGCCGGCCGTGGCGGTGGCTGGTCCTGCGACCGTCTTGGGATCAACGTTGAACCCGGCGCCCTGGAGAATCTGCTCCGCGGTGGCCGCCGTGTCACCAATAACGCTGGGCACCGTCGCCGCCCCGCCGGAGACGGAGATGGTGACCGCGCTGCCCGGGGTCACGCTGGAGTTCGCCGCGGGCGTCTGCTTCGTCACCTGGCCCTTCGGCGCGGTTGAGGCCGCGTCCGCCACCTGTTTCACGGTCAGCCCGTCGCTGGTCAGCGTGGTCGTGGCCGCGCTGGCCGACTCGCCGACCACGTTGGGCACAGACACCGCCTTCGGGCCGCTCGAGACGAACAGCGTGACCAGGGTGTTGGCCTTGACGTTGTTACCCTGGGCCGGATTCGTGCTGATCACGTCGTTCTGGGCCACACTGGAACTGGGCTGGTCAACCACGGTCGACCGCAGGTGCGCGGCGGAGATCTCCTGCTCCGCCTTGGCCACGGGCAGGCCCTGCACCAGCGGCACCGCGTACGTCTTGCCGCTACCGCCGAACATCATGTACGCGAGCGCGCCCACCGCACCGAGGACGACCAGCAGGCCCAGGATCCACAGCAGCGCCCGGTAGCTACGGCGCGGTGGCCCCCCGTCGGTCTGGTCCTGGCCGTAGTTGTAGGGCGGGACGGCCGTGGTCGGGCTGGCCATCATCGTCGCGCTGCCAACCTGCTGCGTCCGCGCGTAGTTGTCCAGCCGGGTCGGCGCGGCCACGGCCATGCCGTTCATGGCCCGCTGGATATCCATCCGCATCTCGGCCGCGCTCTGGTACCGGTCGGCGGGATCCTTGGCCATCGCCTTCAGCACGATGGCGTCCGCCCACGCGGGGATCTCCGGGTCCACGACCGATGGCGGCACCGGGTTCTCCCGGACGTGCTGGTAGGCGATTGCGACCGGCGAATCACCGGTGAACGGCGGCCGCCCGGTGAGCAGCTCGTACATCAGGCAGCCGGTGGAGTACAGGTCACTGCGGGCATCCACCCGCTCGCCGCGCGCCTGTTCCGGCGACAGGTACTGGGCCGTGCCGATGACCTGCGCGGTCTGGGTCATCGTGGCCTGGTTGTCGCTCATCGCCCGGGCGATGCCGAAGTCCATCACCTTGATGTCGCCGTTGCGGGTCACCATGACGTTGCCCGGCTTGATGTCACGGTGCACGATGCCGGACTCGTGGCTGTAGTCCAGTGCGCCCAGCACCCCGTCGATGATCTCCAGCGCCCGCTCCGGCAGCAGCCGGTGATCGGCCTGCAGCAGATCGCGGACGGTCCGGCCGTCCACGTACTCCATGACGATGTACGGGACGGGGATGCCGGTCGCCATGTCCTCGCCGGTGTCATAGACCGCGACGATGGATGGGTGGTTCAGGGACGCCGCCGACTGCGCCTCGCGGCGGAACCGGGCCTGGAACGTGTGGTCCCGGGCCAGGTCGGTGCGGAGTGTCTTGATGGCGACGGTGCGGTCGAGCCGGATGTCGTGAGCCCGGTACACCTCGGCCATGCCGCCCCGCCCGACGACGCCGTGGAGTTCGTAGCGCTCACCGAGGAGTCGGGGCTGTGTCATGTCTCGCACTTTGCCAAACCATCCCGCGTAGTTTCATCACTGGCCCCTGCTGGACCCGGTCATGTTCATCGCCTACGAGCTTCCGCCGGGGGCAGGTGTTGTCGGCCCTGTGGGCGGCGTTGTCGGCCCTGTGGGCGGCGTTATCGTTGGTCCCGTCGATGGTGCTGTTGTCGTCGGATGCTGTACCGGCGTCGTCTTTACCGGTCCCGGGGTCTTCGTCGGTTTAACCGAGGGCAGGCCCGATCCGCTGCCCGTACCTGTTCCCACTCCCAGATTAGGCGTAGTCGCCACGATGCCGGCCGGAACCTGGATCTGCGTCGGGCTCGTGCTCGCGGACGCGGTGCGGCTCGCCGAGGCGGCCGGGGACGCCGCGGCCGGGCTGGCCGGGGACATATCGCTGGTCGGATTCATCGGATGACCGGAAAGTACGACCGCCGCGACGGTGCCGCCGATCGCCGCGACCGCCACACTCACCGCCGCGGCGAGAAACGCGGAACGCCGACGGTGACGATTATCACCAAGCTGCCGCTCGCCATCGGCCGCCAGGCCGGCCAATTCGCCGCCCGCGGGGGTGGCTGCGCCAAAGTCGGCCCTCGTGAGCGCCGCCGCGAGGGCGGGATCCGTCGCCGCTTCCGAGGCGACATCCCTGGCCCCCGCCATCTCCTCCGGCCCGGCTCCGGCCGCCGCTTCCGCCGCCAGCCCCGGTGCGGCGGGCAGCCCGCTGCGCAGCTGGCGGGCACGGTCAGCCACCCACCGGGCACTCTGCGGCCGCTCCTCCGGCGGCTTGGCCAGCATGTTGGTGACCAGTTCCGCGACGGGAGCGGGCACGTCGTCCGGCAGCGGCGGCACCGGGCGATGCATGTGGGCCACCGCGATCGCGACCGGCGTCTCCGCGGTGAACGGCGGGGTGCCGGTGAGGCACTCGTAGGCCACGACACCGAGAGAGTAGATGTCGGAGGCGGAGGTGATGGTCCCGCCGGTGGCCTGCTCGGGCGAGACGTAGCTGGCCGTGCCCATGACCATTCCGGTCTGGGTCAGGTGGGAGGCCTGAGCGGCCCACATCGCGCGCGCGATCCCGAAGTCAGTGATCTTCGTCGTGCCGTCGGTGGTGACGAGCAGGTTGCCTGGTTTGATGTCGCGGTGCACGATGCCGGCCTCGTGCGCCGCGGCCAGCGCGTCAGCGGCCTGGCTCACGATCCGGAGGGTGTCGGCGGTGGGCAGCCGCTCCTGCCGGGCGATCAGCGCCGACAGCGGCTCGCCGGGCACCAGCTCCATGACCAGGTACGCGCCGCCGGACGGCAGATCGGCGGGCGCCTCCTCGTCGCTGGAGGTCTCACCGTAGTCAAAGACCTGGGCAATGTTCGGATGGGACAGCGACGCCGCGTAGCGGGCCTCCGCGCGGAACCGCGCACGGAACGCCTCGTCGGCCGCGTGCGCCGCCGAGAGCAGCTTCACGGCGACCGGACGGTCGAGCAGTTCGTCGGTGCCGCGCCACACTTCGCCCATGCCGCCAACCGCTATCCGGCCACTCAGCCGGTAACGTCCGCCCAGCAGGTGATCGTTCACCCGTTCTCCAGGTACGCCTTGAGGACATCGACGGCGATCGGAGCGGCCGCCGCGGCGCCGTAACCGCCGCCCTGAATGATGACGCCGACGGCCATGGAACGGTTGCCGTTGGCGGCAAAACAAGTGAAAACGGCGTCGTTGAGGCCGCTGTTGTTGATGCCGTTCTGCGCCGTTCCGGTCTTGCCGGCGATCTGAACCCCGGGGATCGCGTTCTTGAACGCGGCCGCGGTCCCGTCCGGGGAGTTGACCACGTTCACCATCATCTGCTTGATCTGGCCGGCGACGTTCACGCTGACCGGCTGGCTCAGCGCCGTGGGCGCGGCCGAATCGACGATGCTCAGGTCGGCGGCCTGGACCTGCTGCACGAGATAGGGCTTCATGAGCGTGCCGTTGTTGGCGATGGCCGCGGAGAACATGGCCTCCTGCAGAGGCGTCACCGTGTCGTCCTTCTGCCCGATCGCCGACAGCGCCGTGGTGGCCTTGTCCGGTTCCAGCGGGAAGTTGCTCTGCGCGACCGGCGCCGGGATCTTCAGGTTCGGGTCGTTCATGCCGAACTTCTCCGCCATGCTCTTCAGCGTCGCGGAGCCGAGCTGCATGCCGATGTTGGCGAAGGCGGTGTTGCACGACTCGGTGAACGCGGTGATGATCGTCGCCTTGTTGTTGCCGAGGGTCCCGCACACCTCACCGTTGTTGTTGATCAGGTGAGCGGTGCTCTGCGGCAGCTGGAGGCTGGTCGGCGCGTCCACCACGGTGTTCGGGTTGGCGTTGCCCGACGTGAACGCCGCGGAGCTGGTGACGATCTTGAACGTCGAGCCCGGCGGGTACGTCGCGCTGGTCGCCCGGTTCAGCAGCGGCTGGGTGGCGTCCTTCAGCAGCTTTTCGTCGTTGGTGTTGAGCTGCGTGCCGTCCAGGACGGCCAGCTGGTTCGGGTCGTACGAGGGGTAGGAGGCCATCGCGAGGATGGCACCGGTCTGCGGGTTCAGCGCCACCACCGCGCCCGACTTGCCGGTGGCCTGCAGCGCGTTCCACGCCGCGTTCTGCGCGTTGGAGTCCAGGGTGAGCTGGACGGTCGCGCCCTTCCGGGGCTTGTTGGTGATCATGTCGATCACGTTGCGGACGGCCAGCTTGGAGGAGTTGCCGGTCAGGAAGGAGTTCTCCGCGGACTCTACGCCCGTGGCGCCGTACAGCGCGTCGTAGCCGGTGGCGGGCGCGTACTCCGGGCCAAGTGGATAGACCCGCTGGTACTTGTACACGCCGCCGACGTTCTTCGACCTGGCGATGACCTTGCCGTCCGCGGTGGTGATCTCGCCGCGCTGGTACTGGAACTGGGCGGCGAAGGCCCGTGAATTCCCGGGCTTGTTGGTCAGGTTCCCGGCCTCGAACGCCTGCAGGTAATTCACGTTCGCGAGCAGCAGCACGAACATGACCAGGACGGCGATCGAGATACGGCGCAGCGCGCGGTTCACGGGAGGTTCACCACCTGGGTCATGCCTTCGTCCTGTATCGGCTGCGGCGGCGGTCTCCGGGCCGTGTCACTGAGCCGCACGAGCAGGGCGATCATCATCCAGCTGGCGACGAGCGAGGAGCCGCCCTGGGAAAGGAACGGCGTGGTGATGCCCGTCAGCGGGATCAGCCGCGTCACCCCGCCCACGATGACGAAGATCTGCAGCGCCAGCATGAACGCGAGACCGCCGGCCAGGATCTTGGAGAACGGGTCCTTGACGGCGAGGGACGTGGCCAGCCCGCGCTGCACGATCAGGCCGTACAGCAGCAGGATCGCCATCAGCCCGGTCATGCCGAGCTCCTCGCCGAACGCGGTGACCACGAAGTCGCTCTGCACGAGCGGCGTCAGGTACGGCTGGCCGGCGCCGAGGCCCTTCCCGAGGATTCCTCCCGACGCCATCCCGTAGAGGCCCTGAACGAGCTGATACGCGTTGTTGAACGGGTTATGGCCGGTAAAGGGGTGCAGCCAGATCTGGAATCGCTCGCCCACGTGCGCGAACAGCCTGCTGGCGAGGAAGGCGCCCGCGACGAACAGCAGGAACCCGATCAGCAGCCACGAGGTCCGCTGGGTCGCGATGTAGAGCATCGCGACGAACAGCCCCATGAACAGGGCCGAGGTGCCGATGTCGCTCTCGAAGACCAGCAGCAGCAGGCTGGCCGCCCAGGCGATCAGCACCGGCCCCAGGTCACGGGCCCGCGGCAGGTCGATGCCGGCGAGCCCGGCGGCCGGCCAGCGAGAGCACGTCCCGCTTGGCCACGAGGAAGCCGGCGAACGACACGGCCAGGGCCAGCTTGGCGAACTCCTCCGGCTGGATGGTGAAGCCGCCCAGGCGGATCTGGATCTTGGCGCCCTGCACCTCGCTGATGCCGGCCGGGAGCAGGGCCGGCAGCGCCAGCAGGATGATGCCGATGGCGCCGAACGTGTAGGTGTAGCGCTGCAGCACGCGCGGCTCACGGACGAGCGCCAGCACAGCCACGAAGCACCCGAGCCCGATCGCCGTGTACACGATCTGGACGAGGGTCGCCGACGAGCTCAGCGGTACGGACATGGTGCCCGGATTGCCGTTCCGGCCGACCTCCTGAAGCCGGTAGGTCATCACGATGCCCAGGCCGTTCAGCGTGGCGGCGAGCGGCAGCAGCAGCGGATCGGCCCACGGCGCGAGCCTCCGGACCGCCAGGTGGGCGATGACGAGCAGCACCGCGAACGCGATCATGTACTCGGCCATGCCGGACGGCAGCGAGCCCTTGAGCCCGAAGCCGACGTTGGCGTAGGCGAAGGCGACCAGCGCGACCGCGAACAGGAGCATGGCGGCTTCGGTGCGCCGCCGTCCCCGGGGCATCGGCACCGGGGAGTCGGGCATGCCCCCGAGTGCTGCGTCCTCCGACGTCGCGACGCTGCTCACCGGCTGCTCCGCGCGGACGGGCGCGCGGACGCGCTGTGGGTGGCGGACGGGGCCGGCGACGGGGGCGGACTGGACGGCACCGGAGCGACCCCGAGGGCCGCCGCCGCCGGGCAGTCCGATGGCACGGTGGGCTCGGGCGGCACGGTGGGCTTGGGCGCCTTCGGGTTGGCCTTGCTCTGCGCCGTCAGCGCGGCCTGCTGCTTGATCCAGGAATTGCGGGCCGTGTACGCCTGCTTGCACTGCGAGTCCTGGCTGCGCAGATGGCCGACGATGCTCTGCGCGTTGGCCAGGCTCGTCGCGGAGATCGTTCCCTGGACCATCTGCAGTTCCTGCGGCGGGATCTGCTGCTCGGTGATCCCGGTCCGGGCGTACACACTGGACAGGCTGACCCCGGCGACGCGCTGGTTGACCCCGCGGAAGATCGTGACCTGGCCGCTGTCGGTGCCGATGTAGTACTGGTGCTGGGTGTAGTACCAGGCCCCGTAGCCGCCGCCGATGATGGCCGCGGCCAGCACCCCCAGGGCGATCGTCACGATCGGCCAGCGGCGGCGGGACCGAACGCCGCTGCTTCTGCGCCCGGTGGCCGTTCCTGGCCTGCGGCTGGCTGTCGCCGCGCCGGCCAGCCGCCCCGGCCCCCTCGGGCTGGCGGGCGGGCTCCGCCTCGGGCCAGCCGCCGGGCACCGTGCGGGGCTCGTCGAGCATGACGGCGGGCTGCGGCGCGGTGTGCGCGAGCATCTGCGCCCGCCCGGCCGGGCTGTCCACGCGCTGCAGCAGGCTCAGGTCCCCGGCGGTGCCGTGCGACGCCGCCCCCGCCATGATCGGGGCGGTCGTGGGTGCCGCCGAGGTCGTGTCGGTGTCCACGACATCGGCCACGATGACCGTGATGTTGTCGGGTCCGCCGCCCCGGATAGCCAGCTCAATGAGCTGCAGGGTCACCTCGTCCAGATCCGGGACCGTGCTGAGCGTATGGTGCAGCGTCTCCGCGCTGACCACGTTCCGACAGGCCGTCGGAGCAGAGCAGGTACCGGTCACCGGGCATGGCCTTGCGCATCGACAGGTCCGGCTCCGCCTCCCCGCGCCCGTCGAGCGCCCGCAGGATCAGCGAGCGCTGCGGATGGGTGGCGGCCTCCTCCTGGCTGAGTCGGCCCTCATCGACCAGGGACTGCACGAGGGAATGGTCGTGGGTGATCTGGTACAGCTCACCATCGCGGAGCATGTAGCCGCGGGAGTCGCCGATGTGGCACAGCGCATAGCCCTGGCCCGCCCACAGCATGGCCGTCAGGGTCGTCCCCATGCCCTCCACGGCGGGGTCGGCGGACGCCATCTGGTGCAGGGTGTCGCTGGCCGAGTGGACCGCTTCCTTCAGCGCCCCGAGCAGGTCACCGTTGGGCGTCGTCGTTCCGTCCAGCGCGGCCACCGAGGCGATGGCCACGGCGCTTGCCACCTCGCCGGCGGCATGGCCGCCCATGCCGTCCGCGACGGCGAGCAGGCGGGGGCTCGCGTACGCCGAGTCTTCGTTTCCCTCGCGGAGAAGACCGACGTCGGAGCGTACCGCGTAGCGGAGTGCAAGTGTCATCTGCGCAGTTCCAGAACGGTCTTGCCGATACGGATCGGCACGCCCGCCGGCACGGGAGTTGGCCGCGTCACTTTCTGGCGATCCAGATATGTGCCGTTGGTTGAGCCGAGATCCTCAACGATCCATTGCCCGTCCTGCGGGAAAATCCGGGCGTGCCGACTTGAAGCGTAGTCGTCGTTGAGCACGAGCGTAGCGTCATTTGCCCGGCCAAGCGTAATTTGCTGCTCACTGAGATTAATGGTCGTTCCCTTCAGGGAACCAGCCGTCACAACGAGCACATGAGGCTGCCCGCGCCTCGCCCGCTGCGGCTTGGCGGGCCGCGCAGCGCGGGGAGCCTGCGCCTGCCTCCGCGCCGCCCGCGACCGGGTACCCGAATTCCCCGAAAGGTCCGTCCGCACCACGCCGATGGCCGCGATCACGAACAGCCATAGCACCGCTAGGAAGGCCACCCGGATAAGGGTGAGGGTGAGCTCGTTCATCCCAGTGAGATGTTCCTCGCCTCTGGCGTCAGTAGCTGCTGTCCCTGCGGAAGACCAGGGTCGTCCGGCCCAGGGTGATCTGCATGCCATCGGTGAGCACCACGTGCTTGATGGGCTGCCCGTTGACGAACGTGCCATTCGTAGAGCCTAGGTCGACAAGGATGACTTCGCCCCCCTCAACCCGCAACTCCGCATGGTGGCGCGAGACGCCCGGATCAACAAGCCGGAGGTCGCAGTCGGTCCCCCTGCCCAGCAGGGTGGTCGGCGTGACGAGGTTGTAGTTGCGCTGTTGCCTGCCGCCGCCGTTCGGGTCCCCGGTCGACACGATCAGCCGGGGCCGCCCCGCGACGTCGCTGCCCCTCGGCTGGGGCAGATCACTGGCAGGCTGGCGGATCTCGCCGCCCTCGACGGTCGACCCCCGGATCACCCCGGACCGGATCCGGAACGTGCCCGTCGTAAGGTCATCCACGCCCTCGAACCGCATCCGCACCGGCCCGACGAATGAGTAGCCCTGCTCCTTCGCGTAGTCCCGCGCCAGGTTGGCCAGCTCCACGCCAAGGCTGTCTGCGTACACGTCGAGACGTTCGTGATCGCTCTCGGCCAGCTCGACCACGAAGTCGTTCGGCACCAGTGTGCGGCCCTGCGCCACGATCGCCGCTCTGTCGTCCATCTCGCGCTGCACGGCGCTGGCCACTTCGACCGGCTGTAGCTCAGACTTGAAGGCCCGTGCGAAGGCGCCCTCGACCATGCCCTCGAGCCGCCGCTCGAAGCGCTGCAGAACTCCCACCGTGGCACCTCCCTTCGCTACTCGCATCTGATCGTATCCGGGGTATGGGTGCGCTCGGGGTCGTGCTACCCTTACTGCCTGCCCGGGGCGGGTGGCGGAACGGCAGACGCGCACGGTTCAGGTCCGTGTGTCCGAAAGGACGTGAGGGTTCAAATCCCTCCTCGCCCACGAGACGTTTTATGCTGCTCGGTGGCCTTGGCCACCTTCGCAGTGGTCCGCAGTGCTGGTCCGGGGGGCGACCCCGGAACCCCCCGGGCGGCCCGCTCTTTGGCTCGGTGCTCGCCGTTGGCTAGTGCAGGCCGCTGGTTGTGGTACTCGCCGTTGGCCTGCCTCCGGTGGCCGCTGGTTGTGGTACTCGCCGTTGGGCCTGGCCCGTGGCCTGGTGGCCGCTGGGTTGTGGTACTCGCCGTTGGGCCTGCGCCCGTGGCCTGATGGCCATGGGTGGCTCCGGGCGGATTCCTGATTCCTGGATGTCCGGGGCTGGGCCGCGGCCGTTACCGCGCCGGGCGCTGGATTTATTGCCGGGCACTTCTCGTGGTGGGGCGTTCACTTTCGGTTGCTCACTTTATGCGGGGGCAGGCAGGGGTAATTGTGCTGCGAGAGCCGGGAAGAGTTTCGTGCATTCCTGCGGGTTAGGTGAATACTTCCCGTTTCACCGCTGAAAGAACATCGAGAGCGCGCGGAAGCGGCCACGATCGCGGGCAGTTCGCCGCGGGATACGCCCGGCCTTCCGCGCGCAAAATCCTGGGGCGGCCGGGGCGGAGAGCCCTGGTGGGGCGGCCCCAGGCGGGACGGGAAGCGGGTCACTGCGATGTTCGTCACACGGCGTAGCTATGCGGCATCTTGACATATCGAACTATAAATTCGATACTGCTTTACTCATGCGGGAGAAGATTTCGCAGGTCACGGGGGTTTTTGAGGGGCTGCCCGGTGACGCTGCACCGGTCGGTGACGTCGTACCGGTTGGTAACGCTGTGTCTCCCAAGGCCACTGAGCCCCTACGGGTCGATGGGTTTCCCAGGGCCGCCGGGTTTTTCCGGGGCGCAGGGTTCTCGAGGGACGCTGTGGTTGCGGGCGACGCTGTGCTGCCGGTGCTTCCCGCGCTGGCGGAGCTGCTTCCCGCGGGCGGTCTGGCCAGGGGATCGGTGGTGGCGGTGGACCGGTCGGGGTTGCTGTGCCTGGCGCTGGTGGCGGCGGCGTCAGCGGCGGGGGCATGGTGCGGGGTGGCCGGGATACCCGATCTGGGCGTGGCCGCGGCGGCGGCCATGGGGGCGGAGCCGGCCCGGCTGATGCTTGTCGCCCGCCCCGGGCCGGGCTGGCCGCAGGTAGTGGCGTCGATGCTGGAGGCCTGTGAGGTCGTGGTGGTGCGCCCGCCCGCCCGGCCGCCGGCGCAGATCCGCCGCCGGCTGGAGGGCGTGCTGCGGCGGGGCGGCGGGGTGCTCGTGGCCGCCGGCGAATGGGAGGGCGCGCCGGTACGGCTCCGGGTGGACCGGCGGGCCTGGGCCGGGATCGGCGACGGATACGGAAGCCTCCGGGCCTGCCGCGCCGAGGTGGTGGCGGAGGGCCGGGGAGCGGTGGCCCGGCCGCGGCGGCGATGGCTGTGGCTGCCCGCTCCCGACGGCACGGTCGACCCCGGATGAGACGGCGGCCGCCGGCCGCACCGGCTTCCCCGGCGAGGCGGCCGCCGCCGCCGCGAAGGCCTCCCTGCGAGCGGCCCGGTGAAGGCCGCGGTGAAAACAGGGCGCGCCGGTGAGCCAGCGCGGGTCCTGGTGGTGTGGTGCCCCGGCTGGCCGGAGGAGGACACCGGCGGCGCCGAAGCGCGGGCCTTCGGGCAGGTCGTCACGGTGGTGGAGGATTTCTGCCCGGAAGTAGAGGTACTGCGGCCCGGGCTCTGCCTCCTCGGGGCCCGCGGGCCGGCCAGATACTTCGGCGGCGAGGACGCTCTCGCGCAGAAGATCGCCGAAGCCGTGGCCGCCCGCGGTTTCACCTGTCACACCGGGGTCGCCGGCGGCCAGTTCGCCGCGTGCCTGGCCGCTCACGCCGCCCGCCCCGGTGCGTCTGACGGCCCCGGTGAGCCCGGTGAGCCCGGCGGGTCAGGCGCGTCCAGTGTCGTGGTCCCGCCGGGCGGGAACCGGCAGTTCCTCGCCGCCTATCCGGTGCACGTCCTGGCCGGCCCGGCCCTGGCCAGCCAGCTCGCCCGGCTGGGCATCAGGACGCTGGGGGATTTCGCAGCCCTTCCGGCCCGGGACGTGGCGAGCCGGTTCGGCGCCGAGGGGACAGCCGCCCAGCGGGTGGCCCGGGGACAGGAACCCCGGCGGCTGGCGGCGGCCACGCCGCGGGCCGATCTCTCCGCCGCGCTCGAGTTCGACCCGCCGGTGCACGCCGAGCCGGCGGCGTTCGCGGCCAAGGGCCTCGCCGAGCAGCTGCTGGCCGGGCTGGCGGCCCGGGGGCTGTCCTGCGTCCGGGTCCGGGTCGAGGTGACCGGTGCGGACGGGCGGGAGAGCACCCGGCTGTGGCGCCATGACGGGCTGCTGTCGGCGCTGGCCGTGGCACAGCGGGTGCGCTGGCAGCTGGATGGGTGGCACCCGGCCCAGGCCGGAAGGGACAGCGGCCCGGCGGATGAGGGCAGCGGCGGGATCACCATGCTGCGCCTGGTTCCGGACCAGCTGGTGCCCGACGAGGGACGTCAGCTCGGCCTGTGGGGCGATGACCTGGTCAGCGGCCGGGTGGAACGGGCCGCCGTCCGGCTGCAGGCCATGCTCGGGCACGAGTCGGTGGCCCATCCGCTGCTCGCGGGCGGCCGCGGGCCGTCCGAGCAGGTCGTGCTCGTGCCCTTCGGCGATGTGCGGGACGCGCGCTTCCCGGCGGACCGGCCATGGCCCGCGCGCGTCCCCCCGCCCGCCCCGGCCACGGTGTACCCGGTCCCGCTGGCCGCCCGGGTCATCGACGCCGCCGGCGCGCCGGTGACCGTCACCGGCCGCGCCGTCGTATCCGCCCCGCCCGACGCGCTGATGGCGGGGGACAGCCCATGGCTGGCGATCACCGCCTGGGCCGGGCCGTGGCCGGTGACCGAGCGGTGGTGGGACGAGCGGAACGCCACCCGGCGGGCCCGGTTCCAGCTGGTCACCGAGGACGGTATCGCCTGGCTGGCCGCCCTTGAGCGGGGCCGCTGGCAGATTGAGGCCAGGTACGACTGAGGGCTACGCCGGCCGGGTAGCACAGGGAGGCGACGATCATGGGCTGGGACAATCCGCCGGTCACCTGGCGGGAGCTCGAACGGCGGCTGCCGGCGAACGTGACCCGGCTGCCGCCCGGGCCGGGAGAAGCACCGGGAACCGGGCGGCCAGACGGCGGCCGGGATCCAGATCACGTCGCACCGGCCGAGCACCGGGAGGACATCCCGCCCTGGGCGGAGCTGCACTGCCATTCCTCCTACAGCTTCCTCGACGGGGCGTCCAGCCCGGCCGAGCTGGTCGCCGAGGCGTGCCGTCAGGGCGTGCGGGCCCTGGCCATCACCGACCACGACGGCATGTACGGGGTGGCCCAGTTCGCCCAGGCCGCGGCGCGCCAGGCAGAGCAGACAGGAATCGCGCTCCAGACGGTCTTCGGTGCCGAGCTGAGTGCTGGCGGTGCTGGCCCGGGGGGGCTGTGCTGGCCCGGGGGGCGACCCCCCGGAACCCCCCGGCTGCCCGCTGGGGTACCGGCCGTGCTGGCCCGGGGGGGCGACCCCCCGGAACCCCCCGCTACCCGCTGTGGTGCCCGCCGTACACCGGCCGCTCGCCCGGGCCTGACGGCCCGGGACTCGCTGGGCCGGTAAGGACATTCCGGCCGTACGGGCGCTGGCCCTGGGGGACAGCTCGCTTCGCCGGGAGAGGCGAGAGCGGGGGCACCCGACCCGCAGGGGGAGCATCTGCTGGTGCTGGCGCGGGATCCGGAGGGGTACCGGCGGCTGTGCGCGGTGATCAGCGCGGCTCAGCTCGCGGGGGGCGAGAAGGGGCGGCCGACCTACGACCGCGGCATTCTCGCCGACGCCCACGACGGGCACTGGGTGATACTGACCGGTTGCCGCAAGGGCGCCGTTCCCGCCGCCCTGGCCGCCGCGGGCCCGGAGGCGGCACTCGGTGAGCTGCACGCGCTGGTCGGCGTGTTCGGCCCCGGCAATGTCCTGGTGGAGCTGACCTTCCACGATCAGCCCGGTGACGACGAACGGAACGAGGCTCTGGCCGGGCTGGCCGCGACCGCGGGGATAGGCGTGGTCGCCACCGGCAACGTGCACTACGCGTCGCCGGTGCAGGCGCGCCTGGCGGAAGCGCTCGCGGCGGTCCGTGCCCGCCGCAGCCTCGACGAGATGGACGGCTGGCTGCCCGCTTCCGGCGCCGCCTACATCCGGTCCGGCGCCGAGATGAGCCGCCGGCTGCGGCGTTTCCCCGGCGTACGGGAGCGGACCGTGGAGCTGGCCGGCTCCTGCGCGTTCGACTTCCGCGTGATCGCGCCGGGCCTGCCCGACTTCGGGGTTCCCGAGGGCTACGACGAGATGTCCTGGCTGCGGGCGCTGGTCGCGGAGCAGGCCCCGAAGCGCTACGGGCCGCCGGGCGCGGAGTGGGAGCCGGGGGCCTACCGCCAGATCGAGCACGAGCTCAGCGTGATCGAGGAGCTCAAGTTCCCCGGGTACTTCCTGCTCGTCCACGACATCGTCCGATTCTGCGAGAACCGGAACATCCTGTGCCAGGGGCGCGGCTCCGCGGCGAATTCGGCGGTCTGCTACGCGCTCGGCATCACCAGCGTGGACGCCGTCCGGCACGGCCTGCTGTTCGAGCGGTTCCTGTCCGCCGGGCGGGACGGCCCCCCCGACATCGATCTGGACATCGAGCACCGGCGCCGCGAGGAGGTGATCCAGTACGTCTACGACGCCTACGGCCGGGACCGGGCCGCCCAGGTCGCCAACGTGATCTCCTACCGGCCGCGGATGGCGCTGCGGGACGCGGGGCGCGCTCTGGGCCATCCTCCCGCGGAGCTGGACGCATGGTCGCGGCGAGCCGGGCCGGGAGAGGCCGCGGGAAAAGACGCGGACGTTCCCGGCGATGTGGCCGCGCTGGCGGAGCAGATGCAGCAGCTCCCGCGGCACCTGGGCATCCACTCCGGCGGGATGGTCATCTGCGACCGGCCGGTCGGCGAGGTGTGCCCCGTGGAATGGGCGCGGATGCCCGGGCGCAGCGTCCTGCAGTGGGACAAGGACGACTGCGCCTACGCCGGGCTCGTCAAGTTCGACCTGCTCGGCCTGGGCATGCTGTCCGCCCTGCACGACTGCTTCGACCTCGTTGAAGCCCACTATGGCCATCAGTGGAACCTGAACTCGATCCCGCAGGAGGACGCCGGCGTCTACGAGATGCTCCAGGCGGCGGACACCGTGGGGGTTTTCCAGGTCGAGTCGCGGGCCCAGATGTCCACCCTGCCGCGGCTGCGCCCGGAGAAGTTCTACGACCTCGTGGTGGAGGTCGCGCTGATCAGGCCGGGGCCCATTCAGGGCGGATCGGTCCATCCCTACCTGCGCCGCCGCGCGGGCACGGAGGAACGGCTGATCCCGCACGAGACCATGCGCGAAGCCCTGGGCAAGACCTACGGGGTACCGCTGTTCCAGGAGCAGATGATGCAGCTGGCCATCGACTGCGCGGGTTTCACGCCGGCCGAATCCGACAAGCTGCGGCAGGCGATGAGCTCGAAGCGGGCACCCGAGCGCATCGAGGAGCTGCGCCAGCGGCTCCTGGACGGCATGGACCGGCGGGGCATCCCCGGCCCGGTCGCCGCGGATGTCTACGAGAAGATCCTCGCCTTCTCCAGCTACGGGTTCCCCGAGTCCCACGCCATCAGCTTCGCCTACCTCGTGTACGCGAGCGCGTGGCTGAAGCACTATTACCCCGCGGCGTTCACCGCCGCCCTGCTGCGCAACCAGCCCATGGGCTTCTACTCCCCGGCCAGCCTGGTCAGCGACGTGCGCCGGCACGGGGTGGAGGTGCGCGGGGTGGACGTCAACGCCAGCAGCGACCTCGCCACCCTGGAATCCCCCGGGATGACGGCCGGCCAGCCTCCGCCGGGGCAACCGGGGCCGGCCCCGCGTCAGCCGTCACCGCAGCAGCCCGCCATCAGGCTCGGGCTGCGCGGGGTGCGGAACCTCGGCGCGGACACCGCCGCGGCGGTCGCCGCGGGCCGCCCCTACTCCGGACTGGAGGATTTCGCCCGCCGGACCCGGCTCCCGGCGGCGGCCCTGGAAGCCCTCGCCGCCGCGGGCGCGTTCGGCTGCTTCGGCGTGAGCAGGCGGGCGGCGATGTGGGCCGCGGGCGCCGCGGCGGCCATCCGGCCGGCTCAGCTTCCCGGCACCACACCTGGGCTGGTCGCGCCGGTGCTGCCGGTCATGACACCGGCGGAAGAGACCGTCGCCGATCTATGGGCCACGGGGGTCTTCGGCACCCATCCGCTCCGGCACATCCGGCCGGTGCTGGCGGAACAGGGGGTCGCGACCGTGGCGGCCCTGGCCACCGCCCCCGCGGGCGGTGCCATCGTGGTCGGCGGCCTGGTCACCCACCGGCAGCGGCCGCCCACGGCAGGCGGCGTGGTGTTCCTCAGCCTGGAGGACGAGACCGGAATGGCGAACGTCATCTGCCCGCCGCAGGTATGGGAGCGCCACCGCCGGGTGGGCGCGGAATCGGGTGCCCTGCTCATTCACGGCCGGGTCGAGCGCACCGAGGGCGCCACCAACCTGGTCGCCACCCGGCTGCGGCGGCTCCGGGTCGCCGCCGCCCCGCCCAGCCGTGACTTCCGCTGAAACGGCCCGGTACGCCAGCCCCAGCCGCCGGCAGGCCTGCGGCCAGGGGAAGCTGCCGGCCAGGGGGAAGCTGCCGGCCAGGGGGAAGCTGCCGGCCAGGGGGAAGCCGCCGGCCAGGGGGAAGCCGCCGGCCAGGGGAAGGGGTCAGGGGAAGGGGTCAGGGGACGACGATGACGGGGCAGCGGGCGTGCCGGGCGAGCCAGCCGGGAACCGAGCCGGCCGGGTGGCGCCAGGCCCGCGACGGCGCGCCGACGATGAGAACGTCCGCGTTCTGCTCCGCCGCGGCCGCGGCGAGTTCCCGGGCCGGGCTGCCTCGGCGCGTCAGCACGTGCACGTCGAGGCCGGTGGGGCCCGCCGCCTGGTCGAGCTCGGCCAGCAGCCACTTCTCCAGGTCACCGGTGTGCTCGGGCAGGCCGATCACCTGGCCGGTCAGCGGCTCGCAGTAGACGCCCGCCGGCGAAACGTGCACCACGAGCAGGGAACGGCCGAGGCGCCGGGCCACGCCCGCCGCGTAGGCGAGCGCGTTGCGGCTGGACGGTGAGCTGTCATAGCCCACGACGACCGGGTGCTCCAGGCGATTCCGGTCGGCTTCGGGCCGCCCGCGCCGCCGCTCAGGCTGGCCGGGAGGGGGATATGACTCTGCCTGGTCCAATGTCCGCGTCCTTGCGGGAACCGCACCGCCGGTGCGGGGAACTCCGCGTGGCAACCTGCCTTGTTACCGGTACGTATGCCCGGTATCGCGCCGGTCATTCCTGCGTTTAGTTTGTTTTGGACAAACAAGTACTTTAGCACCGGGTCCTAGGCTGGTTGCATGGACCGCCTGGCAGATGATCTCGCGGCCGCGATCGGGGCGGAGCACGTGCTCACCGACCCGGACCTGATGGTCGGCTACACCACGGACTGGACCCGCCGGTACCGCGGCGATGCGGTCTGCGTGGCCCGGCCCGGGACAACCGCGCAGGTCGCCGACGTGGTGCGGGTCTGTGCCCGGCACCGGGCACCGATTGTGCCGCAGGGCGGCAACACCGGCCTGGTGGGCGGGGCCGTGCCCGCCGGAGCCGGCGTGCTGCTGTCCACCCGCCGGCTCCGGCGGCTTGATCCGGTGGACACCCTGGCCGCGCAGGTCACCGCGGGCGCAGGGGTGACGATCGCCGAACTGCACGCGCACGCGGGCGCGGCGGGCCTCGAATACGGGATCAGCCTCGCCTCCCGGGATTCCGCCACGGTCGGCGGGACCATCGCCACCAACGCGGGCGGCCTGCACACGATCCGCTACGGCGGAACACGCGCCCAGCTGCTCGGCGTGGAAGCCGTCCTGGCCGACGGCAGCGTCATCGCGCGCCTGGGCGGCGTCCGGGCGGACAACACGGGCTACGACCTGGCGCAGCTCCTGGCCGGCAGCGAGGGGACGCTCGGGGTGGTCACGGCCGCGCGGCTGCGGCTGCGGCCCGCGGAGCCGCACGCCGTCACCGTGCTGGCCGGCGTGGACGGTGTCGGGACCGCGGTCGCCCTGCTCGCCGAGATCCGCGCGCGGGCCCCCGGCGTCCGCGCGGCAGAATACTTCGAGGCCGCCGGCCTCACCCTGGTGCGCGAGCACACCGGGCTGCCCGCGCCGCTGCCCCGCGCGTACCCGGCCTATCTGCTGGCCGAGGTGGCCGGGCCGGCCGATCATGCCGAACGGCTCGCGGGTATCCCGCTTCTCGGCGGCGCGGCGGTCGCACTGGACCTCCCCGGAAGCGCCGCCCTGTGGGCCTACCGTGAACGGCACACGGAGGCGATCAGCGCGGCCGGTGTCCCGCACAAGCTCGACATCGCGGTGCCGCTGGCCCGGCTGGCGGCGCTGCGCGGCGCCCTCGGCGATGCCGTCCGGGCGGCCAGCGCGCCGTCCGGTCCTCCGCCACTCATGATCGTCTTCGGGCATATCGGGGTCGGCAACCTGCACGTCAACGTGCTCGGCCCGGACCCGGCGGATCAGGCCGTGGACGAGGCCGTGCTGCGGCTGGCGGCGGCGCACGGCGGCTCGATCTCGGCGGAACACGGCATCGGCCGCTCGAAGGTTCCCTCGCTGCGGCTGAACCGCTCACCGCAGGAGATAGCGGCCATGCGCGCCATCCGGACGGCGCTGGACCCGGCCGGCCTGCTCAACCCGGGGATCCTGTTCACCTGAGCTTTTGGTGACCCGCAGTGGTGATCAGGTGGCACCATGAGGGAGTGGTGACAGAGCCAGCGGAGACGATGAGCCGGCCGCCGGCCCTCAGCCCGCCCATCCCGAGCCCGGCCGCCGGGCCATACCTGCCCGCCGGCCCGGCGGGCAGCACCGGGTCGACGCCATGGCCCGCGCGGTCATCGAGTGCGCCGCCGACGCGATCGTCGCCTTCGACACCGACCGGACGGTGCTGCTGTGGAACCCGGCCGCGGAGCGGATGTTCGGCTGGACGGCACCCGAGATGATCGGCCTGGAGCCGCCGATCATCCCGGAAGAGCTCAAGGCCGAGCACAACGCCGTGCTGGAACGGGTACGCGGTGGGGGCCAGATCTCGTTCGCGACCCGCCGGATCCGCAAAGACGGCAGCGTGCTGGACGTCCGGATCGACACCAGCGCCCTCGTCGGCGCCGGCAGCGAGGTGACCGGCTGGGTCAGCGTCTGCCATCAGGCCGGTGAAGACGACGTGGCCCGGCACTACATGGCTGAGCGGGCCCGGGTCGTGCGCCGGCTGGGCGACGTCGTGGCCGACATGAACGCGCAGCGCGACCTGGAATCGGTACTCGACCGCATCGCGGCGAGCCTGCGCGAGCTGACCGGCGCGGACGCCGGCGGCTTCGTGCTCATCGAGGACGGCATGCTCCGGCTGGTCAGCTCCTCGGGGCTGCCGGCCCGGCTGCGCGGGCGAACCGCGTCGCTGTCCACGAGCCTGGTCGGTGACCTGATGCGATCGGGCAAGACGGTCATGATGACCACCGGCGACTCCGGCGGTTTCGACGACCTGATCTGGTCTGCCCTGCCCGGGCTGCATACCATCGCCCTCAGCCTGTCGCATGTGGGCGAGCGCCCCTACGGCGCGCTGTACGCCCTCTACAGCCGCCGCAACCTCAGCCACGTCGAGCTGGAGCTGCTGGAGCTGCTGGCCGGGCACGCCGGCGTCGCGCTGACCAACGCGATGGCCTTCGAGGAGGCCCTGCGGCAGCGCGCGCATGAGCGGGCCGTCATCGACGGCAGCGCCGACGGGATCGCCGTGCTGGACGGCGCCGGGATGGTCCGGCAGTGGAACCCGGCCGCGCACCGGCTCACCGGGGTGGCGGCCGATGACGCCATGGGCAAGCCGCCGCCGTTCCCGCAGCCGGAGCCGGGCGCCAAGCTCACCCACCGGCTGCCGGGCGGCCGATGGCTGGACGTGCTCTGCACCGCGCTGGCCGGCACCGACGAGCGGATCATCGACTTTCGTGACGTGACCGCGGCCAAGGAGCTGGAGGAGGCCAAGGATCTGTTCCTGGCCACCACGAGCCATGAGCTGCGTACCCCGATCACCGTGGTGCAGGGGTTCGCCAGCACGCTGTCCCGGCGCTGGGACCAGCTGACCGACGCCGACCGGCGCTCGGCGGTGCAGACGATCGCCGAACGGGCCGGCTCGCTCGGCCGGCTGGTCGAGCAGCTGCTGCTCGGCTCGCGGGCCGGGGCCGACCAGCTGCCGGTCCGCAACGGCCCGTTCGACCTGGGCGCGCTGCTGCGGGCCGCGGCGGTCGCGTTCCAGCCCCTGTCGGACAAGCACACGCTGGTGGCCGACATCCCCGGCGACCTGCCGGCGGCCTACGGTGACACGATGGCCACCGACATCATCGTCGGCCAGCTGCTGGAGAACGCGTTCAAGTACTCACCCGACGGCGGCCAGGTCACCGTCCGGGCGCGCGCCCGTGGACGGGCAGGTCGAGGTGACCGTGGAGGACCGGGGCATCGGTATCGCGGACGGCGACCACGAGCGCATCTTCGAGCGCTTCTTCCAGGGCGAGGCCGGCGACCGCCGCCGGTTCGGCGGCATCGGCATCGGCCTGTTCATCGTGCGGCGGCTCGCCGTAGCCCAGGACGGGCAGGTCGGCGCGATGTCGCGGGAGGGCGGCGGGACCGTGATGCGGCTCGTCCTGCGGGACGCCGGGTTACACCGGCTGGCGGGAGCGGCGGTCGCCGCCGGACGCCTCCAGGTAGGCGTCGATGATGCCGGGGACGTCGTCGCCGTCCATGATGATCTCGCCCCGCTCCAGCCAGATGACCCGGTTGCAGGTCTCCTCGACCTCGCCGAGGTTGTGGGCCACCAGGAAGACCGTGCCCGCCTCCTGGCGGAGTTCCTCGATGCGCTTGTGGCTCTTGGTCCGGAACGGCGCGTCGCCCGTGGCCAGCGCCTCGTCGATGAGCAGGACGTCGTGGCTCTTGGCCGAGGCGATCGCGAAGCGCAGCCGCGATCCCATGCCGCTTGAATAGGTGCGCATCGGAAGGTCGATGAAATCACCGACGCCGGAAAACTCCACGATGTCGCCGTAGCGGCGCTTGACCTCCTGCGGGCTCATTCCCATCGCCAGGCAGCCGAGCACGACATTCCGCTCACCCGTGAGGTCGTCGAGCAGCGCGGCGTTGACCCCGAGAAGCGATGCCTCACCGGTGGTGTAGACGGCGCCCTGCTCCGGGGGCAGCAGGCCGGCGATGGCCCGGAGCAGCGTCGATTTGCCCGAGCCGTTCCGCCCGATGATCCCGACGGCATCCCCCCGGTTGGCCACGAAGGAAATACCGCGGATGGCGTGCACCTCGCGGACGCCAGGGCGGTTCCGCCGGCGCATCACCCGCATGAGCGCGGTCGCCGCCGTGCCCTTGCTGCCGCCCGCGCCGAAGACGCGGTACACGATGTGCAGGTCATCGACGACCACCATGGGCTCTGCCACGGCCATACCTCGCTTCCGCGTCCCGGGATATGCGCAAGCCTAAGGGCTGGCCGGGACCAGCGCGTTCGGTTGCCGACCTCCCTTTCCGGATAGCGGCCGTCACTCTATGTGATCTATATCCGCGCCAGCTGACGACTGTCTGCCCCAGCGGCTACAAAATGTGACGACTGCGGTTTCCCGGCCCGCCCGGCAGGGCATTTTTCCGCTCGTACCGGGTTCGTATTGATCGCTTGGGCGGAACGGCTTCACAGGGAGGTGAGTACATCGGCAGTCGTGCTGCTTCCGTACGCGCCGTCCAGCGTCGCGGTGGCAAGGCGCCGCCTCACGGCCGACCTGGTATCGGCGGGGATCTATGAATCCGTGGTAGGCGACGCCGCGCTGGTCGTCAGCGAGTTGCTGAGCAACGCGATCCGGCACGCGGCCCCGTTGCCCGGCTCGAAGGTACGGGTGGCGTGGACGCTCAACGGCGAGGCGGTGCGTGTCGCGGTCAGCGACGCGGGCGGCGGCCCGCTGCCCCGCGTCACCCAGGCCTCCCCGGCCGCGCCCGGCGGCCGCGGGCTCGGCATCGTGGAAACGCTGTCCTCCCGCTGGGGAGTGCTGCGGGACGACGGCGAAACCACCGTATGGGCCGTGCTCCCGGCCCCGCACGTGCCGGAGCAGGCCACCCCGCCGGTGATCCCGGTGGCGGATTCGGCTCCCGAGCCCGAACGTTCCGTAGCGGACGCGTTAGGCGGCCGCGGAGTGGCGATCACCCCGGGCCGGTGACACCCGGGCCGGTAACCCCCGGCAGGCGGACCGCGGGCCGCTGCGTAGCCGCACCGACCGTGTGGCCCCGGCGATCAGATGACGGTAGGGTTCGCTCGTGGAACTCAATGTCTCGAGCCGGTCTCAAGGTGATCACACCATTGTGATCGCATCGGGCGAAATTGATCTTTACACCGCGCCCCGGCTGCACCGTGAGCTCGTCGACGTGCTGGCCGACGACCGGCCCGCGCGCGTGATCGTTGACATGTCCGGCGTGGTGTTCTGCGACTCCACCGGGATGAACGTCCTGCTCTCCTCACTGCGGCGGGCCCGGGAACGGGGTGGCCAGCTCGAGCTCGCGGCGCCACGGGCCCCGGTCCGCAAGATCCTGCAGGTGACCGGGCTCGACTCGGTCTTCACCGTGCTGGACGACTCCGTCCTGGCTTCCGGCCAGTAGGCTGCCGCCTCATGCCCTAGGATCGAGCGCATGCTGCCGAAGGGCGATGGAGCGCCGACCAGCGATATCGCCGTCGTTATCCCCGCGAAGAACGAGTCCGACCGGATCCGGGACACCGTCGCGGCGGCGTCCGGGCTGCCTGGTGTGAGCCTGGTCCTCGTCGTGGACGACGGCTCACAGGACGGCACCTCCCGGGCCGCCGAGCTGGCGGGGGCCACCGTCATGCGGCATGCCCGGACCCGGGGCAAGGCCGCGGCCATGGAGACCGGCGCCGAGGCGGTCCGCCTCCTCGATCAGCGGGAGAACCGGGACAGCCCGCGTCACCTGCTGTTTCTCGACGCCGATCTGGGGAGCAGCGCGGAGTTCGCGGCCCCGCTGACCCAGCCGGTCACCGCCGGGCAGGCGGACATGACGATCGCCGCCTTCACCTCCACGGTCAAGCTGGGCGGCCACGGCGTGGTCGTCGGCCTGTCGGGCGCGGGCATCCGCCGGGCCATCGGCTGGGCCCCGGCGCAGCCGCTCAACGGGCAGCGCTGCCTGACCCGCGCCGCGTTCGAGGCGGCCCGCCCGCTGGCGGCGGGATTCGGCGTGGAGACCGCTCTCACCATCGACCTGGTACGCAAGGGCCTGCGCATCACCGAGGTCGAGGTCCCGCTGGCGCACCGCGCGACGGGGACCGACCTGCGGTCGCAGCTGCACCGGGCACGACAGCTGGCCGACGTCGCGAGGGCGCTGGCAACGCGGCGATGAGCCAGCGGCCGGCCTTCATGCGGCGGCCGGAACACGCCGGGAACGCCGGGCGGGCCGGTCTCGCCGGGCGGGCGGGTCTCGCGGCGACCGGCGTCAGCATCGCGCTGACCTTCACGGTGGCCGTGGCCGGGACTTCCGTGCTGGAGCCGCCTTATCCGGGGCGGCCGGGCCAGCCGCCCTGGGCCTTCGGCGCGCACCTTTCCCCCTATCTGGCGGTCGCGCTGACCGGCGCCGCGGTCGCCGCCGGGACCATCGGGCTGGCGCTCACGATGAGCGCGATGCGACGCGGATGGGTCATCCCCGCGCGGTGGATCCTGTTGGCCGGCCTGGTCGCGGCGGTCGCGCTCACGCTGGTGCCGCCGTTCGGCTCCTCGGATCCGCTCAGTTACGCCGCCTACGGCCGGATGCTGGTCACCGGCCACAACCCCTACGCCATCGGGCCCGACGTGCTCGCCCGCCTCGGGGACCCGGTGGCGCGCGCGGTACAGGACTGGTACACCACCCCATCGGACTACGGGACCGTCGCGACGGGGGGGCAGGCCCTCGCGTCGCTTATCGGCGGCACGTCGGCCCGGCTCACCGTCTTCGTCCTGTCGCTGCTCAACCTGGCCGCCTTCGGCGGCGCCGGCCTGCTGCTGCACCGGCTGGGCCGGGGCGACCCGCATCGCCAGATCCGCGCGGCCCTGCTGTGGACGTGCAACCCGTTGCTGCTCCAGGTGCTGGTATCCGGTGAGCACGCCGACACCCAGGCCGTGTTCTTCGGCGTCGCCGCCGTCGCCGTCTTCAGCCCGCTGGTCTCCGGCGGGGGGCCCCGGACCGGGGACGCCACGGGCCTCCCGGCGGCCTCCCGGGTGGCGCTGCGCGCGGTGGCGGCCGGCGCGCTGATCGGCCTCGGGTTCGGCGTCCGGGTGACCATCGCGCTGCTGGGGGCCGGCCTGGCCGCCGCGGCGGTGCAGGCCTTCTGTCCCCGCCCGCGCGCGGGCGGGGAATCGCCGCGCGGGTGGCCGTCCCTGCTGACGGTCACGGGCGGCCTGGCCGCCGGGTTCGCGGTCACCGCCGGCGTGACGCTCGCACTCGGCGGTAAGGACGGCTTCCGCCAGACGGTGCAGGCCAGCAGCATGGTCTCCATCGGGTCGCCGTGGCGGGTCGTCCGCACCCTGCTGCATCTCGGTATCAGCGAGGCCTCCGCCGACAACGTGGTCAAGACCGCCGCGGTCGTGCTCGCGGCCGGGCTGGCCGTCCTGCTGCTCCGGGGGCTGCCGGCCGGGCCATCGTGGCGCGCCCGGGCATGGTCCGTTCGGCAGGAAATTCGGCCGGGTGGCGGTGCGGTGGCTCCGGCCGCTGCCGATCCGGCCGCTGCCGATCCGGCCGCGCCATCCGACCCGGCGGGTCGTGCGGCGCTCGCGTTCGCGCTGGCGTGGCTGCTCGCCTGGCCGTACGTGCTGCCCTGGTACGACGCGCTGGCCTGGGCGCTGCTCCCGCTGGTGGCCGCGTCCAGCCTCGACTGGCTGCTGCTGGCCCGCACCGCGGCGCTCGCGTTCGGCTACCTGCCCGCCCGGTCCGCCGGGGTGGTCATGCCCCCGGGCCTGGGCTGGCTGCAGTCGGTGGTCAGGACCGGGGTGACCCCGGCTGTCCTCGCGGTCGTGATCGTCTGGGTCGCGGTGAGCATGCGGCGCGGCCAGGCGCCATCCGCCCGCCCGAGTGGCCGCTCCGGGCTGGGCGGTACCGGCGCATCCGGGCCGGTGGCGTCCCCGCCCTCGGCGCGGGAGCCGGCCGCGGACGGGAGAACGGCCGGATGAGGCGGGCCGCCGGTGCGCCGCCCGCCGCCGGCCGCGGCCCGATCAGGCTGGCCGCGCGGGCCGCCGCCCGGGCCGTCGGGCTGCCGTCCTGGGTGACCGTCCTGCTCGGCGTGCTGGCCTGGGCGGCGGTACTGGCGGCCATCGAGCCGATCGTGCACGGGTACCTGACCAATCCGCCCGATCAGCGCCTGGTCGACCTGAACGTCTACCGGACCGGGGGCCTCAGCGTGCTGCAGGGCCAGCCGCTCTACCGTGTGCTCACCCAGCCTCCCCAGCTGCTGCCGTTCACCTACCCGCCGGTGGCCGCGATCTTCGCGATCCCGCTCGCCCTGATGTCCTGGCCGGCCGCCCAGCTGGTCTGGGTCGCGTTCGTCTACGTGCCGCTCGCGGTCATCATCGGCTACGCGTTCCGGCCGCTGCTGCGCCGGGCGGGGCCGCTGTGGCCGGTCGCGTTCGCCGCGATCTTCTGCGCCTGCGCGTACCTGTTCCCGATGCAGGACGAGATGCGGTTCGGCCAGGTCGACGCGGTCCTGGCGGCCATGTGCGTGGCCGACTGCGCGGCGGTGCGGCCGCGCTGGCCGCGTGGCGCCCTGATCGGGCTGGCCACCGCCATCAAGCTCGTCCCGGGCGTGTTCATCATCTACCTCCTGGTCAGCGGGCGGCGCCGGGCGGCGCGGACCGCCGTGCTGGCCGCGGCGGCCTGGACGGCGGGCGCGTTCCTGCTGCTGCCCCGCGACTCGGTGACGTACTGGACGAGCGCGATCTTCCAGTCGGGGCGGCTCGGTAACAACGCGGGCACGGAAAACCAGTCGCTGCGGGGGCTGCTGCTCAGGTTCTTCCTGCCCGGCCACGCGCCGGGCGCGGTGTGGGTGGTGATCGCCGTCGCGGTGGCGGTCCCGGGATTCGCCCTCGCCCGGCGGCTCTCCCGTGAGCACTGCGAAATGGCGGGCATCGCCGTGACCGCGATGCTGGAGATGCTGATCTCGCCGGTCGCGTGGATCCACTACTTCCTGATGGTGATCATCGCGATCGGCGTCATCGCCGGGGACGGGCGGCTGGCGCGGCGCGCCCTGACGGCCCCCGGGACGGCCGTCTTCTTCGGGCTGACCATTCCCTGGTGGGGCCACTCGCTGCTGACCGTTCCGGGGATGCCCCGGCTGCTCAGCCGCCTCATCGAGGGCGCGTTCGGGATTGCGGCCGCGGCCCTGATCATCATCATCGCGCGGATGCGGAAGACTGACGCGGACCGCGACCGGCCGGGAAACGGGACCGGCGCGGGAGAAGCGGCGGCGGCCGCCACCATCCCGGGTGAATGGGCCGCCGGGCCCGCCGGGCCGGAGATTCCGGCGCGCGGGGCGTCCGCCGATGTGAGTGCCTAAACAAATTGTAATCGCTATAGTGCAGATCGTGATTACCGACGCGTACCTGCTGCTGGGGCTGTTCGCCGCGGTGCTCGGGATTCTGCTGGCCGTCAGCACACGCAGGTATGCCGCCCGGGCGGTGGCTGAATGTGCCGAGCTGGTCGAGGGCAGCGCCGGATCACGGGGCACGGTGGACCCGCGCGCGCTCAGGGACCTGGCCCTCGTCCGCTATGACGCGCTGAACGAGATGTCCGGCCAGCTTTCCTTCTCGGTCGCGCTGCTCAATGCGGCGGGCGACGGGGTGGTGATCAGCTCGATCAACGGGCGTTCCGAGACCCGCACGTATGCGAAGGCCGTGCTGGGCGGGACCGGCGCGCCGGAGCTGTCGCCCGAGGAGGAGCAGGCGGTCCGTTCCGCCCGGCTGGGCACTGGCCTGCCGAACGCGGCGGAGGCGATCTCGCCCGCCGCGGGGGCCGGCCGCCCGGCCATGTCCTGGGGCACCGGGCCCACCAGGACCCGGTCCGGCGGCCCGATCGGAAGCTCTAGGACTGTATAGGGCCTGATCGCCTTGGGTGCTATACAGCCCGATACGAGCGCATACCCGGGCCCGGGCGGCAGCAGGCTAGCATCATGGGACCATGACCGAGCGTTACGCCTACCTGGGGCCGGAAGGCACCTTCACCGAGGCGGCCTTCCGCGCGCTGGACGCTGCCGAGCACGCGGAGCCGCTGCCCTGCGCCACGATTCAGGCCGCGCTGGCCGCGGTCCGCGCCGGAGCGGCCGACCGGGCCGTGGTCCCGATCGAGAGCTCGGTGGAAGGCGTCGTCACGGCGACCCTCGACGATCTGACCGCGGGCGGCGACCTGCTGATCCAGGCCGAGCTGCAGCTCCCCATCGCCTTCGCGCTGCTGGCCAGGCCCGGGACGGACCTGGCGGCCGTCCGGACGGTGAGTGGCCACCCGCAGGCCCAGCCGCAGTGCCGCCGCTGGCTGGCCGGCCACCTCCCGGATGCCGAATGGGTTCCGGCCGCGTCCAACGCCGAGGCGGCACGGCAGGTGTCCGAGGGGAAGATCGACGCGGCGCTCGCCGGGGCCTTTGCCGCCGCTACGTACGGGCTGAAGGTCCTCGCCCACGACATCCACGACCGGCACAACGCCGTCACGAGGTTCGTGGTGGCCGGGCCGGCGGCCGGGCTGCCCGCCCCGACCGGCGCGGACCGCACCTCCCTGGCCGCGTTCCTGGCCAACGATCACGCGGGCGCCCTGACGGAGATCCTCACCGAATTCGTCGTGCGGGGCGTCAACCTGACCACGATCCAGTCGCGGCCGACCGGCGACGGGCTCGGCCGCTACTACTTCTTCATCGACTGTGAAGGGCACGTCGCGGACGCGCGCGTCGGGGAGGCCCTGATGGGCCTGCGCCGGCTGTGCGCCGACGTCAGGTTCCTCGGCAGCTACCCGCGCTGCGACGGCGGCCAGACACAGATGCCGCGCGGAACCTCCGACGCGGAGTTCGCCGCCGCGGCCGCGTGGCTCGCGCGCCTCCGGTCGGCGGCCTCTTACAGGTAAGGCCCGGATGCACCGGGCGGCCCCGGCCGTCCGGCTTCCTCTCCCGGTACCTGGCCGAGGCCGGGCGGCAGGGCCCGCCGCATCTGCTCAAGCTGCGCGCGCGCCGCCATCTGCTGCGCGAACAGCGTCGTCTGGATGCCGTGGAACAGCCCTTCGAGCCAGCCCACCAGCTGCGCCTGCGCCACCCGCAGCTCCGCCTCGCTGGGCAGCTCGTTCTCGGCGAACGGAAGGGAGAGCCGTTCCAGTTCGTCGACCAGTTCCGGCGCGAGCCCGTCCTCGAGTTCCTTGATGGAGCTCTGGTGGATCTCCCTGAGCCTGGCCCTGCTCTTCTCGTCCAGCGGCGCGGCCCTGACCTCTTCCAGCAGCTGGCGGATCATGCTGCCGATCCGCATGACCTTGGCCGGCTGCTCGACCATTTCCGTGACCGGCCGCTCCGAGCTGCCCGTCTGCTCACCGTCCTCGCCCAGCGAGGCACCCTCGACCTGCATGCCGTCGGGACCGACCACCACCACGTGCGGGTGGCTTCCCGAGTCTGCGTTCATCCCGTCACTCATCTTCCTAGTGTGTCGGACTGATCCTGCGGGCCGGACCGCGTGCCCGTCTTTCCGGCCGCCGCGCGCCCGTCTTCCTCATCTCACCAGCAGTACCTTCCCAATGTGGTCGCCGGCCTCGAGGACCCGGTGCGCCGCGGCGGCGCTGGACATCGGCAGCGTCTGGTCGATGACGGGAACCAGCTTGCCCGCGCTGACAAGCGGCCAGACGTTTTCCCGCACCGCTGACACGATAGCGGCCTTCTCCCCGACCGGCCGGGCCCGCAGCGTCGTCGCGTGGATGCTGGCCCGCTTGCCCTGCAGCACACCGAGATCGAGCTCGGCGCGGTTCCCGCCCTGCCGCCCGATGATCACAAGCCGGCCGCCGGTCGCCAGGGCCAACAGATTGCGGGCCAGGTAGCTCGCGCCCATGATGTCGAGGATCAGGTCCGCGCCGCTGCCCCCGGTCACATCCCGGACGACCTCGACGAAATCCTCGTTCCGGTAGGAAATGGCGACATCGGCGCCGAGCGCCCGGCAGCGGGCCAGCTTCTCCGCGGTCCCGGCCGTGCAGATCACCCGGGCGCCGTTCGCCCTGGCCAGCTGGATGGCCACCGTGCCGATCCCGCTCGCGCCGCCGTGCACGAGGAGAGTCTCACCGGGGGTGAGACCGCCCACCTGGAACACGTTGGAATACACCGTGCAGGCGGCCTCGGGCAGCGCCGCCGCGTCCACGATGCCGAGCGTGCCCGGGATGGGCAGCACCTGCCCGGCGGGGACCGCAACCTTTTCCGCGTACCCGCCGCCCGCCATCAGCGCGCAGACCTCATCGCCGGGCTGCCATCCGGTCACCTCCGCACCGACGGCCTCGATGCGGCCGGAGCATTCCATGCCCGGATAGGGCGGGGCGCCCGGAGGCGGCGGGTACAGGCCCTGGCGCTGCAGCAGATCGGCCCGGTTGAGGCCCGCGGCGGCCACGCTGATCAGGACGTCGCCGGGGCCCGGTTCCGGGTCCGGTACTTCCAGCCACTCCAGTACCTCTGGCCCGCCAGGCTCGGTGATAACCACGGCCCGCATCTACCACTCCTCTGTGTATTTTCCCGGTATGGGTTGCGACGGCGCGTGATGAATGCCTAGCTCTATGGCAACCGATGCCGTTGGCCTAGGCTTCCGCTGTAAGCAACCGGACCCTGCCCGTACAGGGTTGACATTGTCCCACCATGAGAAAATCGGGGGAGCGACCTGTGGCGACCGATGACCGCGACATGCCTGCTGGGGTGGCAGAAAGCGGACGCGACGACCTGCCCGCAGGACCACCGGCGCCGCCCGCGGACAACGGGACAGCGCCCGCGGGCAACGAGAGGCCCGGCACGGACGGCGGACGGCCGGAGGTCTCCGGCGCGGCACAGGAAGCCGCCCCGGCTGCGGACGGCCCGGCGGGGAGCGACCCCGGACCCGACAACGATGCCAGCCTGAACGCGGCCGCCGGGGAGCAGCCACCCGCCGCAGAGCAGCCACCGGCGGCCGGGGAGGAGACGGTCGAGCGCCAGGACGACTTCGAGCCGTACCTGCCACCCGGCCCCAATCCGTTCTCCTCTGTCCATCCGCAGGGAGCGCCGCCCTACCGGCCGACGGCGGCCGGGCGCGGCAGGGCCCGCGGGTCCCGTCCGGCCGGGCCCGCCGCCGGCCGCGAGCATGACGCGGTGGATGAGCACGGCCCGGTCCCCGGGCCCGTGCCGGGCGGCCCGGGACCGAACGGGCAGCCCCACGAGGCCACGCAGCCGGGGCCCGCGGGCGCGGAACCGGGGGCGCCGGCGGGAATTGCGGAACACGGGTACCCGCCCGTGTCGCCCTTTCCGCCGCTGCCCGAAGAGGAACCCCGGGGCGGCCGTCCCGGCCAGGCACCCCATGGCGGCGCCTCGCCGTACCCGGCCTACCGGCCCTACGGCCCCGACGACGAGCCCGGGGATGCGCTGACCGACTACGGGCTACCCTCCCCGCAGGCGTACGGCTTCGCCCCGCCGCCTCCGCCGGTAGAGCCGCTCCCGGATCTCGACCCCCCCGGGCAGGGCTACCGTTACGAGCCCTACGAGCCGCCCGGCTACCGCGACGCGCCCGAGGATGAGGAGAGCGCCCTGCCGCCGGCAGAGCGTGACCGGCCGGCCGGCGGCCACCGGCGCGCCCCCGGCACGTCGGGACAGCATCGCGCCGGGGGGGCGGAGAACGGCCATCACAACGCCGGGCTGCGCGGCGGTCCGGCGCCCGCGGATGCCCCGCCCGCGCGTGGCCCTCAGCCCTCTGCCGTGCCCCCGGGCCGAACGGCGCCTGGCCGGGGCTATCCTCCGCCCGGGCCAGCCCCGTCTGGCCCGCTGCCACGCGCTGCCTCCTCGCGGGGGCCTGGCGTGCCCGTGCCGGGCGCTGCCGATGAAGACTTTCCGCCGCAGACGGCCGACGCCGAGACCGTTCAGGAACGCGAGACGGCGGACAGCCTGACGGCTGAGGCGCTGCTTCATGGCAAACGCCAGGGCCCGGGTCCCGGCTGGCGCCGGACCGTCTTCCGGGCCACCGGCGGCCTGGTCCGGGTCGGTGAGTCGGCCAGCTCGCAGCGCCGCCGCGAGCTCATCTGGCGCGCCCGGACACCGGTCGCGGGCGGTCACCACCGGGTGGCCGTCGTGAGCCTCAAGGGCGGCGTGGGCAAGACCACCGCGACGGTGGGCCTGGGGGCCACGCTGGCCACCCTCCGCGGCGACCGGGTCATCGCGGTGGACGCGAACCCCGACCGGGGCACGCTGTCGGACAAGGTGCGGCTGGAGACGTCGGCCACGGTCAGGGATCTGCTGAACGAACGGCAGCAGGTGCACCGTTACGCCGACGTGCGGGCCTTCACCTCACAGGCCCCCAGCAGGCTGGAGGTGCTGGCCTCCGACCGCGATCCTGGCGTATCCGTGGCGTTCAGCGAGGAAGACTACTGCGACGTCGCCCGCGTCCTGGAGCACTACTACTCCATCTGCATCACCGACTGCGGGACCGGCCTGCTGCACTCCGCGATGACCGGCGTGCTCACCCTGGCCGACCAGATCGTCCTGGTCAGTTCCCCGTCGGTTGACGGGGCACGCTCCGCGAGCGCGACCCTCGACTGGCTGGACGCCCACGACTACGGCGATCTGGTGCGGAACGCGGTGGTCGTGCTGTCGACCGTCCGCCCGCGGAGCAAGAGCACCGTGGACCTGGACCGGCTGGAGCAGCATTTCGCCGCGCGGTGCCGCGCCGTCGTGCGGATCCCGTACGACGCTCATCTGGAGGAGGGCGCCGAGGTCGAGCTCGAGCAGCTCAGCCCGGCGACGACCGAGGCCTACCTGCGGCTCGCGGCCACGGTCGGCGAAGGTTTCGCGTGGCCCCGCCGTGCCCTGCAGCGGACCGCCCCGGCGCATCCATGACGGGGACCCGGCCCGGCCGCGTAAGGTTAGGCGCACGGGAGGGCTCGCCTAGTGGCCGATGGCGGCGGTCTTGAAAAGGGTTAGTGGCATCGAACGGTAAGCGGACTTCACGCTTGCCAGCCAGCGCAGACCCACCTTCATCTGCGTTGATGTGCCTAAGGCGGCGATCCGGCAGTCCTAGTCAATCCAACAGGGTCCGTGGGTCGATTAGCGTCTGCGGACCAGGCGCGGTCCAAGATGAGTGCTGTAACGTCCCTGCGGCGACAGCGTTGATGGACGAGATCGCCCCTTCGGGGTGCTCCTGGGAGTGTCGGCGGAGACGCCCCTACATGCGACAGCATGGGGGCATGACAGGCGAGGACGAAAACAAGGTTTCGGGTCTCCGGGTGGCTCCATGGTCCAGGGCTGGCGCGGCCGGCGCGCTCCCGGCGAAGATCGAGCTCAACATAGTCCGCGAGATGCCAAATCCCTTCGCCGGGCTGAGCGCAAGTTGGAGTAGGGGTATCACCGCCCAGATCGCGCCGGTGCTGGAATTATGGCGGCCACCTGTGTGCGTCCGTTCGCTCAGGCTTTCTCGCTTCACCTTGACCCGATGATCCCGCGCGAGACCTTTGAGCGGCTGCGTGAGGCCGTGCCTCCTAACTGGGTAGCGATCGAGGATTCCGACTGGGACGTCGACTGGACTGCCGCGCTGGAGACGATGAACGAGGGGATCCCGCTGATTTGGGTGCCGGGTCCGGCGATCGTCGGCCGACTACTAAAGGCAGGGAGCGCGGAGGAGCGGCTGGTGGTACTCGTGGAAAGCAGGCAGGCGATCGCCAGCGACTGCGCCGCCGTCCTGGCGGAAGTGACAGCCGCCGACCTTCTGCCGCTGGCGGGGCTGGCCGCGGACTCCGTGAGAGCCCTGCGCGATGGTCACTGCGCGGCGTCGCAGGCACTGTCGGCGAACATCTTCGATACCTGGCTACGCGGCGTGGTGCGCCGTGGTGTCCTGTTCACTCTGCCGTCCGGGGCCCGCTTCGGGTACCGCGGCGTGCTTCGGCAGATGCACCCGGTTGACGGGGGCGTCCGGGCTCGCCGAGCTGAAGGCGTCGGGCGCGCTGACTTCGGTCATCATGGCCCTCACGGAGTTTGACCCGGACGATGGCGTCTCTCCGACAAGCTTCGGAAGGCACGCGACCGCCCATGCTGCCGGTCCTGAGCAGTACTCCGACGTGAATGCGGTCATCGCGCTGATGCTTCGACGACGTCACTGCTGCGGCAGGCTCACGCGTCAGGCTGGTAGGTAGCGGCCCCGAACCGTCCGTGATTCGCTCCGATCACCGTCCGATCGGACACGCTCATCCAGATTCCGGGAATGTGTCTCCCGCGGCGAGCCCATGACCCTCTGCGTGCAAATATCGTTTACCAGGCGGCCTGACCTGGCCGTCGCAGGTGAGCGCCTACGTGGCGTCTCCATGAGCGACCGTGATTCACCGCTGATCACCGTCCGATCGGGCACGCCACGGGCACGCCATCTGATCCGTAGCAGGATCAGGGCTGTCCGTGTCAGTTACTGGTGTCAGCTTGATCTGCTTGAAACTTGGCAACTTAAGCCGAAGTTACGGCTGCTTCTGATACCGAGACCGCCGCTGACCTGCTCTTTCGCTGGTCCTGCCGGTGTTTCCTGGCTACTTCCTCAGGGTGAGCGGGATGGGACCCCGATGAGGTCGAAGGCTTCTCGCTGCGGGTGGTCGGCTCGGTGAGGACGGGGATGCGGCGGGGGTGCCGGGGAACCGGAGCTGGTTGCGGGTCAGGGTGGCGAGGTGGGCGAGCAGGCCCCGAAGCTGAGGTAGGGCCGGCCGTCTGGTCGTGCTGGCGGGATGCTTGGTTTCGGCTGATGCCGGGCGGCGCGCGGGGGTGACGGGGTTCGCCTGGCGGGCGGTTCCTCGTCGGTGTAGGTCAGGGGCGCCCAGGCCTGGCGGAGGTGCCAGGTGAGGTAGGCGGCGAGCATGCAGATCAGGACGTGGCCCTTGACGCGTTTCTCGAGGCGGTGGAAGACCGGGCGCAGGTCGAGGTCGTCGGACTTGATGTGGCGGAAGTCGCGTTCCACGTACTTGAGGTTCTTGCAGGCCGTGACGGCGCCGGCGGCGTCGAGCTCGGCTGCGGGCAGCGGGGTGCGGATGACGTAGATCCCGTCGAGCCGGGCCCGTCGTCGATCTGGTCCTGTTTCCGCTGGACGTCGAGGCTGGTGTCGGTGATGGTGACGTCGAGGTGCTTGGCCATCTTGTACTTGTTGAGGACCTTGCCGGCCTTCTTCCCGATCTCGGCTTTCCCCGCGAGCCGGCCGGCCGCGACGCGGGCGGTCACGGGGGCCAGGAGCTTCTCGGTGGCGGCGAGGAGGGCTTCTCGCTTGCGGGCCCGTTCCCCGGCGAGGGCGGGGTTGCGGCAGGCGATGAGCCGCTCGCCGGGGAAATCGCCGGAGGTGATCTCGGCGAGGTCCTGCTGGTCGAAGAGGCTGAGCTGCAGCGGCCCGTTGTCGGCCATGAGCTTCTTGATCGCGGGGGCGCGCAGCGCGGTGATCCACGCGTAGTCCTCGTCGAGTTCGCGGAGGGCCTCGATGCGGGCGGAGGTGATCATGCCGCGGTCGCCGGCCATGACCATCTTCTGCAGGCCGAAGCCGTTCTGGACGACCCCGGCGATCTCGGCGAACGCCGTGGGGTCGCCGGTGTTCCCCTCGAAGACCCGGATCGCGACGGGCCGGCCCCCGGGGTCGGTGAGCAGCCCGTACTCGATCTGGACCTTGCCCTTCTTCCCGTCGCGGGAGTAGCCGCGGGCCCCGAGCGGGCAGTGCGACCCCTCCAGCCACGAGCTCGACAGGTCGAACAGCGCCATCCTCGACGGGTTCGCCTCGGGGCGAGGTGGCGGCGGGCGAGCTTCTTCTCGATGGCTCCTGGCGGGCCCCAGCCAGTCCATCGCCGCATAGGCGTCGTCGGTGGCCGCGTGCTGGATGCCGAGATCGGTTCCGAGGGTGGTGTCGGTGCCACCAGGCGAGCGTGGACAGCTTGGAGCCCGGGTGCGCGACGCGGGAGATGATCAGGGCGAGGGCGAGGTCGCGCTCGGGGCCGGCCGGGCCGAGCAGGCCGGGCATCCCGAGTTTCGCGGCCATCGCCATGGCGGCGGCGACGTGGCCGTGGGGCAGCGACCGGGTGACGGTCACCGCCGGGGTGCCCTGCGCCGTGGCGAGGGCC
>CAWEFP010000045.1:0-83755 GCA_963808295.1 uncultured Actinomycetes bacterium | reverse complement strand
GGAAAGCCGCGCCAGCGGCGACTGAAACGTCAGCGGAAACGTCTGCACGGAATCGAGCAGGGACTCCACCGGGTTGCTGACGCCCGCCGGAACCGGGGTCGAGCGGCCGTCGCCGGTGTCCTTGGTGATGCTGTAGCCCAGGTAAAGATCGATGCGGCGCCGGAGGGCCAGGCGGACCGCCAGGTTGCCGGAATGTATGTTGCTGATGTAAACGGAATCGGGGCGGCGGCGTCGGTTCCCGGCTGTGAGGTGAAAGAGCCATCCGTTGGCCGGGGACCGGCGGGTCAGCTGACTTCGGTGGCGGCTTCCTGGACGGCCTGGTCGATGTCCTTCGCGCTCACGTCCAGGTCCTTGGCGACGTGCTTTTCGGCCTTCAATCCGGCCTTCTCCACGGCCTGCTGCAGCGTGCTCTCGCCGACGATGACCAGGGCGGCCTGCCCCTCGTCGATGATGTCCCCGAATTCCTTGACGTCGGCGCGGGACATGCCGCGCCACAGATGGCCGCCCACCCCGCCTACGGCCGCGCCGACGATGGCGGTGCCGATGATGGCGGGCGGGAACAAGATGCCGATGACGGCGCCGACGGCGGCGCCGCCCCAGGCGCCGTGCCGGGTGGCCATCTCATCTTTGTTGACGTGCACCTTGCCCTTATCGTCCTTGGTGACCACAGAGGCGTCGTAGGTGCCGACCGCACCGGCCGCGTGCAGGTCCTTGACGACGTCGTAGTCGCTCGTGCCGCCGCTTCGCTTGGGTAGGTGCCGATGTAGATGAAAACTGCGTCGGGCTTCGCCATATTGTCTCTCCTGTTCTGGCGCATCCGGAAAATCCGATGCGGGAATCACCGGGACCATAAGCAGCAGACCGCTGGCCTGTTAGGGCCGTTCGTCACTTTCGTCACTTTGCCCAGGGCTCGTCTGCGGGTGCTGACGTGTGGCATAACCGCTCCCGGTCGGGCAGACTGGGCGCGTGCTGCCCGGTCGCCGGATCGCAGGGCCCCGTCTCGGTAGGGGTTGCCACCGTGGACCGAGGTGAAGGAGATCGTGCCGTGCCAACTGACAGAGACACGCCGCGCCGGCGCCGATCGCTCGACAAGGGCCGGATGGAAGCATTCAGCGACGGCGTGTTCGCATTCGCCGCGACGCTGCTGGTGGTCGATATCGCGCTCGGCCCGGCTCACCGCGCTGCAGCAGGTGCTTCACGCCTGGCCCTTCTACCTGGCCTACGTCATCAGCTTCCTGACGATCGGGGGTGCGTGGCTCTTCCACACCGGATTGACCGACCGGCTCGCGCGGACCGATCCGCTCTTCCTGCGGCTCAACTTGCTCGTCCTGCTCGTGGTGGTGTTCCTGCCGTTCCCGACCCGGCTCGTCGCGGAGGCGCTGCACGGCATAGCACCAGCGGCGAACGGGTGTATGTCACCATGTACGGGCTCACTCTCCTGGCCATCCGCCTCCTGGGTCCGCCCTGGACTGGTACGCGCGGCGCGAGCATCTCTACTCACCACACCAAGACGACGAGGAGGTGCACACAGACCGGCGGAAACTCCTGCCCGTCGTCATCGGGTATGTGATCGCGATCCTCATCGGGCTCGCTTTGCCGGTAGCGGCGGTGGCGCTGTACTTCGGTATCGCGGTATACCTGATTGTGCCGTTCCGGGAGGTCGCACGGCTGCTGTCCCGGCGCTCATAGCCCCGCCAGGAACGCGCCTGCACGTCCGGCTGGCCGCGCGGGCTCATGCGCTGTTCAGAACGAATGACGCAACACGTGGGAAGACTGTGCCCGGTAGGGCGCCCTTCCGGTTTTTCCCCGCCGCCGGTCCGTAGGCGGCGAGTGGGCGGGCTACTTCTCCTTGTCGTTGCTGCTTCCTTGGTTGTGCGGGTGGCGGAGACGAGTGGTGTGGGCGCTGGCCCCCGGCCGCGTGAGGGTGTGTGTGCCTCGCCGCCTCCCTTGCCTAGCCTGGGCGGCCGGTCACACTGGCCGCGCTAGGCTCGTGCGGTCTGGTCACAGTTGAGCAGTCCAGTCGATCACCAGGCGGCGGCCAGGTCGGCCCGGGTAGGGATTGTTTCGTATAGGGATGCCAACTATCAGCGGCATGGGATTCCGGCATGATCTTGGGCGGTGCCGTCAGGCGTCGCCCCCGGGAGGACTGTGCCCGTAGGGCGCGTTTCCTGGTTGTTCTTGATGTTTGCTGGGCGCGGACTGGCTTGGTGTGTGCGGCCGGATGCCGGCTGCCGGGGCGGGGTGGGCGGGCGGGCCACCCTTCCTGTTGTTGCTGGTTTCCGTGCCTGGTAGGCGGGGCCGGGAACGAGTGCGTCGGCGCTCGGCCCGGGCCGACGGGAGGGTGTAGCGCCCTCGGTGCCTGCCTTCCTAAGCCCTGCGCGGCGGTCATGCTGGCCTGCGTTCGGGCTATCGGCTTAGAGCTGGGCTGTCCACTCGATGACCAGGCGTCGGCCACCTATTGTTTCGGATTTGTCTCGTCTACCCATCCTGCGGAAAACCCGCCCCAGGTTCGTTGGCTGTAGGGGCCGGTCCTTGGAAGATGCGGAGGCTGGCGGATGCGGTGGACGGCGCCGGAAATTTCCCTTTTCCGGGCCTTCGGGCGGTGCGCGGGGCCCGGTTTTGTCGTACCTGGCCGCTAGGATCGAACTGGAGATCGAGATACGGTCCCCGCCAGCGTCCCGGGGAGGTGACCCCGCCCATGTGCCTCGGCAGCCAGCCCGCGCCGCCGTCCAGCCCGGCGCAGGCCCTGGCGATGGTGCAGGCCGGGCTGGGGTACCTGGCCACCTGCGACGCGCCCGCGCTGGGCACCGCGGCGCAGGCCGAGGCGCTGATCGGGCTGGAACAGGCCGGGGCCCGGCACACCGCCGCCCGGGCGAAGATCCTGGCCGCGTTCTCCGCGGGTCACGGGTTCCAGGCCGACGGGCAGTACGGGGCCAAGCCGTGGCTGCGGGCCCTGACCAAGGTCACCCGCGGCGCCGCGGCCGGGACGGCCGCGTGGGCGCGGCGGCTGGCCGGCCACCCGGCGATCGCCGCCGCGCTGGCGGACGCGCGGATCAGTACCTCGTGGGCGCGGCAGATCTGTGACTGGACCGACGCCCTGCCCGACGAGCACCGCGCGGATGCGGACGCCATCTTGCTGGCGGCCGCTTCAGGCGGCGCGGACCTGCACGACCTGGGCGCGCTGGCGCGGGAGATGACCGAACGGGCCCGCACCGGCCCCGGCGACGGCGATGACGGGTTTGAGGACCGGGCGGTGTGGCTGGACACGACGATGGGCGGGGCCGGGCAGCTGCGGGGGGACCTGACCCCCGAATGCGCCACCGCGCTGGGGGCGGTGCTGGACGCCCTGTCCGGCAAGGCCGGGCCGGAAGATACCCGGACCGTGCTGCAGCGCCGCCACGACGCGCTGGAGGAGGCCTGCACCCGGCTGATCGCCGCCCGGATGCTGCCCGGCCGGGACGGGCAGCCGGTGCACGTCCAGGTCCATGTGGACCTGGCCGCCCTGCGCGGCCTGCCCGGCGCCTCGGCCCTGGAGGACGGCTGGAGCCCGGCCCGGGCCGCCGCCGCCCCCGGATCGGTCTACCTGACCGGGACCGCCGCCGAGGCCGCCGCCTGTGATGCCACCATCACCCCGGTGGTCACCGGGCAGCTCGACTGGACCGTCCTGGACCAGCTCACCACCTTGTTCCTCAAAGCCCACGGCCGCGGCCTGGACCACCGCCGGGACCAGGACCCGGCCAGCCCGGACCGCGGCAGCCGGCCGGCCGGCGGGGCGGCCAGGAACCCCCCGGCATCTCCCCCGCCCTGCGCGCCCGGCTACGCAACACCCTGCTGCAGATGAGCATCGACCTGCTGTCCGGCCCCGGCGGGCTGGCCTCCTGCCTGCGCGCCACCACCCTGGGAGAGCCCTACAACAGCCTCAGCCAGCCGCTGGACATGGGCGCCCCCACCCCGGAAATCCCGCCGCATTTGCGCAAAGCCGTCATCCAGCGCGATAAGCACTGTCAGTTTCCCGGCTGCTGCCAGCCCCCCTCCGTCTGCCAGGTCCATCACCTGATCCCCCGCTCCCAGGGCGGCCCCACCGCCCTGGGGAACCTGAGACTGCACTGCAGGTTCCACCATTTCATTGTCATCCACCGGTGGGGCTGGAAAATCACCTGCCACCCCGACGGCACCACCACCGCCATCGGCCCCGACGGGCGCACCCTGCACTCCCATAGTCCGCCCACCCAGGTAGCGTGACCCACGCCCGGAAGCTGGTCTCGGGGGATTTGCCACGGTACGGCGGGGTCCACGCCGGTTGGGGCGATGGCACACAAGAACCTGCTCGCCTGCGCCTGCCGATTAGAGGCGGTACCGGACTCTCTGGTTCGGTGACCTTGCCGCGTCGCGTCGCGCATCGTAGGCCTCTCGGCGGCCCCTCGGCGCGCGGAGAGGGCTTGTCGTCAAGTTCCAGGTGGCGGGGGGACTGGACGCGCCGCAGGGTGGTGGTCTAGCCGGGCAGTTCGCGGAGCGTGAGGCGGGCCGCGCGGGCCTGCTGCGCCATGGCCTCGATCTCGGCGATGCCGTGCTCATCGGCGGCGGTGCGGGCGAGCATGTCCAGGTGCTGGCCACTGAGCTCGGCCAGGGCGGCTGCCTGCTGCCAGTCCCGGTAGGCGGCGTTTGCCTCGCGGACCTCCGCAGCGTAGCGCTCCAGCGCCGCGACCCGGTTGGCGACGCCGGAGTCCGCGAGCTGGGCGGCCTGGACCTGGCGGTCGAGCAGCGCAGCGGTCAGCGTGCCGCTCGCGGACAGTTCCGCCCGCCGGGCGCGGAGCCGCGCCTGCTCGCGCAGCGCCAGGGCGATATCCCATTCCTGGTGGATAAGAGCCGTGCTCACGGCGGGCTGATCCAGCAGGCCGTCCCTGCAGACCTCCGACGAGGTGACGGCGTCGATCGCATCTTGCGCGCGCCGCAGCAGCACCCTGGACCGGGCGTCGAAATCGGCGGCGGTCAGATAGCGGCCGTGGTGGGTGCGCGCGGCCATCTCGGCCGGGATGTTGCCGCTGGGCTGCCCGAAGCGGACGATCCGGATGCCGAAGACCACCATGGTGACCAACGCGATGATCTTCGCGAGAAGGAGCGCATAACGGTTCGAAGCGGACTCCCAGCCGGCCGCCCCCTGGAAGATCAGCACCCCAATGGCCAACGGGGTCGCGCCGAAGATCGCGATGAGCGCGGCGGCTGTCATGCCCATGCCCGCCCCCTCGACCATCGCCATCCGCTTGCGGGGATCCGTGGGCAGGTAGTCGCGCCGCCGGGCGGGCCGATCCTGGCCCGCCGGCGTGAGAAGAGTGCCTCGCGCGATCAGCAGGGCACGGTCAGAACGCGGGATGCCGGGATCGACCGCAGGCCGCCGCAGCATGGCATCGGCCCAGGCCGCGTCGCGCTGGTCACCCATCAACCGGCTCCTGTCCCGCACGCTCATGACCGCGAAAGCCGAGAGGTAAGGCAGGTGAATTCCCCCAAGAGTATCGCTACCAGGCCGGTGCGGGACAGACACACGGAACGTCCACTCGTCCCCCGCGGACACGGATCGCTGGTGCCCCAGACCGGAGTAGGGCTGGTGGCCAGCGCCTGGGCGATCCTGGGGGAGACAGAATTCGGCCTGGCCGATGAGGCTTGCGATCAGGGTGACGGCGGTGAGGTCATCGAAGCAGCAAATACTGCCCATAGGGGGAGAGGGTTAGGGGCGCGGAGCGGCGGTGGTATGGCGCTGGGCGCGCAGGACCTCCAGGCGCCGCTGGTATTCCTCGGCGTCGATCTCGCCCGCGGCGAACCGGCGGGAGAGGATCTGCTCGGCGTCGCCGTCGCGCCACGGTCCCTCGCCCGGCCATGGGCCGTTCTCCTGGCGCGGGCCGTTCGCTGCCACGGCCCGGGACCCGGCCCGCCGGGCTGGCCGCGGCGGCCCCAGCCCACGAGGGCGACGATCGCCCAGATGATCAATCCCCAGAAGATAATCGAGGTGAAGATACCGAGCCCCCAGGCCCACCCATGGACTCCGGTGCCCCAGTACCACATCATTGCCATCGGCCTCCCTGGCCAGGGGCGGGGCCGCCCCGGTCACCGGCGCCGCACGCCGTGGCCGGGCACGTCCCGCCATCGTTTCGCACCCAGCGAGGACAACGTCTCAGCAGGATGATGCCCTCATCGGTAAGAATGCCGCCGCGGGCTGAACGCGGGCCGAGCCGCCGCTGTGGACTGGCCGAGCGCGCCCGCGACCGGCCCGCTCCCGGCCGGTCAGCTCCCGGGCCGGTCAGGCTCCCGGGCCGGTCAGGCTCCCGGGCCGGTCGGCTCCCGGGCCGGTCAGGCTCCCGGGCCGGTCGGCTCCCGGGCCGGTCAGGCTCCCGGGCGCCGGGGAAGCTCAGCTCGTCGCGGGGACGCTCTTGGTCACCGGGACCTTGCGGTGCGCCTCGTTTTTCACGGCGGTCTTCAGGCCGATGCTGACCGTGAGGATGCCGTTGTGGCAGCCGGCCGTGACGTCCTGGTCGTCGGCGTCAGCCGGCAGCGAGACCGTGCGGGTGAAGCTGCCGTAGCGGAACTCGGAACGGTGCTTGCCCTCGGACTCGTCGGTCCGCTCGGCCTTGATGGTGAGGAAGCCCGGCCCGACGGTGACCTCGACGTCCTTGTCCGGGTCGAAGCCCGGCAGCTCAGCGCGCACCACGTAGCGGCCGCCGGCGACGTACTCCTCGACCCTGATCGGCTGGGCCAGGTAGGGCCGGAGCGTCATGAACGGGGACTCCAGCCAGTCGAGCAGTTCGACAGCGCTCCTGGGGGGGCGGTGGGGCAGCATGCTCATCGCATTCACCTTCTCCTGTCGCTGCGTTTCGCCTCCATTAGACGGCGGCGGGCAGCGGGCCGCGTAGGGACCAACGTCTGTGCTGCGGCCGTCGTTTGTCGGTGCGTGCCGTCGAGCCGGACGATCTGGTCCACCTCCGCCGCGCCGACCGGCCGGTGCGTGATGAGCAGGCGGGTCCGTCCCTCGGTCGCGGCCAGCAGGTCGCGGGTCAGGTCACGGGCCGTGTCGTCGTCGAGATGCTCGGCGGGCTCGTCGAGGATGACGACCGGGAAATCCGCGAGCAGGACGCGGGCGAGCGCGAGCCGCTGCCGCTGCCCGCCGGACAGCCGCGCGCCGTGCTCGCCGACCGGGGTGGCGAGCCCCCCGGGCAGGCTGTCCACCCAGTCCAGCAGGCGGGCCCGGCGGAGCGCGTCGCGGAGCTCATCCATCGTCGCGTCCGGCCGGGCCAGCCGCAGGTTCGCCTCGAGGGTGGAATCGAAGATGTGCGCGTCCTGCGCGCAGAGCCCGATGACGCGCCGCACCGTGTCGGACTCCAGCGCCATGATGTCCGTGCCGCCGAGCGTGACCGTGCCCGCCGCCGGGTCGAGGAACCGCAGCAGGACCATGGCCAGCGTGGTCTTGCCGCAGCCGCTCGGGCCGGTCACCGCGACCCGCTGCCCGGCCGGGACGTCCAGGTCGAGGCCGTGCAGCAGGTCCGGCCCGGCCACGTCCCACCGCGCGGTCAGGCCGCGGATCCGCAGGTCGTACGGGGCGTTGGGGACCGGGGCGGGCGTCGCCGGCTCGGTCACGGGGTCGGGCTGGGCCAGCACGCCGGCGACCCGCGCGGCGGCGGACCGCAGCCGGGGCATTTCCTGCGCCGCGGGCGCCAGGCCGGAAAATACCTCGTGCGCCGCGAGCGGGATCAGCACCACCACGGCCAGGGTCACCGCGGCCAGTGCGCCGGAACGCACCGCCGGCACGCCTAGCACCACGGCGGCCCAGACGGCGGTTCCGGCCGCGATCACGGTGACGGCCGCGCCGCAGCCCTTCGCATATGCCGAACGGGCCTCACTGCGAGCCACCCCACGATCGGCCTCGGCGACCTCGTGCAGCGCGCGCCCGGCCGCACCGAATGCGGACAGCTCGGCGGCGCCGCGCAGCAGGTCCAGGCTGGCCGCCGCGAGCTCGCCGCGCCGCGGCGCGATCTGGCGCTCGGCCCGCCGGGCGATGCCCAGGGCGAGCGCCGGGGCCAGCACGGCCGCGCCGAGCAGGCTGACCGCGAGCACCAGGCCGACTCCGGGCAGCAGCGCGGCGGAGACGGCGACAGCCCCGGCGCCGGCGGCCGCGGCCACGGCGTAGGGCAGCCGCACCCGGAGCCACCGGTCGGCGAGGGAGTCGATGTCGGTGACCAGCCGGCTGAGCAGATCACCGGACCGGAACGCGGCGAGCCCGGCCGGCGCGAGCCGCTCCAGCCGACCGTAGGCGGTCATCCGCAGCCGGGCCAGGATCCGCAGCGCGGCGTCGTGGCTGGCCAGCCGTTCGGCGTAGCGGAACACGCTCCGCCCGATGCCGAAAGCCTGCACGGCCGTGACGGCCACCATGAGGTAGAGCACGGGCGGCCGCTCGGCGGCGCGGGAGATCAGCCACGCCGACGTGGCCAGCAGCCCGATCGAGCAGGCCGCGGCGAGTGTGCCCAGCACCCCGGCCAGGGTGAGCCTGCGCCCCGTCAGCCTCCGGTCGTCGGTACTGGCCGCCTGACCAGGATCGGGACTGCCTTTCCGGAGCAGCGGCGGCTGTCCCGCCCTGGCCGCCGGGGCAGCGTCCGCCCCGTGCGCCGGGGCCGCGTCCGCCGGGGCCGCGTCCGCCCCGTGCGCCGGGGCCGCGTCCGCCGGGGCCGCGTCCGCCCCGTGTCGCCGGGGCCGCGTCCGCCGGGGCCGCGTCCGCCTCGCGCCGGCCGCGTCCGCCGGGGCCGCGTCCGCCCCGTGCGCCGGGGCCGCGTCCGCCGGGGCCGCGTCCGCCCGTCGCCGGGGCCGCGTCCGCCGGGGCCGCGTCCGCCCCGTGCGCACTGTCTGTCGTGTGCGCCCCGTCCGTCACGTGCACACCGTTCGCCCTGTGGGCCGCGTCCGCCGCGAGCGTCACGGCCGGCGTGTGCGCCACGGCCGGCGCGGCCGCGACGGCAGGAGCGGGCGTTCCGCCGGCCAGCGGCGTGATCCGGTCCGCGATGGCGAGCACGGCGGGGCGGTGCGCGGCGATCAGGATGGCGCGGCCGGCGGCGGCCTCGGCGCGCAGCGTCTCCAGCACGCGGGCTTCGGTGGCGGCGTCCAGCCCGGCGGTCGGCTCGTCGAGCAGCAGTACGGGCCGCTGGCCGCGGCGGGGGAGCAGGGCACGGGCGAGAGCCACCCGGCGGCGCTGGCCCGCCGACAGGCCGCTGCCGCGCTCGCCCATTGGCCGGCTGAGCGGCACGTCGTCCAGGGCGGCGGCGTGCGCGGCGGCCGTGACGGCCTCGGCGGGCGCGTCGGGCCAGCCGAGCCGGATGTTCGACTCGACCGTCCCGCGCAGCAGGACCGGGTCCTGCGGGACCCACGCGACGCGCGAGCGCCACTGGTCCAGGTCGACGGCGGACAGGTCCGTCTCACCGTCCGGCCCGCTGACGATGACCGTGCCCGCCGACGGCCGGACGAACCCCAGCAGCACGTTCAGCAGGGTGGATTTCCCGTATCCGCTGGGACCCGCGACCGCGGTGATCTCTCCCCGGCTGACCAGCAGGGAAACCCCGTCGGGGGCGGGCCGGGGCCGGCCCGGCTGGCTTACCGCGACGTCTTCGACCCGCACGGCCCGGATGGCGCGCGGCTCCGGCGCGGGCTCCTGCCCGGCCGGCGGCGCGGGCTCCTCGATCACGGCGAACGCCTCGTCAGCGGCGGCCAGGCCGTCCGCGCTGGCGTGGAACTGCGCACCCACCGCGCGCAACGGCAGGTACGCCTCGGGGGCGAGGATCAGCACGAGCAGCCCGGTGCGCAGGTCCAGGTGGCCGTTGACGAGCCGGAGGCCGATGCTGACCGCGATGAGCGCGACCGACATGGTCGCGGCGAGCTCCAGCACCAGGGAGGACAGGAACGCGATCCGCAGCGTCTGCATGGTGGCACTGCGGTATTCGCCGGTGACCTTGCCGATGGAGGCGCGCTGCTCCCGGGACCGGCCGAACACCTTGAGGGTGGGCAGCCCGGTCACCACGTCCAGGAAGTGGTGGGACAGCCGGGCCAGGGCCTCCCAGCGGCGCCGGGCGTAGGTTCCGGTGGCCATCCCGACGAGCGCGCCGAAGAGCGGGATCAGCGGCAGGGTGACCAGGATCGTCACCCCGGACAGCAGGTCGGCCGCCCCGACCCGGATCAGCACGGCGACGGGCACGATCACGGCCAGGATGAGCTGCGGCAGGTACCGGGAGAAGTACCCGTCGAGGGCGTCGATGCCCTCGGTAGCCAGCGCGGTCAGCTCGGCGCTGCGCCGGCCGGCCAGCCAGCGCGGTCCGAGCGCGGCCGCCCGGGTGAGCACCTGCCGCCGCAACTGTGACTTGACCGCCGCGCTGGCCCGGTAGGACGCGGCCTCCGTCGCCCACGCGATCAGCGCGCGGCCCGCCAGCACGGCGGCGAGCGCGATGACGATGCCGCGCAGCGAGGTCAGCGTGGCGCCGTGGTCTACCGCCCCCGCGATGGCTCCGGACAGCAGCTGCGCCTGGATGATGACCAGCCCGGCGGCGGCCGCCCCCAGCGCGACCAGCACGGCGATGTAGACCGCCGTCTGCCGGGCGTGCCTGAGCAACCGTGGGTCGAGCGGTTTCACCGCGCTGCGGTGTTGGATGCTGGCGTTCCGGGTTCCGCCCGCGGCGGGCCGTCGCCGGGGGCGAGCGGTCCCGCGGCGCCGCTCGCCGGACTGGACGGAAGGGGCGGGACCTCCTGCGGCGCGGCGGAAGAACTGCCGGGGACGCTGATCCGCTTCCGGAACACCCAGTACGTCCAGGCCTGGTACAGCAGCACGAACGGCAGGAAGATGCATGCGATCACGGTCATCAGCGCCAGCGTCTTCGCGGTCGACGACGCGTTGCCGACGGTCAGCGTGTAGGCGGGGCTGACCGAGGACCGCAGCACGTCCGGGAACAGCGCGGTGAACAGCGAGCCCGTCGCGGTCACGATCGCCACGGCCACGCCGGCGAACGCGTACCCCTCACGGCCGAGCCGGCTGGCCAGCACGCCGCCGATCAGCGTGACCGCGGCCACCGCCGCGAACACCACCGAGGCGACCCCGGTGCCGACGTGGCCAGGGCTGCGGTAGCTGGCCCCGGTCCAGGCCAGGAAGCCGGCCCCGGCCACGATGGCCACGAGCCCGATCTTCCAGGCCAGCGCGTTGGCCCGGCGGCGCAGGTCATCGGTGGTCTTCAGGCCGAGGAACAGCGCCCCGTTCAGCGTGAACAGCGACAGCGTGGTCACCCCGCCGAGCAGGGAGTAGGGGTTCAGCAGGCTGAAGAAGTTGCCGGTGTAGTTGTGCGCGGCGTCCAGCGGGATGCCGTGCAGCACGTTGCCGAACGCGACGCCCCACAGCAGCGCGGGCAGCAGCGACCCGCCGAAGATCGCGCTGTCCCAGCCGAGCCGCCAGCGGTCGCTGTCCCGCTTGCCGCGGTACTCGAACGCGACCCCGCGGAAGATCAGGCACACCAGCACCAGCAGCAGCGGCAGGTAGAAGGCGCTGAACATGGCGGCGTACCAGCCGGGGAAGGCGGCGAACGTGGCGCCGCCCGCGGTCAGCAGCCACACCTCGTTGCCGTCCCAGACCGGGCCGATCGTGTTGATCATGGCGCGGCGCTCGGCGTTGTTACGGCCGAGCACGGGCAGCAGGATGCCGACGCCGAAGTCGAACCCCTCCAGCACGAAGTAACCGGCCCACAGTACGGCGATGGCGATGAACCAGATGTCGGACAGGTGCAGCACGACTGGCTCCTTGTTTCTCCCGTTATCGCGGGGCGGTCAGTAGACGAGTTCGAGCGGCTTGCCTTCGTCGCTGGGAGCGCCGGGGGGCGGTTCGGTGGCCAGGCCCGCCTTGGCGTACTTGAGCAGCAGGCCCACCTCGATCACGGCCAGGCCGCCGTACAGCAGGGTCAGGATGATCACCGAGGCGAGCACCTCGCCCGCCGAGTTGGCCGACACCCCCGCGGCCGTCTTCATCTGGCCGAAGACCAGCCACGGCTGGCGGCCCATCTCGGTGAAGATCCAGCCGAACGAGTTCGCCGCGAGCGGCAGCAGCGGCAGCGCGATGACCGACCACAGCAGCGCCCGGCGCTTGCCCCCGGTCAGGTTGATGTGCAGCGGATCGCCGGCCCGGCGGCTGCGCCGCAGCACCCACAGCGCGACGATCGCGATGAGCGCGGCCAGCAGGCCGATGCCGATCATGAGCCGGAAGCTCCAGTACGTCACCGGGATGATCGGCGTGTACGAGCCGGGCCCGTAGGTCTGGGTGTACAGCGCCTGGATGTTGTCGATGCCCTGCACCTGGCCGCCGAAGTTCCCGTCGGCCAGGAAGGACAGCAGCCGCGGCAGCTTGACCGCGAAGACTTCCTTGGAGCCGTTCAGGCTGCCGATGGTGAACAGCGAGAACGAGGCCGGCTTGGCGGTGTGGTACAGCGCCTCGGCGGCGGCCATCTTCATCGGCTGGTACTTCGTCATGATCTTGCCCTGGATGTCACCGGTGATGGCGGTGAACACCGCGGCGATGAGGACGGTGACCGCGCCGACCTTGGCCGCCGAGCGGTACGCGGTGGCGGCGGACGCCGACGCGACGTCCGCCCCGGCCGGGCGCCGGATCAGGTGCCACAGGGCCACCGCGGCCACCAGGGCGCCGGCCACCAGGAAGCAGCCCGCAATCGTGTGCGGGAACGTGACCAGCTGCGTCGGGTTCGTCAGCACGGACACGAAGCTGGTCAGTTCCTCGCGGTGAGTGGCCGCGTTGTAGTGGTAGCCGACCGGATGCTGCATCCAGGAGTTGGCGGCCAGGATGAAGTAGGCGGACAGCATCGTGCCGACCGCGACGAGCCATATGCAGGCCGCGTGCACGCGGCGGGGCAGCCGGTCCCAGCCGAAGATCCACAGGCCCAGGAACGTGGACTCCAGGAAGAAGGCGAGCAGCGCCTCGACGGCCAGCGGCGCGCCGAAGATGTCGCCCACGAACCGTGAATAGGCCGACCAGTTCATGCCGAACTGGAATTCCTGCACGATGCCGGTCACCACGCCCATGGCGAAGTTGATGAGGAACAGCTTCCCGTAGAACTTCGTCAGCCTCAGCCACCGCTCGTCACCGGAACGCAGCCAGGCGGTCTCGAATCCGGCCACCAGGAACGCCAGGCCGATCGTGATCGGCACGAACAAGAAGTGGTACACGGTGGTGATACCAAATTGCCACCGCGAAAGCTCGAGCACGCTCACCCGCAGCCCTCCCAGGCTGATGCTGTTATGGCCAAAAGTGCCGACACGGGCGCTTTCCCCCCGCATCATAACGATGATCTTTGGTATACCCGCAGGTCACGTAGGGACACGCGGCCTCCGCCCGGAGGACCAAGGTCCCGTTTGGGATTTCAGCGGCGAATCGAACGCCGTCCGCTTATCCGGTGCGGGGCGATCCGGATGTAGGCGTCGTGGTCGCCGCCCGGCCACGGCAGCACCGCCGCGCACCGCTGCAGGTGGGCCAGTTCGGTGCGCTGCAGGACGCGGTGGGCCTGACCCTGCACGAGCACGCTCCACGCCTGCTCCAGCGCCTCGTCGATGTGATCGACCTGGAAGGAGACATCACCGTCGCCGTGTGCGGCGATGACGGAGCCCGACCCGACCCGGATCACGATCGTGTTCGCGGCGATGGCGTAGTTGACGGGCAGGATCACCGTGCCCGAACGCGGTCGGGAAACCGATCCGGCCGATGCCCCCGGCAGAGATCAGCTGGCGGCATTCGGCCGCCGGCAGCCGCTCCGTCGTGACCTGGTGGCTCGGCGGCCGGCCGCCACCGGGCGGGGTCTCCATCCCCGCGCCGAGCAGGGCCGACGGGCTGGTCTGCAGGGCCGCCGCAAGCTGGCGCAGCACGGCGCCGGTGGGCATGCCCGGGTAGTTCTCCAGGAATTCCAGATAACGCAGGCTTACGTTGGCGCGCGCCGCGACCTGCTGCCGGGTGAGTTTGAGCTCCTGCCGCCGCTGGGTGACCCTGCGGCTCAGATCGCCAGGGTAAGGCGGGGACGGCCACGACAATCCGCCGTCCGATGCCACTGGGCGGTGTTCTGTTTCCTGACTGGCGGTCATGCTGCCCCACCTCTGTTCTATGCACAGCGCGTTGGTGCTGGCCCGAGCAAGGCCGTCTGCTGAATAAAGGCCCAGGGGATTAGGCTGTGTTTCCCTCGGGGCTCACGTGATGAAGGATCGCGAGCGCGCAGCGCGGTGGCGAGGGCCGTCGGCAACGTCCGGTCGGGACTTTGGTCCGTACCCAATCTTGACAACACGGGAAAATGGGTTCACGACCTTGACAGCGCGGGAAAAGCCGTTCTCACGGCCGCGTCGCCGCCCAGCCGGGCGGGCTGACCGGCGGGCAGGCCACTCCCCGCCTGGTGGCATCGTCCCGCGCAGGCCCGTTCGGCATTGATCGGTGCCCCTGATGATCATGTATCTGGCCCTTTGCCGGGTGGGTGGTTACGCTGGGCTGTGCCGGTTCAGCTCGCCGGCTCAGCGTGAGCGTACCGATTCTGAGAGGCTTGCCTGATGGAACGTCGCGCCGGTCGCCGTCCCGCGGTGCTGCCGCACCTGCAACTGGACGAGCTGCTCGCCGAGCTGCAGTCGCGGCTGGCAGGCCGTAATTGCGACGCGAGACCGGATGCACAGCCTGCTCGAGGCGGTCGTCGCCGTCGGCTCCGGCCTGGACCTGCAGACCACGCTGAGACGGATCGTCGAGGCGGCCGTCGGGCTCGTGGACGCCCGGTACGGCGCACTCGGGGTGATCGGGGAGGGCCAGCGGCTGGCCGAGTTCATGCCGGTGGGCCTGGACGAATCGGCCATCGGCAAGATCGACCATTGGCCGGAAGGTCATGGCCTGCTCGGTCTCCTCATCCGCGATCCGAGGCCGCTGCGCCTCGCCGACATCTCCTCTCATCCCGATTCATCGGGCTTCCCGGACGGGCATCCCCCGATGCAGGGTTTCCTCGGCGTCCCGGTCCGTGTCCGGGACGAAGTGTTCGGCAACCTGTACCTCACCGAAAAGCAGGGGGGCGGCGACTTCACCGAGGATGACGAGGCGGTGCTGGTCGCGCTGGGGGCGGCGGCGGGCGTCGCGATCGAGAACGCCCGGCTGTACGAGGCCGCGCGGCGGCAGCAGCGGTGGATGCAGGCCAACGCCGAGGTCGCCACCAGCCTCCTGTCGGGGGCCGACCCCGATGAGGTCCTCGCCGTGGTGACGAGGCAGGTCCGTGAGCTGTCGAACGCGGACCTGGTCGTGCTGGCGCTGCCGGAGCAGGACACCAGGAGGCTGACGATCAGGTTCGCGGATGGGGACGGCGCCGATTCCGCGCGCGGCCTGGTCCTGCCGGCCGAGCGGTCGCTGTCCGGGTACGTGCTGAGCAGCGGAGAGCCGCTCGCGGTAGAGGATTTCGCCGGGAACGAGCGCACGGCCGAGGTCGTGCGGGAGCCGATGGGCCACATCGGGCCGGCGATCCTGTTCCCGCTGGGCGCGGCGGGCGATGTGCGCGGCGTGCTCACCGTAGGCCGCCGGCGTGGCGGGATGCCGTTCCCGGAGGCCACCGCGGAAGTCATCGGCTCCTTCGCCGTGCAGGCGGGGATCGCGCTGGAACTGGCCGCCCGCCGGAGCGACGCGGAGCGCCTGTCGCTGTACGAGGACCGGGACCGGATCGCCAGGGACCTGCACGACCTGGTGATCCAGCGGCTGTATGCGACCGGGATGTCGCTGGAGGGCACGGTGCCCATGATCACCAGGCCCGAGACGGCCACCCGGGTCAAGCGGGCCGTGGACGCGATGGACGAGACCATCAAGGACATCCGCCTGACGATCTTTGCCCTGCAGTCCCGCGGGCGCGACAGCCAGCCCAATCTGCGCGAAGCGATCGTGGGGGTGGTCGAGGAGATGACGGCGCCGGCCGGCTTCGCGCCGTCCCTGCGGCTGGGCGCGAAACTCACCGACCGGGTGCGGCCGGAGATCGCCGAGGACATGCTCACCGCGCTGCGCGAGGCCCTGTCGAACGCCGCCCGGCACGCGCAGGCCAGCCGGATCGACGTGAGCGTGGACATCGACGCCGAGGGCTTCCTCACCATGCGGGTCACCGACAACGGGGTGGGGATCCCGCCCGATGGCCGCCGCAGCGGGCTGCGCAACCTCCGGCAGCGGGCCGAGAAGCTCGGCGGTGAGCTGCGGCTGGGGCCAGCCGACGCGGACGGCGGGGGTACCGAGCTGGTCTGGCGGGTGCCGCCCCGGGGCCGGGACTAGCCACCCGCCTAGTTGGCGGCGGCCTGCAGTTCCTGGCCGGTCACGATGCCGGGCAGGATCTGGACGAAGTAGTCGTCGTCGGCCGCGGCCCAGGACTCGAGGCCGAGCAACTGCAGCCGGGCGATTTCGCTGGGCTCGATCACCTCGCGGGCGTTGCCCACGATGGTCACGCTCCAGCCGCGGTGGTTCTCAAGATCCATGTTGTCGGCCTCGAAGGCCACCACGGTGTGGTGCAGGGCCGTGGACAGTGCGCTGCCGGGATCAATCCGGATGATGATGTGCCGCCCGTCGAGGGCGAATTTGACCGGCTCGACGGCGGGCAGCGCGTTCTTCGTGTAAGCGATGCGGCCGACCGGGACTGACTGCAGCCGCCGGAGACATTCGCCAGCCGGCAGCATCCGTAGCGTGGGGGCATCTGCATTCATGCATTAGGGATATTCGGGGTGCGGCGGCTGGGCAAAGGGCCGAAGGTCCGCGACGGCCACGCAGGAGGTCCGGGACGGCCAGGCGGAAGGTCCGGGACGACTAGGCAGGCAGAAGGCCCGGGACGGCCAGGCGGAAGGTCCGGGACGGCCAGGCGGAAGGTCCGGGACGGCCAGGCGGAAGGTCCGGGACGGCTAGGCGGGAAGGTCCTTTCCGGGATGGTCCGCCCCGCCGTCTCCCTCGCCGAAGATGCGCGCGGCGTACGCGGCGGCCTGGGTCCGCCGTTCCATGCCGAGCTTCTGGAACAGGGCCGACACGTAGTTCTTGACCGTCTTCTCGGCCAGGAACAGCCGCTCGCCGATCTGCCGGTTGGTCAGCCCCTCGCCGATCAGCTCCAGGATGCGGCGCTCCTGCCCGGTCAGCCCCTCCAGCGGGTCCCGCTTGTGCGACGCGTCCCGCAGCCGCGCCATGAGCTGACTGGCCGCCTTCGGGTCCAGCATCGACTGGCCGGAGGCGACGGTCCGCACCGCGCCCACCAGATCGGTGCCGCGGATCTGCTTGAGCACGTAACCGGCCGCGCCGGCCATCACCGCGTCGAACAGCGCTTCGTCGTCGCCGAAGGAGGTGAGCATCAGGCAGGCGACCTCCGGCATCCGGGACCGGATCTCGCGGCAGACGCTCACCCCGTCCCCGTCGGGCAGCCGCACGTCCAGGACGGCCACGTCCGGCCGCAGCGCCGGGATGCGGGCCAGCGCGGATGCTGCGGTACCCGCCTCCCCGACCACATGAATGTCAGGCTGGGCCTCCAGCAGATCACGGACGCCGAGCCGGACGATCTCGTGATCGTCCAGCAGGAAGACCCGGATCTGCCCGTCCTCGGAATTGTTGTCGCTCACAAACCAAACTTAGCTGCCCGAGCGGGCTGCCGGAACCACATTTATGCAGGCTCTCGCCGCGCCGGCCTGGAATCCGCGGCCCGGGCCGGGTCTTGCTCCCGCGGCCCGGGCCGGCGGAGCTTGTGCGGCCCGCGTCCCGGGCCGGTATGGCCCGTGTCAGCGGAGCTTGCGCAGGAAGAGGTCCTGCGGCTTGGCCGGCGCCAGCCGGATCCGGGCGTCGACGGCGAACACCCCGTCCTGGCGGGCGACGACCGGGTTGAGGTCGAGCTCGGCGATCTCGGGCAGATCATCGGCCAGCCGGGAGATCCGCAGCAGCGACTCCTGCAGCGCCGGGAGATCGGCGGGCGGGCTGCCCCGGTGCCCGAGCAGCAGCGGCGCCGACCGGATGGAGTGGATGAGCTCGTCCGCGTCGGTGTCGGTGAGCGGGGCGAGCCGGGCCGTGTGGTCGGCCAGCACGTCCGTGGCGACGCCGCCGAGGCCGAAAATGACCAGCGGCCCGAAGACCGGTTCCTGCACGACGCCGATGATGACCTCGGTGCCGCCAGTGATCATGGGCTGGAGCAGCACCTGGCGCAGCCGTGGCCCGAACTTGCTGGTCAGCAGGCGCCAGGCGCGCCGGATCTCGAGTTCGGTGCGCAGGTCGAGCTGGACCGCCCCCGCGTCGGTCTTGTGCAGCAGACCCGGGACGTCGGCCTTGAGCACGACCGGGCCGCCGATGCCGGCGGCGACCTGGACCGCCTCGTCGGCGCTGGAGACCGGCTTCAGCTCGGTCAGCCGGATTCCGTAGCACGCCAGCAGCGAGGCGACCTTGTCCGGCGGCAGCCACCCTCCAGAGGGGGAGTGGTGCAGGTAGTTCTGGATCAGCGCCCGGGCGTCGTCCAACGCCACGTCGCTGAATTCGTGGATGCGCCCGGACGGCCGCGCCCGCCACGCGCCGTACCCGGCCGCGCGCGCCACGGCCTGAGCGGCCATCTCGGGGTCTGCGTAGGACGGTATGGACGTGCCCCGGGGCGCGGCCTGCGCCTGGCCTTCGCCCGCGGTCTCCCCGCCCTCGCCCGCGGCGCCGCCGGTCTCGTCCGTGGCGCCGGTCTCCCGGACGGCCCGCGGCAGCAGCCTGACCGTCTCGGCCTGGTCGAGCACGACCGCCGCGAGCGGCACGCTGACGTCCGCGGAACGGATCGCCGCGACCAGGTCGCCGGTGGCCGCGGTCGACAGGACCGGGGCGATGACCGCGTCCACGCCCCGGTCGGCGGCCACGATCTCCAGGCAGCGGCGGAAGGAATTCTCGGACACGGTGGCGGTGGTGTCCACCGGGCCGGTGACCGCACCGCCGCGTGGCACCAGCGCGTGCAGCCGCCGCCGGGTCTCGCCGCTCAGCCGGTGCACGATCAGGCCGTGCTCGGTGCACGAGTCGGCGGTCAGCACCCCGGCTCCGCCGACGTTGGACACGATCGCGACGTGCGGGCCGGCCGGGACCGGCTGAGTGGCCAGCAGCGCCGCGACGTCGAGCAGTTCACCGAGACTGTCGGTCGCGATGATGCCGGCCTGCTGGAAGAGCGCCTCCCGGCTCACCAGCGGCGAGGCCACGGCCGCGGTGTGCGACGCGGCGGCCTGCTGGCCGACCGCCGAGCGGCCCGCGAGCACGGTGAGGACGGGCATGGTCCGGCCGACGTGCCGCGCGGTGCGGGCGAACTTACGAGGGTTGCCGAACGATTCGATGTAGAGCACCGCGAGCTTGGTCTTCCCGTCCCGCTGCCACCACATCAGCATGTCGTTGCTGGAAATGTCGTACTTGTTGCCGATCGAGGCGAAGGAAGAGACCCCGATGCCGAGCCGGGTCAGCCGGTCGGCCAGGGCGAAGCCCAGCCCGCCGGACTGCATGACCAGGCCCGCCGTCCCGGGCTCCGGATGACGGGCGGCGAAGGTGGCATCCAGCCCGATGCTGGGCACGGCGATGCCGAAGCAGTTCGGGCCGACCAGCCGCATGCCGTAGCGGCGGCAGATGGCCAGCAGGTCGGCGCCCTGCGGCGTGTCCAGTCCCGCGGTGATGACGACCAGGGCCTTGACGCCGCGCCGCCCGCATTCGTCGGCGACGGCCGATACCGCCGCGGCGGGCACCGCGATGACCGCGAGATCGACCGGCTCGGGGAGGGCCGTGACCGACGGTACGCACCGGACCGCTTCCATGTGGGCCGCGTGCGGATTGACCGCGTAGACCCGTCCCTGGTAGCCGCCGGTGACGATGTTGTGCAGGATGGCGCGGCCGACCGTGCCCATCCGGCGGCTGGCGCCGACCACCGCCACCGAGGCAGGCTGGAACACGTGCCGCAGGCTCGCCACGTCGGCGCTGCGCTCCCGGGATGCCGTCGCGTCCAGGAACGGGTCCCAGCGCGGATCGGCGTCATCGCCCGGGAGCTCGCAGGTGAACTCGATCACGCCGTCCTCCAGCTGGCGCCGGGCGGTCAGCCCGGCGTCCCTGAAGACCTCCAGCATCTCGGAGTTCTGCGACAGAACGGAGGAGGTGAAGGCGGTGATGCCCCGCTGGCCGGCGTCCGACACCAGGTGCTCGAGCAGCAGCGTCCCGATGCCCCGGCCGTGCATGTTGTCGGGCACGGCGATGGCGATCTCCGCGTCGTGCCCGTGGTCCTTGACCTCGTAGCTGGCGACACCGATGATCTGGCCGGCGCACATGGCCAGCAGCGCGGCGTGGTCGGGGCCGGGCGGCCGGCAGACGCGCTGCGCCTCCTGCTCCGCGGAGATCCGGCTGAGGCTGAAGAAGCGCAGGTAGGAGTTGTTGGAGGACATCGCCTCGTGCATCGCCCTGATCGCGGGCAGATCGTCCGGCCGGGCGGGCCGGATCTCGACCGTCGTCCCGTCGGTCAGCAGTGCGTACACGCTGGCCCTCGTGGTGACGGGTGTAATGCTCATCCCTGCCTCCAAACAACGATCCGGCGCGGCCGGTCGGGCGGCCAGAACCGTAGCCGACCGGGCGGCCGACCGGAACTGTGGCCGGCCGGGCGGCCGGTCGGAACTGCGGCCGGCCGGGCGGCCGGTCAGAACAGCGGACCGGATACCGGGACGTACTCGGCCGGCGCGGGATAGCTGAGCCGGTCGCGCACGGCCACTACGCCCTCGAGGTGCCGGACCGCGGCGACGATGTCGCGGCCCAGCGGAGCGGTCTCCGGGCTTCCTTCCAGGGTCACGATGCCATCCTTGACGGTGACCGCGAATGTGGCCGGGTCGGTGAGGAACCGCCCGAGGATGATCTCCTGGGTGATCTCACGGCGGATGTCCTGGTCGGGCCGGCTGAAAACGCTCAGCACGTCGGTGCGGCTGATGATGCCGACCAGCTTGCCGTCGGCGTTGACCACCGGAAGCCGCTTGACGCGGCGGTCGTGCATCAGGTGCGCGGCGTGGCTGACGAGCTCATCCGGGCGCACCGTGACCGGCGGCCTGCTCATCAGCTCGCCCGCGGTCGCGCCCCGGGCCTTCTCCAGGTCGTGCCGGTGCAGCAGCCCGGACAGCGGCCCGGGATGGGTCTCGTAGCCGGCTTCGAGGGCTTCCTTGGCGATCAGGTCGGCTTCCGACACCACGCCGATCACGGCGCCGGCGTCGTCCAGAACGGGAAACGCGCTCACCCGGCGGTCGCGAAGCGTGGCGGCGATCTCCTTGAACGACGCATTGGTGTGTACCGCCACCACGTTCCTCGTCATGACATCCATCACCTTGGCGCTCATCACACTCGCCTTCTTTCGCCAGCCGTTCCTTCTTCTAGTTCACTGGATTGCGGGCCGCGGGAATACCGGTAAATGGCCGGATTGCGGCGGGGCCTCCGGCCTCTACACCCGGGTCGAAGGTCCCGCCGGGGCCGGGAGCCTGCCCTCGGGGGACATGGCCTGCCGTCACGGCGGCGGGGTGACGGAGAATGGCACGGTGAGCGCGACACCCGACGGGTCAGGCTCCGCCCGCGTCACCCGCGACGAGCTTTCCGGGATATCCGCGGCCTCCGGCGTGCCCGCGATTCCCCGCTACCGCCTGGTGCTGCTGCGGCACGGCGAGAGCGCGTGGAACGCGCTCGACCTGTTCACCGGCTGGGTGAACGTCGAGCTCTCGGCGCACGGCGAGGTTCAGGCGGCCCGCGCCGGGGACATGCTCGCCGCTGACGGCCTGCAGCCGGACGTCGTGCACACCTCGGTACAGCGGCGCGCGATCCGGACGGCCGAGCTGGCGCTGGCCCGCTGCGACCGGGACTGGATCCCGGTGCGCCGGTCCTGGCGGCTCAACTCCAACCACTACGGCGCGCTGGAGGGCCGCAGCAAGGCGGAGGTGCGTGCCGCCTACGGCGAGGAGCAGTACATGGCCTGGCGCCGCGGCTACGACGTCCGGCCGCCGCTGCTCGAACCCGGAGCGGACCATTCGCAGTTCGCCGATCCCCGCTACGCGGCGCTGCCGCCGGAGGTCCGCCCGCGCGGGGAGTCGCTGCGGGACGTCACCGCCCGGCTGCTGCCGTACTGGTACGACGCGATCGTGCCCGACCTCCGCGCCGGGTCGCTGGTTCTCGTGGTGTCGCACGGCAACACGCTGCGCGCGCTGGTCAAGCACCTGGAGTCGGTCAGCGATGCGGCCAGCGCCGGGCTGAACGTGCCCAACGCCGTCCCGTTGCCGTACCTGCTGGACGCGGACCTGCGCCCGCTCACACGTTCGCGGTCACCAGCTCATAGGTGCGGTTGATCATCGCGAGCCGGCCGTTGTCGCGGCCACGGCCGTTCCAAGATCGCGAAGGTGAACTGAGCTGCTCGATCGTGGGTTTGTCGCGATTTGGATCACTGGTGGCGTGTCGTGCCTTGAGTGGGACGAAGCCCCGGTTGCAGTCCTGGGCAGCACGCGCTGCCCCGGCTATAGCTTGGCCGGTGCTAATCGTCGCGGTCTTCCTGCCCCCCTCGGTGCGCCGCCGCCGGAGGCTTCACCGTTGACGGGGAGGGCCGCGGCGATGCAGTCGAGGATGCGCTCGAGCCCGTACCGGAACTGGTCGTCGCGGCTCAGGTGCGGCTGGCGCGCCTCCATCACGATCTTGGTGAAAATCGGGTACTTCCCGCTGTTCACCAGCTGGTGGATGCGCGGGGAGTTCCGCGCCATCCACTCCGGCTCGCTGAGCCCGCTGCGGCGGACTTCCTCGGCCCAGCTGATCTCGTCGCGGACGGCGGCCTCGGTGTAGCCGTTCAGAATGGCCATGAGGCTGAGGTTCTCGTCGATGGAGACGTGGGCGTCGAGGGCGCCCATCACTCGTTCGATCAAGAGCAGCTGGTTGGGGCTGAAGCTGGGGAGTGCCCGGTGCACGGTGGCGATCCACGGGTGCCGCAGCCACATGCCCCGCATCCCGTCGGCGTAGTGCCTCAGGTCCGCGCGCCAGTCGCCGGAGGGCAGGCTCGTGACGTCGATCTCGCCCATCAGCCGGTCGGCCATGAGCTCTATGAGGTCGTCGCGGCTCGGGACGTACCGGTAGAGCGACATCGCGCCCGCGCCGATCTCGGCGGCGATCCGCCGCATGGTGGCGGCCTCCAGCCCTTCGGCGTCAGCGATCTGGATCGCCGCCTCGGTGATCTGTGCGCGGCTGTAGGCCGGCTTGGGCCCGTAGGCCGGGCGTTCGGGCCGCATCCAGATGTTCACGTACTCGGCGTCGGTCACCGCTCCACCCCCAGCTTGCGTACATGGTACCCAGTGACTTAGCCTTGCCGCTATAACCGCGTACAAGGTACCCAGTAGAGGGATCATGGCGCAGGGGACGGTGCAGCCAGAGGCCGGTGGGTCGCACCACCGGCTGCCACTGATCAGCGAAGACGACCGCGACACGGCCGTGCAGCGCCTGCAGGAGGCGTACGCCCAAGGGCACATCTCACACGAGGATCTGGACGAACGCCTCCACCAGGCGCTCACCGCCAAGACCTACAGCGAACTCGTGCAGGCTCTGGCCTCACTCCCTGAGGAGAATGCGGGCACCACGTCCACGATTGCCGCCGTCAGCGGACGGATCCAGCGGCGCGGCGCATGGCGGGTACCTCGGATCCTCAAGGTCGAGTCCGCATTCGCAAGGGTGCATCTGGACCTGTCCCGGGCGGTCATCGACCATCCGGTAGTCGACATCGAGGTGCAACTCGGCACCGGCAGGGCCAAGATCACGGTGCCTCGCGACGCGATCGTCGACGTCGAGGATCTGCACACCGGGTGGAAGGACCCGCGCTACAAGCCCCGGCGGCGCTCCCGCCCCGGCAGGCCGAGGATCCGGATCTCCGGGACCATGGGGTTGGGACGGTTGAAGATCCGCCACGCACGGCGTTGAGGCCGCATCCGGCGCCAGGACCACCTATCCGGCACTTGAGCCAGCAGGCAACCATTCGCAGCGGATGGCCTATCAGGGCCAGCGGCCGCATTCAGCCAGGGCTTTTGTCAGGCCCATTGGTCCCTTTTTGCGCGGCCCGCCGGAAATGCCGGCACAGCAGGGTGCCCGGGGACTTTCGTCCCCGGAAAAGGGCCGAATGACCAGGGGGCACGGGCGGATTGTCCATGACGGCCGAACCCGGCTCCTGGTGGACCGAGGCCATGATCGCGGCGGACCTGATGACCGCGCCCGCGGTGACCATCGGCCCCGACGAGCTGGTCAGCTCCGCCGCGCGGCTGATGGCGGCGCGCCGTTCCGGCGGGGGATCCCCGGGTGGGCATGGGGACGGGAGGCGCCCGGTGGGGCGCCTCCCGTCGTGTACGGCCGATTCCTAGGAGGGCTTCAGACGTACGTCTGGTGGTCCGGGTGGTCCTCGGCGAAGATGTGCGCGGCGTACGCGGCGGCCTGGGTCCGCCGTTCCATGCCGAGCTTCTGGAACAGGGCCGACACGTAGTTCTTGACCGTCTTCTCGGCCAGGAACATCCGCTCCCCGATCTGCCGGTTGGTCAGCCCCTCGCCGATCAGCTCCAGGATGCGGCGCTCCTGGCCGGTCAGCCCGGCCAGCGGGTCCCGCTTCTGCGAGGTGTCCCGCAGCCGCGCCATCAGTGTGCTGGCCGCCTTGGGATCGAGCATCGACTGGCCGGACGCGACCGTCCGTACCGCCCCCACCAGGTCCGTTCCGTGAATCTGCTTGAGCACGTAACCGGCCGCGCCGGCCATCACCGCGTCGAACAGCGCCTGGTCGTCCTCGAAGGAGGTAAGCATCAGGCAGGCGACCTCCGGCATCCGGGACCGGATCTCGCGGCAGACGCTGATCCCGTCCCCGTCGGGCAGCCGCACGTCCAGGATCGCCACGTCCGGCCGCAGTGCCGGGATCCGGGCCAGCGCGGACGCGGCCGTGCCGGCCTCGCCGATCACGCGGATATCCGGCTGGGACTCCAGCAGATCCCGCACTCCGATGCGAACCAGCTCATGGTCGTCCAGGAGGAACACGCGGATCGCCGGGTCTCCCGACCTGTTCTCGGTCATCAGCCAGTCACGCTTTCTTGAGCGAACCCGCCCCCAGCTACCGGGCGGTCCCAGTGTGTTCCTTTCACGGTATGCACATAGGCCCCCACTGAGCAGGGACGAAAGTCCTCAGTGCAGGGGAAACAAGGTCCCGGCAAAAGGGTAAATGGGTCCATTGGCCTGGTGAGCTGCGCCTCTGAACGACCCCCGGCGAGGGCGCTAGCGTCAGCATCATCGGAAAGGTTCGGGCGTAGGAGACAAAATGTCCGGAATCATCGTCGGAGTCGACGGCTCCAGTCATTCACAGGTAGCCCTGGAATGGGCCATGCAAGAGGCCGCGGCCCGTCGTGAGCAGCTCACCGTCATTACCGTCGAGCAGGTCGCCGCGAGCGGGTGGCACGGCATGGTCGTGTTCCCCGCCGACGAGCAATTCCTGGTGCAGGCGCGGGAGGCCGCGCTGGAACTGGTCGAGAAGGCCGCGCTGCAACTGGACGGGGCTGATCGGCCGCCGGTGACGGTCCAGGCCGTCTTCGGCCTGCCGGCCGAGAAACTGATCGAGGCGTCAAAGGACGCGGACCTGATCGTCGTCGGCTCGCGTGGCACCGGGGGCTTCACCCGGCTGATGATGGGCTCGGTCAGCACCCAGGTCGCACACCACGCGCACTGCCCCGTGGTCGTCGTCCCGGGCGACCGGCACTGAGCACCCGGCCCGGCGCCCGGCCCGGAACACGCCGGGCTGGCCAGGGTCAGCGACCGGAACGGAGCCCGCGCCTGCGGTGCGGGCTCCGCGTCGTGCGCGGTGGCTATATGGCGCGCATACGGCGGATTCGCCGGATGTCGTCCTTGCCCATGACGAGGGCCAGGAATACGGCGGCGGCCAGCGCTACCAGAACAACGATGAGCTTCATGGTCGGCCCCTTCTTGTCCATTGGCACGGCAAGCCCCGTCCAGTCCGCTGGCCCGGGAAGCCCGCCCAGAGGCCGAGCACGCGCCGCCTGCGGCATTCAGGCGCGTTTGCCAGCCCCGAGCATTATTTTCTCTCGCGTATTCGGGTAGGGCCAGAGGTCGGCCACGCGAAAGGGCGTAGGACCCACCCGCGCGCCGGGGATCCCGGCGCGCGGGCGATACTGAGAACACGCGAGGGGACTTTCGTCCCTGGCTGCTACCGGGGCAAACGGCTTCGAATGAAGAATGCGCCGACCAAGGGGTGGTCCATCATGACTGCGTCAGATTCGGTCCAAGATCACCAGGCGCGCTGCGCTCCGCACCTGGCCCGATTGTGGATGCTTGCCGGCGGCCCCGCCGGGGCGCCGCTCCGTTCGTGTGGCGTTCAGCAGATCATCGACGCCACCAGCGCCATCCTGTCTGAGGTAAAAGCCGCCGGAGGCGGCATGCTCACGGCGGCCGTCGGCCGCGGTTCGCGGGGAAGCCTGCCGCTGCTGGCCGCGCGGCTGACCCGGCTGGAGAACGCCGCACATCAGATGGTCGACTCGGCACAGGGCGGCGACGCGGTGGCGCTGCGCGGACAGATCGCCAGATTCGACGTGCTGACCGCCGCGATGTGGACGGTACACCTGTCGGAGTACCCGAGAAACCCGCGGACGCCGGGCGCGGCCAGCGGGCATGCCGGCGGCCCGCTGGCGCCCGCTTCGGTGGCTCCCGCCGCCAGCGGGCCGGCCCGTGCGGCGCAGCCATTACCGCGCGAGGGTAACCGCGCGAAGTTCGCCGCCAGACGGTCGGGGCCAGACGGTCAGGGCCAGGCGGTGATGGCCGGGCGGTGACCGCCGGGCGGGTGAAGGCGACCAGCGACGCCAGCAGGGCGCCGCCGACCCCGGTCGCCGCGTAGCCGACCACCGAAACGGTCTGGACGACGGGCCCGGGCGTGATCTGGCCGAGGGCGACGGCGCTGAGAAACTGGGCGCTGGTCATCCAGTGGTAGGTATGCACGGCGTCGTGCTGCATGAGCGGGATGATGACGAAGCCGCCGCCATAGGACAGCGTGCCGACCTTGAAGGCCACCCACGCGACCGACAGCAGGCCCCCGGCGGGTATCGCTGTGGCCGCGAGCAGCGGCAGCAGGGCCTGCGCCCGGCCGGAGGGCGGGCCCGGGGAGGAGAGCGGGCCCCGGGGCGAGCCGGAGGGCGGGCCCGGGGGCGAGCCGGAGGGCGGGCCCGGTGAGGCGGACGGGCCGGGGCCGGCGGTACGCCAGGGGGAGCGGGTCACCAGCAGCAGGTTGGTGGTCGCCACGCCGTCCTCGAACTCCTGCGCCGACAGCCACTGCCGCCGGTCGACGCACAGGGCGCGCAGCAGCGCGATGTGGGCCGGCGGGCCACCGAACCCGATGCAGCCGATGCGGCCCCACTCGCGCGCGATGGCCGCCAGCGACTCGCGGGGCGGGCCTTCCACGCTCCACGTATCAGTGGAAGAACGTCCGGGTGTCCCAGGGGCCCACCAGGTGGATGGTCAGCAACGCGATCACCAGGCCGCCGGCCAGGGCCGCGCCGACCAGGAGCCACCGGGCACCGCCGCCCGGCACCGCCATCCGGGCCGTGCCGGGCCCGCCAGGCCTGCCGTGTCCGCCGGGCGTGCCCAGCAGGATGCGCGGCAGCCGCCAGACGTAGGTCAGCACGTGCAGCGTCATGCAGCCGAACCAGAGCACGAACGACGCCTTGTGCAAGAAGAGCCAGGGGCCGTTGCCGGGCCGGCGACGCCCAGCAGCACCCCCGTGCCCAGCACGGCCAGCGACGTCAGGATCACGAACGGCCCGAGCAGGCGCATCAGCGGTGCGGGCGGCCCCTTGCGCACGTACGGCGCCGCGCCGGTGTAGTACCGCACGAACCGGTAACCGGTTGTGCCGATCTTCAGCAGTACCGGCCCGATCAGCAGCATGCCGAGGAAGAAGTGCAGCGTCAGCAGCCGGTGGATCGCGAGGACCGTCAGGCCCTCGACCGCGAAACCCGCCAGCAGCACGGTGCCGGTGAGCGCGGTCAGCCGCTCGTTGCCCACGACGCCGGCCGTGGCTTCTGGCTCGCGGCGATGGTGCCGCCTACCGGTGAGGGTCACGACGCGCGGGACTCCCTTCTCCCTGGTTTCCCTGGGTTCGCTGCAGCCGGAGAGCCAGCACGGGACAGGCGCGGACGGCCCGGCGCGCGTACGCGGCCAGGCTCGGCGGCACGTCCGGCTGGATGATCGGGAAGCCCCACTCGTCGAGCCCGATGCGCTCGGGCAGCAGGTCAGCGCAGACCCCGTGCCCGGTACAGGCGGTGGGGTCGATCCGGATCCGCAGGCTCATCGCCATTCGCCGTCCGCCCGGGGCCGGGGGATCGGCAGCCCCGCCGCGGCCCGCCCGCGCCGGGACGCCGGGCACAGGTGCCCGGCGGCGTGCGCGCGGACGTCGGCGGAAAAGGCGGTGAGGGCGGACGCGGCCAGCCGGACCGCTCCGTCCGGATGCCGGCACGCACCCCGGCCGGGAATCACGCCGAGACGGCGGTCCAGCCGGTCCAGCAGCCCGCCCTCGGGCCTGCCCGCCGCGAGCTGGGCGAAGTCGTCGGCGATGGCTGGCAGCCCGAACCGGCACGGGCCGCACTGCTGGGCGCCGTGGGCGGCCAGGTAGCCGAGGATCCGCGCGGTCTCCGCGAGCCCGCAGCTGCCGTCCGGGAGGGCGAGGACCAGGCCGGCGCCCGGCGACGCGCCGGCGGCCCGCAGCCCGGCGGCGGTCAGCGGGAGGTGCGCGACGCCGTGCACCGGGTGCCAGGTCCCCCCGTACCCGCCGAGCAGGACGGTGGCGTCAGCCGCCGCGCCGCTCATGGCCAGCACGTCTCCCACCAGGGTGCCGCCCTCGACCTCGTAAACGCCGGGTCCCGCGACGGCACCGGCCGCGGTGATCAGGAGGGTCCCCGGTGCGTCGGATGTTCCGGCCGAACGGAACCACCCGGGACCGAACCGTGCGATGAGGGCGACATGGGCGAGGGTCTCCACGTTGTCCACGAGCGTGGGGCGCCGCCCGACGCCGCGGTCGGAAGGCCGCGGCGGTGTCGCGGTCGGCCGGGCGTCGCCGCCGTTCAGCCAGCGGACGAGGGACGTCTCCTCGCTGGAGACGTAACGGCGCGGCAGGTCGTGGACGATCAGCGGCACCGGGTCCCGGCCGGCCCGGCGGCGTTCGCTGACGGCCCGCCGGAGCTCGCCGACCTGCTGGTTCCGCGCGCGGTCCAGGCACACGTGCACGATGTCGGCGCCGACCGCGCGGGCGGCCAGGACGGCGCCGTCCAGCATCAGGTGCGGCGTCCTGGCCAGCAGGGCCTGGTCCTTCTCGCTGGCCGGCTCGCTCTCCATGCCGTTGGCCACGACCACCGCCCGGCCCCGGTGGCCCGCCACGGCACGCATCTTCACCCCGGTCGGGAAGCCGGCCCCGCCGCGGCCGGTCAGCCCGGCCTCGGCCACCGCCTCGGCCAGTTCCCGCCCGGCGTCCGGCAGCGGACCGTACCGGGCGTCGTGCTCGCTCAGGCTGGCGGGCCGGGCGGCCTGGTGCCACCCGGCGGTCAGTCGGCGGACGGGCAGCCGCCGGACCGTTTCGGTCCGGTCGTCCGGGCCGCGGCCGCCCTGGCTCATGGTTTCCCCCCGGCCTGTGGTGTCCCCCTGGCTCGCAGGCCTGCCCTGGCTCATGGTTTCCCCCCGGCTCATGGTTTCCCCCCGGCTCGTCGCTCCGCCCTGGCTCATGGCTGCCCCGCCGCCGGCCAGGTCAGCCTGGCCGGATGCGCGGGTGCCGCTGATGGTCAGCAGCAGGGCCGCCGGCCGCGCCGGCCGGCCCGCGGAGGACCGCGGTCAGATGATCACCGTTCAGTGCGGTGACGGGGCCCTGATAGGCGGCCCCCTGGCCCGGGCCGGCCAGCTGGACGCTGCCGCTGGACATGGTGATCCCCGCCCCGTCCGGCGCCCCGCGCAAGATGATGGTCACGATGCGGGCGGGGGTTCCGCTGGTGGAGCCGCTGACCGTGATCGTGACCTCGCCGGCGCCCGGTCCGGGTGAGCGGCGGACCTGCCCGGCGAAGGCCGCCGCCCCCATGGCCGGGACCGCAGCAGCGGGCGCGGCCGCGGTGCTGGACGGCGCGCCGGCCAGGGTGCTGACCGAGCCGAGCAGTGCGGCCGGCGTTCCGGCCCGCCGGGCCCAGCCCGGCTGAAGCGGGCCCGCCAGGGCAAACACCACCGTGGCCAGCGGCAGCAGCACGGTGGCCGCGAGGGCCGCCGAGCGCGCGTTCCCCGGCGGGACCCGGGACAGCCGCCAGCCCGCGACCGCCGCCACGCACGCCAGGCACGCCGCGTCGACGATGAGCAGCCACGGCAGCCGGCTGTCGGTTCCGGTGCCCAGCCCGTGCCACAGCGCCACCGGCCAGCACGCGTACGCCAGCCAGTGCACGGCCCGCCAGGCGCGGTAGGACATGCGGTCGCGGACCAGGCTGGTCAGCGCGAGCGCGAGCAGCAGGTCGAACGCGATGGCACCCAGGCTGAGCCAGCAGGGACGGTACGGCGAGCTGAACGGGACGACCGCGGCCACCAGCCCGATCGGGGTGTACGAGTCCAGCACGGTGGTCAGCACGTGCGCCAGGACGAACCCGAGTACCAGGAGCGAGACGTTCCGGTGCAGCCCGCCGGTCACGACCCGGGGCAGGCCCGGCGCGGCGACTCCCGCGTGCGCGGCGATGCCCATGACCACGGTCGCGGTGAGCAGCAGAAGCGCGACCACTCCGGTCGCGCGGGTCGCGTACCAGAGCGGGCTCACGCCGGTGCTCGCGGTGGCCAGCGGCGCGCCGAGGGACACCGCGCCCAGCGGGGCCGCATTGAGCGGGGCCGCGGTCATCGTGGGGTTCCCGGCCGCCAGGTCATCCTCGGTCCGTCACCCGTCATGGTCAGGAGCCGCCCGATGAGCCATGCGGCGGCGCCGGCGTGCTGGCGGGCGGCTGCGGCGGGGCGGCCAGGCGCTGGCTGGGGTGGGCGGCCCCCTGGCCCGGCCGCGCCGTCCCGGGCGCGCGGCCGGCAGCCGTCCCGGATGCCGGAGTTCCCGCTACCTGAGTCCCGGGTGCCTGGGCCGTTCCGGGTGCCTGCGACGGTGCCGCCCCGGACGTCCGCGCCGGGGCCGTCCCGGGTGCCCGGGCGTTCCGGGTGCCGGGGCTGTTCCGGGTGCCGGGGCTGTCCCGGACGCCGGGGCCGCCCCCGGCGGCGCTGGGTTCTGCGCGCTGGCCGGCCGCGCGTGACCGGGAATGGCCTGGGCGAACGTGGTGCCAAGCATGGCCGACGCGCCGGTCGCGCTCGCGGCGATCCCCAGCGAGATGGCCCGGGTCCGGCCGATCACCCGGCTGCGGTGCTCGGCGGCCCGGTACGGCCATGATCCCCCGTGAACCGTCCGATCTTTCGATCGTGGCATGCCCTGATCAGTCCTCCCCGTCTGGGCCTGGCACTCTCGCTGGCCGGATCGCGCCGGGCGGACGCGACCGCGGTATCTAGCCTGCCCAGCGTGGTGCGGGGGACCGGTTCAGGACTCGTTCAGAACTGGTAAAGGTCAGCAGAACCTTTCGGGTGAAGCGGAAGTCCCGGGTGAAGCGGAGTCCCGGGTGAAGCGGAAGTCCCGGGTGAAGCGGAAGTCCCGGGTGAAGCGGAAGTCCCGGCGGAAGCGGACGTTCCGGCGGGGAGGGCGCCCGACTTGCGCCCGCCGGGCTGCGGACCGGGCTGCGGGCCCGGCCGCGGGAACTCGATCGTCACGGTGAGGCCGCCGCCCGGCGTGTCCGACAGCCGCGCCGAGCCGCCGTTGGCGACGGTCAGCCGGTTGACGATGGCCAGCCCGAGCCCGGTGCCGCCCGCCGTGCCGGAGGCGAACCGGCGGAACGCGGCCCGCTGTTGCTGCTTGCTCATCCCGCGGCCGTCGTCGCTGACCCTGACCCGGGTCACGTCGTCGGCCGCCTGCGCCGTGACGCTGACCGTGCCGCCGGCCGGCAGCGCGTCCAGCGCGTTGGCCAGCAGATTGTCGAGGATCTGCTCGAGATGGTCCGCACCCAGCTGGGCCTCGGCGGGCGGCGGCGCCGTCACGGCGAGGGTGATGCCGCGTTCCTCGGCCGCCGGCCGCCACGCCGCGACCCGGTCCCGTGCGACGGCGGCCACGTCGACCCGGGTCGGCGGCGCGGTGGCATTCTCGGCCCGGGCCACGGCGAGCAGCCCGTTCGTCAGCCGGGCCAGCCGGGCGATCTCTTCCTGGGCACCGGCCAGCTCGGCTGCGGTCGCCTCATCCGCGTCCTGGCTGAGCAGGTCGAGACGCAGCCGGAGCGCGGCCAGCGGCGTGCGGACCTGGTGGGACACGTCGGCCATCAGCATCTGATGACCCTGGACCAGCGATTCGATCCGCGCCGCCATCGTGTTGAACGCCCGGGCCAGCCGCTGGGCCTCGGGCGGACCGGAGCCGATCGCGGCTCTGGTGTCCAGGGCCCCGTCGCCCAGATCCCGGGCGGCGCGGGCGAGGGCCGTGATGGGCCGGCTCAGCCAGCGCGCCAGGCCGATGGCGACGATGCCCGCCGCGACCAGGCCGGCCGCGGACACCCCGGCGATCAGGGCCCACAAGATCAGCACCCGGTGATCGAGCGGCTCGGCGGGCCGGGCCAGCTCGATCGTGCCGATGGAGCCGGTGCCCGAGTCCGGCACGATCGGCGTGATCGCGATCATCCAGTCGTCCGACTGGTAGCTGCGCGGCTTGGTGACCGGCGGCCGGACGGTGACCTGGCCAACGGCCGGCGGGGCACCGGTGCCCGCGACGCGCCGGCCCGGCGGCGTCGTAGACGGCGACGCGGTCGCCCTGGCGCTCCAGATACTGGATGGAGTGGTTCAGGGCGCTGCTCCGGTCGCCGTCATCGACGCGTTCCTCGGCCACGTTGGCCAGCGTCGTGGCCGAGGCGGCGGTCTCGACGCGGAAATCCTTGCGGTCCTGCGCCTCGGTCAGCAGGCCCAGCGGGATGGCCACGACGGCCAGCAGCAGGGTGATCAGCGCCAGGACCGCCAGGGCAATCCGGCGGGCCATCAGACGTCGCCGAGCCGGAATCCGTGCCCGTACACGGTCTCGATCAGGCCGGGCACGCCCAGTTTGCGCCGCAGCGCCGCGACATGGACGTCCAGCACCTTGGTCGGCCCGTACCAGTTGGCGTCCCACGCCGTTTCCAGGATGTCCTGCCGGCTCCGGACCCGTCCCGGATCGGTGGCGAGGCATTCGAGGATGTCGAATTCCTTCGGCGTCAGCGGCACCTCGTCCCCGGCGACCGTTACCTTGCGCGTCCGGAAGTCCATGCTCAGCGGCCCGTGCCGGATGATGTCACCCTCCGGCTTGACCCGCCGGAGCACGGCCCGGATCCGGGCCAGCAGCTCGCTGACGCCGAACGGCTTGACCAGGTAGTCATCCGCGCCGGCGTCCAGCGCGGTCACCCGGTCGGACTCCTCCCCGAACGCGGTCACCACGATGATCGCCACGTCCGACCGCTGCCGCAGCTGACGGCAGACCTGCACGCCGTCGGTATCGGGCAGGCCGAGGTCGAGCAGCACCACGTCCGGGTGTCCCCGCCGGCCCAGCGCGCCGGCGCCGGTCGCGACATGATCGACCAGATAGCCGCCCCGGGTCAGGGCGCGGACCAGCTGGGCGGCAACCCCGGATCGTCCTCCACCAGCAGCACGCTGGTGGTGCCCGGGCCCGCGCCAGAGTTGGCGACGTCAGCGGGCGCAGTCATGCCGCCAGCCTAGGCGGCGGGCGAGCGGATTGCCGCCAAAGCCGCGCCCGCCGCCGGTGACCCCGGCGCGGTTCAGCCGCCGGGCCGGGCACCGGGTAGCGTCATGCCATGGTCGCCGCACCGGTCGAAGTACGGGACAACCCCGAAAACCGCACCTACGAAGCCTGGGACGGGGACACGGTCGTCGCCAGCCTCGTCTACGAGGTGGAGGGGCCGCGGATCGTGCTCACCCACACCTGGGTCGAGCCTTCCCGCCGGGAAGAGGGCGTCGGCACGGCGCTGACCCGCGGGGCGCTGGACGACCTGCGGGCCAAGGGCCGGCCCATCACCGTCTACTGCTCGTTCGTCGCCGAGTTCATCAGCGAGCACGCCGAGTACGCCGACCTCATCGATCCGGCCCACCCCGGCAGCCCGCGCCACGTCTGAGCCGGCCCGGCCGTCAGCGTGGGCGCGGGGACCTCCCGTCACCGTTGACCGGGCGGTCACGATTCAGCCCGTTCGGAAGTGTTTAAGCCGGCGGTGAGCGCCGCGCGGCGGCGGCGATCTCCAGGGCCTTGCCGGTGTACACGCGGTAGCCGCGGTCCGGCCGGAACCCGTGCACCTCGGGGGTGTCGAGGCTGGCCATGAACGCGAGAATCTGGGGGCTGAAGACCTGGCCCGGCACCAGTACCGGAAATCCCGGCGGGTAGGGGGTGACGTACGTGGCGGACACGACCTGCTCTCCGTTGTCGACCCGCCGCTGCACCTCGCCCGGCAGCAGGTATTCGCAGAAGCTGTCGTCGTAGGCCAGGTAGAAGGCCCGCCGCACGTCCCCCTCGGGAGTGGCCGGCGCGCTGCACCCGCTGGAGTCCGGGCCCCCGCTGGAGTCTGGGCCGTCGGTGAAACTGGGGTGGAATCCGCTGAAGTCGGGCAGCGGCGCCGAGGGGGTGGTGAGCTGCCGCACCGTGCGCTCGTGGGCCGCGTGTTCGGCCGGGCTCATGTCGGTCAGCTGGGCGTCCAGCTCGCGGGCGATGGCCACCAGCACCTCGATCAGGTAGGCGACCGAGCTGCGGGTGGTGCCGATCGTCGTCATGAACAGCACGGTGTTCCGGGACGTCTTGTTGATCTGGACGCCGTAGCGGTCCATCAGTTGCTGGCGTTTGAACGTGTCGCCCTCGATTCCGGTGGTCCCGATGAAGATGGTGATCCGCGACGGGTCCAGCACGAACTCGTCGGTGGCCCAGGCCTTCATCATGTTCGGCAGGCCCGAGCGCAGCGGGGTGTCGATGCCCGTGGGCCGGTACTCGGCCGGGATCAGGTCGGCGGTCGTCAGCGAGTGCACGTACTTGCGGAGCAGCGGGTGGTCGTCCACCGCGACGCGCAGCCGCATTGCGTTCTCGATCTGCTTCTGCACCAGCTCGAATCCCTCCAGGGCCGCCTGCCGGCGCCCCAGGTCGAGGGAGGCGAGGATCTGGTAGTTCGGCGACGTCGAGGTGTGCGTCATGTACGCCTCGTGGAAGGTTTCCTCGACCCGCTGGCTGAAGTCCTGGTCGAAGACGTGGATCATTGACCCCTGCCGCAGCGAGGTCAGCGTCTTGTGCGTCGACTGGGTCGCGTAGACGCGCACGCGCGCCCGGGCGGGGTCGGGCATCAGCCGCCGGTCCAGCAGCACCTCGTCCGCGGCGGACTCGATCGCGCCCACCTCGCCGGTGAAGGTCTCGTACTGCGACCGGTATCCGGGCTCACGGAGCCGCTCCCGCAGCGTCCGGGCCGCCCGCATGGCCGTGCGCGGCCGGTACACGGGGTGCAGCCGGGCGAAGGCGAACCAGGCCTCGTCCCACAGGAAGATCAGGTCGGGCTTGATGGCCAGGCACTCCTGCATGACCCGTTCGACGTCGTAGACGATCCCGTCGAACGTGCAGTTGGTCAGCAGCAGCATCTTGACCCGGTCCAGCTTGCCGGCCCGCCGCAGCGCCAGCAGTGTGCGCTTGATCTCCCGCAGCGGTACCGCGCCGTACATCGAGTACTCGTGCAGCGGGTATGCGTCCAGGTAGGACACCATGGCGCCGGCCAGCATGAGCCCGTAGTGGTGCGACTGGTGGCAGTTGCGGTCGACCAGGACGATGTCCCCGGGCTGGACCAGGGCCTGTACGACGATCTTGTTGGCCGTGGAAGTGCCGTTGGTCACGAAGTAGGTCCGCGCCGAGCCGAACGTCCTGGCCGCCAGCTCCTGCGCCTCCCGCAGCGGCCCGGTGGGCTCGAGCAGCGAGTCCAGCCCGCCGCAGGTGGCCGACGTCTCGGCCAGGAAGATGTCCAGGCCGTAGAAGTCGATCATGTCCTTGATCCAGTGGGATTTGACGATCGACTTGCCGTGCGAGATCGGCAGCGCGTGGAACACCCCGGTGGGCCGGTGGCTGTAGCTCCGCAGCGCGCTGAAGAACGGCGCCCGGTACCGTTCGGCCACCCCGTCCAGGATGGACAGGTGCAGCTCAAGCGAGCCTTCCCGGGCGTGGAAGACCCGCCGGAAGTGGTGGCTCAGCCGCCCGGCCAGATCCTCGACGGAGATCTCGGTCATCAGGTACAGGTCGAGTTCCGGCCTGATCCTGGCCAGCGACCGGGCCAGTGCCTGGGCGCGCTCATCCGGCGAGCGCTCCATCAGGTCATCGGCCCCGGCGTCGCCCAGGAACGGCGCCAGCGACGAGGTGTCATAGCGGGACCGGTGGGCGAACCGGCGGCGGACCACGCACGCCTGCAGCCCGAAGTTGAGCCGCGCGGCCATGATCGCGTCCTCGAAGCTGGGCACCACGACGATCTCGTAGGCGAACTGATCATCGGGGCGGCGCCAGCGCCGCAGCTCCGCGCGCAGTGCGTGTTCCTGCGCCTCGCTCAGGTCCTCGACGACGAGGACCTCGAAGGAGGGCCGGTCCGGCGCGGCGTGCCCCCCGGCCTGGGCCGCGTGGTCGTAGCCGCCGTCCTCGCCCGCCGCCTGCGAGGACTCGCTGCCGCGGTAGGAGTCGGTCACCAGCGCCCGGTTGATCCCGCTCACCATCGCCGCGAACCGGTCGTACTTCCCGGCCGCGAACAGCCGCCGCACCTCGTGGAAGCTCTGCGCCCCGGGGAACGCCCAGAAACGCTCGATCGGCGCGAGGACATCCAGCAGGCCGCTGACGGTCCGGGTCACCGGCTCGGTGGGGCGGCACTGGACCTCGGCCAGGACCAGCTGCGTGCCGGCTTCCTCCAGGCTGGACCAGTTGTCGCTCCTGACCTGCCACAGGCTGTTGTACCCCAGGGGATTTCCGCTGACGGGCACGGTGACCACCTCCGCCTTGATTCCGGCCGCCCATTCCGTATCGGTCATCTTTCAAATTAGGCACCGGATCCGAGGGAGCGGCCGCGAGCAGCTGACGAAACGGCGTCCCCGGCGTTACTAGCGCGTAACGCGCCTGCTCAGCCGGAGCGAACCAGGACCAAAGCATGTCACCGCCGCGGGTGGGCAGGGGCGGGACCTTGGACGGACGCGGAAAAGGACCTTTGGCGCTGTGCGCTCGTGAACAGCCGATTCATGCTGACCGCCAATTACACTCTCGTCCCTTCTGTGAGGGGGGTCATATGGCTTCCATCGACCACGACCTGCACCCGTCCGGCGCCACGCGCGTACCCGCGGAGGCGGTCGCCGCCTCCGGCGACGCCGTGAAGTGGGGTAATTCGGCGCCACTCGCCCTGGCCGCGTTCGCGGTCACCACGTTCATACTCAGCATGGTCAACAGCGGAATCGTCAACATCGGCGTCCTGCCCGTCGTCTTCGGGGTAGCCCTGATGTTCGGCGGGCTGACCCAGCTGGTCGCCGCGTTCCTCCAGTTCCGCATCGGGAACACGTTCGCCGGCGTGCTGTTCGGCACGTTCGGCGCGTTCTGGCTGTCCCTGTACGCCATCGGCGAGTTCTTCCTGAAGGACGTCCCGGCCGCTCAGCGCGGGCCACGCGCTCGGGCTGTTCCTGTACGCGTTCGGCATCTTCACCGTGTGGATCCTCGCCGCGTCGTTCCGGACCAACCTCGTGGTCGTCGCCGCACTGGCCGATCTGGTCGCCACGTTCTTCGTGCTGGGCGCGGGCAACTGGGGCGGCAACATGACGGTCGTGCACGCCGGCGGGTACCTGGGCCTGGTCGCGGCCGCGCTGGCCGCCTACCTCTCCTGCGCCGAGGTGTGCGAAGCCTCCTACGGCCACCCGGTGCTGCCCGTCTGGTCCCTGGCCAAGCTCTGATGCGGCCCGTACCGTAAAGCCACTGCGATTGAATGGAGCGCCGTAATGGGCCGTTACGCAGACGAGTTCCACCGCAGCATCGCCGACCCGGAATCCTTCTGGGGTGATGCCGCCCACGCCATCGACTGGTACCGGGAACCATCGGTGATCCTGGACTCCTCCAATCCGCCGTTCTACCGCTGGTTCAGTGACGGTGAACTGAACACCTGTTACAACGCCCTGGACCGGCACGTGCGCGACGGCCGCGGCGACCAGGCGGCGCTGATCTACGACAGCCCGGTGACCGGTACCGCCCGCCGGTACACCTACCGGGAACTGCTGGACCAGGTTGCCCGGTTCGCGGGCGTGCTGCAGGGCCTCGGGGTGGCCAAGGGTGACCGGGTGGTCATCTACCTGCCGATGATCCCCGAGGCCGCGATCAGCATGCTGGCGTGCGCGCGGATCGGCGCGGCCCATTCGGTGGTGTTCGGCGGGTTCGCCGCGCCGGAACTGGCGGCGCGCATCGACGACGCGGCGCCCAAGGCGGTGGTCTCGGCCTCGTGCGGCATCGAAGGCAGCCGGGTCATAGAGTACAAGCCGATGCTGGACAGCGCCATCGAGCTGGCCGCCAGCAAGCCGGACCGGTGCGTGATCCTGCAGCGCCCGCAGGCGGAGGCCCCGATGGTCGATGGCCGCGACGTCGACTGGGTGCAGGCCATGGAGAGCGCCGAGCCCGCCGACTGCGTGCCGGTCAAGGCCACCGACCCGCTGTACATCCTGTACACCTCGGGCACCACGGCCAAGCCCAAGGGCGTCGTCCGTGACAACGGCGGGCACGCGGTCGCGCTCCGCTGGACCATGGACAACCTGTACGACATCAGGCCGGGTGAGGTGTTCTGGGCTGCCTCCGACGTCGGATGGGTCGTCGGGCACTCCTACATCGTGTACGCCCCGCTGCTCGCCGGGTGCACGACGATCCTGTACGAGGGCAAGCCGGTCGGCACCCCCGACGCCGGCGCCTTCTGGCGGGTGATCTCCGAGTACGGCGTGAAGGCTCTGTTCACAGCGCCGACCGCGTTCCGCGTGATCAAGAAGGAGGACCCGGACGGCGAGCTGGCCCGCAAGTACGACCTGTCCGGCATGAAGTACCTCTTCCTGGCGGGAGAGCGGCTGGACCCGGAGACGTACCGGTGGGCCAAGGACCTGCTCGGCATTCCCGTCATCGACCACTGGTGGCAGACCGAGACCGGCTGGGCGATCGCGGGCGATCCCATGGGCCTCGAAGCACTGCCGACCAAGCCCGGCTCCCCGACCGTCCCGATGCCGGGCTACGACGTGCACGTCCTCGACGCCGACGGCAACGAGGTCGGGCCCGGGATCACCGGCGAGATCGTGATGCGGCTGCCGCTGCCGCCCGGATGCCTGCCGTCCCTGTGGCGCGACGATGACCGCTTCATCGACTCCTACCTGGCCCGCCACGACGGCGCCTACGTCACCGGCGACGGCGGCTACGTCGACCAGGACGGCTATCTGTACGTGATGGGCCGCATCGACGACGTCATCAACGTCGCCGGTCACCGCCTGTCGACCGGGGAGATGGAGGAGGTACTGGCGAGCCATCCGGCGGTCGCCGAATGTGCGGTGATCGGGGTGCACGACGCGGTCAAGGGCGAGGTCCCGCGCGGCTTCGTCACGCTCAAGGCGGGCATCGACACGGACCCGGCGCTGCTGACGGCCGAGCTGGTCAAGCTCATCCGCGAGCGGATCGGCCCGGTGGCCGCGCTGCGCCGGGTCGATGTGGTCGAGGCCCTGCCGAAGACCCGGTCCGGGAAGATCCTGCGCAAGACGATGCGCGGCATCGCCAACGGCCAGGACGAGCCCGTCCCGTCCACCATCGACAACCCGGCTGCCCTCAACGCGCTCCGGCCGGTGCTGATCAGCGCCGATTAGCCCCGGCTGGGGCGGTCCCTGACCCGGGCGGGCAGCATAGACGGCCCGCCCGGGTAAGGCATGTTTAGCCCGGATAGTTCGGGTTGGGTGCGGTGAGCCCGGGTACCCCACGCGTATGCCAAGTACAGCTGACAAGAATCCGCCAGGACCCCGCGGCAAGCGGCTGCCGGCCTATCGAGAGCACGCCTGTTCCTATACCCGGGACACGCGCGCGTTCCAGCCCTACCGCCGGACCATCGTGGACACGCTCCCGCTCTCCCCGGGGGACGTCGTGCTCGACGTGGGCTGCGGGACGGGCCTGTGCTGCGGCCTGCTGCGGGACAAAGTGGGCGCGCAGGGAAGTGTCGTCGGCATCGAGGAGTCACCCGAGATGCTGGCGGTGGCACGCCAGCAGGCCGACCGCGAGGGCTGGCGCAACGTCTCACTCGTCCGGTCCTCGGCCGAGGACGCCCAGATCGGGGGGCCCGCGGACGCCGCCCTCTTCTGCGCCGTCCACGACATCCTGCAGTCCCCCGAAGCGGTGCGGAACATCATCGCCAGCCTCCGCCCCGGGGCCTGGGTGGCGGCCGGCGGCGGCAAGTGGGCGCCGCGGATGATGGTGGCCGTCAACGCCTACATCAGGAGCAAGCACGCCCCGTACGTGCGCAGCTTCGAGGGGTTCGACCGGCCGTGGCGTCACCTGGAGCACCTGACCGAGGACGTCCGCGTGCACGAGCTCGGGTTCGGCGGCGGGTACCTGATGACCGCCCGGGTGCCGTCCGGGCCGTCCCAGCCGTCCCGGTTATGCGGCCGGCTGGACGCCCGGTGACGGCTCCCCTGGTTCGGCCGGGGCCGGCGCCCGGGCGCCGAGGAATTCGGCGATGACCGGCGCAACCTGATCCGGGCTGTCCACCAGCGCGAGGTGCCCGCCGCCCTTGACCGTGTACAGCCGCGCGTCGCGGATCAGCAGCCTCATGATCGTGTGGTTGATGTGCGGGGTGATCGGGTCGTCGTCGCCGCAGATGATCAGCGTCGGCTGGCGGATCGCCCACAGCCACGGCAGGCTCGTCCAGCCGAACAGCGGTGCCATCCGGTACATGGCCGCCTGGATGCTGCTCGGCAGCCGGATGTGCATGGAGCGCATGAGCTCGGGCTCGGCCCGCAGGCGGCCGCCGAACATCCTGCCCGCGGTCTGCTCCAGCCGCGGCTGCCGGAAGCTGCCCGGCAGCATGAGGAGCCACAGCGCCATCGGGTCACCGGGCCAGGAAAAGTTGCCGAAAGACGTTGAGACCAGCACCAGGCGGCGCACCCGGCTCGGATAGCACAGGGCCATCTGCTGGGCGACCGCGCCCCCGAACGAACTGCCGAGCACGTGCGCGGACTCGATGCCGAGCTCGTCCAGGACCCCGGCGCCCACCGCCGCGAGCCCCGCCATGGTCAGCGGCAGGGTGGGCATTTCCGACCCGCCGACCCCCGGCGGGTCGAACGCGATGACCTGGTAACCGGACAGGTACGGCAGCAGCGGCCGCCACAGCCCTGGCCTCGGCCCACAGGCCGGAGTGCAGCAGCAGCGGCTCGCCCTGGCCGTAGATCTCGGCGTGCACCCGCAGCCCCCGGACACGCAACTGCCGCGTGATGCCGTCGGCCGACGTGAGCGATATGGCCTCAGCTGAGATGGCAGGCATCATGGAGATCCCCTCTGTGCGTCGGTGCCGTTCTCCCACATGGCACCGGCGCGCCAGTTGAAGATCACCCAATACACATGTACCCATCCGTAATTTATTTGACACATATGAAACTTAAATCACCGATGTGAAGTGCCCGCGTTACGGCGGGGAGCACCAGCGGAACGTGCCCCGCCTCGAGCGCGCCCGCCGATCCGGGCCGCCAGTCGCCGGGCGTGGCCGAGCACCGCCTCCTGGGTGGCCGCAGCCCCAGGTTCGACGGCGCGGAGATCAGCGCCAGCATGCTCCCCCGGCCCGGTCAGCGCCGATGCGGGCAGCGTTCTGAGCGAATCCCGGTACGCGGTGATACCGAAAACGTGTGGTGGCTGGTGGCGGGTTCCTGGCAGGTTCGGCATTGTCGGCAGCCGGTGGGCTTCGTCTTCCCGCCCAGCACCCGACCGGTGGCCGGTCAGGGTGCTGGGCGGGGAACGCCTGGCGGGTGGCTGCGGGGGGTAGGCACGCAGGATCGGGGCGATCACGTCGGCCAATTGGGCGGGGTCGCCGTGGAAGGCGGCGCGCCAGTCGCATTCCCAGTCCAGATCGCCGTTGTCGGCGAGCCGGACGGCGCCGAGCCAGGGCTGGGCGGGGCTGGTGACCTCGATGCTGCTGGTGGCCTCGAATGATTCCAGGTCCTCACTCACCCGCAGCGCCACGGTCAGGCCCCGGTCGTGCACGCTTCGCCCGACCGCGCCCTTCAGCGGGAACGCCCGGTAGGCGTCCACGCCGGGGCTGCTGCGCGGCTGCATGGGGCGCGCCGCCGCGACGATGTGGGCACTGCGGCCGTCGCCTTTTTCGGCGGTGAAGCGGCTGGCCCCGTCCTGGGCGTGGATGGACCACTGCGGGTGGTCCCGGGTGAATCGCTGCTGCCTGAGCTGCTGATCGTACGGCGCTGCCATCGCTTCAGTCCCTTACCCGGCCCGTGCCGCTGACCCGTGGGGCGTGACACCGGCCACGGGCCGGCCGCCGGTGCCACGCACCCGCCACCCTAGCAAGAGCACACAGAGCTTACATAGCTCTCAGAGCTAGCCGACGTATTGCCAGCTCACGAAGCTATTAAGTTGATCTTGTGCCTGCCCGTCCCGTTGACCCGATGGACGACAAATACGCCTACCTGCAGGTAGCTGATGACGTTCAGCGCCGGATCGATCACGGGGAGATCGCCGAGAAGCTTCCCTCTGAGCGTGATCTCGCCGGGGAATACCGGCGTCGCCTACACCACCGTGCGCCACGCCATGGAGATCCTGCGCGACCGTGGCGTCATCATCACCCGGCACAGCCGGGGAACATTCGTCACACCCAGCAGATAACCGGCTCGCACTTTCCGTGCCTGCCGTGCGTGCCTGTACCGGGAAGCCACGCTGTTGACACTGTGACTTCGTGCCATGGTGGATCTTCGTTCGTAAGCTCGTTGCCACTTGCCGGTGAGAGTCCGGTCCGGGTAGCTGCCAGGAGGCCCGGTTGTTACGCGACGCCCGCCATGAGCATCTTGCGACACATGTCGTGAGCATGGCCACGGCGGTTCCCTCCTGCCCGCCAGCGACAGGACCGTGAGCATGCAATTTCGTGCGAGCCGCTGCCTCGGCTCCGCGCCCAGTCGCCCATTGCCACGTGAGTGACCGCGCCGGAATGTCGCAGACGAGACAGGGTGCCCTGCCGACTCTGCGCGGCCGCAATCACGCCGAGTGGACAGTGCACCGTGCGCAGAATGTCCAAATCGGCGTGGAGTTCGAGCACGCTGGTTGCGAAGCTGACCGCATGCCTGCCTGCATGCAGGCTCGATCCGGCGTAGGCGGACCGGATCGTCGGCGTCGTGAGAGGGCATGCGCGCAGTAGCGATGTCGGGCCCGGTGCTTCCTTTCGCCTTGATCAGGGGTGGACGCAGGAGGACCGGATGGAGGTCACCTTCGGCGACGGTCATGGCCGCGCTCGCCGTCGTGCGGACCGCGATTCGCCTGGAGACGGTAACGAGCGCCGGATCGCGGTATGTCGCCGAGTCGGCAGCAGCTTGCCGCATCCTCGGCAGGGCAACGGCTTCAGGCGCTCAGAGCTTCAGATACGCTGACCCAGGATCGCGAGCTGAGGAGGTGACAGCGACGGTTTCCCGGACATGGCAAGCCTGAAGGTGTCGCGGCCTGCCGGGCGTATCGCGCCCTGCGCCCAGAACTCCAGGTGCGCCGAAGCTCAAGGGGTGCGCCAGGTCAAGGTTCTCCTCGGTGATCCCGTTCTGCCGCACCGCGTCGCCGAACGTCAGTGACAAGGCCCTCGGTGAGCACGATCGGCCTGCCCTGCTCGTCGGTCAGGACTCGCTCGCCGGGCAGGCCCCAATAGTCCGCGTGCGCCATGTTCACCCGGTAGATGACGGTGACGCGGTGCTTAACAGGTGTCTGGATCTCCCGGATCTGAACGGATTCCGACGACCCGGGCGCGCCACTGTCGGCCGAAAAGCGCAGCGCGCTCACCAGTGCCCCGGCGGCCATGAAATCCGGGATGACGACTATGCGGTGATCCTCGGTCCGGGTACGACCGATGAGGAACGGCCACGCCTTATCATCCATGAGGCTGGCTCGCCACGCGCCCCGCCTGCTCAGCCGGGAGTCGGGCCACCGGCGCTCAAACTCGTCGACCGATCCGTAACACTCATTCACCACGTACCCGATCGCTGTTCCCTCATCCAGGAATGCCGGCACACTGCTCCGCGCGTACCTGTCCCCGAGATACTGCCTGATGCGCTGGACAGCCTCGCTGATCGGAAAGTTCAGATTAAAGCCCGGTACACCCGCCGTGGCTCTCAGCCCGGAGATGGCGAGCACGGCCAGCGTGATCCTGGCGATGCTGCGAGCGAGATTCGCCTGACCTGGCGTACCGGCCGCTGCCGCCATCCTGTCGACGTCATACCTGATGATGTCGGGGACGGCGCAGAAGAATGGAACCTCAACATTCCACGGGGACCACTCGACTCCTGGGTTCCGCATCATGCCACCGCCCGCGCCTGCGGGCACGGCGAAACCGTTCATGCCGAGGGCGGCCACCGGTATCATCCGAAGCTTTCCCAGCCGAGGGTTCCGCTGGAAGTTGCTGAACGCGGGCGACATCGCAGCGAGCGTGCTCCTGACGTCCGCCATGGTGTAGCGGCCCCCGTCACCGCGCACCAGCAAGTCCCATTTAGATACCACCAGGTGAATGTTTCGCTGGCGGGCGCGGATAAGGAGCATTCAGGAGACGGTCGATGCGGTCCACGACCTCGGGATCGTAGCTGCCGGACATTAGCTTCATGAGCTGCTCGCCATCGATAACGCCCATGAGGACATCGGCATTGTCCGCTGCCCGCCGGAACTCCTCATCTGGCGGGTCATCCGTCCTGGCGCCCGTCAGCTCTTCGACGAGCCGACCTGCATAGTCGAGATATTCCAGGGTGAACGCATCCGCGTCCTGATCTTCGGACTCCACCTTGACCGTGAAGGACCAGGCCCGCGTCTCGGTGACGCTGGTGCCCGGCGGGAAGTACCCTCCAGGCGTGGTCCGGATCTGCGCCACGAGGCTCAGCAGCCTGCCGTTAGACTCCTGATCGGTCGAAAGCCGGATTCCAGCCGGCCCGCCTTGCGCGAAGTAGTAGTACAGGCGGGCCAGCAGGAGTGTCTTCCCGCACCCCGGGGAAGCCGAGGACCAAGATCCTGACCCTACGATCCGCCGGCAGATCCGCCCTACCATCGCGTCCTGGAGGACTGCCGACAGGATGACCCTGGTTCGCCGGTGGCGGAGCGCGATACGCAGGCGGCGGCTGGACTGTGGCTCCCGACAATCGCCTTCGCCGGGCACCGTCCTGCAGGCGCTCCCAGATCCACCGCGATATGAGCCAGATCCACCGCGATATGAGCTTCACCAAGTCCAAGCAGACAGCGGCAAGCACCACGTAGAAGATCACCGTGGACAAGGCCAGCAGGATAGTGATCACCAGGCCCAGCCAGAAGGGCCAGGAAGGATACCTATTCCGCCACCACAGCAAGCGGCGCAACAGGCCCATCGTGAAGCTCACCGTGAGCCATCCAGAATCGCCGGCACTCTCGTCGGCAGGGCGCCGTTCACGGGCAACGGTAGTTGGTTCGCGCGATCAATTACACCTAAAGCCACCGATTCGGTCGCCCCAGCCCCCGAACTAAACACGTTTCCCCCCAATAAACGCGGTAGCCCAAAGTAAGCGATCTTTGCGTTAATCGTAGCTTCGAGCTTCAAGGCAGGGAACCCTCGATCGGCTAACATTCCAATCTCACTCCAATGGATCAATTAGGTAATTGGGCATCTACGGCACGCCTGAAGGGTGCGGGCAACGATAAGGCCAGCGCGACGCTGAGGTCGCAGACGAGCGTGTGGGGGTCGACGCGCACTGGTCGGCGAACAGCACCTGGCGCAGCATCCAAGCAACTGCGTGACGGGCAGGCGGCGGCCCACTGCTCAAGGAGATGATGATCCAGGCCGTGGAGATAGCCGGCGAGGGCAATGCGGTCCCGCAGTAGAGCCGCGCAGCCGGCAACCGCAGCCCTCAGCGTCTCCTAACCGCAGGGCTAGCCGGTCACAGGGCACGGAACCCGGCACTGGCGCTCACATATCGACACAAGGAGCAGGCCGGCCCGACGGTGGCGCTCCCGGCCCGCCCGCACGCCCGAAGACCTGATCCGCATGTATAGCGGATGACGCCGACATGCACCGAGCGCCGCGTATAAGGCGGTAACTCGCGCTCTTCATGTCGGCTCCGCCGCCACCCTCCGGGGAAAATTGGCTGCCGGACCTAACGCCAGGCAACGCCACCGCGCCAGCCCCCGACCCTACAGAGCTGGGCTGTCCACTCGATCACAAGTCTCCGAGCACCGGTCTTTTCGGTTTCTCCGTGGGCGGGATAGCACTGAGAACGCTGCCCGGATCCGGGATGGACGGCCCGGCAGGGCTACCGCGGGCGGTCGCCAGGCCCGGGCGTGACCTAGAACCGCTGGCCGCCGACGTCGGCTTGGCCGTGGGCGACGAGCCACGTCAGCGCCTCGTGCAGGGCGTCCAGCGCGGTGTAGCGCGGCGCGTAGCCGAGGGTCTCCCGGGCCCGGGCGATGCTCGCGGTGATGCTGCGGAACGTATGGTCGCGGGTGGTGTCCGCGTGCTCGGGACCAACGCGGCGGCCGAACTCGGCCCAGTCGACGAGGTCCAGCTTCGGCTCCCGGCCGAACCATCCCGCGACGCCGGCCGCCAGGCCGCGCAGCGTCATCGCCTCGGCGGCCACCACGTGGAAGCTGGCCCCGATCGCGGCGGGCCGGGACAGCGCTCGCTCGAAGGCCTGCGCCACGTCGTCGGCGTGCACGTGATGCAGGACGCCCAGCCCGTGATCGGGCAGCGCGAGCGGCTGGCCGGTCGCCAGGGCCGTCCAGACGCCGGGATCCAGGTTGCCGGCCGGCGTGATGACCGGCCAGCCCGGCCCGGTGATGTGACCCGGGTGGAGCACGACCGACGGCACGCCGCCGGCCAGCGTCTCGCGGTGCAGCAGCGCCTCGATCTCCGCCTTGCCCGTGCCGTACGCGCCGTAGGCGGTCCGCGGCTCATCCTCGGTGACCGGCACCCGCAGGGCCGGGCCGTGCACCCAGATCGTGCCGCAGTGCACCAGCAGCGGCCGGGACGGGCGCAGCGCGTCGACCAGATGCTGAGCCGACGCCGCGGTGAAGCAGACCAGGTCGATGACCACGTCGGGGCGCTGCGCCGCGATCCGCGCGCCGAAGGTGCCCCCGGCGTCCTCCGCGTCCCGGTCCACCGTGACCCGGGTGACCGAGCTCCACTGCGGGCTCGGGTGGTACGGCTCGCGGGTGCCGCGGCTCATCGCGATCACCTCGTGGCCCGCCGCGCACCAGCCGCGGCACCAGGTAACTCCCGATATGCCCGGTAGCTCCAATGACAACGACGCGGCTCATCCTCAGCGGTCCCTTCGGCGAAAGCGGCACGTCACGCCATCCTCGCACGCGAGCCGTTTCCGCCCGGATGAGCCCACTAAGACCCCGAGGCTAACGGGGCGCCCGCAGAAACACGAGCGCCCTCCTGCCGATGTGGCAACCAGGCCCGGCTCAGGCCCGCCAGCGTCCGCTGAGGTGCTGGAGGCTCTGGGCGTACAGCTCTGGCAACGTGGTCTGACACACATGTACGTGGCGTCCTGCCGACTCCTGGGCGTGCTGTCGGTCGCCTATGGGATCACGGTCTGGAGCAACGGACGGGTGCTCTGGTGGCGGACCGGGCAGGACGAGACCACGTGGCCCGCTGCTGACGCCCCGGGAGCGGCCCGGCTGCTCGCGGAGCTGGCGAGAGCGCCTGGTCAGCCCGGCGAGTAGGTCACGTCCGGGTTGGTATGTGTCACTGCGGCGTGTCCAGCCCCCAGCGACTGTTGGCGGTCATTGGAATCTGCCCGATGCCTGTGACCATCGGTGCCGCGCCGAACGGGCTGATCCGTGCGCGGCCATCGTGGCTGACACAGCTGGCTCAGCCCCAGCACCGCGACGACCGTGCCTTACCAGATAGATCCAGAGGTCCCGCCTCAGCCTGTTCGGGGTTCCCAGCGGAAAAGGGATCGCGAACAGGAGCCCGGCCGGCCCCGGCCGCCACCACCAGGACGTCGGTCCAGTTGAACGTGGCGCCAGGAACCCCGCCTGCATCCCGCTGAGGAAATGCCTGACCGGGAAGATCCGGCCGACCCAGAGCATCCAGGCGGGCGGGTTGTTCCCGAGCGGGATGAAGACCCGGACAGGAGTTACGGAATATCGATGTGAAGATCACCAGGAACATGAGCGGGTACACAAGGGCGAAGAACGCCGAGGCTGGACTGCGCCAGTAGGCCTTGTTCACGTAACGCACCTGCGAGAAAGTGAGCGCCGCCGCGTTCATGCCGTGCGTCCGGTCTGCTTCCCGGCCGGGGCAGGCCGGCTGCCCTGGCCGGATGACGGGCCGGTGAGCGAGAGATAGATGTCCTCCAGCGACGGCCTTATCACCTGCAGCCCGTCGAGGCGGGCCCGGTGATCGATGGCCCACCCAGTGAGCTGGTGCAGTGCCCGGACGACGTCATCGGGCGTGATCTCGGTGTAGCCATCCGGTCCCGGGGGGGCGGACAGGCCGTCCGGGACAGTCGCGCCAGCCGGGGGCCGGTAGCGGATCCGCGAACACCTCGCCTACCCGGACCGCCAGGTCGACGCCCCTGACCGCCTGCATGCCCGAGTAGGGCAGAGCGCGATGGCCTGCGGAGGCTCACGCCGCGCAATTGCCTTAGCGGGGCGACACCGTTGGCAGGCCCGCATCCTGCGCGGCCTTGAGCAGGCGGTCGTCGTAGCTGACGATCGCGTCCAGGTCCGGGCCCAGGACGCGCGCGGTGGCCAGGTGGATCGCATCCAGGGAGCGCAGCCCGCGATCCGGCTCATTCATCGCCGCCGCCACGATGTCGTCGTCGATCGCGAGGCAGGAGAAGGCGAGCAGCAAGTCACGCGCGCCGGGAAGCAGTGCAGGCATGGCGCGGATCACGGCCCGGGTGACTTCGATCCGCAAGAGCGCTGAGCTGACCCATTCGGCGTCCGTGTTCCCGTCGTAGAACGTGGCGAAGGCGCGGGAATGGGTCTCCTCCGCCAGCAGCTTCACCACCGCCGAAGTGTCCGCGTAGTAGAGGCTCACCAGCGTTCCTCGTCCCGCAGTGCGGTCAGGGCCTCAGATAGCCGGTCGGTCCCGTCCCCGGGCCGCATCCGCGGCCGGTACCCGGGCCGCTGGGCCAGGGTGGCGCGCCCGGACGCGACCAGGCGCGCGAGCACCGGGGCCGGCTGGCGTTCTCCGACCGGAACGATCCGCGCGATGAGCCGCCCATGCTCGGTCACGTCGATGGTCTCGCCGTGCCGGACCCGGGCCAGCACCTCACTGGTGTGATGCCGCAGGTCCCGCAGCCCCACGGCATGCGTATCCGGAGTAGCCATGAGATGATTGTATTACAAATTTGTGGCTACAAAATGCCCGCGGTCAAGACCCCAGATCTGCCGAACGGACCTTGGTGAGACGGTTCTGCAGCATGCTGAGTACTTCCGGGCGGCCGGCGTGGCGCTCCTCGTAGCCGTGCAGGGCGACGAGGTCGTCCTCGCTCAGGCGGCGCAGCCGGGCCCTGATCGAGCCGAGAGTCAGCGCATCCCACCCCGGCACCGGTGGTTCCTCTGCCGGGGCACGTTCGGCTGCTTCCTGCTCAGCCACGGGTACCGCCGCCGCGGCCGGGCGCGAGCTGCGGCGCGGGCGGGGCCGCTTCCAGCGCAACCCCGGCTACCGCCGCCTGGAGCTGCGGCGCGGCCGCTACCGCCACCAGCTCCCGCTGCGGCTCGGCCGCCTCCCACGGGGGCACCGGCACGGGCGCGCGGCCGCGGCCGGCGGGTGCGCGGTGCCGGTGCGCCGGGGCGGGTGCCGTCATCGTGGCGGCGAGGGCCTCCGCGGCCTGCGCGTACACGGTGGCGGCCGGGGCCGGGATGGACCGGCCGGTGATGCCGCAGAGGGACGTGAGGGAGGCGTCGAACACGGCCTCCGTCAGGCGCATCATGAAGGCTGTCGCCTCGAGCTCCCGTTCGGCCCACCAGAGCGGATCGACCCAGCGCCAGGTCACCCACTGGAATCTGTGTGTTCGTCATGGTTATCGACCTCATCTCGTCGATCAGAGCCGTTCCCGGCGCGCCCGGCGTCCCGGCGGGCGGGTTCAGCCGCCTACTTGGTGGCGCCCTTGATGCTCTCGGCGGCCGCGGCGCCGGTGGCCACCAGCTGCTTGGCGAAGTCGCGCTGGGCGTTCAGCAGCATGGTCGCGAAGTCGAAGACCTGGTCGATCACCTGCTGCGGGTCGACCGGCGCGCCGCCCGACAGCTGGCCGAAGCCCTGCTGGAAGGCGTGGGTCCAGGCGTCGAACGCGGCCAGCATGCGTCTCCTGGGTCTGCTTGAACGTCTCGGCGTACTGCTCCTGTGGGCTTGACATGGTGTCCTCCGGGTGAGTTTTTTTTTATCCTACCGCCACGCTACGCGCAGATGCAAACTATGTCAAGCAAGCGCGTGGCATACCAAGCATGAACGTTCGGACAAGGATGCAGTTACCAGTACCGGTGGCGCCGAAACCAAGTTTTGGCCGCGTGCATGTTTCGGGACTTATGGCCGGGAACGATTGATGACTTGCGCCGTACAATCGGCCTCCCTGTACCAATCCGCAGTTCCCGGGGATCAGCGCGGTCGCGACGCGGCACCGCGTGCGAGCATGTGGCGACGTGTCGCGACTGGCATCTGTGTTTGACAGAAGGAGCCAGCCATGTCAGCACCGCCCTCGCCAACTCCGCCCTCGCCGGCATCCCAGCGACTCGATCACCTGCTGGACATTGATAAGTTCCCGCCGCCGAGCCGAGTTCGCCGCGCACGCGCAGGTAACCGACCCTGCCATCTACGAGCGCGCCGCCGCCGACTCACCCGCCTGGTGGGCCGAGCAGGCGCGGCGCCGGCTGGACTGGCAGACCCCGTTCAGCCCGTCCTCGACGACAGCAACGCGCCGTTCTACACCTGGTTCGCCGACGGCGCGCTCAACGCCTCGTACAACTGCCTCGACCGGCACGTCAACGCCGGCCACGGGGACCGGGTCGCCTTCCACTGGCACGGCGAGGAAGGCGAGAAGCGGTCCCTGACCTACGCCGGGCTCCTGGCTGACGTGCAGCGCCTCGCCAACGCGCTGAAGTCACGCGGCGTGCGCAAGGGCGACGTCGTTGGGATCTTCCTGCCGATGATCCCCGAGGTCGTGGTGGCCATGCTGGCCTGCGCCCGGATCGGCGCGCCGCACAACGTGGTGTTCGGCGGCTTCGCGCCGTCCGCGGTGCGGGAGCGGATGGAGGTGTCCCGGGCCAAGGCCCTCATCACCACCGACGGCGCGCGGCGGCGCGGCAAAACCGCCCCGATCAAGCAGGCCGTGGACGAGGCGATCGATGACCTGGACACGCTGGAGACGCTGATCGTCGTCCGCGTCCACCGGCGTGTCCTGCCAGATGCGGGACGGCCGGGACTACTGGTACGACGAGCTGCTCGCCGGGGCCGAGCCGGAGTGCCCGGCCGAGCCGATGGAGGCCGAGCACCCGCTGTTCCTGCTCTACTCCTCCGGCTCCACGGCCAAGCCCAAGGGCATCGTCCACACCACCGGCGGCTATCTCACCGGCGTGACCACCACGCACGCGATGGTCTTCGACCTCGATGCCGAGCGGGACGTGTTCTGGTGCACCGCCGACGTCGGGTGGATCACCGGGCACTCCTACATCGTCTACGGCCCGCTGGCCAACGGCGCCACCTCGGTGATGTTCGAGGGCGCGCCGGACTACCCGGACAAGGACGCCTGGTGGAACCTGGTCGAGAAGGAACGGGTCTCGATCTTCTACACCGCGCCCACCGCGATCCGCAGCGCCATGAAGTGGGGCGAGGAGTACCCGGCGCGGCACGACCTGTCCTCGCTCCGGCTGCTCGGCACGGTCGGCGAGCCGATCAACCCGAAGGCCTGGCTGTGGTACTACTCGGTCATCGGCGGCGAGCGGTGCCCGGTGGTCGACACCTGGTGGCAGACCGAGACCGGGGCCATCATGATCGCGCCGCTGCCGGGCCTGACCGCGGCCAAGCCGGGCTCGGCCACCCTGCCCGCTGCCGGGCGTCTCCGCCACCCTGTACGACGAGAACGGCAACGAGATCAACGAGGGCGACGGACTGCTGGTGCTGACCCAGCCCTGGCCCGCCATGCTGCGGACCCTGTTCAACGACCCGGACCGCTACGTCCAAACCTACTTCTCCCGGTTCGGCCCCCGGACCTACTTCGTCGGGGACGGCGCCCGCCGGGATGAGGACGGCTACTTCTGGATCACCGGCCGGGTCGACGACGTGATCAACGTCTCCGGCCACCGGCTGTCCACGGCGGAGATCGAGTCGGCCCTGGTGGCCCACTCCGCCGTCGCGGAGGCCGCGGTCATCGCGGTCGCCGACGAGATGAGCGGCCAGGCGGTCGTCGCCTACGTGACCGTCGTCGGCGGGGCGGAGCCCGGGCCGGACCTGGTCACTGGAGCTGCGCGAGCTACGTCGGGACCCGGATCGGCAAGCTCGCCCGGCCGAGGCAGATCATCTGGAGCTCCGAGCTGCCCAAGACCCGGTCCGGAAAGATCATGCGCCGGCTGCTGCGCGACATCGCGGAGGGCCGCGATCTCGGTGACGTCACCACCCTGGCTGACCCGTCGGTCGTGTCGGCCCTGAAGGACGCGGCCACGGACGGGAGTAAGTAACGCCCATGTGACCCGCAGCAGGCGCCACAGCGATCTCCGGTGACTGTGACCCAGGCTCGCCGACGAGCTGTCCATCAGCCCGGCCACCGCTGCCCGCCACGTGGCCAACATCCTGGCCAAGCTAAGCTTCAGCTCGCGCGTCCAGATCGCCACCTGGGCCGCGAACCAACAGCCCGGCGTCACGGCACCCACGGCGGCGCAGAATTTACCCGGTCCCCGTCAGCGGCACCGGGCAGACCAGCGAGGATGGTGACGCCGGCGCACTGCCGGCGCCGACAGGGGAGGCCACAGTAGCTGCCATGGACCACCGGCCCGTCATCGGTGGGCGCCGCCGCGGCCGGGTGACCCGGCCGACCCGTCCTGGTCCGTCGTGAGCGCCACGCCGAGGTTCGACGTGGCGGTGGTCGGGGGCGGCATCGTCGGCCTGGCCACGGCGCATGCCGTCGTCCGGACCGGGCGCCGCGTCGCCGTCATCGAGCGCGAGCCGCGGCTGGCCGGCCACCAGACGGGCAACAACTCCAACGTCATCCACTCCGGGCTCTACTACGCGCCGGGCGGGCTCAAGGCGCGTCTCGCCCCCGCCGGGTGTGCGGAGACGGTGGCGTTCTGCCGTGCGCACGATCTGCCCCACAAGGTGAGCGGCAAGCTCGTCGTCGCGACCGAGCCGGAGGAACTGCCGCGGATGGCGGAACTGGAGCGGCGCGGCCACGCCAACGGCGTCGAGAACCACCGCCTCGGCCCGCGGGACATGCGTGAGCACGAACCGCACGTCCGCGGGATCGCGGCGCTGTGGGTGCCGTCCACCGGGATCTGTGACTACCGCGCCATCTCGGAAAAGCTCGGTGAGCTGATCATCAAGGGCGGCGGCGAGATCTTCCTGGGCCGCACCGTGCGGCGCACGGCCCGCCGGGCTGGCGAGGTGGTGGTGCACGCGGACGGCGGGGACCTGCTGGCCGGCCAGGTGGTGGTCTGTGGCGGGCTGCACGGTGACGAGCTGGCGCTGGCGTCGGGTGCGGACCCGGGCGTGCGGATCATCCCGTTCCGCGGGGAGTACTCGGGCCTGACCGGGGAAGCGGCGGGGCTGGTCAGGGGCCTGATCTATCCGGTACCCGACCCGGCGTTCCCGTTTCTCGGCGTGCACGCCACCCGGGGTGTCGACGGTCAGGTGCACGCCGGGCCGAACGCGGTCCTGGCGATGGCCCGCGAGGGTTACTCGTGGGGCACCGTGCGGCCCAGGGAGCTGGCGAGCTCGCTGACCTACCCGGGGATGATCAAACTCGCGAGGAAGCACTGGCGTTACGGCATCGGCGAGATGTACCGGTCCGTGTCAAAGCACGCGATGGTCAGGCAGATCCAGCGGATGCTGCCCGATGTCCGCGCCGCGGACCTGGAGCGGGCGGGCGCCGGGGTGCGGGCCCAGGCCGTGCGCGCCGACGGCGCGCTCGTCGACGACTTTCTCCTCGTTGACCAGGGCGAAGGACCGGGTTCGGTGCTGCACGTCCTCAACGCGCCGTCCCCCGCGGCCACCGCCGCGCTGCCCATCGGCCGGGAGATCCTCGCCCGCCTCACCGGTGACAAACTCGGCCCGCTCTGAGCCGCGCACGGCCGTAGCCGGGCAGCGGAACGGGCCTGACCGGGTGCCGCCCGTGGCGTCGGCCGGGTGCCTTGACGCGGCCCGGCCGGAGCGGAGAAAGTAGACCGCATGCAGGCGAGCCGCCCTTGCTCGCCCGTTTGGGGGCTGGGCACAGTGTCCCGGTGTTTCCGGCGGACGTGACCACTTCCGCCGCAGCGGTGGGAGCGGCGGAGGACGTGCTGCTGCTACGGCGCTACGAGCCGGTGTTGCGCTTCACCAAGGGCGAGCTTTTCCTGCCGATGCCGGTCGAGAGCTACCTGGAGAAGTGCAGCCTGTGGCGGTCGGCCGGCCCCGGGCGGGCACTGGGCCGGCGGGGCGCCGCGCAGCGGCTTGGTGCGCCGGGCGAGCTCACGCCGGACCGCTTGGCCGAGATCGGCGCATCGTCATCGGGGCAGCGCCTCTTCCTTCGTTTCGTTCAGCGCTCGCTCAGCCGGAGCGAGTTCCGCGCCTGGCGGCGCGACGCGGGCCGCACCCGGCTGGCGGCGGGGAGCAGCCGGTTCGCCGCGGTCGGCCTGCTGGGCCGGTTCATCGACGCGGTCATGCGGTTGTCGCTGCTGCTGCGCGGGCGCGTGCCCGGCGGCACGGCGGCTGCGGCCGAGCGGGAGTACCGGGCTCACGCCGACCCGGTCAGCTGCCCCTACTACGGCCGGGTCACCCGCGACCGGGGTTTCGTCGCCTTGCAGTACTGGTTCTTCTACGCGATGAACGACTGGCGGTCGACCTTCGGCGGCGTCAACGACCACGAGGCCGACTGGGAACAGGTCACCGTTTTCCTGCCGGACCCGCCGGACCCGTCCGCCCGGCCGGCCTGGGTCGCCTTCTCCTCACATGATGAGGTCGGTGACGATCTGCGCCGCCGATCGGACGACCCCGACCTCCAGTGGCGGGACACGCACCCGGTGGTCTTCGCCGGTGCCGGGTCGCACTCGGGCGCCTACCTGCCGGGGGATTACCTGGTCACCGTCGAACCGGCCGCCCTCGGGCGGCTGCTCGCCGCGCTGCGCCGCCTGAGCCGGCTGCTCCTGCCGTGGACACGCACGTACCCCGACGCCGCGTTCGGCATCCCGTTCATCGACTACCGCCGTGGTGACGGGGCCAGCGTGGGCCCCGGCGAGGCGATGAAGTGGCACCCGGTACTCATCGACGACGAGACACCCTGGCTGCGTGACTACCGGGGCCTGTGGGGGCTGGACACCGGCGACCCGTTCGGCGGGGAGCGCGCGCCTGCCGGCCCGCGTTACGAGCGCGGCGGGTCGGTACGGCTCTGCTGGTCCGACCCGGTGGGGTGGGCAGGCCTGGATAAGGAGGCACCCTCCCTGGCGGCCGAGCAGCAGGCCGTCGAGGACCGGATCACCGAGCTGGACGCTCAGCTCACCGCGGCCGCGGGCGAACTCGACGCCCGCGGCGACGAACTGCGCCGCGCCTACGCCGGCCAGCGGGCCGTGGGCAGCGCCGGGATCCGGGCGACCCCGGCCGCGCTGGCCGCGCTGGAGACCGCGGTCCGGCAGGCGCGCGAACACCGCCGGGCGCTCGCGGCGGAACGGGAGGCCCTGGCGCGCGCCGCCGTGCACGGCCTGCCGTGGCGGGAACCGCACGCGCACCTGCAGCACCGGGCATTGCCGAACGTCGACCCGGTTCACACCCGCAGCCGCGTCCTGCGGGTGTGGTCCGCTGTCTCGGCCTCGTTCCTCCTCGCCGGGCTCGCCGTGGTCATCCTCGGTCATTTCGGCGGGCTGCTGTCGGCCTTCGGCGGCCTGGCGGTGGTCATGCTGTGCGTGGAGGCCTTCGCCAGAGGCCATCTGTGGCGGTTCGTCGCCGGGCTGGCCGCTGTGGCTATCGTCGTTGCCGCGGCGTGGCTGGCCGCCTATGCGGCCGTGGGCAACTGGCGGCTGGCCCTAGCCGCTCTGCTCATCCTGGCCGCCCTCGTCCTGCTGGGCGCCAACATCCGCGACTTCTTCGTCCGGCGCTGACGACCGGGGATCAGCCGATGAGGCCGGCGAGCCCGTTGATGGTGAGGTACACCCCGGCCACGATGAGGGCGCCGATAAGCAGGACCCGGCCGTGCGCCTGCAGCCAGCCGTTGAAGGCAGCCAGCCACCGTGCGGCCGGTCCCGGGAAAGCGAGGTAAGCGACGAACGGCAGCCACACGGACGCCACGTAAATGCCGATCACCAGGGCCAGGCCGAGTGCGCTGAGCGGCGGGCTTTCCTGTGCGGTCGCGATGACCTGCACGGCCGCGATGAAGGTAAGGGACGGCGCGAACACCACGGCGCCGGATAGCAGCGCGGTCAGTGGTGACGGCCTGGCGGTCAGCCGCGCGATCATCCCCGTCGCGGCCCCCGGTCCCCGCGCGCCCGGCCCCGGTGCCCCCGGCCTGCGTTCCCGCCCGGTGCCCCCCGGTGCGCCCGGTCGCCCGGTGCCCCCGCCCCCGGTGCCCCGGCCGCGGTGCCGGCCGCCGGGCGGCGACCACAGCGGCGGCGGCGAGGATCAGCAGGCCCAGGCCGGTACGCAGGCCGTAGCGGGGCGTCCGGTTGCTGCGGAGCTGCAGGTGCCCGCTGCGCAGCACTATCAGCGCGACGACACCGATGAGGACGCTCATCGCAATCGCCCCGGCCAGGTAACACAGCACGGTCGCCCGCGGGCGGGCGGAGCCGAGGTAAACCGTGACGATGAGCAGCGCTGTGGGAGACACCGCGGCCAGCAGGGCAAGGCCGGCGGCTTGCTCGAGCATCAGTGCTCACCCCCCACTATGGCGGCCCCCACGATGGCGGGCAGCGGAACGGGCTGCGCGCGGCCCGGGGCCGGAGGCCGCCACTGCGGCGCGGCCGGCCGCGACTGTGCCGGCCCGGGCCGCCGCGCTGTCCGGCCCGCCGCAGCGGCCGGTGGTCATCGGTAGCGGCGCGGGACCCGGATCAGTTCAGAATCTTCGCCTTTGCCTGCCGGAATTCGTCCTCGGTGATGACGCCGCTGTCCCGCAGCCCGGCCAGCCTGGTGAGCTCGTCGGAGTTGCTGTGCCCGCCTCCGCCGTCCGCCGCCTCGCGGACATAGGTGCGGAACGCCTCGTCCTGCTCCTGAGCCGCGCGGGCCTGCCGCTCATGCATGCTGCCGCCACGCGCGATCAAATACACCAGGACACCCAGGAGCGGCAGCACGATCACGACGAACAGCCACCCCGCTTTGGCCCACCCGCCGAGATCGCGGCTGCGGAAGATGTCCATGATGATCCAGAAGAGCAGCATGATCCAGAGAACCCAGGCGAAGAACCACAGAATGGTCAGGAACAGGTCCAGAATCGGATAATTGGTCATATTCTCCACACCCTGACTGACAGGCCCGTGCCGGGCCGCGGTTAGTGGATGTCAGCGTGGCCGCTGCGGTCCCGGGCCGCCTCACCCAAGGCGGGTGAAACCTCGCCGCTCCCGGTCCCGGCCGGCTCGCGCGGCCCCGTGCGGGCGAACCGCCCCGGGGCAGATCCGTAGTCATGGGTAGGTGACCCATATTCCGGAGGTGCCTGCGTTGAGACGGGGACCCGCCCTGCGGGCCGGGGGAGTGCTGGGCGCCTGCCTGTGCCTGACCGCCGCGCTGACCACGCCCGCGCTGATCACGCCCGCGCTCGCCGCGCCGGCCGGGCTGCCCGGGCCGGCCGGAGACTGTCCCGGCACGCACGGCATCGCCGCGCCGGAGGGCACACCGTGGGCGCAGCAGACGCTCAGCTTCTCCAGCGCCTGGCCGCTGACGCAGGGAGCCGGCGTCACGGTCGCCGTGGTGGACAGCGGCGTGGACGCCAACCCGCAGTTCCGGGACCGGGTGACGGTGGGACCCGACCTGGCCGGGGCGACCTTCGGCGCGCTGGCCGACGCGGACTGCGTGGGCCACGGCACGTCGGTGGCCAGCATCATCGCCGCCGCGCCGGTCGCGGGCATCTCGTTCGCCGGCGTCGCGCCGGAGGCGGACGTCCTCTCAATCAAGATCACGAATTCGGACACCTTCCCCGGCCAGGTGACGGCCCGGGCCATCCGCGACGCGGTGAACCTGGGCGCGAACGTGATCAACTTGTCGCTGGCCACCAACGTCAGCAGCCCGGCGCTGCAGGCGGCGGTGCAGTTCGCGCAGGCCCGCAACGTGGTGGTCGTGGCGGCGGCCGGCAATGACAGCCCGCAGGGCATGACCGGGCCGTTCTACCCGGCGGCCTACCGCGGGGTGCTCTCGGTCGGCGCGATCGGGCCGGACGGCTCGCTGGCCAGCTTCTCCGACACCCGGACGCCGGTCAGCGTCACCGCGCCGGGGATCGACGTGACCAGCGCCTACCCCGGGACCTTCCCGGCGGCCTACAACCCCGGCGACAACGGCACCAGCTTCGCGACGGCGTTCGTGTCCGGGGTCGCCGCGCTGGTCAGGGCCTACCTCCCGGGCCTGGACGAGGCTCAGGTGGTCGCGCGGATCACCGCGACCGCGGACGGCCCGGCCGGCCCCGGAACCGGCCACGGCATGGTCAACCCGGTCCAGGCGGTGACGGCCGTGCTCCCGGCGGCCGCGCTGGCCGGCGAGGCGGGTGCCCCGGCCACCGCGGGTGCGGCCGGGCCCGGGGGCCGGGTGCCGATCACCCGGGCGGCCGGGCCGGACCTGGCCGCCCGGACGGTCGCCATGTCGGTCGCGGCGGGCGCGGGCGGGCTGGCGGTCCTGGTCGTGGCGGCGGCCCTGGTGCTCCCGGCCGGCCGCCGCCGCCGCTGGCGCCCAGGTCTCCCCTCGCGGTGACCGGCCCGCAGTCCCTTACCGCCGGGCGGTGACCGGGAACGGCCCCGAGGGTGAACCCTCCGGGCCGGCCGCGCCGAGCAGCGCGACCTGGACGAGGCGCGATCCGTTCCGCCGGCCCACCAGGAACCCGCGCCCGCACGGCTGGGGAGCCGGCCGGACCCCGCCGAGCAGCGCTCCCTCGTCCTTGCTGCCGGACATGATCAGCCCGGGCGAGCCCATCTCGCGCAGCCGCTGGATCACCGGGTCGAACATGGCCCGCCCGGCGCCGCCCGCGGACCGGGCCAGGATGACGTGCAGCCCGACGTCGCGGGCCTGCGGCAGGAACTCGGCGAGAGCCAGCAGCGGATTCTGGCTCCCCGCCACCAGGTCGTAGTCGTCCACGATGACGAACAGGTCCGAACCGCTCCACCACGACCGGGACCGGAGCTGATCCGGGGTGAGGTCGGGCGGCGGGAGCCGCGTGTTCAGGGCCCCGCGGACCTCCTCCAGCAGGGTGGCCGCGGCCACCGAGGACGTGGCGTACCCGATCTGGTGCGGGATCTGCGCCGCATCCAGCAGCGACCGGCGGTAGTCGAGGAAGATGACCTTGGCCTGATCGGGGGTGAACCGGGCGGCGATGCCCCCGGCGGCGAGCTGCAGCAGGTTCGACTTGCCGCATTCGGTGTCGCCCAGGACCAGGAAGTGCGGGTCGGCGGCGAAGTCCAGGAACACCGGGGCCAGCGAGTTCTCGTCGATGCCGAACGGAACCCGGGTTCCGGTTGCGGCGGGCGGCGGCAGCCCGGCGGCCGGCAGGACGTCCGGGAGCATCCGGACCGGCGGCGCGCCACTGCCGGGCCAGGCCGCGGCGGCGCGGGCGGCCAGCGAGCGGATCGCCTCCGGCAGCCCCGCGGCGGTGGCCTGCCCGTCGATGCGCGGCATCGCGGCCAGGAAGTGCAGCCCATCGCGGGTCAGGCCGCGCCCCGGCGCGCCGGCCGGGACGTTCCCGGCCGCGGCGCGGCCGATCTCGGACTCGTAAGGGTCGCCGAGGCGCAGTTCGAGGCGCGTCCCGAACAGGTCGCGGACGGCCGGGCGGAACTCCGACCACTTGTTGGTCGCGGCCACCAGGTGGATGCCGTAACCGAGGCCCCGGGCCGCCAGCGCGGTGACGGCCTGTTCGAGCTCCTCGTAGTCCTGGCGCAGGGTGAGCCAGCCGTCGACGACGAGGAAGACGTCGCCGAAACCGTCGCCCGCGATCGCGCCCCCGGCCCGCAGCGTGCGGTAGGTGGCGATCGAGTCGATGCCGCGCTCGCCGAACTCGCGCTCCCGCTGCTCCAGCAGGGTCCGCACCTCGGCGACGGTACGGCGCACCCGGTCCCCCTGAAGCCCGGCTCGCGATCCCGCCCACGTGCGGCAGGCCGCTGAGCCCGCTCATCGACCCGCCGCCGAAATCCAGGATGTAGAACTGCACCTGGGCCGGGGTGTGCAGCAGCGCCAGCGAGCTGATCAGGGTGAGCAGCACGGTCGACTTGCCGCTTCGCGGCGCGCCGGCGACGGCCGCGTGCCCGGCGCTGCCGGACAGGTCGGCCCAGAGAGGGTCACGGCACTGCTCGAAGGGCCGGTCCACGATCCCGAGCACGGCATTCAGCGTCTGCCGCGCGCCCGGTTCGGGCAGCAGCTGGTCGAGGGCGGGCGGGGCGCCGAGCGGCGGCAGCCATATCTGGTGCGCCGACGGGCCCGGCGACCCGGGCCCGGACAGCAGCTCCAGCACGGCATCGAGCAGGCTCAGGCTCGGTTCCCGGTCCGCCGGGTGCGCGTTGCCCGGCCTGGCCGTCCCGCCCCGCGGTGGCGGGGGAGCCGGTGAACTGCGGCTCGACGTAGCCGGGGCCGAAGCGGGCGATCCCGGGCCGCATCCGGGGCGCCGCCGGTCGGCTGGCCTCCGCCGCGGCCGGCGAACCGGACACGTAGGCCGCCTTGAACCGGGTCAGGCCGCTGGTGTCGGCCTTCAGGTAGGCGTTTCCCGGCTGGGACGGCAGCTCGTAGGCGTCCGGGCAGCCGAGCACGGTCCGCGACTCCTGCGCGGAGAACGTGCGCAGGCCGATCCGGTAGGACAGCTGGGTGTCCAGCCCGCGCAGGCGGCCCTCCTCCAGCCGCTGGGAGGCGAGCAGCAGGTGCACGCCGAGCGAGCGGCCGACCCGCCCGATCGTGACGAACAGGTCGATGAACTCCGGCTTGGCCGCCAGCAGCTCGGAGAACTCGTCGAGCACCACGAACAGGCTCGGCACCGGCGGCAGCGCCGCCCCGTCCGCCCGGGCCTCCTCGCCCCCTCCGCCCGGGCCCCCTCCGCCCGGGCCCTGGTGTAGTCGCGGAGCGAGGCGTAGTTGCCGGCCGCGCGCAGCAGTTCCTGGCGGCGGACGACCTCGCCGGCCAATGCGTCGCGCATGCGGTCCACCAGCGGCAGCTCGTCGGCCAGGTTGGTGATCACGGCGGAGACGTGCGGCAGGCGGTCGAGCCCGAGGAACGTCGCGCCGCCCTTGAAGTCGACCAGGACGAAGTTGAGGTCCTCGGCGGAGTGGGTGATCGCCAGCCCGAGCACGAGCGTCCGGAGCAGCTCGGACTTGCCGGATCCGGTGGCGCCCACGACCAGGCCGTGCGGGCCCATGCCGCCCTGCGCGGACTCCTTGATGTCGAGTTCCACGGGCTGGCCGCCGGCGTCGTGGCCGATGGGCACGCGCAGCCGGTCCCGTGGCGCCCGGGCCCGGCGCAGCGCGGCCACGTCCAGCGTGAGCAGGCTGTCGATGCCGAGCAGCGAGGTCAGCGTGGTGTTGAGCGCGAGCGCGTCCTCGGCGGGGGCGCCCGCCGTCGCGGGCCGCAGCGGGGCGAGCTGCCGGGCCAGCGCCTCGGCCTCGAGGTGCGACAGCGCGTCCGGGACGCCGATGAGCGCCTCGGCGGTCCCGTCCGGCGGCAGCCGGTATACCTCGTCCGGGGTCACCCGCAGTGCGAGCGTGGTGGGGCCGGGCGCCGCCGCGCCGGGCGCGTCCGCCGCCGAGAGATCGATGACGACCACGCCGTCCACGCCGCCGGCGTCGGTGCCGGGATCCCGGGCCGCGCCGTCGACGAGGACGACGTGCAGCGGCAGCGAGCCGGGCGCCGGGCGCGCGCTGCCGGGCGTGAACCGGGGCCGGTCGTGCAGCTGCAGCATCGGCTCCAGCCAGCCGAGGGACGGGGTCATCAGCCGGACCGCCCCGGCCGCGTCTCGTTCGGTCGGGTGCATGTTGTGCGGCAGCCACTTGACCCACTCCCAGTACCGCATCCGTTCCGCCGCCGCGCACACGCTGATGCGCACGTCGGCGGGTGAGTGCATCGCCGCGGCCTGAAGCGATCAGCGACCGCACCAGGGCGCGGACGGCGGCGGGGTCGCCGGTGGGCACGATCCGCGTGACCGACCGCAGCGACACCTCCACCGGCAGCCCGGGCACCTGGCCCTGGGCCCGGATGAAGCGGCGCAGCGCGCCGGCGCACAGCGGGTCCAGGTCCTCGATCGGCTTGGTGTCCGGCGGGACCAGCCGGACGGTCAGGGCCTGTGTGCCGGTGGCGAACCGGACGCAGCCGAAGCCGGCGTCGGCCGGGGATCGCTGCCAGATCCGGTCGCTGCCCGCCGCGAGCAGTGACGGCAGCGACCGCGGCGCGGGCCCGCTGTACTCCATGGCCTGCCGCTGCTCGCCGGCGGCCCGCCGGACCTTGCCCCGGATCTGGCCGAGGTACCGCAGGTAGTCCCGCCGCTGCCCGTTGAGCTTGAGCTTCCGGTCGCCTTTGCCGCGGATCACCTGGCCGAACATCATCCCCACCATGCCGACGGCCATGGCGCCGCTGCCGATGTACAGGACGGGGCTGGAGCTGCCGCCGGCGATGACGGCGACCATGCCGATCGCCATCGCCCCCATCGGCAGGTACATGAGCGCCTGGGCGAGGCCGTCCGATGTGACCTCCGGCAGCTCAGGGGGGACTCCAGCCGGATCTCGCCCCGCGGAACCTGCGGCGCGGCGGCACGCGCGTCGTTCCCGGCGACGGTCATCGGCATGCTGGCCCCTTCTCTGCTTACTAATGAACCGTCTGCGGGACCGGTTCCGTTCAAATCTGGAGAGAAGAGACGGGGAGCGATCATGAGCCCAGGCGCTGACGCGGACATCTGCAGGGTCACCGTGGTCGGCCCGCGTAAGCGGGTGGACATCGCCCTTCCCGTGGACGTGCCGTTCGCCGAACTGTTCCCGGGGATCGCGCACTTCGCGGGGCTGGACGGCTCCGCGATCGCCGAGGCGCCGGAAGGCTGGGCCCTGCAGCGGCTGGGCGAGCCGCCGTTCGAATCGCCCGCCACGCCGGCTCAGGCGGGGGTGGCCGACGGCGAGCTGCTGTACCTGCGGCCCTGGCTGACGGCCCTGCCGGCCGCCGTGTCCGACGACATCGCCGACGAGATCGCCGGGGTGCACGACGGTCCCGGCCGGTGGGGCGCGCGGGACGGCCGCCGGGTGGCGCTCGGCGCGGGGGCGGCGGCCCTGGCGGCGGGGGTGCTGGTGCTGCTCCGGTCCGGCCCGCCCTGGACCGTGCCCGCGATGGCGGCGGGGCTGCTGGCGGTGCTGCTGCTCGCCGCGGGGGCTGCGGTGTCCCGGGCGGCGGGCGATGCGGGCGCCGGGGCGGTCCTCGGCGGCGCCGCGCTTCCTTACGCGTTCGCGGCGGGAGTCCTCGCGCCGCTGCGGACGCTGCCGCTGACCCATGCCGGCGCGCTGGCCGCGCTGGCCGGCTTCGCCCTGGTGATGACCGCCGCGCTGATCGCCGCCACGGCGATCGCGGGTGGCATGGCGGTGTTCTTCGGGGTGGCGGCCGCCGCCGCGTTCGGTGTCGCGGGCGCCGCGCTGGCCTGCCTCTGGCCCGGGCTGACCGCCGCGGGCGCGGCCGGGCTGGTGGTCACCCCGGCCCTCGCGCTGACGCCGCTCGTCCCGGCCGTCGCGTTCCGGCTGGCCCGGCTTCCGCTGCCGGCCGTCCCGGCCAGCGCCGACGACCTGCGCGACGACGCGTTCATGGCGGGCACGGGTGCGGACGTGCGGAGCCGGGCGGTGGCCGCGGACCAGTTCGTGACCGGCGCGGTGTCCGGCCTCGGGCTGCTGGCGGCCGGCGCGGGGATCGTGCTGGGGCTGGGCCGCAGCGGGCTGGCCCCGGTGCTGTGCGCCGTGCTGGCCTGCGCGCTGCTGCTGCGCTCCCGGGTGTTCCGGGGCCGGGCCCAGCGGCTGTGGCTGATGATCCCCGGATACGGCATCCTCGTCTGGCTGGCGGTGGCCCTGGCCGGCCGCTCGATGCGTATCGCGGGCCCGGACCTGCTGGCGCTCGCCGCGGCCACCGTGATCGTGGTCGGTACCGGCCTGTGGCTGCCGGCGCACCGGCCGTCGCCGTTCTGGGGCCGCGCGGCGGACGTCTGCGACACGGCCCTGATCATCAGCCTTGTCCCGCTGGCGCTCGGGGTGGCCGGGATATTCGCTTATTTGCACGGGCTCGGTGGGTGAACGCGTGCAGAACCGCAAGGACCTGCTGCAGGCGCACCGGCTGATGACCCAGCGGTCGGCGCTCGCCCTGCTCTGCGGGGAGCCGGACTCACCGAACCAGCCGCTGCGCCGCCTCAACCTCGGCACCATCTCCAGCCTGCTGGTCGGGGCGATCGCCGCGGGCGTGTTCGGCGTGCTCGGGCTGCTCGCCCCGGGCAGCGCGACCGGGCTGACCCGCCCCGGCACGCTGGTGATCGACTCCGGCAGCGCGACCGCGTACGTCCCGTGCGACGGCGGGAAGCTGTGCCCGGCGCTGAACTACGCGTCCGCCCTGCTCGCGCTGGACTCCGCCCAGCCGCACCGGGTGGACGTCAGCCCGGCGTCGCTGGCGCACTACTCGATCGGCCCGACGATCGGCGTCGCGGGACTGCCGCAGGACCTGCCCGCCGCCGGTGACCTGGTGCCCGGCCCGTGGTCGGTGTGCGCGGCTGCGGGCGTTACCACGCTGGTCGGCGGCCGCTCCGTGGGCGGCACCGCGCTCGGCACGGCGTCCGCCGAACTGGCCACCGCCAGCCAGGGCGGGGACTGGGTGCTGTGGAACGGTGAACGGCTCCGCATCCAGCCGCAGATCGCGCAGACACTGTTCCCCGCGATGCAGGTGCAGACGGTCCCGCTGGCGTGGCTGGACGCGCTGCCGCAGGGCCCGGACTTCGCCGCCCCCCAGATCCAGGGCCAGGGCACGACGGTGACCGGCCCGGGCGGCACCCCGGCGACGGCGGGCCAGGTGTACGGCCAGCCCGGCGGCGGCGGCGCGGCGGTCCAGTACTACGTGCTGCTGGCCGGCGGGAAGCTGGCGCAGGTCTCCGCCACGCAGGCGCAACTGCTGGAACGGGAACCGGGCGCACCGCCGCAGCGCCCGATCTCCCCGTCGATGGCGGTCGCCGACCTGTCCGGCACCCCGATCCCGGGCAACGGCCTGCCGGCGACGGTGCCCGCGCTGGCCCCGGTCACCGCGGCGCTGTGCGTCCGCTACGGGCCCGCCCTGCAGCGGCAGCTCATCAGCGGCGGCACCGTCCCAGCCGGGGCCACCCCGACCGGGGGCAGTTCGGCGGCCTCGGTCAGCCAGGTGTGGCTGCCGCCCGCGCACGGCGCCCTGGCCGGCGCCGCGCCGGGCGACGCCGCGTCCGGGGTTGCCTCATACTTCCTCATCACCGGCGCCACCCGGTACGCCCTCTCGTCGCAGGGCGTCGCCGCGGTGCTCGGCTACAACCTCAAGAGCCAGGCCACCATCCTGCCCGCGGCCATCCTCGACCTGCTCCCGTCCGGCCCGCCCCTGGATCCGGGCACGGCTACAGCTGCGGTCGGCTGACCCCGACCGCAGCAGGGATCAGATCTATTCCGCTGCGGCAAAGCCGGCCCTACTCGAGTAGTCCCTTATGTCCGCAGGAGTGGCCAGTGCGGTAGCCGACCAATCGCCCCTTATCTACACAGAGCACGTACTCCTCCGGTATATCAATTCCACAGGTCGGGCAGTATTCCGGAGTGCCTAGCGAAGCAGTACTCTACCGTCAGTGAGGGAGTGCCGACATCGTTGCCGCCCCATTTTATGCTCATCCCCCATAGCGTACGAGTACTGCTGAGTGTCTCCGTGGGCAAACTGCACCTTGATTACTCCGGTATCACCGCATCGGCGACAAGGAACCAGCCGCTTAACCGAGACCGTATTGTACGCACTCATCAGTAGCCTTCCACCGGATAATTGATTGCTCGCAAGAATCGCGCAAACCTCTGGTCGTTGGTAATAATGGATAGACTTTCCTGCATGGCGGAGTTCGCTACGGCCGCATCCGGCCGATCTTAGAACACGCCCAAGAGACGTCGCCTGCGCCTGCAGGTCAGCGATACCTTGGCTCGTCGCTTCCGGGCCAATGCGGCCAGCTCGCGCGGCAAGCCAATGTCGCCACGTCACTGGCAGGGAAGCTCGTTATCTCAGATAGCGCCTGAGGCGACAGAACCGGGCTCCGGCCAGCCAGAGCGTTGTCGACTTTAGCGGACAGTCCCGGATCGCCGAGTGCGTCTATGACGGGATTCGTATCTACTGCAACTTCTCCGGGCTCTGTACGGCGCAAGCCCCAGGGGGTCGGTCAGTACCTGCGGGTTGGTCACGTAGGCGTGCGGGTTGGGCGACGGGGCCAGGCCGAGCGGGTCGGGGGTCAGGTAGCTGCCGGCGACCGGGTCGTAGTAGCGGTGCTGGTTGTAGTGCAGGCCGGTTTCCGGGTCGGCGTACTGGCCGGGGAACCGGAGCGGGGTCTGGGCCCCGCCCGGGTGCCACACGGTGGCGCCCCACAGGGTGTGCTGCTGGTAGCCGGCCAGGGTCCCGTCGGGGGCGGCCAGCTCGGCCGGGGTACCGATGAGGTCGGCGATGATCGAGTAGAACCGCTGATCGATCTGCTCCTGCGGGGCTTCGCTCAGCTCGCCCGGGGACGTGTGCTCGGCCTGGGTGAGCGGGGTGAAGCTGCCGGGCCGGTAGTCCCAGGTGACGACCTCGTGCCGGCCCGGCTGGGCGGTCGTCGCGGCCTGCTCGGCCAGGACGGCGCCGTCCCAGGTGAAGTCGGTCTGCTCGGCGATATCCCCGTCGGGGGTGAGCCGCTGCTTGGCGATGCGGCGCCCGAACGGGTCGTAGCGGTACCGCCAGGTGGTGTGGTCCGGGGTGGTGACGGCGGCCAGCCGGTTGTCGGCATCCCAGTGGTAGTGCCAGGTGTCGGGCGTGCGGGAGATCCGGACGACCTGCCGCTGGATGACACGGCCCTGGCGGTCGTGGCGGTAGCGGACGTTCCCGGCCCGGGTGATCAGCGTTCCGGTGACCTGCCGCGGGCCCTGCGGGCCATGGCCGGGCAGGGCCCCGGCGGGACCGGGCAATGCAGGCCAGGTGGCCGCGGACACGTTCCCGGCCGGGTCGTAGGCGTAGCTTTCGTGCCAGCCGGGCCCGGTGACTGTGGTGACCCGGCCCGTCTGGTCCAGGCCGAACCTGCGTGCGCCGGCCAGCAGATCGTCGATGCCCGCGACGAGGCCGTTCCCGCTGTAGGAGTAGGCGCGGCGCTGCAGCAGCCGGCCGCCGGCCGCCGGGCCCTCGGGGAGGCCGGGGAGACCCGGGGACCCTGCGGCCCCGGCGGTGCCCGCCCCGGGGCCCGGCGGTCAGGGCCTGCACGGTGAGCCGGCCCCGCCGGTCCCAGTCCTGGTCGAGGACGAGGCCGCCGGGCAGCTCACGGCGGGTCTCGCGCCCGGCCGCGTCGTAACCGAACCGGATCTGGTGACCGCCCGCGGTCAGCAGGACCGGCTGCCCGGCCTGGTCGTAGTCCCACTGCGTGACGGCCCCGAAGGGGGTGACCCGGCGGCGCCGTCGCCCGGCCGTGTCGTATTCCGAGGTGACCGTCCGGCCGTTGCAGGTCTCGGCGGTGACCCGGCCGAGCTCGTCGCGGCCGAGCCAGATCTCGGCGTCCGGATTGCGGGCGTAGACCAGGCGCCCGGCCACGTCATAGCCGAATGTCGTGGCCGTCCCGTCGGCGGATCGTTCGGTTATGTTCCCGAGCTGGTCATAATCGAACGTGATCTGCTGACCGCACGCGTTCAGCTGGCTGGTGAGCTGCCCGGCCGGGTCGTAGCCGTACCGGGTGGTGGCGCCGTTGTAGTCGGTTTCCGCGGCCAGTCGGCCCGCCAGGTCGTAGTCGTAGCGCCAGGTGAGCCCGCCGTGCACGACGCTGGTCAGGCGCAGCGCGTGGTCGTAGCCGAGTTCGCTGCGCACGCCGTCCGGCCGGGTCAGCGCCATGAGCTGGTCGAAGGGCCCGTATTCGTACCGGGTCAGCCCGGCGGCCGGGCTGAGGTGCCGGGTCAGGTTGCCTTCCCCGTCGTAGCTCCAGAACTCCGATGTGCCGTCGGGGAACGTGCGGGAGGACAGCCGCCCCTCCGGCGTCCAGGTCAGGCCGGTGATCCCGCCGTCCGGCCCGATGATCCGCGTGACCCGGCCGAGCGGATCCCGCTCGCAGCGGGTGCTGGCCCCGTCCGGGCCGGTCACCTCCACCGGCAGGCCGGCCCGGTCGCACGCGACCAGGGTCACGCCGCCGGCCGGGTCGGTGACGCTGGCCAGGTGCCCGCGGTCGTCGTAGCTGAACCTGGTGACGGTGCCGTCCGGCGCGGTGACCCGGGTGCGGTTGCCGCGCGAGTCGTATTCCTGCCGCCAGGTGTGCCCGGCGGGATCGGCCAGGCGCACGGGCAGGCCCCGCTCGTCGTACTCGGCGCGCGCCTGGCTGCCGTCCGCGCGGGTGACGGTGCTGAGGTTGCCCTGCGTGTCGTACCCGTACCGGGTGACCCGGCCCAGCGGGTCGGTGCAGGCGGTGACCCCCCCGCGCTCGTCGTGCTGCCAGCCGGTCACGTGGCCCAGCGGGTCGGTGATCGCGGCGACCCGGGCGCAGCCGCTGAGCCGGTAGGTGGTGACCGCACCGGAGACGTCGGTCCACATGGTGACACGGGCATCCGGGTGATAGCGGTACGTGCCGGACAGGGCCCGGCCGGAGCCGTCGCCGCGCACGCAGCGGCCCTGATCGTCGTAGGCGTACCCGTAGAAGTGGCCGTTGCGGTCCTGCCATCCCGTCAGCCGGCCCGCCTCGTCGTAGCTGAAGCGCAGCGGCTCGCCGGAGGAGTTGATGACGCCGGCCAGGTTGCCGTCCTCGTCGTAGGCGTAGCTGACCAGCGGTGTATCCCCGCCGTCCCGGCCGTCTGCGCCGTCCCGGCCGTCTGCGCCGTCCCGGCCGTCTGTGCCGTCCCGGCCGTCCCGCCCGTCTGCGCCGCCCCCGCTCAGGGCCAGGCTGGTCACGTGGCCGTCGGCCACGGTCACCCGGACGTGATATCCGCCCGAATGCCTCACCCAGGTCGGCGTGCCGGCCGGGTCGTAGCCGAAGGTGATCTCGTGCCCGGCCCGGTCGCTCACCGCCACCAGCGGCAGCTCGCCCTGGCCGCCGGCGAAGAAGTAGCCCGGCCGCCGCTCGAACCGCCACACCAGGCCGCGCTGCGGATCGGTCACCGTCCAGGCGCCGTCCGGCTGCCGCCGCAGCGGCCACGGTGCCCCGGTCACCGGCAGCACCGGCGCGTCCGCGCGGCTGTCCCCGGCCCCGCTGTCCCCGGCCCCGCTGTCTCCGTCAACGCTGCCCCGGCCCCGCTGTCTCCGTCAACGCTGTCTCCGTCAACGCCGGGCCGCGGCCAGATCAGGACCCGCCCGTCGGCGAACACCCCAATGACCCGGCGGCTCCCGATCCGCAGCCGCTGGTCGAAGGTCGACGCCCACGAGCGGCCGAACCACCGCCCGGCCCGCCACGAGGACCGGTGCATCCGCTCGGCCACGAGCGGCAGCAGCCCGGGCAGCGTGACGTCCGTCTGCGCGAGGATCACGTCGCCGGTGGCGACGTCGACCGGGTTGCCCGCGGTCGGTATGTCGCCCGGCGGCCGGGCCGCGGCGGCGGGATCGCTGGCCGCGCCGTCCAGGCCCGCGGCGGCGGCGTCCTCGCTGGACCCCAGCGCCGCACGCTCGGCGATGCTGCCCGCGTCCGCGGCGGTACCGGCCCCGTCCGTGCCGACGGCCAGCGCGACGTTCGGGACGAGGCGGCCGAGAGCCTGCGCCGGGTCGCTTCCCCACCCGGTGCCCACCAGGCCCTTCACCAGGTCCTGCGGGTTGATCGCGTCATTGGCCAGCCCCGCGGCGGTGCCGGACAGCCCGGCGGCGTATTCGGCCGGGTGCTGCTCGTTCCACCCGTCCAGCGGGTCGATGGACCGGGCGAACTTGGCGATGTCGGCGACCCCGTCCACCGCCCCGCCCACGAAGGAAACCGACTCCAGGGCGCTCACCTGCAGCACGTCCGAGAAATTGGTGCCCAGCTGAGACAGGAAGGACGGCTCGGCCGGCGCCAGGTCGGTGGCCGGCCTGATCGCGGCGGTCGCGGACGCCGCCGCGGTGTCCCGGGCTGCTCGGGCCTCGGTGAGGATCTGCTGAGCCTGCTGCCGCATCGGCTCGCCGGGGTCGGTGAACGGCCCGGGCTCGGCCGGCGGCGTGCCGGGGCTCTGCCCGCCGGCCAGCTGCGCGTTGTAGGCCTGCGCCGCGCTGTTGTACGCGGCGACCTGCTGGTTATAGGCCGCCTGGGCCTGCGTGGTGGCCTGCTGTCCCTGCGCGTACACGTCGATGGCGCGGGCGGCCTGGCCCTGCGCCCATTCCACCGCCCCCGCGTACGACTCCAGCGCCCCGGACGCGGTCCCGGTCGCCGACGACGCGTCCTGCCATTTCGCCGGGTGCGGGGCGAACTTCGCGCGGAATGCGTCGGCCGCCGAACCCGTCCAGTGCGCGGTGTCCAGCCCGCTGAGGCCGTTGGCCGTCTCGCCGAAGGCGGACGAGAACGTGCGCAGCCGGGAGACGGACGAGCGGATCGCCGCGGGGTCCCCGTGCACCAGCTCGGCTGGGTCCGCGGTCTGGCCGAGCTGGAGTTCCGGCACGTCGGCGCCTAGCTTGAAGCCGGCCTCCGTGCCGAGGGTGTCCACGGTCTGGGCCGCGCCGTGCAGCCCGACCGCGTTCAGGCCGTCGCCGAGCACATGGGCCCCGTCGCTGAGGGCCGTGCCCGTGACGTGCTTGGCGTCGTTCCAGAGCGTCTCGAACGGATTCCCCATCGCGGCTCACCCTGCCGCGCCTGAGCTGCCACTTTGCGGCGGCGGCCCGAAAAGCTGACGTTCTTCCTGGTTGAGCTGGGCCCCGTTCCCGGTCAGGTTGGCCAGGGCCTGGTTGATGCCCATCGGCCCGTCGGCCGCGGCGCGCCCCACGGCCTTCCACTGCTGGGCCGCCGCGCTGCCGGCCTGCGCCCAGGTCATGGTGCCGCCCTGGGTCTGCGCCCCGGTGACCTCGGCCGCATCCTGCGACCACGACGCCTGGGCCGCCTGCGCGTCGGTCATGTGCGGGTCCCCGGCCAGCGCATCGGTCACGTTCTTGGCCACGCCGACCAGGTACTTCTCGGTGTCGGAATAGACCCCCGCCGAGATCCCCAGCCGCGCGGCGAACTGGTTCCCGTCCTGGACCAGCGTCCGCACGCCCCACGACCAGCGATCGCAGAAATTACCGAACGCCTGCGCCAGACCCCCGTCCCCCGCCTGCAGGCCCGACAGGGACAGCCCCGAAAAGCCGCGCCCCACCTCGGCGGTCTCGTCGAAGCCGAGGCCCTTCAGCGCCCCGATCGTGTTGTTGATCCCCTGCGCCGTCTCGTTCAGCGCGGCGCGGTCGACCGAGAACCCGTCCGTCACTGCGTCACCTTTCGCCGTCCGTCCGGTCCATATCGGGGATCACGGCCGCGGAACCGGCCCGGTTCACGCGGGATTTTTGTCCCGAACGGGACATGGTGACCGCTCTCCGCATGATCCCGGCTGTACCGGGCCGGAAGCCGGGCCGACGTCACGGCCAGGTCGCCACACGGGACTCGGTAACTTCTCTTCACCTCACAGGCCACAGGGCATTACCCGATGGATCAAGTTCGTTCCGGAATGAACCGGTGTCCGGGTGTCCCCGTTCCTGTCGGGTAGCGGGGAGTATGAGCCGGCCGCCTCGCACGGGCGCCGATCCGGCGTGGCACGGAAGATCAATTCCGGCTGATATCAGGAACGGAATGGGCCGGCGCGGGAAGTGAGGTGGCCCGGATGGCAGCGGGCGAATCCGCCGTTGACAGGGCGGCCATGGCGACGGCGTCCAGCCAGGTCGAGCAGGCGGTCTCGGTGATCCAGGGGCTGCAGTCGAGCATGAACGGCTACGCGAGCCAGCTGCGGGGCGGCTGGCAGGGACAGGCTGCGACCGCGTTCTCGAACACGTACGAGGCGTTCACGGCCGACTTCGCGAAGGTGCTCACCGCGCTGCAGTCGATCCAGGAAAAGCTGGTCTCCACGCACGGCACCTACCAGACCACGGAAGAGACCAACACCAGTCAGGTGACCCGGGTCGCCGGCCTGCTGAACGGATAAGGGGACGCAGATGAGCGAATACACGATGGCGGTGTTCGGCACCCTGGAGCAGGGCGAGGCCGACTTCCAGCGGACCTACTCCTCGCTGCAGTCCGAGGTGTCGTCGCTGGAGTCCCAGCTGCGGTCTTCCCTGTCGCGGTGGGACGGCGCGGCGCAGCAGGCCTACTACCAGGCCCAGGCGCAGTGGAACGCGGCGATGGCGAACATGGCGCAGGTCCTGAGCCAGCTGGGCGCCGTGATCGGCACGGCGAACTCCAACTACATGAACGCAGAGTCGCGCAACACCGCGCTGTGGAGCGGCTGATCGTGAGCGGTGACGCACTCCAGGGCCTGGAGAACGTCCTGGCCGGCCTGTCAGACGCGGCGACCGGGAATTTCACTGCGGCGGGGAACAGGTTCGCGGCGGCGGCCGGTGATCCGGCCGGGACGGCGGAGCCGGTCCCGCAGATCCCGGGTAAGCCGGCCACTGTGACCGCGGCCCAGCCGTGGACGGCGCCGCAGCCGGGTGGCGGCGGTCAGGTCACGGTCAACCGCGACGTGCTCCGCAGCGTCGCGGCCACGATGCGATCCGAGCTCGCGGCGCTGGACGCAGCGGTCAGCCGGGTGCGGGCGGGCCGGCGCCGGCGTCAGCTCCCTGCGGGGATGGCCGACCGCCGACGCGTTCAGCGGCAACGCGGCCAACGCCCACAGCGGCTGCCTGAACGCCAGCGTGCAGGCGGGGGACGGGCAGCAGGCCGCGGCGGGCAACCTGTCCGATTCGGCCGCCACCTACGACGTGGCCGAATCGGACAGCACGCAGGCAGTGCACGGCGTCGCCACCGCCCTCGGCGGTTAGGAACGGAAGCAAGATGACGGAAACGACCGCGAGCCCGGTCACCCCGGTCAAGACGAACAACGTGCAGCCGTCCGACGGGGCCGGGATGACCACGGCACAGATCATGAACATCCTGCACGGCCTGGATCCCGGGGCGGTGGCCGAGGCCGGGGCCGCGCACACGAACCTGGGCCAGGAGCTCGACACCATGGCGGCCAGCCTGGCCCGGCACGCGCAGACGCTGGCGCAGAACTGGACCGGGACCGCGGCGCAGACGGCGATGGCCAGGTTTCAGCAACTGCACGACCAGACCTCGGCGCTGGCGGCGCAGGCGGCGCAGACCGGTTCGGCGCTGACCTGGCTCGGGACCCAGGTGCTGCCGAAGTTCCAGCAGCTCCAGACCCCGACCACCGGGTCCGCGCTGGCCACCGACGCGGTCATCGGGGGCATGGCCGGCGCGGTCGTGGCCGGGCCGATCGGCGCCGTGGCCGGCACCGCCGCGGGCGGGCTCGACGCCATCCTCAGCGGCAGCGGTGCCGCCGCGGCCCAGGCCCAGGCCCAGAAGTACCTCAGCGCCCTGAGCAGCTACCTGGTCACGGCCAACTCCTACCTGCCCGACCAGATCGGCGGCGTGGCCAACCGTCCGGCGGTAGCCGGGGGCGGCCCGCAGACCGGGAACGGCACGGTGTGGCCCGGGCACGGGCGGCGCAGGCACCGGCGCCGCGGTGAACGGCCGCCGGGCCACCGGGAGCAACGGTCCGGTAGGCGGCGCGGGCGGTAACGGCTCCGGGCCGGGCGCCGGCGGGACGGCCTCCGCCTCCGGTACCGGGGTAACCGGGTCCGCGCCGGGCGCCGCCGGGACCGGATCCGCGCCCGGTGCGGGCGGTGCGGGCGGCCCGGCCGGCGGCGGCGCGGGCGGGAACGTCGCCGGCGCCGGGACCGCGACCCGTCCCGGCCGTGAGCAGCCTGCAGAGCGCCACGCCGGTCCCGGGCGGCACGCCCGGTGCGGCGCCGGTGCCCGTGTCCGCGGCCTCTTCGGCGTCTGCCGCGTCCGGGACCGGGAATCTGGGCGCCGGCGCGGCCTCTTCGTTGTCGCCGGTGCCGATCGTGCCGGGACTGTCCGGTTCCGGTGCTACTGGCGGCGGCCGCAGCGGCCGTGCTGCCGACGGCGGGACCGGGGATCCCGCGGCGGCCGGGATGCTGCCCGGCGCCCCGGCCGACAGCGGAGCCCTGCCGGACGTCCCCGGCCTGGGCGGTGCGCCGGCCGGCGGCCTGAGCCCGCTGGGAGAAGTGCGCGGCCCGGCCGTTGGCCTGACCCCGCTGGGCGAGGTGGGCAGCCCGGCCAGTGGCCTGTCCCCCCTGGGGAAGGCGCGCGGCCTGGACGGTGGCCTGTCCGGCGGGGCGACCCCGCTGCCGGAAGTGCCCGGCCTGAACGTGCCCGGGGCGGGAGCCGCCGTCAGCGCCGTCCCGGCGGCCGAGGCCGGTTCGTCCGCGGCGGTCGCGGACGGGCCGGGCACACCCGGATCTGGCGAGTCGCCGGGGCGTAATGGCCTGGGCGGGATGCCGATGGCCGGGGGCGGCTGGGGCCAGCCGGAGCAAGAGCGCGCCCGGCGGGTGTGGGCGTATGAGGATGAGAACATCTGGGGTCTGCCGGTCGGCTGCGTCCCGCCGCTCATCGAGGGCGGCTGAGTTGCCGAATCTGACGGCCCGGCCTGGCATGTTTCATCCGGCCCGGCCGGGCATAGAGCTTTCATAGCCCAGATGGGATAGGGGTGATCCCCATGCCGTGGTGGGAATACCTGATCTTTGCCGCCGCAGTGCTCCTGGCGATCTGGGGATTCGCGAGCCTGGTCGGCTTGGAAACGCGGTTCCTCACACGCCGGACTGACCGGACTGCCGAGAACATGTACCGCCAGTTCACTGATCCGCCGCGCAAGCAGCGCGGGTTCGCCAGGCGTCATGGCGGCGAGTGGCACAGCAAATAGCTGCCCCGCGGCTACACCGCCAACCCCGGCGACGTCATGGCTCGGAGGCATTCGTCGAGCTGGTCGGGTCCAAGGCCGGCCAAACGACCTCTGACCGTTGCCTCGTCACGATCGTTTCACGGTCGTGCCGCATTCTTGGGTCCGTGCTGAGAAACAAGCATGTGGGACGCGCGATGGGGATAGCGGCCGCATTGACCGGCATCGGCATGACCGCGGCATGCGGGTCCTCTCCGGCGCGCACATCTGCGCCCGGCCAGGCCGGCCCGGCGCCCGCTTCGGCTGCCCAGAGCAGTTCCCCTGCCCGGTCCGGTCCGGGTGCCGCCGCTTCGGCCGTGCCTCCGCTCGTGGCTGTCTCCCATGTGCGGACCGCGGATGGATCGATGGTGACCGTGGCGGTCTTCCACGGTCCTGTGCAGTATGTCCTGCACAACGGCAGCCGGGATCCCGGCCCTCGATACGCGGGCCTGCTGCACGTCGGCCCGCTCATCACCGGGACCGAACGTCAGCGTCTGCTGGCCGCCTTCAACGGCGGTTTCCTGCTGAGCTCGCATTCCGGCGGTTACGAGCAGGAAGGGCACGTCATCCGGGGGCTCCGGACCGGCCTGGGCACGGTGGTGATCGACCGTTCCGGGCGTGCCCGTGTCGGGGTCTGGGGCGCTGGCCTGCCCGTGCCGGGCGAGGCGGTCTACAGCGCCCGGCAGAACCTGTGGCCGCTCGTCGTCAACGGCCGGCCGACCGCGCAGGCGGCCATATGGCGGCGGTGGGGCGGAACCCTGGCTCACGCCGAATACGTCGCCCGCAGCGCCCTCGGCCAGGACAGCGCCGGTGACCTTCTCTACGCCGCGAGCATGTCCACGATCCCCGCCGACCTGGCCAGCGCCCTGTCCCGGAGTGGGGCACAAAGCGCGATGGAACTCGATATCAACCCCGAATGGGTGCAGCTCGACACGGCCCGCACCCCGGGCGCCCCGCTCACCGCCACGGTGCCCGGCCAGGTTCGCCCGGCCACCCAGTACCTCACCGGCTGGACCCGGGACTTCATCACCGTCCTTTCCCCCGCCGCACGGTCATAGCGCCGGAGATCATCTGGCCCGCGACCGGCCCCGCCGGCGATACGTGGTACGACCCGGCGGGCTGAGCCGTTTGCTGAACGGGCCAGATGCGATGCGTTCAGGAAATGGGAGCCCCATGAGGTGCGCTGGAGCCGATGCGATGGCGCCCTCAGGCCGGTGCCTTCCCCGGCCCGGCGGCCGGGCTGAGCCGTGGCCGCGGGCGTGCGGGCCGGGGGTGTACCGAGGCGGGTGAGGGCTGACGGTGCGCGGCCACCAGGGACAGCCCGCCCATGACGGCCGCCACGGCGGCGCTGGCCGCGAAGATGGCCGGCAGCCGGACGCCCACGCTGGTCAGCGGGCCCACGCCAAACGCGGCGATGCCGTAGCCGACCTGGTAGCAGGCGATGACCCCGCCGGCTACGACCACCTGGTGGCCGGCGAGTTTCTGCTGCCCCAGGCTGATCGTGAGCGGCAGCAGCGCCGAGCAGCCCAGCCCGGCCAGGCAGAACGCGGCCACCGCCGCCACGGGCGCGTTCCGGGGCAGGACGGCGATCAGCACAAAGGCGCCGGCGAGCAGGAACGGCAGGCTGTGATAGGCGACCCGGCTGGGCAGCCAGCGCTGGATCGCGGCGACCAGCACCCGGCCCGCGGTCACCACCGCCCAGAATCCGGTCAGCGCGAGCGAGGCGGTCGCCGATCTGACCCCCAGCGACGTGATGTCGAGCTGCGACCAGTTGCCGTTCATCGTCTCGCAGAACCCGTAGAGGACAGCGAACGCCCCGAAAACCCAGAACCCAGCCGGAATCAGGCTCCGCGCGCCCGGCCGTCCCGCGCCCGGCTGATCAACGCCCGCGCCAGGACGCCCGGCGGTCTGCGGCTGAGGCGATTCCGCATGCTGCGTTGGCCCTGGATTGAGGGGCAGCCGCAGGCTGACGGCGATCAGGCCAGCGAGCAGGCAGGCCGCGAGCACCGGCAGCCCCGTCCAGAACCCGAAGCCTGTGAACACCGCGACAAACACCGGCGCCAGGGCCGTGCCCAGCCCGAGCAGTGCGTTCAGGACCAGCACGGACTTGTCGACCGCCGCCGGATGGAACGCGGCCGTCAGGGTGTTGAGCGACGGCACGGTGAGCCCGAAGCCAGTTCCCAGGCACGCGGTGGCGGCCAGCAGCAGCGCATAGGCCGCCGCGTGCTGGTGCACGACGAACCAGCTCGCGGTCAGCAGGACCATCGCGGCCAGGTCGGCCAGCAGGCCGGCCAGGAAAATGGTCTTCTCGCTGAGGCGCCCGGCCAGGCTGGGCCAGAGCAGGCCGGCGCCGAGCAGCGAGGCGACGATCGCCGCGATCACCTGCGGTATGAACATCGCCCCGTACTGGCTGCTGGACAGGTCGTAGGAGCTGCGCGCGGTGAAGATCGTGCTGGCGGCGGGGAAGGTGACCAGGGCGATGCCCTGCACCAGGCCGGCGGCATTGACGGTGACACTCTCAGCCCGGCTCGACACCGCTGCCCCCCAAATCCCTGGGTTCCCCTGCCGGATCGCCGGGCGAGGGTCCTGCCGCGCCTACGTCACATCGTCTTCCATCTGTCCTCCACCGCAACGAGTTGGCGGCCCCGTAGCAGGTACCTCGTCTTCAGCCCTCGGGCCTCGGTGATCAGAGCGGGTCGGCGGCCCGGATCGCACCGTCGGTGGACCGGCTGTCCGTCAGCGCGGGGCTGGTCGCCGGGGCGGCACCAGCGGCCTGCGCCGAGTTCCGCAGCTCCTCCAGCCGGCGCCGGGACGGCAGCAGCAGGGCCGCCACCACTGCGCCGACGCCGAACAGTGCCGCGGACACCGTGAACGCCACGCTGTAGCCGTGCACCGCGGCCGTGGCCGGGGCCAGCCGTCCGGCGTGGTGCGCGGCCAGGTAGGTAGCCGTCGCCGTGAGCGCCACCGTGCTCAGGGCTGCGGTCCCGATCGAGCCGCCCACCTGCTGCATGGTGTTGACCAGGGCCGAGGCCACGCCTGAGTCGCGCGCGCGACTCCCGCGGTGGCGGTGTTGATGGCAGGCGAGAAGATCATGCCGAAGCCCAGGCCCATGGCCACGCAGGGCCGGCGCGATGTTCACGGCGTAGCTGGAGGTCACGGTGAGCTGGGTCAGGTAGGCCATCGAGCCGCCACCGAGCAGCATGCCGGTCACGATGAGCGTCCGCGGCCCGACCCGCGGCAGCAGCACGATGCTGGAGGTGTTCGAGGCGAGCAGGATGCACGCGATCATCGGCAGGAAGGCCAGCCCGCTGGTCACCGGGCTGTAGCCCTTGATCAGCTGGAGGTAGTACGTGAGGAACAGGAAAACGCCGAAGACCGCGATCCCGGTCAGCCCGACCGAGATATAGGAGCCGCCCCTGGCCCGGTCCAGGACCACCCGCAGCGGCAGCAGGGGGTGACTGACCCGGCTCTCAGCGAACGCGAACGCCGCGAGCAGGATCACCCCGGCGACGAGCGAGCCGATGGTCAGGGCGGCGGTCCAGCCGGCGAGCTCGGCGTGCGAGAACCCGAAGACGATGAGGAACAGCCCGGCCGAGGCGAGTACGGTTCCCGCCCAGTCCATCCGCGGACGGCTGTCCGGCCGGTTGCTCTGCATGTAGACCAGCGCGCCGGCGACTGCGATGGCGGCGAAGACAGGTTGACGTACAGGGTCCAGCGCCAGGAGAAGTACTGCGTGAGGACGCCGCCGAGGATGAGGCCCACGGCGCCGCCGCCGCCCGCCACCGACCCGAAGACGCCGAACGCCCGGCCGCGCTCGCGCGGGTCGCGGAACGTGCTGACCAGGGTGCCCAGGGCGGCAGGCGCGAGGATCGCGCCGAAGGCGCCCTGCAGCGTCCGGGCGGCCACGAGCATGCCGAACGACAGGCGGCGCCGCCGAGCGCCGAGGAGACGGCGAACCCGACCAGGCCGGTGATGAAGACCCGCTTGCGGCTGAACATGTCGCCCAGCCGGCCGCCGGCAGCAGCAGGCTGCCGAACGCCAGCGCGTAGGCGGTCACCACCCACTGCCGGTCGCTGTTCGGGAAGCCCAGGGCATGCTGAGCCGACGGCAGGGCGATGTTCACGACGGTGGCGTCCAGCACCACCATGAGCTGGGCGACGGCCACGATGACCAGGATGAGCCAGCGATGGTCGTTTTTCGCGGAATGCTGGCCGTCGGCGACCGGTGTGACAGCTGACATGGCTAGCTATGCCCCCGTTCACCCACCTGCTCAGGCGTGCTCATCGCTGCCTCTGACATGCACTGACGCTGGCCCTTCACATTGAGGGGCCTCACGTTGATGACTGCAATAATGAGGATCCTCACGGATCTATTTCCGTTTCTACCGGACCGAGATGTTCGCTCTCCTGGCGGCCGGCCAGGTGGTCTCGACCATCAGCAGATCGCCACCACAGCACGCGCCCGTTGGTCCAGACGGTGACCGCAGGCAGCGACAGCACGCCGATGCGGTCGCAGCACCGCCTGATCAGGCTGCGTATACCGCGCTGGTGGAGCTGACGGGCCAAGGCGTCCAGCACCTCTGCGGGTTGCTGGCGCGGCGGCGGGGCGGGCAGCAGGTAAGCCGGTCTCATCGCGATCTCCAGTGCGCCGCGCCACCAACGGGCCGCGGAGGAGACGGCGCACCTGCACGTCTCAGTCGGCCGTGTCATGTCCCAGGGTGCTGATGACGTGGCCGGGGGCTCAGTGATCCCGCAGCTCTCGCCAGATCTCCTAGCGTCGGTGGAGATAAGGCAGTACGGGTTGCGGCCATCACGGCTGACGGCCTCGAACCGGGGCCGCTCGTTCCGGCGGGGCACACGTTGACCACATACTGCGGGAACGCTTCGCGCAGCGCGGCGGCCTGGATGTGCACGGGCGGAGCGGCTTGGCGCGTCACGACGGCACACCCGGCGCTGCCTGGTCTGCGACGGGCTGCGCGCCATTGTCCTCGGCGATCAGATCGCTCAGCTCGCCCGGGCTGCTGGCGATGATCATCCGGCCGTTGTCCCGGCGGTGGGCGATCCAGTGTTCCGCCGCGCCAGTGATCAGGTAGGCCTGGCCCCAGCGCCGCTGGAGGTCATGCAGCATTACTCCGGTCATTGCTGTCCCCGCGTGTACTTGCGAATACGGACAGCCAACCCCGGCCGGGCATAGGGTGAGAAGTGGTGACCTGTGGCCCTCGGGCATGGCCCACAGGTCCACGGTCCACACCCCCGCGCGATTGGCGCACGCGAATGGCGGACTTCGCCGGCGTAGTACGGCGGTACATGCAGGCACGCGGTCTCTCGCTTCGGGGGCTCGCCCGCGCGGCCAGCTACGACCCGAGCTACCTGTCCAAGGTGCTCAGCGGTCATAAGCCTGTGACCCCGTACCTTGGTGCGCGCCGGATGACGTCCTGGGTGCGGGCGGGGAAGTCAGAGCCGCCGCTCATGAGCAGGCTGCGGCGCTGGCGGCCAGGGCTGCGAGGTCATTGCCACGCGGATCACCGTCGAGGGTGGCCGAAGCGCTTCAGACTGCGGCATCGGCCGGGCCTGCCGGCTCCGGCATTGCCGCCGACAGCCTGTTCGAGCTGATACCCCACTACTCACATGTCATCTCGGTCACCACCTCAGCGGCTGTCTACGACGAGCTGCTGAGCGTCCGGTCATTCGCGAACACGCTGCTCGGCGATACGGGCAGCAGCCGGGACTCCGACCTGGTTGTGGCAGCCGGCTGGCTATCCGCCCTGCTCGCGATGTCGGCCACCGATATGGGTGACCACGCCGCAGCCCACGTCTGGTGCTCTGATACCGAGCGTCGGGGCCAGGACGTCGGGCACCCGGAACTGGCGGGCTGGTCGACCCTGACCAGGGCCCTGATCGGGTACTACCAGGGGCAGGCGCACCGCTCGGCCAAGCTCGCCGGGTACGGGCAGCACGCCACCCAGCCAGGAACCGTGGTCCACGCCAAGCTCGCAGCCCAGGAAATGCGCAGCCGGGCCTTGCTCGGGGACGCCGGTGCGTGGCGGAAGCCAGGCACAGAGCAGCCGCAGCCATCGCAACGCTTGCTCCTGAGGCCGCCGCGGCCCGCGCCTTCTCCATCCCCCTCGCCGAGGACCCTCCCTACACCGCCACATCTTTGCTGCTGGTCAGCAGGTACGGGGATGCCGCCGAGGCGACCAGACGTGTCATCGAAACCGTGTATCAGGGCGGCCCAGGCGATCAGCCAGCCAAGTACGCCCGGACGCTGCTGATCCTCGCCCTCGCACAGGCCGGGCTCGGCCAGGCCGACGCCGCGGCAGCGGCCGGCAGCGCCGCCCTGGACTGCGCTCGGCCAGCCTGGCCCACGATCGTGCTGGCCGGGAAGCTTGATCATTCGCTGGCGGCCCGCTTCCCGGAGACCACGCATGCCGTCGGCTACCGCGCCCACTACACCGACACCATCGCGCGCCTGGACGAGCCAGGGCCGAGGCCGGGTATCACGCGAGGATTGCCCTGATGAGCGACGACGACCTCACCCCCGACCAGATAGCGGCGATCACGTCCTACGTGGACATCGAGGCGCCCCCGCCGGACGAGCCGAGCGCTCACATCATCTTCGGTACCAACCAGGCGCGACCAGCGTCCATCGTCGCCAGCCGATACCGCCGCGGCCTGGCGCCCCTGATCATCACCACCGGGGGAATCAACCGGCACAATGGTGTCGTCGAAGGCCCGATGTTCCGCGATCTGCTCTCTAGCCAGGGAGTCCCGGCCAGCTCGATCCGGGTCGAGGACCAGTCCGCGAACACCTGGAAGAACGTGGAGCTGTCGCTACCCTTCCTCCGCGAGGCCCTCGCCCAGGGCCTGCGGCTGACCGCCGTAAGCAAGTGGTATCACCGCCGGGCGGTCCAGGCGCTGCGCACCCTGCTGCCGGAAGCGGAGTTGTTCTATGCGATCTCATGGGAGCCGGTCTACGCCTGTGCTTCTTGCGACCAGGGACAACTGGCCGAAGAGCCCGGACGGCAGGCGCCGGGTCATCCGCGAGTGGCAGGAAATACCTCGCCGCGTCACCGAGGGCAGCTACCGCGACGCGGTGAAGGCTGACGGCGCCTGGCGCTGACACGTCACCTGCTCGCCGAACTGACGTGAGATCTCTTACAGCGGATGGGTGAGTTTGAACCATCTCCGTCTCTTCGGAACGGCCGGGTTCGACCTCGATCGCCAGCCCATTGTCCAACGCAGCGGGGCCGCGCCGTTTCCTGGTTCGACCGGATCGGTGATCTGGCAAAAGACGGGCACAACGGCTGGCCGTGCTCGTCGCGAGTGGCGGCCTCACGGACGGTCCCGCAGCCGGAGCAGGGCTGGGACCGGGACTTGGCGGTGCAGTTGCGGCACAGCCATTGCCCGTCAATGGGACTGGGCCGACAGCTTTAGGTCAGCTGCCTGCGGCCCGGTAGTCGAAGTACAGCGCGGCAGGGGGCGGGCCCTGAAGCATCTGCGGTGTGAGGCCATGCAGCTCGATGAGGTTGGCACGGAACCACTCATCGTAGGGATCGTCGGAGGTGGCGAGGACACTGAATGCTTTAGCGAGATCTTCGGCCTCGTGGAAGAGGCACACGAAGTCGCCTTGCGGAACCTGCATGAGGCTTGCGACTTCCCGGGTGACCCCCATCCGGCGCCGGGACGCCTCGTGCTCGGCGCGGCGGGGCCCATCCATCTCCGCGTCAAATGCCTTCCAGGCGTCCAGTTTGCCGGACAGAATCGGCGCGAACCACGTGATGCATTCCATGTCAGTAACTCCTTCTTCTGGGAGCCGGGCGATGGGGCCCGGGCGATCCGGAATACCAGCTCGGTGGACAGGCCCGCTGGCCGATCACCCATCGGCGCAGACGCCCGTCGCGGCGGACCAGGACGTTCGATGGCGACTGCCGCCGGTCAAAGCGCGGTGTGCCGCGGCGGTAGGGGCGATGACCGCCCGCC
>CAWEFP010000044.1:0-13505 GCA_963808295.1 uncultured Actinomycetes bacterium | reverse complement strand
CCCGGGCTCCCCTCACCCGGGGCCACCGCATCCCCCGCCACCTCGCGCTCGTCCCCCTGAGGCCGGGCCGGCCGGACCGACTGTGACCCCTGTGGCAAGCTTGCCTCATACCGGAAAAGGAAGCGGAACGGACCCTCGCAGGAAGGAAGCCGGGACGCGATGACAGCACCGCCGCAGCCGTCGCCTGAGCCGCAGCCGGTCGTTACGCCGCTGCGGACCGCGGCCATTTTCCTCGTGCTGACCGTCAACCCGGGCGGGGAGGCGGCCGCCAGGGATCTGCTCGCCGACGTGCCCGCCCTGCAGCGATCGGTCGGCTTCCGCCTCCCGGAGGCGGACCTGGCGTGCGTGGCCGGGATCGGGTCCGCGGCCTGGGACCGCCTGTTCGGCGGGCCGCGCCCCGCCGAGCTGCATCCGTTCCGCGAGCTGCACGGCGCCCGGCACCAGGCCATCGCCACCCCGGGCGACCTGCTGTTCCACCTGCGCGCGAGCCAGATGGACCTCTGTTTCGAATTCGCCACCCAGGTCATGAACCGGCTCGCCGGGGCCGTTACCGTACAGGACGAGGTGCACGGCTTCCGGTACTTCGACGAGCGGGACCTGCTGGGCTTCGTGGACGGGACCGAGAGCCCGGGCGGACGGGCCGGTGAGGCGGCGGCGCTGATCGGCGCCGACGACCCGGGTTTCGCCGGCGGCAGCTACGTCATCGTGCAGAAGTACCTGCACGACATGGACACCTGGGACGCGCTGACCGTCGAGGAGCAGGAGCTGGTCATCGGCCGCACCAAGCTGGCCGACATCGAGCTTCCCGATGACGTCAAGCCGTCGAACTCGCACGTCGCGCTCAACACCATCACCGAGCCGGATGGCACGGAGCGGCAGATCGTGCGCGCCAACATGCCGTTCGGGTCGGCCGGGCGCGGGGAATTCGGCACCTACTACATCGGGTACGCCGCCAGCCCCAGCGTGACCGAGCAGATGCTGGAGAACATGTTCATCGGCAAGCCGCCAGGGAACTACGACCGGATCCTGGATTTCTCCACCGCGGTGACCGGAACCCTGTTCTTCGTCCCGCCGGCCGGCTTTCTCGACGACCTGCCCGATCCGCCGGACCCGCCGGGCTCACCGGAGCCCCCCGGGCCCGGCCCATCGTCCCCGACCAGTGGCTCACTCGGAATCGGCGGCCTGAAGAGGAGTACCCCGCAATGAACAACCTGCATCGCGAGCTGGCGCCGGTTTCCGATCCCGCGTGGGCCAGCATCGAGGAGGAGGCCCGGCGCACGTTCAGCAGCTACGTGGCCGGCCGCCGGATCGCCGACGTCGAGGGACCCGGCGGCACCACCCGGGCGGCGGTCAACACCGGGCACCTGGGCAGCGTCGAGCCCCCCGCCGAGGGGGTCAGCGCCCACCTGCGCCAGGTCCAGCCGCTGGTACGGCTGCGGGTGCCGTTCACGCTGAGCCGGACCGACATCGACGACGTTGAGCGGGGCGCGCAGGACTCGGACTGGCAGCCGCTGAAGGATGCCGCCAAGAAGATCGCCTATGCCGAGGACCGCGCGGTGTTCGAGGGGTATGCGGCGGCCGGCATCACCGGGATCCGGGCGGCGACGACGAACCCGGCGCTGGCCCTCCCGGCCGACGCCCACGACTATCCCGACGTGATCATCGACGCCCTGACCGCACTGCGGCTGGCCGGGGTCGGCGGCCCGTACTCGCTCGCGCTGAGCACGGACGCCTACGACGCGATCAGCGTGACGTCCAACTACGGGTACCCGATCCGGCACCAGATCGAGCGGCTGTTCGACGGTGACATCCTGTGGGCGCCGGCCATCGACGGGGCGTTCCTGCTGTCCGCCCGCGGCGGTGACTTTACGCTGAGCCTCGGCCAGGACCTGTCGATCGGTTACCTGTCGCACGACGCGGAATCGGTCGAGCTGTACTTCCAGGAGTCGCTGACGTTCCTGGTGTACACGACCGAGGCCATCGTGGCGATCAACCCGCGGCCGTAGCGCCGACCGGCGCGAAACGGACCTCGCGGGAGCCAGCCTGCGGCGCGGCGAAGGCCAGCACCCCGGTGGCCTCGGCGGTGATCTCGTCGCGGTCGCGCGCCGGGACCCGGTTGTCGAACAGCTCGACGGTCAGTAGTCGTCGGGTCGCCTCGTTTCGGGTCGCGGCGTCGCGGGACCGGCTCATCCGCCACATGCCCCGGACGAACCCGCCCACCAGGACGGTCCCGGGAAAGATGTTCAGCAGGCTGAACAGCCGCTTGCGGTTCTCCTCACTCATGACGCGGGTGCGGTCGTCGTGGGCGAGGATCAGGTTGTCGTACTCGGGGACCAGCCGGGCCGGCGCGGGCGTGTCCGGATCCGGCCGTGGCGCCCCGGGCAGGTCGAACAGTTCGCGGCCGTCCGGGTCACGGAACGTCCGCAGGCCGGGACGCATCGGCTCGATGACCTCGCGCAGCCGGGTCAGCCCCGACCAGGCCTGCACGTCGGCCACCGTGGCCGGGCCGAACGCGGCCAGGTACCGCTGCACCAGGACGGCCAGGGAGGCGCCCCCGTCCAGCGGGCGCCCCAGCCACGTCTCCCCGGGGGTGCCGGGCCCGCCCCGCCTGCCTCACACGGCGCGCGGCGGCACCTGGACGAGCGGGACCAGCGCCCGGACCGCCTGCGCAGGGCGGCCGCGGGATGGTCCGGCCACGTCCCGCGCCAGCAGCCCGCCCAGCTCCGCGAACGTGCGCGGCTGCGCCTCGGCCAGGGCGCGCCCGGCGACCGCGACCGCGGGCAGGTCCGCCCCGGTGAGCTGACGGCCGAAGGTGGCGGCCAGGGCCCGGTCGAGGACGGGCTGGAGCAGCGGGCGCAGCGTCAGGCCGTCGCCGGGCGGAGACGAGGTGGATGGTCCCGCGCATCAGCGCGATCCGGATCACGTCCCGGCTCAGCAGCAGCCCGGCCAGGTCCGCCGCGCGGAACCCGTCGAGCCGGGCCAGCAGGCCGAAGTAGGGCGGGAACGGCGCCTGGGCCTGCATGCCGACCAGGTGCTCGATCATCCCGATCACGTCCCCAGGGCCCCCGGGGGCGCGGCGCAGCAGCCGCTGGCGCTCCAGCAGGGCGCGGTTGAGGGCCTGACGGCTCAGCACCTCGGTTTTCATCGGCTCTCCTGCCCGTACGGTGGTCCCGCCCCATCGTTGTCCATGCCACCGACGGTAGAAGAGACTGGGGCGCGTGAGCTGACGGTGACGACGCGGGGAGCCACCTACCGCGCCGTGTTCTCCCGGGGCGCGGACGGCCGTCAGCCGCTGGGCGGACACCAGCTCGGAGTAGAGCGCGGCGGTCTGCTCGGCCACCACACGCCAGCCGAATTCGGCGACCACCCGGTCCCGGCCCGCGCGGCCCATCGCCTCGGCCAGGCCGGTGTCACGCACCAGCGTGTTCAGCGCATCGGCCAGCGCTGCCGGGTCGCCGGGCGGCACCAGCAGCCCGGTGATGCCCTCCGCGACGACCTCGGGAATGCCGCCGACGCGCGAGCCGACCACGGCGGTGCCGCACGCCATCGCCTCCAGGTTGACGATCCCCAGCGGCTCGTACAGCGACGGGCAGGCGAACACCGTGGCGTGCGTCAGCAACTGGATGACGTCATGCTTGGGCAGCATCTCCGGAATCCACACCACCCCGGACCGGTCCGCGCGCAGCCCGTCGACCAGGGCGATCACCTCCCGGAGCAGCTCCGGGGTGTCGGCCTGGCCGGCGCACAGCACCAGCTGGGCGGCCGGGTCCAGCCGCGCCGCCGCGCGCAGCAGCACCGGGACGCCCTTCTGCCGGGTGATCCGGCCCACGAAGATCACATAGGGCCGGCCCGGGTCGATCCCATGCCGTTCGACGACGTCCACCGAGGGATCAGGTGCGTACTCACTCGTGTCGATGCCGTTATGGATCACCCGGACCCGTCCGGGGTCAATATCGGGGTACGCGGCGAGAACGTCCGCGCGCATGCCGTCGGACACGGCGATCACGGCGGACGCGGCGGTCGCGGACACCCGCTCGCACCAGGACGACAGCGCGTACCCCCCGCCCAGCTGCTCGGCCTTCCACGGCCGCAGCGGCTCCAGCGAGTGCATGGTCACCACGTGCGGGATGCCGTACAGCAGCGACGCCAGATGACCACCCAGGTTGGCGTACCAGGTGTGGGAGTGCACGAGGTCGGCACCCTCGGCGCCGGCGGTCATGGCCAGGTCGGCCGAGATCGTCTGCAGGGCCTGGTTCGTGCCGGCGAGCAGATCCCACGGCCGGTGCGCCACGGCCTCCGGGCGGTCCTTGCCCTGGCAGTGCACGGTGAGATCCACCAGGCCGGCCAGCTCGCGGGCCAGGTACGTCACGTGCACGCCCGCGCCGCCGTACACCTGGGGCGGGTACTCGCGGGTGAGCAGCGCCACCCGGAGCCGGCGTTCGGCGGCCCTGGCCGGGACCCGCCCGGTGACCTGCGCGATGACCGGATCCGGGTCCGGCCCGGCCGTCGTCACGAGGTCACCGCCTGCCCCTTGCCGACCACCGTCACGCCCCCGGACGACACGACGAAGCCACGGGCCCGGTCGTGCTCCTTGTCCACGCCCACCATGACGCCCTCGGGAACCTCCACGTTCTTGTCGACGATCGCGTTCCGGACCACGGCGTGCCGGCCGATCTTCGTGTTGTGCATGATGACCGAGCGCTCGACCGAGGCCCAGCTGTTGATCCGCACGCCCGGCGACAGCACGGATTCGCGCACCAGCCCGCCGGACACGACCACGCCGTTGCTGACCAGGCTGTTGACCGCGCGGCCGACCCGGTCGCCGGATTCGTGCACGAACTTGGCCGGGGGCAGCGAGGGCACGTAGGTCAGGATCGGCCAGCGGTCGTTGTACAGGTTGAACAGCGGCTGGATCGCGCACAGGTCCATGTGCGCGTCGAAGTAGGAGTCCAGCGTGCCGACGTCGCGCCAGTACGGGACGTCGTCGCCGGGGCGCCCGGGATCTTGTTGCCCAGGAAGTCGTACGCCTGCGCCGATCCGTCCCGGACCAGCATGGGAACGATGTTGCCGCCCATGTCGTGGCGGCTGGAGTCATCGGCCGCGTCCTTGCGCAGCGCGTCGACGAGCACGTTGGTGTCGAACACGTAGTTGCCCATGGACGCGTACGCCAGGTGCGGGCTGCCCGGGATGCCCGGCGGGTCGGCGGGCTTCTCCAGGAACGCCTCGACCGTCCGGCCGTCCTTGCCCACGCCCACCACGCCGAACTCGGTTGCTTCCTCGCGCGGCACCGGAATGGAGGCCACGGTCACCCCGGCCCCGTGCGCGACGTGCTGCTCGATCATCTGCGACGGATCCATCCGGTACACGTGATCCGCGCCGAAGACGATGACGTGGTCCGGCTGCTCATCGTTGATCAGGTTCATCGACTGGTAGATGGCGTCCGCCGAGCCCGTGTACCACTGCGGGCCGAGCCGCTGCTGGGCGGGCACCGGGGTGACGTAGTTGCCGAGCAGCGCGCTCATCCGCCACGTGGTGGAGATGTGCCGGTCGAGGCTGTGGCTCTTGTACTGGGTGAGCACACAGATCTTCCGGATGCCGCCGTTGACCAGATTCGAGAGCGCAAAGTCGATCAACCGGTAGAGCCCGCCGAACGGGACCGCCGGCTTGGCGCGGTCGGCCGTCAGCGGGCTGAGGCGCGTGCCTGCGCCCCCGGCGAGCACAATTCCGAGGACGCTCGGATCCGGCATGTCGGCCCTCCTAATCCGCATGGGTCACGGGCCACGCTGCCCGCGCCTTACCGCCATGCTCTCCTTTGAATGCCCAGACAGGGAAGCTTTCAACGGGTTAACGGCAAAAGAAGCACCCGGAGCCTGCCGGGAAAGGGGCGACGGCCTGGGGTTTTCCCGGAAAGGATTAAACCGCGCAGGTTCTCCGGACGGCAGCGGCCGGATCCGGGCGGGCGGCGTGGGAGCCGGTGGGGCTCAGCCCGGCGCGGCCGGGACGGGCGCGGGTTCCGGCGGGCGGGCCGGTCACTGGTAGGAGATCATCACCGGCGCCGGGGTCTTGGCCATCGTGCCCTGCGGGCTCAGCATCGGATCATCCTTGGTGAAGAAGTTCTTCCAGCCGAAAAACACCCCGTGCGGGGCGGCCGCGGTGATCGCGTTCCAGGTGTCCTGCTTCACGCCCTGCGTGCCCTGCCCGTCCATGTGGACCACGATCGCCAGGTCATCGTTGTCGGTGTTCAGGTCCTGCTCCTGCTGAATCATCGACAGCCGGAACTGGTGCAGGACCAGGAGCTTCTGCGGCAGGCGGAGCTCGGCGGTCAGACCCGCCAGCCAGCTCACCACGCTGTTGACCTCTTTGATGCTGACGCTGCCGATCTGCTGCAGCGGCAGCTGGCCCGGCTGCAGTTTCCATTCCGCGTCGAGGGCCAGCCCCACGTCGGGCATGGCCAGCAACGGCTCATACATCTTGGCCTGGTCGAGCAGATTGGCCCGCCCCGGCTGCAGGTCCAGGACAACGTAGAAACCGGCCGAGGTCGCCCGCTGCACCCACGGGCGAAGGGACGCCACGCTGGACACCCCCGAGTACATACCGTCCGGGCCGGGAAATCCCAGCGCCACCGTGGCGATGATCTCGAAGGCCGGGATGACGGGGACACTGCTCAGCGCCCGGTAGGACGCGGCCAGCTGCCTCGCCCGGGCGAGGCTGGCCGGAAGGTCCTGCTGGCCGAGCGCGCCGAGCGCGGGAGCCCCCGGGTGGCCGTACAGGGCGACCAGCCGGCGGCCGGGGAAAACGATCTGGCCGCCGCCCGGCAGCTGCACGCCGGTCGCCGCGACCGCCACCCGGTAGGCGAGGACGCTGGCCGGCCCGAAACCGGCCCCGGCCGCGACGACCTGGGCGGGCTTCGCCACCGACAGCGCGGCGATCGCGGTGGGGTCGGCGCGCGGGTCGTCACCGTGCACCGGCACCACGGTGGCCCCGGCGACCTGCGCGGTCTCGGTCACCGCCGTCATGGCGGCGGAATCCCCGGGCGGAACGAGGACGGCGACGTGGCTGAGCGGCGGCGGCAGCGTCGTCACCGGCAGCGCGCCGGTCCCCGCGACCACGTGAATCCCGGGCAGCCGGGCGGCCAGCACGCCCGCGGGCAGCCCCACGGCGAGGACGTCGCGCGGGTGAAGATCCTTGATCTCGGTACGCAGAGCCGGGGTGATCACGCCGGGCGGGACAGCGGCCGGCGCCGGCGCGGTCAGCAGCAGCGGCGCATTCACCTGACGCGCGTCGCCCGCGGCGGCGTTCACCGCGACCGGATCGTCCGCGCTGACCACGACGACCGGGGCGGACAGGAACAACTGCCGCGCGACGCCGGCCGCGAGCTGGTCGGCTGATCGAGCCCGCGAGCACGACGGTCGCCGAGGACGGGGCATGCGTCCGCGCCACCACCGGGTTGCCCGGGGTCCCCGGCTGGGGCTGCGCCGATGAGGCCGCCGGGGGCCGGGCGCTGGAGCAGGCGGTGACGCCGAGCGCGAGGATGGACAACGCTGCCAGGATCGTTCCGCCCCGGTGCCCGCGTGCGTGAGACACGATTCCGACTCCGTTCGGTGCCCGTTATGAAGATCCCTCGCGTGGCCGCGTGCGGCCGGTGACGGCGGTTCGGGGCGATCGGGATGGGCCGACCGGGACGGCTGCGAGGCAAGCCCGGGGGAAGCGGCAACCCGAACGCTTTCCCACATGTTCGCTCAGACGGTAGGGCCAGATGTGCGCCGTCGGCCACGGTACCGCGTGCCGGGCGGCAGCACGAAGGCCGACACGTGACTGCGACCTGGCCGTTACCCGTGGCCGACCCCTGAGCCGGAATTTCCTGGCAGGAAGGTCGCCACGGCCTGCCCGCGCGGCTACCCGGGCCACCGCGCGGCACGCGGATGAGCAGTGGACAAACGGGCATGGACCGGGACGGCCCGGGCGACGGCGCGGGGTGCCGCCGCGGGTGTTGGTAAAGATGTGCTCGTGGTTAATTCTGGGATCTGAGGAGCCGCCGCGCTAACCGGCGCAGGCGTACAGCCGGCGGCGGCCCTGGGCCCACGCCTCGGCTCAGGCCCGGCAGCCGGTCCCGCGCGATGTCGGTGTCGTTCAGTTCCTGGTGAATCCGCAGTTCCCGCACCAGAATGCACGCGAGGTTGACGCAGAACGCCGCGTCCGTCCCGGCCAACGTCACCGCCGCCTCGATCCGCGGCCGTATCGCGGGGGCGGCGTCGCCGAGCAGCACGTACAGCGTCGCCAGGTCGTAACCGGGCAGGTATTGCCCGCCGAACTCCCAGTCCACCACCGTGCACGCGTGGCCGGCGCCGAGCAGGATGTTGGCGGGAAGAAGGTCGCCGTGGCCGAACTCGCGCCGGTCACCGCACCGGGCCAGCAGCCGCGTGAGCGCCTCCCGGTCGGCCTCGGTAAAGAAGCCGCGGCGGTGATAGCGCTCGATCCGCTTCTCGTAGTCGACCATCACGCGCCGGGCCGGTGACCCGGGCACCGCCGGCTGCCAGGTGCTGATCGCCTGCGCCGCCACGACGACAGCCGCGATGTCGCCCGCATCGAGGGGGCCGGAAAGATAACGGCCTTCGTCGGCCGGCCGGTCCCCGACCCATTCGAGGATCAGCGCGGTCTGGCCGTTCGTCCATTTCAGCTGCGGTATCCGGACCGGGGGGTGTTCCCGGGCGAAGGAGCGGTAGATGTCAATCTCGTGCCGCCACTTCGCCACCCAGAACGGGTCGGCGGTGAGGAGGATCTTGGCGATGACGGGCTCGCCGGCCATCTCCCCCGCGACGAGCATCGATTTGCCGGTACCGCGCACAACCTGGGTGCCGGTCATCCCCGCTTCGGCCGTGACCGTGGCCAGCAAGGTGTCCGGAGCGCTATCCGTCATCCGGGTGGCCTTCACGTCGGCGGCAGCGGGGCCGGCTTCAGAGCTCGTAATCGAGGATGTAGGAGTGCCCTCCGTCCGGGCCGATGATGATCTGGCCCGCACCGCGACCCGGTCGTCGCAGCGGTGCCTCGTCGTCGAATCGGTCCAGGTTGAAGGTGCCCTCTGCTCGCCGCATGATCCTTAGTCTGGCGCAGGTCGCGACGCAGAGCACGCGCATACCGGTGGTTCGGGTAAGACAGGACAGGTGGACCCGGCACAGGCATTGCGGCAGATAGCGTTCGAGCTCGAACGGGCCAGCGCGCCGGCCTACCGCGTCCGGGCGTTCCGCCGGGCGGCGCAGGTAGTCGGCGAGCTGCCGGCTGGACAGCTCCAACAGCGGATCGACCAGGGCACGCTGCGCGCGCTGGCGGGGATCGGCGCGACCACCGCCGAAGTCATCGAGCAGGCGGCCAGCGGCCAGCAGCCCGCGTACCTGTCCAGCCTGCTCGCCTCGGCGCTTCCTCCGGTGCGGGCGGGCCTGCGGGCGGCCCTGCGCGGCGATTGCCACACCCACTCGGACTGGTCGGAGTGGTAGAATTTTGTACATGAACCGAACGCTGCTGGCACCGCTTAGGCTCTCCCGCTTCAAGGACTCGTCCGTGAACCCGGCCGGCCAGCGAGCCAGGATCACTGAGTATGCCGAGGACAACGAAGACCACGTGATCTTCGTGGACGTCGACATGGACGTATCGGGCGCCGTACCGATCCGCGAGCGGCCGGGGCTGGGTCCGTACCTCGCCCCGGACAAGCTCCCGGGCATTGACGGTTTCCTCGCTGACGAGATGGACCGGCTGAGCCGGGACATGCTGGACTATCTTCAGTTCGCCCGTGACATGGCGGCTCTGGGGAAGATCATCATTGATGTCAGCGACGGCACCGACACCAGCACCGACCGTGGCCGGCAAATGCTGGAAGACCGCATTCTTGCCGCCCAGCGCGAACGCGAGAGGATAGCCGGGCGGTGCCGTAAGGCAGCCGAGCGACGGAGCAATGTTGGCCGGTGGCTTGGCGGGAAGCCTGGCTTTCGGATATTCACCCCGCTGCGAATGTCATGGCCGAGCGCAAATGCCCCGTACCAGAGCACCACAACAGGCTGGCGGCGCGTCCAGGACGAGGAGGACGCCGCAACGGCTAAATGGATGGTCCAGCAGCGGATTGCCGGGAAAGGGTTCGCGGCAATAGCCGCTGAGCTGAACAGGGCGGTATCCCCTCTCCCCGTCACGGCATGTCGCGCAAGGGCGCGCCGTACAGGGGCATCTGGAATGCTACGACCGTTAACAAAATCCTTACCTCACCAATGCTGCTCGGTCACGTCGTCGTGATGAAAGGCGAGGTGGGCGTCAAGGGAACGCCCGGCTACAAGAAAGGGCAGATAGTCGCCACCAGGCGCGGCAAGGATGGCCAGCCCATCATGTTCACGGATGAGCCACTGATCGACCAGGCGACCTGGGATCTGCTGCAGGATGCCATCAAGGCCGGTTCCCGCGCCCGGGGACAGGCACAGTCACGGCACATGCTTTACCGCGTCTGTTCTGCCGGTCGTGCTCCCCTAGGCCATTTAACCCATGACACGGCTGTACTCATGTACGGCTCCCGGCGGCACTCGGGCCAGGCACACTCGCCTACTACACCTGCAAGTCCTGCGGCCTGAACATCCGCATCGACAGAGTAGAGCCGCTGATAGAGGCACTGGTCCTGAACGAAGTGGGCGAGCGTGTCCTCCTCGAAAAGTACATCTTCACGGAGACGACCACGCTGCCGATATCGCCCGGCTGGAGCGGGCAGCCGAACGCCGCCGGGAGCTACTGGCGGATGAGCCTGGCGATGAGGATATGGCAAGGTCGCTCACAGCTACAGAGGCACAGATCGCAGAACTACGCCGCAGCCTCATGAACCCGATAAGCCCGCGATGGCGGGAGGCGAGAGTGGCATCAAGGTGGCCGATCATTGGGCATCTCTCGATACAGCCGGGCGCGCGAAATTCCTGCGCGACTGGGAAGTAACCTGCTACGCGGACCGGGAAGGCGCCGAAACAGGGCTCGGCTGGCTGGAGATTTATAGCGAAGCATTCCGGCTCCGTAATGGCGAGAGCCGTCTCTGCCCCACCGCCCTGCCCGCCTTGATCAATCATTCTCCGGAGTGGCAAGTCGTGCCCGGGGCTGTACTTCCCTCACGGGGCGCCCCAAGCCCCGCCTGACCGCCACCGGGTGTACCAGCTTCACGGCGTCCCAGACCCGCCTTGCTTGTGCGCTTTGCCACGGCGCCGGGGTACCCGGGCTAAGGGAGAACGGCCCGGAACGCCTCTGAGCAGCTGCTGAGCGGCCTGGAGGCCATCCTGGCGCGGTGTTCGCCGAGTATGCCCAGCTGACGGTCCGGTCCGCAAACGTGCATTCGCCATTCCCTGACGTGACCGTCGAGTAATGACAAAGATGTACGTATCCGGTGGCTTAGCATGGGCATTTATGTCAGCTACCGCAACGGGTGCGCATCAGCGGGCGCCCACTTCATCCGGAAGTCTCTTGCTGCGCTTACGGATGAAGTGGGCGCTTCGGTGCGCGGCGTATGCGGCTACTCCACGAGGCAGCCACCAGGGGTGAGGTGTCCGGCCCGGTGGATATCTCGAAGCTCACCTGAGCGCTGATCAGATACGGGCCGCCGGACGCTGCGGCTCGGTCACGATATGCCACGGCCCGTCAAGACGTGCACGTGCGGGCCGAAACCTGCCAGTATTCTCCCTTGGTCGTCGCACGATTCAGATGGGGACGACTACCTGGCTCGCGAGGCGAGGGCGCGTATTGAGATCGACAAGCAGCTTGCCGCCGCCGGGTGGAAGGTCCAGAGCCAGGGGCGCTGAACCTCGGTGCCGGGCCCGGGTGGCAGTGCGGGAGTTCACCCTGGAGAAGCCGCACGGGCGCGTGGACTACCTGCTCTTCCTGAACGGCCAGCCCGCCGGGGTGATCGAGGCCAAGCCGGAGGGGACGCCGCTGGTCGAGGTGGAGCGGCAGTCCGGCAAGTATGTGGAGGGGCTCCCGGACTGGATGAACCCCCCGGTTTACCCCTGCCTTCATCTACGAGTCCACCGGAGCCGAGACCCGGTTCACCAACGGGTATGACCCGGAGGCCCGCAGCCGCCGCGTGTTCGCCTTCCACCGGCCCGAGACGCTGACCGACTGGTTGCGGCAGATCACCGAGAACGCGGACCTGCCGACTTTCCGCGCCCGGCTGAGGCCTGCCGCCTAGATGAGCGCGGGTTGTGGGGCAAGCAGGCCCAGGCGATCCGCAACCTAGAACAGTCCCTGGCCGAGGACCGCCCACGGTCATTGATCCAGATGGCGACCGGCTCCGGGAAGACGTTCACGGCCGCGACCTCGTGCTACCGGCTGATCAAGCATGCGGACGCCAAGCGGATCCTGTTCCTGGTCGACCGGTCCAACCTGGGCAAGCAGGCCAAGCTTGAGTTCGACAAGTTCACGATCCAGGAGACCCAGCGGAAGTTCCCCGCCGAATACAACGTGCAGCACCTGACCTCGAACACCATCGACACGACGTCACGGGTGTGCATCTCCACCGTCCAGCGCATCTTCTCCATCCTCAAGGGGGAGATTGAGCTGGATCAGGAGACCGACGAGCACTCGGTCTACGAACTGCCGATTGCCGAGCCGGTCGAGGTCAGTTATAACCCGGCCCTGCCGCCCGACACGTTCGACGTAATCATCATCGACGAGTGCCACCGCTCCATCTACGGACTGTGGCGCCAGGTCCTGGAGTACTTCGACGCCCACCTAATCGGGCTGACGGCCACCCCGACGAAGCAGACCTTCGGGTTCTTCCGCCAGAACCTCGTGATGGAGTACTCCCACGATATGGCGGTCACCGACGGCGTCAACGTCGACTTCACCGTCTACAAGATCGAGACCGCGATCACCCAGGCCGGGTCCACCATCGAGGCCGGGAGTTCGCCGGATACCGTGACCGCCAGACAAGAAAGGTCCGGTGGGAACGCCGTCTATGAGCCGGTCGAGTACTCGGCTAAGCAACTGGACCGGGCCGTCGTCGCCGAGGTCAGATCCGCACGGTCATTCAGACGTTCAAGGACAAGCTGTTCAGTCCAGTGGACGGTCGTTGTGCCGACCGTCAAATCCGTAGAGAGTACAAGCGTATCCGCTACCTGCCCATTTGGCTGCCGATCTGCTGAAACATTGCTTATTGATGCGCAGTAAGCGGCGACGTTGAGCGTCGTTGTGCGGCCAAAATGCGGCCAGCGTGACTGGGTGACCTCGCCAAACCGATCGTCGGCCGACTGTAAAGCAGCGATTGACATTGCGCCGGTTGGGGATTGCGTGCTTCGCCCGCGACCTCCTATGTGCAAAATACGCCCGGACTGTGGGGCGCCGTCGCTGAGCTGAGGCTGAGCCCTTGCGTGCATCCGCTGGGATCGGCTCGTGTCGGGTCTCGTTGTGGTCAGCCTTGGTGGTCAGCTCGTCGCCGGGTTGGCCGGCCGGTGAGATTCCGGCAGGCTACCCGGGATGAAGAGCAGCAGCCAGCCCAA